>NZ_WTFM01000003.1:0-242195 GCF_022496715.1 Sphingomonas sp. SFZ2018-12
CCGTCACCCCCACCGCCGAAATCACCTCCGATCGCAGCTCGTCCGCCAACTGGCGCAACTGGCCAGGCTTCAGCCTGCGAAGATCCTCGGGCGTGGCAACCGTATCCAGCAACGGCGTGTCGGGCGTGGTCGGCATGACGACTTCTCCGCATTCGTCCTTGACCCGGCGGCGACGCGGCCTGCCGGAATGCCGAAAGCTACCGAAACCGAGCCCGGCAAGTCCATGTCAACCGCACGGGACTTGCGGTTTGTCATCGCTTTTTGACAATAATCGACCAAGCGCCCGCCCGGGGTCGGGCCGCTACCGCTCGCGACGTGCCGCGACCGAGCGCAACTCGCCCAGCTGCCAAACAAGAAGCGCGGGGACATCGACGATCAGGTCGCGGGCACGCTTGGCAAGCGACAGCGCGAGTGCTGCCTCCGGCGGCAGGCCGAACAGCGGGCCGATCAGGACGTAAGCCCCCTCCTGCACCCCGACCCCGCCGGGGATGAGGAAGGCGGCGGTGCGCAGCGTGAAGATCAGGCTTTCGATGACGATCACCGCATGCAGCGAGATCTCGATCCCGATAAAGTCGAGGACGATCGCCGCGCCCGCCCCGCTCGCCACCCAGGCGAGAAGGTGGAGCAGGAAGCACGCGATCAGCCGCCCGCGCCGCGCATAGATCGCATCGAGCCGGGCGCGCACCTCGATCAGGGTCGCCGCCGATCCCGGCAGCATCGCGCCGCCGATCCGTGCGGCCAGCGCGAGCATCGGCCGCTGCGCGAACGCGAACGCCAGGATGATCGCGACGCTGGCCGCCAGCCCGACCAGCGCGAGCCGGCGCACGTCGCCGCCGCCGCCCGCCCCGTTGAGGACGAGCAGCAGCGCGGCGACGCCATAGAGCGTGTAGACCAGCTGCGCGGCCAGTTCGGCGGTCTGGTCCGCGACCTGGGACGCATAGGCGACCGGCTGGGGCACGCGCCCGGCCACCAGGACGCGCAGCCCGACGACGATCCCGCCGAATTGCGAAAAGGGCAGCAAGTTGGTCGCCGCCTCGCGCAGCGTCCGCGCCCAGACGAAGGTGGCGACGGGCAGGCCGGGGGTCAGCACCTGCCACGCCAGGCCGAGCACTGAGAGGATGAACAGCGTGTAGGCGGCGTAGACGAGGAAAGGGACGGCGCCGATCCGCGCCAGCACCGCCAGCACGTCACGCGCGCCGACCGCGCCGATCAGTGCCAGCGTGACCGCCAGGCCGAGCATGGTCACGCCAACGGCGGCGAGCAGCGCCCAATTGGCCCGGCTCATGTCGGAACGGCCCGGCCGCGACGGGTCAGGCCGCTTCCTTGCGGTCGCGCAGGAAGCGGAAGAATTCGACTCCTTCACGCAGCCGCCGCTTCATCATGTCGCCGTCGCGCACCATTTCGCCCACGATCGAGGCGATCTTGCTCGGGCGGAAATAGAAGCTCTTGTAGAAGACCTCGACCGCGTCGAAGATCTCGCCTGCCGACAGGTGATCGTAGCTCAGCTGCGCGATCTGGTTACCGTCGTCGTTGAGCAGATCGCCCGACGAATCGAACCAGCCATTCTCGGTCGCCTGGCGATGCAGGAAGGTGCCGGGATAGGGCGCGGCCAGCGACACCTGGATGGTGTGCGGATTGACCTCGCGCGCAAAGGCCATGGTCTCGCGGATCGTCTCATGCGTTTCGCCCGGCAGACCCAGGATGAAGGTGCCGTGGACGGCGATGCCGAGCTGGCGACAGTCTTTCGCGAACTGACGCGCGACTTCGACCCGCATCCCCTTTTTGATGTTGTGGAGGATCTGCTGGTTGCCGCTTTCGAAGCCGACGAGCAGCAAGCGCAGGCCGTTGTCGCGCATGATCTTCAACGTGCGGTACGGCACGTTCGCCTTGGCATTGCACGACCAGGTGACGCCGAGCTTGCCGAGTTCGACCGCAAGCGCCTCGACGCGCTGGGTATTGTCGGTCAGCGTGTCGTCGTCGAAGAACAATTCCTTCATCTGCGGGAAGGCGCCGAGGACGTACTTTACCTCGTCGATGACATGGCCGATCGAACGGACGCGGTAGTTGTGCCCGCCCACCGTCTGCGGCCACAGGCAGAAGGTGCAGCGCGATTTGCACCCCCGCCCGGTATAGAAGCTGACATATGGGTGCTTCAGATAGCCGCCATAATATTTCTCGATCACCAGGTCCCGCTTGTAGACCGGCGTCACGAAGGGCAGCTGATCCATATCGGTCAGCACGGCACGGTCGGGATTGTGGACGATCGCGCCGTTGCGGTCGCGATAGCTGATCCCGTCGACCCGGTCCCAGTCCATGCCGTCGGCGATGTCCTTGATCGTGAAGTCGAATTCGTTGCGACACACGAAGTCGATCGCATCGGAGGCCTTCAGGCTGCCCTCCGCCTCGACCGCGACCTTCGATCCGATCATGCCGATCTTGAGCGCGGGATTGAGCGCCTTCAGCATTTCGGCCGCGCGCACGTCCTGGCGGAACGACGGCGTCGAGGTATGGAGCACGACGAGATCGCGGCGCATCGCCTCCGGCGCGATGTCCTCGAACGACAGGTCGTGGGCCGGCGCGTCGATCAGCTTCGACCCCTCGACCAGCGCGGCGGGCTGCGCCAGCCAGGTCGGGTACCAGAAGGATTTCACCTCCCGCTTCATCTGATAGCGGGCGCCCGCGCCGCCGTCATAACCGTCAAACGACGGAGCCTGAAGGAAAAGCGCGCGCATCGTCATCGGGACCTCGTCGGGATCAGCCTGCCGTCGCGGGTCACCCTAAAGCGTGACCCGCGCCAATCAACGCGGCGCGTGAAAAACGTAGCAAGAAACACGGCAAATGAGAGCAGGTCGCGTGCGGGAAGCCACCAGGCGGGTGCCGCCCGAAAGCAGGCGACACGGTCGATCCGCCATTTGACCAGGTAACGGGCGGCCAGCGCGGCGACGACCAGCGCCGCCGCCGGCACGCTCCACCCCATCGCCGTCGCGGCGAGCAGCGCATTGGGCAGGACATGGGTGATCAGGCTGCCCGCAAAACCCGGCCGGTCGATCGTGAAGATCGTGCGCGACCAGCGCAGTTCGTGCCGGACCAATGCGGCCAGGCTGTCCTCGCTGCACCCATGGAGAACGAAGGGCCCGGTGAGCGCGACGCGGAGCCCCAGGGCCCGCACCGCCCGACCGAGTTCGAAATCGTCGGCCAGCACGTCCCTGAACCGGTCGAAGCCGCCGATCCGTTCGAGCGTGTCGGCCCGCAGCGCCATCATCGGGCCGAGCACGGGATGCGCGAGCCCGGCGCGCTGGCCCAGAATGACGCTGGGCATGAACCGATAACTGATGTCCATCGCCGCCAGCCGCGACCACCCGCCATTGTCGCCGCGCCCGAGATGCAGGCAGCTGACGATCCCGACCGCGGGATCGGCGAGCGTCGCCGCCAGCGCATCGAGCGTCCCGGGCGGCGTCGCCACGTCGCTGTCGCTGACGACGACCAGCGGATAGCGCACCCGGCCAGCCATGTTGAGCAGGTTCGACAGCTTGTTGTTGGCCCCGTGGCGCGCCGGATCCACGACCAACGCGACGTCGGCGTCGGGAAATTCGCGCCGGACATCGGCGAGGATGCCGAGCGCGGGATCATCCGCGTCGCGGGTGCCGAACACGAACTGGAGGCCGCCGGCATGGGTCTGGGCGAACAGCGTGCGCAGGTTCTCGGCGAGGGCGGGCTCGGCACCATGGAGCGGCTTCAGCACGCTGATCCCGACCTGACCGTCCCCCGCTCGGGGCGGGGGCGGGGCGCGCACCAGCATCGCCGCCACGAGCGTGTAGGCCAGCCCGAGACCCGCGAGCATTAGCAGCAGGATTTCAATAAAAAGCCCCAATTTCCGCCCTTTTCATCGGCTGTGCGGACCCGCCACCGGTTGCCATTGCACCGTCGCGAAGTCTAGTCTTCGGCGGCGACGGCAGCAGGAAAGCACGCTTGCGGCAGGCGCAGGCGGCGCGCGTGCCGACAGCGCGGGCGGCGCGTCCGCATGTCGTTCACGACGAATGGAATCGGGGTCCGCGACGGGAAGAATCGGGGTCGATGACGGCGCGAAAAATCCTTGTCACGGGCGCATCCGGTTTCGTCGGTTCGGCGGTGGCGCGTGCGTTGATCGCCCGGGGGGATCGCGTGCGGTTGGCCGTTCGCACGACGAGCCCGCGGACCAACATCGCCGAACTCGATGCCGAGATCGTGGCCTGCGACCTCAACGACGCCACGGCGGTCGATGCCGCGATGGCCGGGATGGAGGGCGTGTTCCACGTCGCCGCGGATTATCGCATCTGGGCCGCCGATCCGGGGGAGATCGTCCGCAACAACCTGACCACCACGCGCAACGTCATGGCGGCCGCGCGCGCGCATGCGGTGGACCGCATCGTCTATACCAGCAGCGTCGCCACGCTGAAGCCGTCTGCCGACGGCGCCCCGGTCGACGAGGAGGCCGCCGCGACCGCCGATCAGGCCGTCGGCAGCTACAAACGCTCAAAGGTCGAGGCCGAACGACTGGTCGAGGCGATGGTGGCGCGCGACGGGCTGCCGGCGGTCATCGTCAACCCGTCGACCCCGGTCGGACCGCGCGACGTCCGCCCGACGCCCACCGGCCGGATCATCGTCGCGGCTGCGTCGGGCCGGATGCCCGCCTATGTCGACAGCGGGCTGAACCTGGTCCATGTCGACGATGTCGCGGCGGGGCATCTAGCCGCATTCGATCATGGCCGGATCGGCGAGCGATACATTCTGGGCGGCCAGAATGTCAGCCTGAAAGCGCTGCTCGCCACCATCGCCGCCGCGGTCGGGCGCAAGCCGCCCAGCGTCGCGCTACCGCGCGCGCCGCTCTATCCCGTCGCAGTGGCCAGCGAGATCGCGGCCCGGATGACCGGACGCGAACCAATGCTGACCCGCGATTCGCTGCGAATGGCGGGCGACAGGATGTATTTCCGGTCGACCAAGGCGGAAACCGAACTGGGCTATCGCGCGCGGCCCTATGCGCGCGGCATCGAGGACGCGGTCGCCTGGTTTCGCGGCGCGGGGATGATCGCATGACAATCGCGCCGAACCTTCTGGGAGCCGTCGCGCTGGCGATCTGGCTGGCGATGCTGCTCGGACGCGACGGCTTCTGGCTGGCGCGGGCAACCGACCGCGTCTTGCCGCCCCTGCCCGACACACTGCCCAGCGTCACCGCGATCGTGCCGGCGCGCGACGAGGCGGAGTGCATCGGCGCAGCGGTCGCCAGCCTGGTGGCGCAACGCTATGCCGGGCGCTTCGACATTCTGGTCGTCGATGACGGGAGCAGCGACGGCACGGCACTGCTTGCACGGCGGGCGGCGGCGGGATCGCCGCGCCTGGCGGTGATGACCGCGGCACCGCTGGCCAATGGCTGGACCGGCAAGCTGGCGGCGATGGCGCAGGGCGTCGCGCATTCCGCGACGCATGAACCCAGCGACTTCATCTGGTTCACCGATGCCGATATCGTCCATGCGCCCGATACGCTGGCAAGTCTGGTCGCGCGCGCGCATCAGGACGGCCGGGTGCTCGTCTCGCTGATGGCGCGGCTGCGCTGCGAAAGCCTGGCAGAGCGAATGCTGGTCCCGGCCTTCGTCTTCTTCTTTCAGCTGCTCTATCCGTTCGCGGCGGTGTCCGATCCCCGACGGCGCGTGGCGGGGGCGGCGGGCGGGTGCATGCTGGTCGACCGTGCCGCGCTGGCGCGTGCGGGCGGGATCGCGGCGATCCGCAGCGCGCTGATCGACGACTGCGCGCTGGGTGCGCTGATGAAGCGCCAGGGACCGATCTGGCTCGGGCTGACCGATCGCGCGCGCAGCATCCGCCCCTATCCGGGGTTCGGCGACATCGGGGCGATGATCGCGCGATCGGCCTATGCCCAGCTCGGCTATCGCCCGTTGTGGCTGGCCGGCACCGTCGTCGGCATGGCGATCGTCTATGTCGCCCCGCCTGCGCTCGCGCTGTTCGCAACGGGATGGGCCCAGGCAGCCGGGCTGGCCGCCTGGACGCTGATGGCGCTGGCGCTGCTGCCGATGCTGCGCTTCTATCGCTGCTCGCCGCTCTGGGGGCTTGCCTTGCCGGGGATCGCCGCCTTCTACACCGGCGCGACGCTGTATTCGGCCTGGCAGTTCACGCGCGGTCGCGGCGGCGCGTGGAAGGGCCGCCATCAGGCGGTGATGCCATGATCGGCGCGCAGGGCCACGAACCGGCTATGCTGGCGTCGCACGATCTGGCGTCGGGCAAGGGGCATCGCGACGAGAATTTCCCGGTGGCGTCGCTGATCCTGCGCCCCGCGGTGCGCGCACCGGTGATGGCGTTCTATCGCTTTGCGCGCGCCGCCGACGACGTGGCGGATCATCCGGACGCGACTGCGCAGGAAAAGCTCGCTCTGCTCGCGACCATGCACGCGACGCTGGACGGGCGCAGCGACGCCGATCCTGCCGCGCTCGTGCTGCGCCGCGGATTGGCCGGGACCGGCGTGCCGCTCGACCATGCGCACGACCTGCTGCGCGCATTCGAACGCGATTGCGTCACGCCGCGCACCCGCGACTGGGACGCCCTGATCGATTATTGCCGGCTGTCGGCGATGCCGGTCGGGCGGTTCATGCTCGACGTGCATGGCGAAGCACGGACCTTGTGGCCGCAGTCCGACGCGCTGTGTGCCGCGCTTCAGGTCATCAACCATCTGCAGGATTGCGGGCGCGACCGTGCCGCGCTCGACCGTGTCTACCTGCCCGACGACTTGATGGCGGCGCATGGCGCGCGGATCGAGGATCTCGACGCGCCGACGGCGTCACCGGCCCTGCGCGCGGTGATCGTCGCGCTGGCGCGGCGCTGCGATGTGCTGCTCGACCAGGCATCGGGATTTGCGGGCGCGATCCGCGACCGGCGGCTCGGTGCGGAGGTCGCCGCGATGCTCGCGCTCGCCCGCGATCTCGTCCGCCTTCTGTCCACCCGCGACCCACTGGCGCAGCGCGTCCACCACCGCAAGTCGACCGCGGCGCGGATCGCGTTGTTCGCCGCCGGCCGCCATCTGGTGCTGGGCCGGTGAACGCGATCGCCCCGATCGACGCGGTGCCGGCGGCGCAGGCGGCGCGCAGTTCCTTTTATGCGGGGATGCGCGTGTTGCCGAAGGCGCGGCGCGAGGCGATGTACGCTATCTACGCCTTTTGCCGCGCGGTCGACGACATTGCCGACGATCAGGGCCGCGACCGGGCTGCGCGCGCTGCCGAGCTGCAGGCTTGGCGACGCGACATCGATGCGCTTTATGCCGGGGGGCCGCCCGGACGCGCCGCACTGCTCACCGCGGCGGTGGTGCGTTTCCAGCTTGATCGCGCCGATTTTCACGCGATCATCGACGGGATGATGATGGACGTGGACGCCGACATCCGCTGGCCCGATGCGGCGACGCTCGACCTCTATTGCGACCGGGTCGCCTCCGCGGTCGGGCGGCTTTCGGTGCGCACGTTCGGGATGGACGCAGAGCCCGGCCAGATGCTGGCCCACCATCTGGGCCGCGCGCTGCAACTGACCAACATCCTGCGCGACATCGACGAGGATGCCGCGATCGGCCGCGTCTACCTCCCGCGCGAAGCGCTGGCGGCGGCGGGGATTATCCCGACCACCCCTGCCCAGGTCGCCGCCGCGCCGGGGATCGACCCTGCCGCACGGTTGGTCGCGACCGAGGCGCGACGCCATTTCGCCGCCGCCCATGCCATCCTGACGACGAAGCCGCGCGGCCACCTGATCGCGCCCAGGCTGATGGACATCGCCTACGCCCGGCTGCTGCGGCGGATGGAGGAAACCGGCTGGGCTCCGCCGCGTCGCCGGCCGCGCACCAACAAGCTGTGGCTGATCGCAACGGTACTCAGGCTGCTCGTCTTCCGATGAGCGAAGGCGTCGTGCACATCATCGGCGCGGGCTTGGCGGGGCTGGGTGCGGCGGTGGCGATCAGCGCGCACGGCCGACAGGTCGTCGTGCACGAAAGCGCAGCGCACGCCGGCGGGCGATGCCGGTCCTATCACGACCCGCTGCTCGACCGGGTGATCGACAATGGCAATCACCTCGTCCTGTCGGGCAACCGCGCAGTGATGCGCTACCTTTGCGCCACCGGCGCCGCCGACACGCTGACCGGGCCGGCGGCGGCGTCCTACGACTTCTACGACGTCGGGTCGGGGGAACGCTGGACGGTGACCGCCAATGAGGGCGCGCTGCCCTGGTGGATCCTCGACCCCGCACGGCGGGTGCCGGGCACGCGCGCACGCGACTATCTGGGCCTCGCCCGGCTGTTCGTCGGCAATGACGGCGACGTGATCGCGGCGCGGGTCCGTCCGCAAGGGCGGCTGTGGTCGCACCTGATCGATCCGGTGCTGGTGGCCGCGCTCAACACCTCGGTCGCGGAAGCTTCCGCACCCCTCGCGGCGGCCGTGCTCCGCGAATCGCTTGCGCGCGGCGGCCGCGCCAGCCAGCCGCGGATCGCCGCGACCACCCTTGCCGCAACCTTCGTCGATCCCGCGCTTGCGACGCTCAACCGGCGGGGAGTGCGCGTGCGCTTCAACGCACGGCTGCACGGCATCGCGATGACCGACGATCGGGCGAGCGCGCTCGACTTCGCCGACGGCCCGGTCGGGCTGGGCCCGGCGGATCAGGTGGTCGTGGCAGTGCCCGCAGGCGTGGCGACCGACCTGTTGCCCGGCCTGTCCGCCCCCGACCAGTTCCGCGCGATCGTCAACGGCCACTTCGCGATGGCACCGCCCCCGGGAGCACCGGCGATGCTGGGACTGATCGGTGGAACGGCGGAATGGCTGTTCGCCTTTGGCGATCGCCTGTCGGTCACGGTCAGCGATGCCAACCGCCTGCTCGATCCGGATCGCGCGACACTGGCGGCGCGCTTCTGGGCGGATATCTGCGCCGCGCTGGCGATCGACGCGCCGATGCCGCCATGGCAGATCGTCAAGGAAAAGCGCGCCACCTTTGCCGCGACCCCCGATCAGGATGCCCGGCGGCCGGGTACCGCGACGCGCTGGCGCAACCTCGCGCTGGCGGGCGACTGGACCCGTACCGGACTGCCTGCGACGATCGAGGGGGCCTTGCGGTCGGGCGAGGCGGCCGCCGCACACGTCATGGCGCGCAGCTGATGCACATGATGACGGGTAACCGGGCCGCCACGCCCACCGATGACGACGCCATCGACCGCAGCGTCGATCGCGCGGCCGACGCACTTGCGCGCGCGCAGCGCGACGACGGCCACTGGGTATTCGAGCTGGAGGCGGACGCAACCATCCCGGCGGAATTCGTTCTGCTCAAACATTATCTGGGCGAACCGCGCGATCCGGTGCTCGAGGGCAAGATCGGCCATTATCTCCGCCGCATCCAGTCGGCGGAACATCATGGCTGGCCGCTGTTCCACGGCGGGGCGTTCGACACCTCCGCCAGCGTGAAGGCTTATTACGCGCTCAAGATGATCGGCGACGATCCACAGGCGCCGCACATGGCGCGCGCACGCGCGGCGATCCACGCGGCGGGCGGCGCGGCGGCGGTGAATGTCTTCACGCGCATCCAGCTGGCGCTGTTCGGCGCGGGCAGCTGGTCGGTGGTGCCGACGATGCCGGTCGAGCTGATCCTGCTGCCGCGCTGGTGCCCGGTGCATCTGTCGAAAATGAGCTATTGGGCGCGTACGGTCATCGTGCCGCTGCTCGTGCTCGCCGCAAAGCAGCCGGTGGCGAAGAACCCGTCGGGGGTGAAGGTCGATGAACTCTACACCCAAAGGGCAGCGCCGCTGAAAAGCCAGGCGGCGGGCGCGAAACGATCCTGGCAGATACTTTTCGGCGGACTCGACATCGTGCTCAAGCGGGTCGAGCCGCTGTGGCCCCGGGGATTAAGGGCGAAGGCGATGCAGGCCTGCGTCGATTTCGTCGTCGAACGGCTCAATGGCGAGGATGGCCTGGGCGCGATCTATCCGGCGATGGCGAACAGCGTGATGATGTTCGATTGCCTGGGCTATCCCGAAGATCATCCGCACCGGGCGATCGCGCGCAGGTCCGTGGAGAGGCTGCTCGTGGTGAAGGCCGACGAGGCCTATTGCCAGCCCTGCGTCTCGCCGGTCTGGGACACCGCGCTCGCTGCGCACGCGATGCTGGAGGCCGGTGGCGAAGCGAATGAGGCGCGCGCGAGGGCCGCACTCGCGTGGCTGAAACCGCTTCAGGTCACCGACGTGCGCGGCGACTGGGCAGAGGTGAAACCCGGCATTCGCCCCGGCGGCTGGGCGTTTCAGTACAACAACGCGCA
Source organism: Sphingomonas sp. SFZ2018-12 (assembly GCF_022496715.1). Classification (NCBI taxonomy): domain Bacteria; kingdom Pseudomonadati; phylum Pseudomonadota; class Alphaproteobacteria; order Sphingomonadales; family Sphingomonadaceae; genus Sphingomonas; species Sphingomonas sp. SFZ2018-12. The sequence goes on from NZ_WTFM01000003.1 coordinate 10,318, forward strand.
TTACCCCGATCTCGACGACACCGCCGTCGTGGTGATGGCGATGGATCGCGCGCGCGATAAGCTGGCACCTGCCGGTGTCGGTGCCGGGGGTTACGATGAGGCGATCGATCGCGGCAATGAATGGACGGTCGGGCTGCAATCGAAAAATGGCGGATTTGGCGCGTTCGATGCCGACAACACCCATGACTATCTCAACAACATCCCCTTTGCCGATCACGGCGCGCTGCTCGATCCGCCGACCAGCGACGTGACCGCGCGCTGCGTGTCGATGATGGCGCAGCTCGGCGAAACCGACAGCCCGCGAATGAAGGCTGCGCTCGGTTTCCTCGACGCCGAACAGATGGCGGATGGATCATGGTTCGGGCGCTGGGGGGTCAATTACATCTACGGCACCTGGTCGGTGATGTGCGCACTAAACGCAGCCGGGCGCGGCGGTGATCATCCGGGCATGCGCCGTGCCGCCGACTGGCTGGTGGCGATCCAGAATGCCGACGGCGGCTGGGGCGAGGATTGCGACAGCTATGCGCTCGACTATGCCGGCTACACTCCGGCACCGTCGACCGCATCGCAGACCGCCTGGGCGCTGCTCGCGCTCATGGCCGCGGGGTTGGTCGAACATCCCGCGGTCGCGCGCGGGGTCGAATGGCTGGTCGCCAACCAGGAAGCGGACGGGCTGTGGGGGCAGGAACAGCATACCGGCGGCGGCTTTCCGCGCGTGTTTTACCTGCGCTATCACGGCTACCCGAAATACTTCCCGCTCTGGGCAGTCGCGCGGTATCGGAATCTGAAGCGGTCGAACCAGAAGATCGTCGCATGGGGAATGTGAGCGGGCCGATCTTCGCGCTTTCCCCGACTCGTTTTCACCGTGATCCCGGGCTGGTTCCGGGGTGACGGCCGGGGCATGAGGGGCAGGCCGTGATCCTGATTGCCTGCGGGTTGCAGCGGGAAGCCAAGATCCTTGGCCGGCCCGGGGTCATCACCGTCCCCGGCGGCGGCGATGCGGCGCGGCTGGAGGCGATGCTCGAGGCACAAACGCCGGGCGCCACGATGGTGGTGTCGAGCGGCATCGCCGGCGCGCTCGATCCGGCGCTCATGGCGGGCGATATCGTGATCCACCTTCCAACCCCGTTCGTGCCGAGCGAAGTCGAGGGACGTGCCAGAAGCGCCGCGCCCGGAACACGCCCCTCGACTGCGCTCGGGGCGAACGGATCATGGAAGCACCGACTCAAAGCGGCCCTGCCCAACGCTCGCCAAGGCACGATCATCGGCCAGGATCGCATCGCCGCCACCGCCGCCGAAAAGGCCGCGCTTTACGCCGCCACGGGTGCGCTCGCGGTCGACATGGAATCGCACGTCGCCGCGCGGGTGGCGGCGCGGTACGGCCTGCCCTTCCTCGCCATCCGCGCCATATCCGACACGGCGCACGAAACCCTGCCCCCCGCCGCGCTGGTCGGGATGAACCCCGATGGATCGATGGCGCTGGGCAAGGTGCTGGCGTCGCTCGCACGGCGACCGGGGCAACTGCCGGCGCTGATCCGGACCGGGCGGAGCGCCGAGGCGGCGTTCACATCGCTGGCGCAGCTAAGTCAGGCCCTGCGCTTAACCCAACAGAACTGAGCGGTCATTGCGAGCGCAGCGAAGCAATCCAGCCGAGCCGCAAATGGTACCGCTGGATTGCTTCGCTGCGCTCGCAATGACGGTAATCTGGCTTCTGCCTCAAGCTGCGCGCTGCACCCGCTTGTAACCTTCGGGGTCCGCCGCCTTGATCCGCTCCAGCTCGCGCTCGACATGGCTGGAATGGACGTCCTGTGCCGGCCTTGCGTTGGACAGGTCGATATCGGGCGCCATCGGACCTTCGGTGCGCACGCCCTTGCGCCCGACCTTGAGCATCTTGAGCGGGTGGCGGATCGCATCGGTCGCCGCCGTGCCCTCGAACCCGCAATGGACCATGCAGTTCGAGCATTTCGCGTATTTGCCGACGCCATACTGGTCCCAGTCGGTGCCCTCCATCAGCTCGGCAAAGCTGTCGACATAGCCCTCGCCGACCAGATAGCAGGGTTTTTGCCAGCCGAACACGGTGCGCAACGGCATCGACCAGGGCGTGCATTCATAGGTCTGGTTGCCCGCGAGGAAATCGAGGAACAGGGGCGAGTTGGTGAACGCCCATTTGCGCCCGCCATCGCCCCGGCGGAACACGTCGCGGAAGAAATTCTTGGTGCGTTCGCGCGTCAGGAAATGCGCCTGATCGGCGGCACGCTCATAGGAATAGCCGGGCGAGATGGTGATCTCGACATCGCGCGCCGCCATTTCGTCGAAGAACGCCGCCAGCCGGTCGGGGTCTGCGCCGTCGAACACGGTGCAGTTGACCTGGACGCGAAAACCGCGCGCCTTTGCCATCTCGATCGCCTCAATCGCGACTTCATAGGTGCCGTCCTGATCGACCGCGTGGTCGTGCATGCCCTTGTCGCCATCGAGATGGATCGACCAGGTGAAAAAGGTCGACGGCCGGTAATCGTCGATCTTCTTCTTGAGCAGCAGCGCGTTGGTGCACAGGATCACGAACTTCTTCCGGCGCACATAACCTTCGACGATGCGCGGCATGTCGCGGTGGAGCAGCGGCTCGCCCCCCGCGATCGACACGGCGGGCGCGCCGCATTCGTCGATCGCCTGCATGCATTGGTCATAGCTCAGCCGCTGGTTGAGGATCGCGTCGGGATAATCGATCTTGCCACAGCCCGGGCAGGCGAGATTGCAGCGCAGCAGCGGCTCGAGCATCAGCACGAGTGGATATTTGCCCCCGGCCAGATGCCGCCGGAGCGTATAGCCGCCGATGCGGGCGAGGAGCGGAAGCGGCAGACCCATTTTTTCCAGCCCTATTCGGCGGCGATCGAGTTGGCCTGCACCACGTGGCGCAACTCGGGCGGCAGACTGAATTCCACCGTCTCGACGATGCCGTCGAGCGTCGAGACCTCGATCGGCGCAATCCGCCGCAACGCCGTGATGACATCCTCGACCAGCGTATCGGGGGCAGACGCACCTGCCGTCAAGCCGATGCGTTCGACCCCGTCGAACCAGGCGGGATCAAGCGCGCTGCCGTCGGCGACCAGATAGCTGGGCAAGCCGAGATCGACGCCGATCTCGCGCAGGCGATTGGAATTGGAGCTGTTCGGCGATCCGACGACCAGCAGTACGTCGGCGACGCGGCACAGGTCGCGCACCGCCGTCTGCCGGCTCTGCGTGGCATAGCAGATGTCGGAGACATTGGGGCCGACCACGTCGGAGAAGCGCCGCTCGAGCGCGGCGATGACATCGCGGGTGTCGTCGACGCTGAGCGTCGTTTGGGTGATGTACGCGATCGGTTCGTCGTCGGGCAGGTCGAGCTTCTCGATATCGGCACAGGTGCCGACCAGATGCACGGGCGCGTCGATCTGGCCGATCGTTCCCTCCACTTCGGCATGGCCCTCGTGCCCGATCAGCACGATGGTCCGTCCCGCCGCCGCATAGCGCCGCCCCTGCAGATGGACCTTGGTCACCAGCGGGCAGGTCGCGTCGAGGACCGGCAGCCGGCGTGACGCGGCCACCGCCTCCACCTCGCGCGCGACGCCATGGGCGCTGAAGATGGTGCGGCCGCCGTCCGGAATCTCGTCCAGTTCATCGACGAACACCGCGCCCTTGGCCTTCAGCGTGTCGACGACGTGCCGGTTGTGCACGATTTCATGGCGGACATAGACCGGCGCGCCGTAACGTTCGATCGCGCGCCCGACGATCTCGATCGCCCGCACCACCCCCGCGCAGAATCCACGCGGTTGCGCGAGGATGACCTGTATCGCCATTGCTCACCTCATTCCCCGCGCGGAGATGATCTCCGCGCCGTCGCATCCGAAACCCATTGCTCCGACGCGCCACTTTGCCCGTTTTTCAAAACAATGAACAAAATATTGCAATCGCAGACTAGAGCCGTCGTAAAAATTGTAGAACCAATCTATCCATGTCATCAATAGCGGTAGTCGAACGACGTGACAGGCTTACCGGACAGGCTATTCATTGGAGCAAGAAAATGAAACTTGCTGTTTTTTCGACAACGATCGTCGCTTTGACTTTGATATCTCCGACCATGGTCGCGGCCCAGACCGATGCGGCAGCGACGGTGCAGACGCTGAGCGACACCCTGATCGCGACGATGCGCGAGGGGCCGACGCTCGGTTTTGCCGGCCGGTCGGCGCGGCTGAAGCCCGTGATCGAACGCAGTTTCGACCTCGCCCTTGCCACCCGCCTGTCGATCGGCCCGAGCTGGACCAAGATGTCCGCGGCGGACCAGGCGGCGCTGACCGATGCGATCCGGCGCATGACGATCGCCGAATATGCCCGCAACTTCGCGCGCTGGAACGGCGAGGCGATCCGCGTCGATCCGCGCGTCACCACACGGGGTGCCGATGCGCTGGTTCGAACGACATTGACGCGGCGCGACGGCGATCCGGTCGTGCTCGCCTATCGCCTGCGCCAGACGGGCGGGACGTGGCGGATCATCGACGTCCTGTTCAACGGCTCGATCAGCCAGCTCGCGACGCGCCGCGCGGATTACGCGCGCATCCTGGCAAGCGGCGGCGCGCCCGCGCTGGTCCGTCACCTCGATCGAGCCACTGCCAATGCCGCGCGCTGAACGACGCCGCATCGCGACCGGCCGCAGCCTGATCCGCGACGCCGCGATCTGGCTGGCGCTGACGACGCTGGCGTTGGGTATGCCGGGATGCGCCAATCGGCCCGCGATCGAGCCGGCGGGTACGGCGGCACCCGCGGCACTGTCGGGCGATGCGGCGGCGCCGCGACCACCACGCACCCCGGGTGACCCGGTCGAGGCGACGAACCGCCGCTTCTTCCGTGCGCAAAGCGGCATCGATCGGGGCTTCTTCGGCCCGGTTGCGCGCTTCTACAAACGCGTCGTCCCGCGCGTCATCCGGTCGGGGCTGCGCAACATCATCCGCAACCTCACCGAGCCGGTGGTCTTCGTCAACGACGTGCTGCAGATCAAGCCGAAGCGCGCGGTGCGAACGCTCGGCCGTTTCGTCATCAATTCGACCGTCGGTGTGGCCGGCGCGATCGACGTCGCGAAGACCGCCGACCTGCCCTATCGCGCCAATGGCTTCGGCAACACGCTCGGGCGCTACGGCGTCGGCCCCGGCCCGTTCCTCTACCTGCCGCTGGTCGGCCCGACGACGCTGCGCGACCTGCTGGGCGGGCAGCTCGACGGACTGGTGCTGCCGGTCGGCGTCGGATTTCCGTTCGACCGGCTCGATTACCAGCTCAGTCGCGGGGTCGTGTCGACCCTGGACCGGCGGGCCGAGGCCGAGGACGACTTGAAGGCGCTGTTGTCGGGCGCCGCCGACCCCTATGCCACCCTTCGCTCGGTCTATCTGCAGAGCCGAGCCGCCGCGATCGCCGAGCTTCGCGGCAGCAGCGACGGAACGGAAGCCCTCGACGATCCGCTGCTCGATCCGGCGGAGTCCCCGCCCGACCCGACCGCCGGCGCCGCCCCCGAGGTGCCGGAGCAGACCGATTCGGCCGCGTGCGCCGATGCAGGCAGCTGTTCGCCCGCGCCCGCAGAGGGGGCAACGCCCGACGCGGCGCCGGAGACGCTGCCCGACCCGGCGGCCGGTGCGATCGCGGAGCCGATGGGGATGGCGGCGTGATGCCGCCCGGATCGGCGCGGATTATGCTGGCGGGCCGAGCGGGGCGGCCTCACTCCCACTCGATCGTGCCGGGCGGCTTGCTCGTATAGTCGTAGGTGACGCGGTTGATGCCGCGAACTTCGTTGATGATGCGCGTCGCGACGCGGGGCAGGAAGTCGCCGGGAAAGCTGAAAGCCTCCGCCGTCATCCCGTCGGTGCTAGTCACGGCACGCAGCGCCAGCACATTGTCGTACGTGCGCCCGTCGCCCATCACGCCGACGCTGCGCACCGGCAGCAGCACCGCGAACGCCTGCCAGATCGCATCGTACAGCCCGGCATTGCGGATTTCCTCCAGATAGATCGCATCCGCCTTGCGCAGGATGTCGCAGCGCGCCTTGGTGACTTCGCCGGGGATGCGGATGGCCAGGCCGGGCCCCGGAAACGGGTGCCGCCCGACGAAGATGTCGGGCAGCCCCAGCTCGCGACCCAGCGCGCGGACCTCGTCCTTGAACAGCTCGCGCAGCGGCTCGACCAGCTTCATGTTCATGCGTTCGGGCAGGCCACCGACATTGTGGTGGCTCTTGATCGTCACCGACGGGCCGCCCGTGAAGGAAACGCTCTCGATCACATCGGGATAGAGCGTGCCCTGCGCCAGGAACTCCGCCCCGCCGATCTTGCGCGCCTCGTCCTCGAACACGTCGATAAACGTCTTGCCGATGAACTTGCGCTTGGCCTCCGGGTCGGTGACGCCGGCCAGGCCATTGAGGAACAACGTCTCCGCATTCACATGGACGAGCGGGATGTTGTAATGGCCGCGGAACAGGCTGACGACCTGATCCGCCTCGCCCGCGCGCATCAGGCCATGGTCCACGAACACGCAGGTCAGCTGCTCGCCGATCGCCTCATGGATCAGCACCGCGGCGACCGCCGAGTCGACCCCGCCCGACAGGCCGCAGATCACCCGGCCCTTGCCGACCTGCGCGCGGATTTCGGCGATCTTGGCGGCGCGGAACTCGGCCATCGTCCAGTCGCCCTTGAGGCCGCAGACATGGCGGGCGAAATTGGCGATCAGCCGCGCGCCGTCGGGCGTATGAACCACCTCCGGGTGGAATTGCATCGCATAATAGCGCCGCGCATCGTCGGCGATCACGGCAAAGGGCGCGCCGGGGCTGGACGCGACGGCGCGGAACCCGGGGGCGAGCGCAGTAACCTTGTCGCCGTGGCTCATCCACACCTGGTGCGTCTCGCCTTCCGCCCACATGCCGTCGAACAGCGCGCAGCGATCGTCGATGGTGATGAAGGCGCGACCGAACTCGCCCGAATCGCCCAGCCGCACCTCGCCGCCCAGCTGATGCATCATCGTCTGCTGGCCGTAGCAGATGCCCAGCACCGGCAGGCCGCTGTCAAAGATCGCCTGGGGGGCGCGCGGGCTGCCCTCGTCCAGCACCGATGCCGGGCTGCCCGACAGGATGATGCCGGCGGGCTTCATCCGCGCAAAGGCGGCTTCCGCGGCGTTGAACGGTGCGATCTCGCTATAGACGCCGGCCTCGCGGACGCGGCGTGCGATCAACTGCGTCACCTGGCTGCCGAAATCGACGATCAGGATCGATTGCTGGGGAGTTTCCATGCCGCGACCCGATAACCGGGTCGCGGGCGTGTGGAAAGGGCGCAGGCGGATCAGCGAGACTGGGAAATGCCGTCCGCCCCGAAGTTGAAGTATCGCCGGGCACCGGGCTGCTGTGACCGCACGGGATGGGCGGTCACCTCAATCGCCACGCCGTCCAAATCGTCTGTCGGCTTGATGAAGCAATAGCCGAAGCGAATGTCGCGCGCGCGCTGCACTTCCATGAACTGGTTCAGCCAGCGGAGCCGCTCCGCGGGCAGCGGGACGTCATTCCATCTGAGCGACGTCACGCGCGTCCCTTGCAAGTCACGGGTCGATTCATATTTGATCTCGGCGATCCCGGCTGCGCAGCGCGCTGTCTCCGACCGCATTAGCCAGGGTATTTCGGGCTCATGCGTCGTGATGCCATGATAATCGCCACGAATCGTGACCGTCTGCACCGCTACCAGGAAAAACAGGCTCAACATCAACGCGACTCCGTGGGGCGGGTCGTCTACCCGATCATCGCGTCGACCTTAGATCAGCGCGCGGCGACGTCGAAGCCCTCGATCACCACGCGCGGATATTCGCCGGTCACGATCGTGCAGCGGAAACGCTGTTCCTGCCGATCCGCGTCGCGATAGCCGTCGCGCAGTTCGATCGTGCCCTGGACGTACCAGCTGCCGTCGCGGCGGGCGTCGACATCGGTGATGTCCTGCACGCGTGCGAGCGGCGCGAGGCGTCGGCCCTCGTCCTCCGCCGCGACCGCGCAGCTGTCGACGGCGGCGTCCTCGGTGTAGGTCGCGGGCGGTGCGGTGTCCTCGTTACCGGTTGCATCCCCAGCCAGGTCGGCGAAATCGTCGTCCGCCCGAGGATCGCGCGAACTGCGATCCCAGTCGGCGGGCGGCGGCAACGGCGGATCGATCGTGTCCCGCGGGATATTGCGGCGCTCACGGTCCGCGCGGCTCGCTGCCGAAATGGCGGCGATCAGGCCACCCGCGATGACCGCGCCCAGCAGCACGTCGCCCCCGTCGATCCGGTCGCCGCGATGATGCCAGCGCCCCCGCCCCCAGTCGCGCGCGTCCGCCGGGATCGCCGTCGCCAGCATCGCCGTCGTCGCCAACGCCGCACCCATGATCCGCAAGCTGTTCATTCGCGCGCCTCCCACTCGTCAGGACACTCCCATGCCCGATCCGCGCTGTCGCGCAGATGAACCGCCTCACAGCGCGTTGGCCGCCCACATAAATTGCGCGCGGAGCCAGGCGGTTGCGGAATCCGATCGAGCCATCGGATTCCACAGCATTTCGATATGCCATGCCGGCACGCCGACGGGCAGGTCAAAGCACTGAAGCCCCCACGCCGTCGCCCGATCAGCCATGCGCGACGGCAGCGCCCCGATCAGGTCGGTGCCGGCGATCACCGGGGGTAGCGCCAGCATGTGGGGCACGACCAGGGCGATCGTGCGGTGCAGGCCGGCATCGGCCAGCGCGCGATCGATCGCGCCGCGGCGGTCGCCACGAACCGACGTCAGCACGTGCCGCGCCTTTACGAAATCGTCGAGGCTGATCTTGCCGTCGCGGATGGCGGGATGCCCGGCCCGCGCGACGCCGACGAACCGTTCGGCGAGCAGCCGCTGCTGCACGGCATCTGGCGGTGGAGATGCAAAGGTGCCGATCGCAAGGTCGATATCGCCGCGCGCGACCATGGCTTCGATGTCGCGCTTGTCATAGCCGATGATCTCCACGCTCGATCCCGGGCTCAGCGCCGCGATCCGCGCCATGACGCGGGGAAGCAGCACCATCGTCGTATAATCGGTACTGGCGATGCGGAAACGCTGACTGGCGTGGGCGGGATCGAATGCCACGGCATCGTCCAGCGTTACGCGAAGCTGATCGAGCACAGCGGCGATAGGCATCATCAACCGCTGCGCAAGCGGTGTCGGCTGCATCGCACCATGGCTGCGCACGAACAGCCGGTCGCCGAACAGCGCCCTCAACCGCGCCAGCGTGGCGCTCATCGCGGGCTGACGTATGCCGAGGCGTTCGGCAGCGGCGCTGACGCTGCGCGTTTCGGCAAGCGCATGAAACGCAACGAGCAGATTCAGGTCGACACGCGCCAGATCCATCGACCCGATCGATACCAACTATTCGGGTGGCAGGATAGGGCGGCAATATCGTCCATGCTATTGCGCCGCGGGCAAAACCAGGAGGACCCGAACATGTCGAGCACCGTCGAACTCGTCACCCGCTTCATCACCCGTTTCCTCGGCGAAGCGGACCTGGCCGTCGCCGACGCGACCCTGCACGCGCGCGTACAGGGCATCACCGGCCTCAAGCCGACCGGGCCGATCGACGGGCGCGAAGAGTACAAGGCGACGATCGCCGGCTTTGTCGACGCCTTTCCCGCCGAATCGCCGGTCGAAATCATCGATCAATTCGCCTCCGCCGACGGCACCCGCGTCGTCACACGCTTTCACTCGCGCCAGCGTCACGCCAAGCCGTTCTTCGGAGTCGACGCGACCAACCGGGTCATCCTGTTCGACGAAACCCACGTCACGCGCGTCGAGGACGGCCTGATCGTCGAGAACATCGTCTCGGCAACCAATCTGGAGTTCGAGATGCTGATGGCGCCGGTGCTGACGCCGTTGATCCTGAAATGACCGCAGCCGGCGGCACGTCAGCTGGATGCGACGTGCCGCCTGGGTCGGAGGATCATTTCGCCGGCTTGATCTTCAGGCCGGTCCACTTGGCCGCAAACGCCCACAGGTCGGCATATTCCTCGATGATCTTGTCGGTGGGCTTGCCCGATCCGTGGCCGGCGCGGGTTTCGATGCGCACCAGATGCGGGCGATCGCCGATGTCGGTCGCCTGCAGCGCCGCGGTATATTTGAACGTGTGGCCCGGCACGACGCGGTCGTCGGTGTCGGCGGTGGTCGCAAGGATCGCGGGATAGCGCTGGCCCGCACGGATATTGTGATAGGGCGAATAGGCGTAGAGGTTCTTGAAATCGGCTTCCTTCGACGGATAGCCGTAATCGTCCACCCAGTAGCGCCCGGCGGTAAACCGGTCGAAACGGATCATGTCCATGACGCCCACCGCCGGCAGCGCCGCCGCGAACAGGTCGGGGCGCTGATTGGTCACCGCGCCGACGAGCAGCCCGCCGTTCGATCCGCCCTGGATCGCGAGCTGGTCCTTGCCGGTAATGCCCTTGGCGATCAGATATTCGCCCGCGGCGATGAAGTCGTCGAACACATTCTGCTTGTTGAGCAGGCGTCCGCCGTCATGCCACGCCTTGCCATATTCGCCGCCGCCGCGAATGTTGGCGACCGCGAGCACCCCGCCCTGTTCGATCCACGCCAGCCGCGTGACCGAAAATCCGGGGAGCTGGGGAATGTTGAATCCGCCATAGGCATAGAGCAGGGTCGGCGCGGGGCCGGTCACATCCTTGCGCTTGACGATGAAAATCGGCACCCGGGTGCCGTCCTTCGACGTATAGAATTGCTGGTCGACGACATAGTCCGCCGGGTCGAACGCGACCTTTGGCGCGGCCCAGGGCGTCGCCTGGCCGGTCTTTACGTCATAGCGATAGATGGTGGTCGGCGTCGCGAAGCTGGTGAAGGCGAAGAAGGTCTCGCTTTCATTCTGGTCGCCGCCGAAACCCGCGGCGGTGCCGATGCCGGGCAGCGCGACCTGGCCCAGCAGCTTGCCGTCGGGGGCATAGCGGCGCACCTCGGTCTTGGCGTCGACCAGATAGCTCGCGATGATCTGGCCGCCGATCAGCGTCGCGCCCTGCAGCACCGCCTGATCCTCGGGCACCACGTCGCGGGTGGCGAGGTCGGCGGATGCGACGTCCATCTCGACGATCTTCGATCGCGGTGCGCCCTTGTTGGTGTTCCACCAGAAACGGCTGCCGACATTGCCGACCACCGCCCATTCATTCTCCAGCCCCTTGACGATCGTCCGCGGCTTCGCGCCCGGCTTGGCCAGGTCGATCAGCGTCATTTCATAGCGATTGTCGGTGCCCTCGGTCGTGGTGATGACCAGCCATGCACCGTCATCGGTGACCTGCGCGAAATGGCCGCGCTTCGGCGTCTCCGGCGTCGCATAAACCAGCGTGTCGGCCGATTGCGGCGTGCCGAGCTTGTGGAAATAGACCGCCTGGTTCTCGTTCAGCGCCTGGAACTCCTGGCCCTTGGCGGGCTCCGGGAAGCGCGAATAGTAAAAACCGCTGCCGTCCTTGGCCCAGGCAAAGTTGGAGAACTTCACCCACTCGACCTTGTCGTCCATGGTCTTGCCGGTCGCGACGTCCAGCACCTTGACGATCCGCCAGTCGGTGCCGCCTTCCTGGATGGTATAGAGCAGCTTGGTGCCGTCCTCGCTCGGTGCCCATTCGCCCAGCGCGGTCGCGCCATCGGCCGACCAGCCATTGGGATCGATCAGCACCCGCCCCTCGCCATCCACACGGTCGCGGACGTACAGCACCGACTGGTTCTGCAGCCCCGAATTGCGGCTGTAGAAATAGCGCCCGCCCTGCTGCTGCGGGACGCCGAAGCGTTCATAATCATACAGCGCCTTCAGCCGCGCGGCGAACACGTCGCGGCCGGGCAGCGTCGCCAGATATGCGTCGGTCAGCTTGTTCTGTTCGGCAACCCAGTCGGCCACCGCCTTGTCGTTGCGGACGTCGTTTTCCAGCCAGCGATAGGGGTCGGCCACCTTCACGCCGAACTGCTCGTCGACCACGTCGACGCGGCGCGTGTCGGGATAGTCGATCGTGGCGGTCATGGCGGGGCGAGGCTCCGGGTCGGAAAGGGCAAAGGCGGGGGAAGCGAACAGCAGCGGCAGGGCGATCAGGGCGCGACGCATGGATGGACTCCAGCAGGAAATGAGAAAGGCCGCACCCTATGGGGGCGCGGCCTGTTGCTCAAGGGGCTGTCAACCATCACCGCCGTCACCGGCGGCGGGCACGATCACGCCGCGGCGTCGAAATCCTCGTCGTTCATCACCGGGCCCGAATCCTGGCCCTTGGCGCTGACGTCGCGATCGACGAACTCGATGATCGCCATCGGCGAGGCGTCCGACGCACGGATGCCCGCCTTGATGATGCGGGTATAGCCGCCGGCACGGTCGGCATAGCGCGGCGCGAGCACGTCGAACAGCTTGACCAGCTGCGCATCGTCCAGCAGGCGCGCATGCGCCAGGCGGCGATTGGACAGGCCGCCCTTCTTCGCCAGCGTCACCAGCTTTTCCACGTACGGACGCAGCTCCTTCGCCTTGGCGACGGTGGTGGTGATCTGCTCGTGCTTGATGAGCGCGGCCGCCATGTTGCGGAACAGGGCAATGCGGTGGGCCGAGGTCCGCTGCAGCTTACGACCGCCAACGCGATGACGCATGATCTTCTTCCTTCTCGTTCGTCTGGGGGCCGTGTCACGGAACCCCGAGCCAGGCGGCGCTTAAAAGGCGGCCGCCATCTGCCTTCTAGATCCTCCCCGAGCTTGCTCGGGGAGGGGGACCATCCAAAGGATGGTGGAGGGACGACGCGGGCAAAGCCCGCGTCGTCGGACGGGCCTTGCGGCCCGCCGGCCGGGCTCGGCGATCAACCCGAGATTAGCTGGCTAATCCCGGACGCCGAGCTCAGCCCATGATCTCCTGTTCCAGCTTCTTGGCCATTTCCTCGATATTCTCGGGCGGCCAGCCCGGGATTTCCATACCGAGGCGCAGGCCCATGCTGGACAGCACTTCCTTGATCTCGTTGAGCGACTTGCGGCCGAAATTCGGCGTGCGCAGCATCTCGGCTTCAGTCTTCTGGACTAGGTCGCCGATATAGATGATGTTGTCGTTCTTGAGGCAGTTGGCCGAACGGACCGACAGCTCGAGCTCGTCGACCTTCTTGAGCAGGTAACGGTTGATCGTCGCGGTGTCGCTGGTGCCTTCCGCCGCGGCGGGGGCCGCCGCCATGCCGATCGGCGCCGAACGCGTGATCGCCGAGTCGTCGAAATGGACGAACAGCGCCAGCTGGTCCTGAAGGATGCGCGCGGCATAGGCGAGCGCGTCCTCCGGCGACACCGTGCCGTCGGTCTCGATCGACAGCGTCAGCTTGTCATAATCGAGCTCCTGCCCAACGCGGGTGTTCTCGACCTTGTAGCTGACCTGGCGGACGGGCGAGTAGAGCGCGTCGACCGGGATCAGGCCGATCGGCGCGTCGGCCGGCCGGTTGGCGCTGGCGGGCAGATAGCCCTTCCCCGTGTCGGCGGTCAGCTCCATGTTGAGCGTCGCGCCTTCGTCGAGGTGGCAGATCAGCAGATTGGGGTTCATCACCTCGATGTCGCCCGACACCGCGATGTCGCCCGCGCGGACGTCCATCGGGCCGGTCGCCGACAGCTGGAGCCGCTTCGGCCCCTCGCCCTGCATGCGCAGTGCGATCTGCTTCACGTTCAGGACGATGTCGGTCACGTCCTCACGCACGCCGGCGAGCGACGAGAATTCGTGCAGGACGTTCTCGATCTTGATCGACGTCACCGCCGCGCCCTGCAGCGACGACAGCAGCACGCGACGCAGCGCGTTGCCGAGCGTCAGGCCGAAACCGCGCTCGAGCGGCTCGGCGACGAAGGTCGCCTTGCGCTTGGGATCGCCGCCGGGCTTCTTTTCGAGGCCATTGGGCTTCTTGAGTTCCTGCCAGTTCTTAGCGTTGACAGACACGGGCTTCCCCTAAGGTTGGGCGGGAAAGGAACAACTCCCGCCGATAAATCGGACCCGGCCGGCGCCGCCATCGCGACGCCCGGCCCGGCCAAGGCGGCAGATCAGACGCGACGGCGCTTGGACGGACGCACGCCATTATGCGGGATTGGCGTCACGTCGCGGATCGACGTGATCTGGAACCCGACCGCCTGCAGCGCGCGCAGCGCCGACTCGCGGCCCGATCCGGGACCCTTCACTTCGACTTCCAGCGTGCGAACGCCATGCTCGGCGGCCTTGCGGCCCGCATCCTCGGCGGCGACCTGCGCGGCATAGGGCGTCGACTTGCGGCTGCCCTTGAACCCCATCATGCCCGCCGACGACCAGCTGATCGCGTTGCCCTGGGCATCGGTGATCGTGATCATGGTGTTGTTGAAGCTGGCGTTGACGTGGGCGACGCCCGCCGTGATGTTCTTGCGTTCGCGCCGGCGAAGGCGCTGCGGTGCTTGAGCCATTTGATATTCCTGACCTTCTATCCAGTGATCCGGGCCGGGAGGCGGTTAGCCTCGATCCTTGCGCGGACGAGCAATGCGATCGGAAGCAAGGCGCGACGGGCGCGCGCTTACTTCTTCTTGCCGGCGATCGGCTTGGCCTTGCCCTTGCGGGTGCGCGCATTGGTGTGCGTGCGCTGGCCACGAACGGGCAGCCCCTTGCGATGACGCAGGCCGCGATAGCAGGCCAGGTCCATCAGACGCTTGATGTTCATCGCGGTCTGGCGGCGCAGGTCGCCCTCGACGGTGTGGCTGGCGTCGATCGTCTCGCGGATCTGCAGGACTTCCTGGTCCGACAGGTCCTGAACCCGGCGCTCGGGCGTGATGCCCAGCTGAGTCACGATTTCCTTCGCCTTGGTCGGGCCGATGCCGTGGATATATTGCAGCGCGATGATCACGCGCTTGTTGGTCGGGATGTTCACACCCGCGATACGTGCCATGTAGTCTGTTCTCCCAGCTCCACGGGGCACCGCATGGCAGCAGGCCCCATCTCGTCGCGTTGCACCGGAAACGCATGAACGCGGCGAGCGCGAATAATCGCGCCGCCGAAGCGAGCATGGTGCCGGAAGCGCGCGGCATACGGGTGCGAACCCGGCCTGTCAAGCGGGCGGTGCGCGCCCGGCACGATTTCTTCGCGGCCGCCCTGTCCGCCGGTCAACCCCCGTTGACGCGGCGAGCCAGCCCGTCGAACTGCCCGCCCAGCACCTGGTCGACCGGCCCGGCGATCCCCGCCAGGCCATCCGCCATATAGCCCCCGACGACATAGCGCACCGTCAGCTCGGTGCCGTTCCCGCCCGGCGTCAACGTCACGGTCATCGTGCCCGTCACCGCCCCCTCCTGCAGCGGACCCAGGCTCCCCCGCATCCGCAGCACGCGCCCGGGCTCGAAATAGACGACGCGCATATGCTCGACCGCGCCGCCACCCGCCAGCTTCTCGCACCAGCATCCGCCGGCGCGCAGATCGAGCGACAGGTTGGCGGCGTCGCCCGAATAGGTATGGCTGGCGTTCCACCAGCGTTGCGGCGCGACGAGCACCGACCACACACGGTCCGGGGTCGCGGCGATCGTGACGCGATGTTCGCTGACGAACCCCGAAGCGTCGCGCCGCACCAGCTCGCCCGTCGCCGGCGGTGCTCCCAACATCACGGCTCCCGCCGCCGCCAGCTGAACGATCCGCATGGTCTTCCCCCTTTCGCGGGGGATGCTGGCGCAGGCCCGCGCGGCTGACAAGGCCCCCGCGCGGCCTGAACCGCGCCGCGGGCGCCTCAGCGGTCCAGGATCGCCTCGATCGCGTCGGTCACGTCGCCGATCTCCGCCATGCCGTCGACGCGCGAGACCAGGCCGCGCGCCTCGTAAATCGGCAGGATCGGCGCGGTCTTGGCACGATATTCGGCCATGCGGGTGCGGACCGTTTCGGCATTGTCGTCGGCGCGCCGCTTGAACTCGGTCCCGCCGCACACATCGCACACCCCGGGGGTCGCGGGCAGCTTGTGCCGGTCATGATAGCCCGTGCCGCAGGTCGCGCAGGTGAAGCGGCCGGTGATGCGATCGACCAGCGCATCCTCGTCGACTTCCAGCTCGATCACATGATCGAGCGTGCGGTCGCGCGCGGCGAGCAGGCCGTCGAGCGCCTCGGCCTGCGCCGCGGTGCGCGGGTAGCCGTCGAAGATGACGCCCTGGTCCGGGTTCAATTCGTCCAGCCGCTCACCGATGATGCCCGACACGATGTCGTCGGAGACGAGCGCCCCGGCCTCCATCACCGCCTTCGCCTTCAGCCCGACCGGCGTACCCGCCTTGACCGCGGCGCGCAGCATGTCGCCCGTCGAAAGCTGGACCATCCCGCGGTCATCGACCAGGCGACCCGCCTGGGTGCCCTTGCCTGCGCCCGGAGGCCCCAACAAAATGATGTTCAAGGCTTATCCGTCCCCCGTTTCGATCCGCTGCGTTCAGCGTGCACGACCGCTCTTCAGCTTCGACTTCTTGATCAGGTCGCCATACTGGTGCGCCAGCAGGTGCGACTGGATCTGCGTCACCGTGTCCATGGTTACGTTGACGACGATCAGAAGGCTAGTGCCTCCGAGGTAGAAGGGGATGCCCAGCGCCGACACGAGATATTCGGGCAGCAGGCAGATGATGGTCAGGTACGCCGCGCCGAGCACGGTGATGCGCGTCAGCACGTAATCGAAATAGGCCTCGGTGTTCTTGCCGGGACGGATGCCGGGGATGAAGCCGCCATAGCGCTTCAGATTGTCGGCCGTCTCCTCCGGGTTGAACACGACCGCGGTGTAGAAGAACGAGAAGAAGATGATGCCGGCGCCATAAAGCAGCATGTACACCGGCGAACCGTGGGTCAGATACTGGTTGAGGCTGATCAGGAAATCGCCCCACACGCTGTCGCCGCTGGTCTGGCCCTGCCCCGCGAACTGGCTGATCGTCAGCGGCATCAGCAGCAGCGATGACGCGAAGATCGGCGGAATGACGCCGGCGGTGTTGATCTTGAGCGGCAAATGGCTGCGCTCCGCCTGCATCCCGCGCTGGGTCTGGCGCTTGGGATACTGGATCAGGATGCGGCGCTGCGCGCGCTCCATGAAGCAGATGAACAGAACGAGGCCGATCACCGCCAGGCCGATCGCCGCGATCGTCGCGGGATTGACCGAGCCCGACCGGCCGCCCTCGAACAGCTGGACCAGCGTCGTCGGCAGATGCGCGACGATCCCCGCCATGATGATCAGCGAGATGCCGTTGCCGATGCCGCGGCTGGTGATCTGTTCGCCCAGCCACATCAGGAACATCGTGCCGCCGATCAGCGAAATGACGGCCGCGATGCGGAACATGATGCCGGGTTCGATGACCGCGGCGACACCCTGGCTCGCGCCGAAGGCTTCCAGGCCGACCGCGATGAAATAGCCCTGGACCGCGGTCAGGCCGACGGTGCCATAGCGGGTATATTGGTTGAGCTTCTTGCGCCCGCTCTCACCTTCCTTCTTGATCGCGGCCAGCGTCGGCGACAGCGAGGTCGCGAGCTGCACCACGATCGAGGCGGTGATATAGGGCATGACGCCGAGCGCGATGACGCTCATCCGCTCCAGCGCGCCGCCCGAGAAATTGTTGAAGAAATCGAGCACGCCGCCCTGCGTCTGCTGAGCCAGCAGGTTCAACGCGGTCGGGTCGATGCCGGGCAGCGGCACATAGCTCAGCATCCGGAACACGATCAGCGCGCCGATGGTGAACCACAGGCGCTTCTTGAGCTCGGTCGCCTTGGAAAAGTTCGCGAGGCTGATGCTGGAGGCAAATTGGTCGGCTGCTGACGCCATGTCGGTGATCGTCCCGGAAACAGAAAGCGGCGGTGCGCGTTGTGCGCTCCCGCCGCTCATATAGGGGTGTCGGGCGGGTTGTCTAAGGGGGAAAGCGATCCCTTCCCCAAGAAGCGCTCGTCGAGGCCCGGTCGAACCGTCACCCCGGATCTCCCGACAAGCTCGGAAGCGCCTTGATCCGGGTCTCGCTGCCTGATCCGTCGCCGGAACCAGCGGGACCCCGGCGCGAGGCCGGGGTGACGATCAAACCGTCAGGCGTTCAGCCCTTCTTCTTCGCGTCCTTTGCGGCGATGCGTTCGGCGCGGGCCTTGCCCTTCTTCGCCGCGGCCTTTTCCGCGGCGGGGACGACGGCAATCACCTCGACCGAACCGCCGGCCTTCTCGACCGCCTCGACCGCGGTCTTCGACGCGCCGGCGACCAGGAACTTGAGCTTCGCGGTCAGCGTGCCCTTGGCGAGGAGGCGGACACCGTCCTTGCCGCCGCGCGCCAGATTGGCGGCCTTCAGCGCGGCGTGATCGATCGTGCCGTCGGTGCCAAGCTTGCCGGCATCGACCGCCTTCTGGATCGCGCCCAGGTTCACCTCGGCATAATCCTTGGCGAAGACATTGTTGAAGCCGCGCTTCGGGATCCGCATGTGGAGCGGCATCTGACCGCCCTCGAACCCGTTGATCGAGACGCCTTCGCGGCTCTTCTGGCCCTTCTGGCCACGCCCGGCGGTCTTGCCCTTGCCGGAACCGATGCCACGGCCGACCCGCATCTTGCGGTGACGGGCGCCTTCGTTGTCGCGGATGTCGTTCAGTTTCATGTCGTGCACTCGCTTTCGCTTTTGTCGCGCTAAAATCAAATCTCCCTCTCCCGCATGCGGGAGAGGGTCGGGGTGAGGGCCTGAAGGAACAAGCGTCGCGCACGCTGCGCACTTCGCTCCCTCTCCCAACCCTCTCCCGCAAGCGGGAGAGGGCTTTGGGGGACTTATCCCTCGACCGTCACCATGTGCTGCACCTTGCGGATCATGCCGCGCACTTCCGGGCTGTCTTCCAGCTCGACGGTGCGGTGCATCTTGTTCAGGCCCAGGCCTATCAGCGTCGCGCGCTGGTCCTTGGTGCGGCGGATCGGCGACCCGGTCTGGGTGATCTTCACCTTTGCCATGTTGCTCACTCCGTCACCGCCGCGGCTTCGGCCTCGGCCACGCCCTTGTCGGCGCCGCCGCGACCGAGCAGGTCGGCGATCTTTTTGCCACGACGCTGCGCGACGCTCTTGGGCGAGGTCTGCTCGCCCAGCGCCTCGAAGGTCGCCCGGATCATGTTGTACGGGTTCGACGTGCCGACCGACTTGGTGACCACATCGGCCACGCCCAGCGATTCGAACACGGCGCGCATCGGACCGCCGGCGATGATGCCGGTACCCTGGGGCGCGGAGCGGACATAGACGCGGCCCGCACCGAAATGCCCGGCACCGTCATGGTGCAGCGTCCGGCCCTCGCGCAGCGGCACGCGGACCATCTTCTTCTTGGCCGCCGCGGTCGCCTTGGAGATGGCTTCCGGCACTTCGCGCGCCTTGCCATGGCCGAAGCCGACCCGGCCCTTGCCGTCACCGACGACGACGAGCGCCGCAAAGCCGAAGCGCTTGCCGCCCTTCACCGTCTTGCTGACGCGGTTGATGTGGACGAGCTTTTCGATCAGCTCCTCGCCACCTTCCTCGCCACCGCGCGCGCCGCGCTCGTCACGACGGCCACGGCCACCGCGATCATTGCCCCGGCCACCGCCGCGGTCGTTGCCGCCCCGGCCGCGACCCCGGCCGCGGCCCTGGTTCTGGCCGGCGTCCTGCGCTTCGACGACGGGCGCGTCGGTCGTGTTGATTTCGTCCGCCATGCTTAGAACTCCAATCCGCCTTCGCGCGCGGCATCCGCCAGCGCCTTGACGCGACCATGATACAGGAAGCCGCCGCGGTCGAAGACGACCTGGGTCACGCCGGCCTGCTTCGCCGCTTCCGCAACGCGCTTGCCGACTTCCTTGGCAGCTTCGATGTTGGCGCTGGCCTGGCCGCGCAGATCCTTGTCGAGCGTCGACGCCGCCGCGACCGTGCGGCCGGCGGCATCATCGATCACCTGGGCATAGATGTGCTTGCCCGAACGATGCACCGAAAGGCGGGGACGGCCGGCGCCACGCGCACGCAGCGCGGTGCGGTTGCGGCGCCGCCGCTTTTCGAAGAGCGACATACCCTTGGTCGACATCACTTCTTCTTCCCTTCCTTGCGGAAGATATACTCGCCCGCATAACGAATGCCCTTGCCCTTATAGGGTTCGGGACGGCGCCATTCGCGGATTTCCGCCGCGAGCTGGCCGACCTTCTGCTTGTCGATGCCGCTGATCTCGATCGTCGTCTGATCCGGGGTCTTGACCTCCAGATCGGCCGGAACCTCGATGTCGACGTCGTGGCTGTAGCCGAGCTGAAGCTTCAGCTTCTTGCCCTGCATCGCCGCGCGATAGCCGACGCCGGTCATTTCCAGGCGCTTGGTGAAGCCCTCGGTCACGCCGGTGACCAGGTTCTGCACCAGCGTGCGCTGCATGCCCCAGAAGGCGCGGGCGCGCTTGGTGTCGTTGGCCGGCTGAACCGAAATGCCGCCGTCGACGACTTCATAACTGATGTCGTCGGCCAGCTTGAGCGTCAGCGCGCCCTTCGGGCCCTTCACATTCAGCTCGTCGCCCGCGATGTTGGCGGTCACGCCCGCCGGTACCGAAACCGGCTTCTTTCCGATGCGGCTCATCAGAACACCTCCGCCAGCACTTCGCCGCCGACATTCTGCTCGCGCGCTTCCGCGTCGGACAGAACGCCCTTGGGCGTCGAAACGATGGTGATGCCCAGGCCATTGCGCACGCGGGGCAGGTCCTGCGAACCCGAATAGACGCGGCGACCGGGCTTGGACACGCGCGCGACATGCTTGATCGCGGGCTGGCCCTCGAAATATTTCAGCTCGATGCGAATGCCCGCGGCGGGGCCCATCTGCTCTTCGCTGTAGCCGCGGATATAGCCTTCGCGCTGCAGCACATCGAGCACGCGGGCGCGCAGCTTCGACGCGGGCGTCAGCACGCTGTCCTTGCGGGCGCGCTGGCCGTTGCGGATGCGGGTGAGCATATCACCCAGGGGATCGGTCAATGCCATGTGCGTGATCCTTACCAGCTCGACTTGGTGACGCCGGGGATCAGGCCCTTGTTGGCCAGATCGCGCAGCATGACGCGGGCGAGACGGAACTTGCGGTAATAGGCGCGCGGACGGCCGGTCACTTCGCAACGGTTGCGGACCCGGGTCGGGTTCCCGTTGCGCGGGATTTCAGCCATCTTCAGGCGCGCGATCAGACGCTCGGTCTCATCGAGCGACTCGTCATTCGCGATTGCCTTCAGCTTCGCATATTTGCCGGCATACTTCTTGACCAGCAGCTTGCGACGCTCGTTCTTGTTGATCGAACTCAGTTTCGCCATCGGACTTAAGCTCTCTTCTTCCAATCCGTCGCCCCGGCGGAGGCCGGGGCCGCTCACTTCAGTGCGCGCTCCCGCTGGACGGGGCGGCCCCGGCCTCCGCCGGGACGACGCGCAGATGGATTACGCCGCCTGCTTTTCCTCGCCGGTCATCCCGATGAACGGGAAACCGAACAGGCGCAGCAGCTCGCGCGCCTCGTCATCGGTCTTGGCGGTGGTCGTGACGATGATGTCCAGACCACGCACCTTGTCGATGCGGTCGTAATTGATTTCCGGGAACACCAGCTGTTCCTTCAGGCCCATGGCATAGTTGCCACGGCCGTCGAACGACTTGGGGTTCAGACCACGAAAGTCGCGGATGCGCGGCATTGCGATCGTCACCAGGCGGTCGAGGAACTCGTACATCCGCTCGCGACGCAGCGTCACCTTGCAACCGATCGGCATGCCCTCGCGCAACTTGAACTGCGCGATCGACTTCTTCGCCTTGGTCACGACCGGCTTCTGGCCCGCGATCAGCTCCATTTCGGACGCGGCCTGTTCGACCTTCTTCTTGTCCTGGGTCGCTTCACCGACCCCCATGTTGAGGACGATCTTCTCGATCCTCGGCACTTCCATCGCGTTCTTGTAGCCGAACTTCTCCGTCATCGCCTTGGCGATGCGGTCGTCGTACAGCTTCTTCATGCGGGGCGTGTAGCGATCAGCCATTGATGACCTCCCCGGTCTTCACGGCAACGCGGACCTTCTTGCCGTCGCGAGTTTCAAAACGGACGCGGGTCGCCTTGCCGTCCTTGGTCACATGCGCGACCTTGGAAACGTGAAGCGGGGCTTCCGAACGCTCCAGGCCGCCCTGCGGGTTGGCCTGGGTGGGCTTCTTGTGGCGAACCGCGATGTTGACGCCCGACACGACGACCTTCTCGTCACGCGGCATCGACTTCACGACTTCGCCGGTCTTGCCCTTGTCCTTGCCGGACAGGACGACGACCTGGTCGCCCTTCTTGATCTTGGCGGCAGCCATCACAGCACCTCCGGCGCAAGGCTGATGATCTTCATATAGCCGCGGCCGCGCAGCTCGCGGACCACCGGGCCAAAGATACGGGTGCCGATCGGCTCCTCGTTCTTGTTGACCAGCACCGCGGCATTGCCGTCGAAACGAATGACCGAGCCATCGGCGCGGCGAATGTCCTTGGCGGTGCGCACGATCACCGCACGGTGCACGTCGCCCTTCTTCACACGACCACGCGGAGCAGCTTCCTTGATGCTGACGACGATGATGTCGCCCACACCGGCCGTGCGACGCTTCGAGCCGCCCAGCACCTTGATGCACTGCACCCGCTTCGCGCCGCTGTTGTCAGCGACGTCGAGATTGGACTGCATCTGGATCATCGATCCGGTTCCTTCTCAAATGGGGTGGATTCCGACCCAGCCCCGCCTTCTGATAAAGCCGCTCACCCCGTTTGGGTTGAGCTTGTCGAAGCCCCGCTCTTCTTCACTCAACCGTTGCCGGTAGAAGTGCAGCCCTTCGACAAGCTCAGGGCGAGCGGAACCTGTTTACGCTTCGGCCGCAGCCGCCGCGGTTTCGGCCGGCGTCGCGCGGGTGTTGACCCGACCGATCACCTTCCAGGTCTTGAGCTTCGAGATCGGCGCGGTCTCTTCGATGCGCACGGTCTCGCCCTCGCGATACTCGTTGCCCTCGTCATGGGCATGATACTTCTTCGAACGACGGATGATCTTGCCGTAGAGCGGGTGCTTCACCTTGCGCTCCACCAGCACCACGATCGTCTTGTCGCCCTTGTCGGAAACCACGTTCCCGGTCAGCACGCGCTTCGGCATGGTTTCGTCCTCTTACTTGGCAGCCGAGCGCGAACGCTCGTTCTGCCCCAGGGCGGCGGCAGCCGCCCGTTCGTTCTGCAGCGTCTTGATGCGGGCGATGTCGCGACGGACTTCGCGGACGCGGCTCGCCTTCTCCAGCTGGCTGGTCGCCGCCTGGAAACGCAGGTTGAACTGCTCGCGCTTCAGCTGGCCGAGTTCGTCGGTCAGCTGATCGTCGGTCTTCGCCCGGAAATCGGATACCTTGGTCATTGCTTAACCCTCCAGGTGCGACGTGTCGCCGAGGCGCGCGACGACCTTGGTCTTGATCGGCAGCTTCATCGCCGCGCGCTCGAACGCTTCGGCGGCGAGCGGGCCGGCCACGCCGTCCAGTTCGAACAGGATGCGGCCCGGCTTCACCCGCGCCACCCAGAATTCGGGCGAACCCTTGCCCGAGCCCATGCGGACTTCGGCGGGCTTCGACGAGACCGGCACGTCGGGGAAGATGCGGATCCACAAACGCCCCTGGCGCTTGATGTGACGCGTGATCGCGCGGCGCGCCGCTTCGATCTGGCGGGCGGTGATCCGCTCCGGCTCCATCGCCTTCAGGCCATAGGAGCCGAAGTTCAGGCTGGTGCCGCCCTTGGCATCGCCATGGATACGGCCCTTGAACGCCTTGCGGAACTTGGTGCGCTTCGGTTGCAGCATGTTACTTGTCCCTGGTCCCTATCAGCGCGCCGGACGGACGCCGGAGGTCTGTGCTTCCATCATCAGCCGGTCCTGCGCCATCGGATCGTGGCCCAGAATCTCGCCCTTGAAGATCCACACCTTGACGCCGCACACGCCATAGGCGGTGTGGGCCTGCGCCTCGGCATAATCGACGTTCGCGCGCAGCGTGTGCAGCGGCACGCGGCCCTCGCGATACCATTCGGTCCGCGCGATTTCCGCGCCGCCCAGACGGCCGCCGCAGGTGATCCGGATGCCTTCCGCACCCAGACGCAGCGCCGACTGCACCGCGCGCTTCATCGCGCGGCGGAACGCGATGCGGCGCTCAAGCTGGTCGGCGACGCCCTGGGCGACGAGCTTCGCGTCGATCTCGGGCTTGCGGATCTCGACGATGTTCAGGCTGACGTCGGACGAGGTCATCGAGGCGAGCTTCTTGCGCAGCTTCTCGATGTCGGCGCCCTTCTTGCCGATGATGACGCCGGGACGCGCCGCAAAGATCGACACGCGGCACAGCTTGGCCGGACGCTCGATCACCACCTTCGAAATCGCGGCCTGGGGCAGCGTCTCGAGGATGTACTTGCGGATCTTCAGGTCCTCCATGAGGAGGCGGCCATAGTCATGGCCTTCCGCGAACCAGCGGCTGTCCCAGGTGCGGTTGATCTGGAGACGCAGACCGATCGGATTGCTCTTCTGACCCATGACTTACGCCTCTTCCTGCTCGCGCACGACGATCCGCAGCCGCGAGAACGGCTTCAGGATGCGCGTCGACTTGCCGCGACCGCGCGTCGCGAACCGCTTCATCGTGATCGACTTGCCCACCGACGCTTCCGACACGACCAGCGCGTCGACGTCGAGGTTGTGGTTGTTCTCGGCGTTGGCGATGGCGGACGCCAGCACCTTGCGCGCGTCGACTGCCATCGCCTTCTTGCTGAAGGTGAGGATGTTCATCGCGTCGCCCGCCTTCTTGCCGCGGATCAGGCCCGCGACGAGGTTCAGCTTCTGGGCCGAACCGCGGATCGTCGTGCCGACCGCCAGCGCTTCCTTCTCACCGACGCGGCGCGGAGCTGCCTGCTTGCTCATCAGCGCTTACCCTTCTTGTCCGCGGCGTGGCCGGGGAAGAAGCGCGTCGGCGCAAATTCACCCAGCTTCATGCCGACCATGTCCTCATTGACCGAAACCGGCACGAACTTGCGGCCGTTATAGACGTTGAACGTCAGGCCGACGAACTGCGGCAGGATCGTCGAACGCCGCGACCAGGTCTTGATCGGACCGGCGCGCGTGCCCTGTTCCTGGGCGGTCTCCGCCTTCTTGAGCAGGTGGAGGTCGACGAACGGACCCTTCCAAACCGAACGAGCCATCTCGATTAGCCCTTCTTCTTCGCGTGACGCGAACGGATGATCATCTTGTCCGTCGCCTTGTTGTGACGGGTGCGCGCACCCTTGGTCGGCTTGCCCCACGGGGTGACCGGGTGACGGCCGCCCGAGGTCCGGCCTTCACCACCGCCATGCGGGTGGTCGACCGGGTTCTTGGCGACGCCGCGGGTCAGCGGGCGCTTGCCCAGCCAGCGATTGCGGCCGGCCTTGCCCAGGTTCTGGTTCTGGTTGTCGGGGTTCGACACCGCACCGACCGTGCCCATGCAATCGGCCCGGATGTACCGCTGCTCGCCCGAATTGAGGCGGACGATGACCATACCCTTGTCGCGGCCGACGACCTGCACATAGGTGCCCGCCGAACGTGCGATCTGGCCGCCCTTGCCCGGCTTCATCTCCACATTGTGGACGATGGTGCCGACCGGCATCTGGCCCAGTTCCATGGCGTTGCCCGGCTTCACGTCGGTCTTCTTGCCCGCGATCACCTTGTCGCCGACGCCCAGGCGCTGCGGCGCGATGATGTAGGCCAGGCGTTCCTTGCCCGCGTCATCCTTGCCGTAATTGACCAGCGCGATGAACGCGGTGCGGTTGGGATCATATTCGATCCGCTCGACCGTGCCCTCGACGTCCCACAGGCGGCGCTTGAAATCGACGATGCGATAACGCTGCTTGTGACCGCCCGCGATGCCGCGCGAGGTGACATGGCCCTTGTTGTTGCGGCCGCCGGTCTTGGTCTTGCCTTCGGTCAGCGCCTTGACGGGGCGACCCTTGTACAGGCCCGAACGGTCGACCAGGATCAGCCCGCGAACGCCGGGCGAGGTCGGATTATATTGCTTGAGCGCCATGGTCAGTTGACCCCCTGCGTCACGTCGATCGAGTCGCCGTCCTTCAGCGTCACGATCGCCTTCTTCATGTCGGTGCGGCGATAGGGGGTGCCCTTCCACCGCTTGGTCTTGCCCTTCTGGACGATCGTGTTGACGCCGGTGACGCTGACGTTGAACAGCGCTTCGACGGCGGCCTTGATCTCGGGCTTGGTCGCGTCGTTGGCGACCTTGAACACCACCGCGTTCGCCTCGCTCACCAGCGTGGCCTTTTCGGTGATGTGCGGCGCCAGGATGACGTCGTAGTGGCGGATGTCGACCGCCGCCTTGGACTGCTTAGCCATGGAAGCGGGCCTCCAGCTTTTCGACCGCGGCGCGGGTCAGCACCAGCGTGTCATGCTTCAGGATGTCATAGACGTTCGCGCCGACCGCCGGCAGGACGTTGACCTGCGTCAGGTTGCGCGAGGCGAGCGCGAAGCTGTTCTCGACCGCATCGCCGTCGATCACCAGCGCCGTCTTGCCAAAGCCCAGCTTGGCGAGCTGGCCCTTCAGCACCTTGGTCTTGGCATCGGCGACGGTCAGCGTGTCGACGACGATCAGCGAACCCGCCTTGGCGTGGCTCGACAGCGCCATCTTCAGGCCCAGCGCGCGGATCTTCTTGTTCAGCGACGGATTGAAGTCGCGAACGCGCGCACCGTGCGCCTTACCACCGCCGATGAACACCGGGGCGCGGCGATCGCCGTGACGGGCGGTGCCGCCGCCCTTCTGGCGACCGAACTTCTTGCCCGTGCGGGCGACGTCGGCGCGCTCACGCGTGCCACGAGCAGTGCCGCGGCGCTTTTCGAGCTGCCAGGTGACGACGCGGTGAAGCACGTCGGCGCGCGGC
Organism: Sphingomonas sp. SFZ2018-12; assembly: GCF_022496715.1. NCBI lineage: Bacteria > Pseudomonadati > Pseudomonadota > Alphaproteobacteria > Sphingomonadales > Sphingomonadaceae > Sphingomonas > Sphingomonas sp. SFZ2018-12. Next base: position 37,204 of record NZ_WTFM01000003.1, read on the forward strand.
TCGACGCCGAACACCTCGTCCTTCAGGTCGATGTCGCCATTTTCCTTGGCGTCGAGGGTCTGTACCTTGACCTTCACTTGTCAGCCCTCCTGGCCGTCGGTCGCCTCGACCGTCGCCACGTCTTCAGCAGGCGTGGCGGCGGGGGCGTCATTGTTGTTGTGCGCGGTCTTGATCGACGCGGGGTACGGGGCGTCGGCATGACGCGGCACCTTCACCGCGTCCTTGACGATCAGCCAGGTGCCCTTGTGGCCCGGCACCGATCCCTTGACGAAGATCAGGCCGCGCTCGGCGTCGGTCGAAACGACTTCCAGATTCTGCTGGGTGCGGTTGCGGTCGCCCATGTGGCCGGCCATCTTCTTGTTCTTGAAGACGCGGCCCGGATCCTGGCGGTTACCGGTCGAACCATGCGAACGATGGCTGACCGACACGCCGTGGGTGGCACGCAGACCACCGAAGCCCCAGCGCTTCATGGCGCCCGCAAAGCCCTTGCCCTGCGTCTTGCCCGACACGTCGACCAGCTGGCCGGCGACGAAGTGGTCGGCGGCGATTTCCGCGCCGACATCGAGCAGCGCGTCTTCAGCGACGCGGAACTCGCACAGCTGCGCCTTGGGCTCGACTTCGGCCTTGCCGAAATGGCCGCGCTGCGGCTTGGCGACATTCTTGGCCTTGGCGACGCCGGCGCCGACCTGAACCGCGACATAGCCGTCGCGATCGGCGGTCCGCTGCGCCACCACCTGCACACCCTCCAGCGCCAGGACGGTGACGGGCACGTGGCGGCCGTCGTCCTGGAACAGGCGGGTCATCCCCATTTTCTTCGCGATCACGCCAGTGCGCATGACCCATGCTCCTTATACAGAGGCCCGCAACGGCACGATTGCCGGCGCGGGCGTGACGAGCCGCCGTCGGACACGAGGTCCAGCGGCAGCTCCCGCTTCAGCCCATGAATTACAACGAGCCCCGTCCGGGCTGAACTTCCCGACAAATGCCGGGAAAAAGACGGGGGACGCGAGACCCGGACAACACCCCCTTGCAAGGGCCAGCCCGGCGGTATCCCGATGTCGAAAGAGCCCTTGCGGCTCTTGAGCCTTGGTTCGTCACCCGAACCTGCGTCCGGGTCTCTTGAGGCTAGGCAGAACCTAGAGGCCAGAGGCTCCGGCGAACCGGAGCGACGATACCGACGCGAATCCCGCGCCGGTGAATCAGTGAGCGGCGCGCTTACGCCAATTTGATCTCAACATCAACACCCGCGGCGAGATCGAGCTTCATCAGCGCGTCGACCGTCTGCGGGGTCGGCTGAACGATGTCGAGCATCCGCTTGTAGGTGCGCACCTCGAACTGCTCGCGCGACTTCTTGTCGATGTGCGGACCGCGGTTGACGGTGAACTTCTCGATGCGCGTCGGCAACGGGATGGGACCACGGATGAGCGCGCCGGTACGACGGGCGGTGTCGGCGATGTCGCCGGTCGCCTGGTCGAGCACGCGATGATCGAACGCCTTCAGGCGGATGCGGATATTATTGTCCATAACGACTGACTCTGGGTCCCTACCGATGCGAAAGAGCGCGGCCCCGTTGCCGGGGCTCTTGCTGTTACTGCGTCAAACGAAGGCGCGCCGATACACGGGTGAGGCTTCGGGATCAAGCCCCCGACAGCGGAAAAAGGTCACGGGTTGCGCCGAACGAGCGGGACCCCGGGGCAACCCCGCGGCGATAAAAAAGGCAAATGGGCCAATCAAAGACCGCCGTCGCCCCGGCCTTGAGCCGGGGCCCCGCTGCCTTTTCAACCTATCGAGTCACACGAGCACGTCGAACAGATCGCGCCATTCGGGATTCCCCCGCTCGACCAGATCGAACTTCCACTGCCGCCGCCATCGCTTGAGACGCTTCTCGTGTGCGATGGCATCAAGAACCGATGGCGTGTGGTCCGCCCACACCAGGCGGTTGAGGCCGTATCGAGTGCAAAAGTCGGAACCCGTAACGTTGCGATGCTGGTGGACTCGGGCCGCAAGATCGGCGGTCACCCCGACATACATGGTGCCGCGATATCGATCCGCCATGATGTACACCCAGCCGCCGTCCGACATGCCGGCAACTCAAAGGCAGCGGGGCCCCGGGTCAAGCCCGGGGCGACGACAAAAGCGTTGCGAACATTTCTCCAGCCTCGTCACCCCGGGCTTGACCCGGAGTCCCGCTTCCCGCGCAACGCCCGCCACCCCGCACACTCCACCAACAAAAAACCCGGCCTCTCCTGAGAGAGACCGGGTTCCTTGTTCGCGTGGCGCCCCCAAAGGGAGCGTCAGATTACTTGTCGATCTGGCTCACGACGCCGGCGCCGACGGTGCGGCCGCCTTCGCGGATCGTGAAGCGCTGGCCGACGTCCATCGCGATCGGGGCGATCAGCTTGACGCCAAGGGCCACTTCGTCGCCCGGCATGACCATTTCGGTGCCGGCCGGCAGCTCGATCGTGCCGGTGACGTCGGTGGTGCGGAAGTAGAACTGCGGACGATAGTTCGCGAAGAACGGCGTGTGACGGCCGCCCTCGTCCTTCGACAGCACATAGACCGACGACTGGAAGTCGGTGTGCGGCTTGATCGAACCCGGCTTGGCCAGAACCTGGCCACGCTCGACTTCGTCACGGCCGACGCCGCGGATCAGCGCGCCGATATTGTCGCCCGCCTGGCCCTGGTCGAGCAGCTTGCGGAACATTTCGACGCCGGTCACGACGGTCTTGCGGGTTTCCTGCTGGATGCCGACGATCTCGACTTCCTCGCCGACCTTGATGATGCCGGTTTCGACACGGCCGGTGACGACGGTGCCGCGACCCGAGATCGAGAACACGTCTTCGATCGGCATCATGAACGGCTTGTCGAGCGGACGCTCGGGCTGCGGGATCGATTCGTCGACCGCCTTCATCAGCGCCAGGATCGCGTCCTTGCCCAGCGTCTCGTTCGAGCCGTCGAGCGCGCAGGTCGCCGAACCACGGATGATCGGGATATTGTCGCCGTCGAATTCACGCTTGGACAGTTCCTCGCGGATTTCCAGCTCGACCAGCTCGAGGATTTCCTCGTCGTCGACCAGGTCGACCTTGTTGAGGAACACGACCATCGTCGGCACGCCGACCTGACGGGCGAGCAGGATGTGCTCCTTGGTCTGGGGCATCGGGCCGTCGGTCGCGGCGACCACCAGGATCGCGCCGTCCATCTGCGCCGCGCCGGTGATCATGTTCTTCACATAGTCGGCGTGGCCGGGGCAGTCGACGTGCGCATAGTGGCGGTTCTCGGTCTCATACTCGACGTGCGCGGTCGAGATGGTGATGCCGCGCTCGCGCTCTTCCGGCGCCTTGTCGATGTTGGCAAAATCGACGGCCGCGTTGCCGGCGACGTTTTCAGCCAGAACCTTGGTGATCGCGGCGGTCAGCGACGTCTTGCCGTGGTCGACGTGACCGATGGTGCCGATATTGAGGTGCGGTTTGTTCCGCTCGAACTTTGCCTTCGCCATTGTGTCCTACCTTCTGATTCAGATTTCCCGGCCGCCGGGGCTACTCGCCGAAAGGCGCGCCCATAGCGACTGTTTTTCGATTACGCCAGCCCCGAGCGGGGTGACGTTCAGGCGAGCTTCGCCTTCACTTCGTCGGCCACGTTCTGCGGCACTTCGTCATAATGCGAGAACTGCATCGAGTATTGCGCACGGCCCTGCGTGAACGAGCGCAGCTGGTTCACATAGCCGAACATGTTGGCCAGCGGCACCATCGCCTCGACCACCTGGGCGTTGCCCCGGCTGTCGGTGCCCTGGATCTGGCCGCGGCGGCTGTTCATGTCGCCGATCACGTCGCCCATGAACTCTTCGGGCGTCACCACCTCGACCTTCATGATCGGCTCGAGCAGCTTGATGCCCGCCTTCTGCGCCGCTTCGCGCATCGCGCCGCGGGCACAGATTTCGAACGCCAGCGCCGACGAGTCGACGTCGTGATACTTGCCGTCGATCAGGTGGACGGCAAAGTCGATGATCGGGAAGCCGATCAGCGAACCCGTCTCGGCGGTCTCGCGCATCCCCTTCTCGACCGAGGGGATGTATTCGCGCGGGATGTTGCCGCCCTTGATCTCGTCGTGGAAGACGAAGCCCGAACCACGCTCGCCGGGGACGACCTTGACCTTCACTTCGCCGAACTGGCCCGAGCCGCCCGACTGCTTCTTGTGGGTGTAGGTCAGCTCGACCGGCTTCGCCAGATACTCGCGATACGCCACCTGCGGCGCGCCGACATTGGCCTCGACCTTGAACTCGCGACGCATGCGATCGACCAGGATTTCCAGGTGAAGCTCACCCATGCCCTTGATGATCGTCTGCCCCGATTCGTGATCGGTCGACACGCGGAACGACGGATCCTCGGCGGCCAGGCGGTTGAGCGCGATGCCCATCTTTTCCTGGTCGGCCTTGGTCTTGGGTTCGACCGACAGCTCGATGACGGGATCCGGGAACTCCATGCGCTCCAGGATGATCGGAGCGGCCGGCGCGCACAGCGTGTCGCCGGTCGTCGTTTCCTTCAGGCCCGCGATCGCGACGATGTCGCCGGCATAAGCCACGTCGATGTCCTCGCGATTGTTCGCATGCATCAGCAGCATGCGGCCGATCTTTTCCTTCTTGTCCTTCACCGTGTTCTGAACGGTGCCCTTTTCGAGCTTGCCCGAATAGATGCGCGCGAAGGTGAGCGAGCCGACGAACGGGTCGTTCATGATCTTGAAGGCGAGCGCCGAAAACGGCTCGTCGTCGGACGCCTTGCGGCTGTCCTTGGTCTCGCCGTCCATCTTGACGCCCTCGACCGGCGGAATGTCGAGCGGGCTCGGCAGATAGTCGACGACCGCGTCGAGCAGCGGCTGGACGCCCTTGTTCTTGAACGCCGAGCCGCAGACGATCGGCACGAACGCCATTTCGAGCGTGCCCTTGCGGATCAGCTTCTTCAGGTCGGCGACCGACGGCTCGTTGCCCTCCAGATACGCTTCCATCAGCGCATCGTCCTGCTCGACCGCCATTTCGATCAGCTCGCTGCGATACTTGGCGGCCTTTTCCGCCATATCGGCCGGAATATCCTGATATTCGAACTTCGCGCCCAGCGACTCCTCGAGCCAGATGATCGCGCGGTTGTTGACCAGGTCGACCAGGCCCTTGAACCCGCCCTCGATGCCGATCGGCAGATACAGCACCGCCGGACGCGCGCCCAGGCGCTCGATGATCGAGTTGACGCAATAATAGAAATCCGCGCCCGTGCGATCGAGCTTGTTGACGAAGCACATGCGCGGCACGCCGTACTTGTCGGCCTGGCGCCACACGGTTTCGGACTGCGGCTCCACGCCGGCAACCCCGTCGAAGCACGCGACCGCGCCGTCGAGCACGCGCAGCGAACGCTCGACCTCGATCGTGAAGTCGACGTGGCCGGGGGTATCGATGATGTTGATCCGGTGCTCTTCGCCCTGACCGTCCTCGGCGCGCCAGAAGCACGTGGTCGCCGCCGAGGTGATGGTGATCCCGCGCTCCTGCTCCTGCTCCATCCAGTCCATCGTCGCGGTGCCTTCGTGCACTTCGCCGATCTTGTAGGACTTTCCGGTGTAATAGAGGATACGCTCGGTCGTCGTCGTCTTGCCGGCATCGATGTGGGCCATGATGCCGATGTTGCGATAGCGGTCGAGCGGATGGCTGCGGGCCATGGTCGAGGTTCCTTAAGGATGTGGGGAGCCGGACCGTCCGGCTCCCCAATATGTAGGTAACGGATGCGTCGTTGCCAGACCGCCGGCGAACCGGCGACCGCGGCGATTACCAGCGATAGTGACTGAAGGCGCGATTGGCCTCGGCCATGCGGTGCGTGTCTTCACGCTTCTTGACCGCATTGCCGCGATTGTTGGCGGCATCCATCAGCTCGCCCGACAGGCGCGCGGCCATGGTGTGCTCGCTGCGGTTGCGCGCCGACGCGATCAGCCAGCGGATCGCCAGCGCCTGGGCACGCTCGGGACGCACCTCGACCGGGACCTGATAGGTCGCGCCGCCGACGCGGCGGCTACGGACTTCGATGCCCGGCTTGATGTTGTTGAGCGCATCGTGGAACACGCCCAGCGGCTCGCGCTTGGCACGGGTTTCCACCGTCTCCAGCGCGCCATAGACGATCGCTTCCGCAACCGACTTCTTGCCGTCCAGCATCACGCTGTTCATGAACTTGGACAGGACGATATCCCCGAACTTGGGATCGGGCAGAATTTCCCGCTTCTCGGGACGACGACGACGAGCCATCTCAGATTTCCTTCTAGAACTTCGGTCGATCCGGAACCTGTCCGGGACCTACTCTGGCTGAACTTACTTCGGACGCTTGGCGCCGTACTTCGAACGCGACTGCTTGCGGTCCTTGACGCCCTGGGTGTCGAGCACGCCGCGCAGCACGTGGTAGCGCACGCCCGGCAAGTCGCGCACGCGGCCGCCGCGGATCAGCACCACCGAGTGCTCCTGCAGGTTGTGGCCTTCGCCCGGGATGTACGAAATGACCTCGCGCTGGTTGGTCAGGCGGACCTTGGCCACCTTGCGCAGCGCCGAGTTCGGCTTCTTCGGCGTCGTCGTATAAACGCGCGTGCAGACCCCGCGCTTTTGCGGGTTCTGGTCCATCGCAGGGACCTTTGACTTGGCCTTCTGCGGGTCACGGCCCTTGCGGACCAACTGGTTGATCGTCGGCATGAAGCCCTTCACCTTTTCTCGTCGGTTACTTTGCTGGAGTCGTGCAGCGGAAAATACGAAAAGACCCTGGCGGCCTTCACCGGCCTCCGGGCCCTGGCGTCTCCAACAACGTTCAGCTCAATGACCCGCGACAACCAAAATTGACCGGAAAGCCGGGTGTCGGCCTGCCGTGGGCTGGCGCGCCTATATCGCCGCCCCGCCCGGCGGTCAATGGGGATGAACACGCCGCCTGCGCTCCGGGGGCTTTGACCGCAACAACATCCGCGGGCACCATCGCGGCCGATCAGCCGGCCGATTCGGTCGCGTCGGGGTGGGGAGGCCCTTTCGCCATGTTCAACAGCAGCAGCAACCGCTCACGCAGCCCGTCCGCACCCGGCGGATCGACGTCGCGGAAGGGCGGACTGTCGATCATCGGCGCGGACATGGTGGTCACCGGCAACCTCACCGCCACCGCCGACCTGCACATCGACGGGCGGATCGAGGGCGATGTCGCCTGCGCGATGCTGATCCAGGGTGCCGACAGCCACATCGTCGGCGCGGTCGCCGCCGACAGCGCGCGGATCGCGGGCGCGATCGAAGGCGCGGTGCGCGTGCGCGAGCTGATCGTCGAACGCAGCGCGCGGATCGTCGGCGACGTCGAATATGAAAGCATCACCATCGAACAGGGCGGACATGTCGACGGCCGGATGCGCCATCTGGGCGGAGTCGCGGTCCCGGCGACCGCCGCCGCGCTCGCTGGCCCCAGCGGCGACGAACCCGGCCTGCGCATCGTCGGCGAGGCGGGCTGACCCCGCCCCGGCCTCAGCGCACCGCCGGGTTCACTTCACCTTCGCGCCGCCCTTGATGACGTCGGTCACCCGCGTCATCACGCCGATGTCGCTCAGCGGATCGCCCTCGACCGCGATGATGTCGCCATATCGGCCGACCGCGATCGCGCCGACATCCTTGGTCCGGTCCAGCGCCTCGGCGGCGTTGCGCGTCGCCGCCTGCAGCGCCTGCATCGGCGTCATGCCATATTCGACCATCGTCTTGAGCTGGCCCGCCGCCGTCCCGTGGGGCATCACGCCCGCGTCGGTGCCCATCACCATGCGGACGCCGGCACGGTGCGCCTTGCGGAAATTGTCGCGCTGCGCCTGCGCGATCTCGCGGTCCTTGCGCAGATTGTCCTCGAGCACGCCGTTCTTCTTGCCCTCGGCCTGGGTGTAGTCGGTGTTGAAGATGTCCATCGAGAACCACACCGGCTGCTTGCGCTCGACCGCCAGGCGGATCCCCTCGTCATCGACCAGGCTGGCATGCTCGATGGTGTCGATGCCGGCGCGGATCGACGCCTTGATCCCGGCGGCGCCGTGCGCGTGGGCGGCGACGCGCAGCCCCCATTGATGCGCCTCGTCGGCGATTGCGCGCAGCTCGTCTTCGGACAATTGCTGCTGGCCCGGCTCGGTGTTGCGCGAAAACACGCCGCCGGTCGCGCAGACCTTGATCACTTCCGCGCCATATTTGCGCTGCTCACGCACCCGGGTGCGCAGTTCCTGCACGCCGTCGCCGACCGCGGGCGACTTCGCCTTGAACGACGGCGGCAGATAGGTGCTGTCGCAATGCCCGCCCGTCGCGCCCAGCGCATAGGCGGCCGGCACGATGCGCGGACCGGGGATCAGCCCTTCGTCGATCGCCTGCTTGTACGCCACGTCGGCATAGTTTTCCGACCCGACGTTGCGCACCGTGGTGAAGCCCGCATCCAGCATCGCCTTCACATTGGCGGTGCCCTGCACGGCCCAGAAGGAATCGGTGAACTGCAGGTTGGTATAGCCGCCATAGCGCGGATTGCTGTCGAGATGGACGTGCATGTCGATCAGGCCGGGCAGGATCGTCTTGCCGGGCAGGTCGATGCGCTTCGCCTCCGCCGGGATCGCAGGCCGCCCGCCGTTGCGCCCGACCACGCTGGTGATGCGGCCGTCGGTGATGACGATCACGGGCTCCTCGACCACCCGGCCCGCCAGCACGTCGATCATGCGGTCCGCGGTGACCACGACCGTCTCTGCCCGCGCCGTGCCCGTCCACGCCAGCGCGGCCACCGCCGCGACGCCAAATCCAACTGTCCGCATTTTCGTTTTTGCCCCGATGATTAGGACGGCATTGCTCCCGCCTAACGGCTGCCGGGTCAAGCCCTGTTCACGCCGGAATTGCGGCCAGATCGATCGCCAGCCCGATCCACATCGCCGCCAGCACGATGCACGAGGTCAGGTAGACGAGGAAGCGCGGCTGCACCGCCGGGGTCGCGATATGGATCGCGCTGTGCACCGCGCGCAGTCCGACAAAGGTCCAGGCGAGCGCGACCTGTGCTGCCCCCGCCCGGCCGGTGACGACCAGCAGCGGCACGAGCGCCAGGAAAAGCACCGGCATCTCGAACAGGTTGGTCAGGTTGTTGGCCGGCCGTTCGACCGGGCGGAAATAGGCGGCGGTGCCGTCGCGCGTCGCCAGCTCGCCGTCGCGCGGCGGCGTCCGCGCGATATGGCGGGCACGCAACACGAACAGCAGGAACCACACGACGAACACCAGCGCCGCAAAGGCAAACACCGGCCACAGGATCGCAGGATTCATTGCTGACGCTTTCCCCACTGTCGTCCCCTTGCTCCGCCCCGCACGGTTGCCAGCTTCGCCCGATCGTGGATGCGGTCAAGCCGCACGTGAGCCAGAGCCGCAGCTTTCGGAAAAAAATCCGGCAGCGGCTCCCCTATCCGCGCGCCGGGCAGCTCGGCGTTGGGATCGGCACGAAATCCTCGCGCGGGCGGCCATCGATCGCGTAAAGCCGCTCCGCCGGCAGTTTGACCACCAGCCCCGACGCGGGCAGCGCAAAGTCGTAGACCGCACCCAGCAATCCGGCCATGCGGTCGCCGCACACCGGGACCCCGATCGCGGCAAAGGCGATGGCGATCCCCTCCCCCATGCTGCCCGTCCAGCGACCGACCCGGATCGCGACGGGCTTGGGCCGCGACTTGCTGGCGCGGGGCAGCACCTGCTCGATCCATTGCCGGGGGATGCCCGTCTCGCGCTCCTCCGCGGGATAGCGATGGACCTGATAACCGGTCGGCGCCGTCACGAACCAGCCGATCATCGCCCGCGCGACGCTCGTATTGCCGCCGCCCGGCGTATCGGTCAGATCGATCGTCAGTCGCGCCGAGGCCGGGATCGCAGCGACCGCGCGGTCGAACGCGGCGATCGTCGCCTGATCACCCAGCGCATTGTTGATCCGGATGGTCACGCCCCCGTCCGCGTCAGTAATCACGCGCAGCGGCGGCCGTGGCGGCGCGTCGGCATAGAGCGTGGCGAGCGTCAGCTCCCGGGTCCCGCCGCGACCTGCGAAGGTCAGCCGACGGGGCCGGTCGCGCCGGCCCGCCGCCAGCACGCGCGCGGCATAGCTGCGCGCCTCCGCACCACCGCGCGCGACCCCGACCGATTGCCAGAACGCCGCGATCGCCCGGTCGATCGGCACATCGTCGACCGCGACCAGTCGGTCGCCGGCCACCACCCCCGCGCGCGCCGCCGGGGTGTCGGGACGCACCGCATCGACGCGATATGCGCCGTCGCGCTCGACGATCCACAGGTCGGCATAGCTCGGCACGAGCGCCCAGCTGTCGTCGAACGCGCTGCCGGTGATCGCATGGTGATCCGCCAGGGTGGCGATGCGGTTCTCGGCATAGCGCAGCAGCGAGTCGGGGTCATCCACCGCCGCCCGCTGCGCCGCCAACTGCGGTGAATCGGGCAGCCGGCCATCGGGTCCCAGCCGTTCGGTATAGGCGTAATTCTCGACGATGATCCGGTCGAGCGCCGCGGCGTCGCCGGCATAGTCCGGCGTGGCCGCGCCAATCAGGACCGGCGCCGCGACCAGCGCCAGCATCCCCCGAACCCGGTCGAATCGCTCCCTAGATGTGAAGCGCCCGCCCATAGGCCCCCAGCACGCTTTCATGCATCATCTCGCTCAGCGTCGGGTGCGGGAACACCGTGTTCATCAACTCGGCCTCGGTCGTCTCCAGCGTCTTTCCGACGGTATAGCCCTGGATCAGCTCGGTGACTTCGGCGCCGACCATGTGTGCGCCCAGCAGCTCGCCGGTCCTGGCGTCGAACACCGTCTTGATGAAGCCTTCGGCCTCGCCCAGCGCGATGGCCTTGCCGTTGCCGATGAAGGGGAAATTGCCGACCTTGACCTCGTAACCCGCCTCCTTCGCCTTCGCCTCGGTCAGGCCGACGCTGGCGACCTGCGGGTGGCAATAGGTGCAGCCGGGGATGTTGCGCGGATCCATCGCGTGCGGATGGCCGCCGGCGATCGCCTCGACCGCAATCACGCCCTCGTGGCTCGCCTTGTGCGCCAGCCACGGCGGCGCGGTGATGTCGCCGATCGCCCAGATGCCGGGGACATTGGTGGCGCAATCCGGCCCGGTCTTCAGGAAGCCGCGATCGTCCATCGCGACGCCGAGCTCCCTCAGGCCGATATTCTCGGTATTGGGCACGATGCCGACCGCGACGATGACGTGGCTGAACTCCTCGGTCGTTTCCTTGCCCGCCTTGTCCTTCAGCTTGGCCTTCACGCCATTCGCGCCGACTTCCAGCCCGTTGACGCCCGCGCCGGTCATGATCGTCATGCCCTGCTTGGTCAGCGCCTTTTCGAGGAAGGTCGACACGTCATGGTCCTCGACGGGCACGATGCGGTCCATCATTTCGACCACGGTCACCTTGGCGCCCATGTCGTTGTAGAAGCTGGCGAACTCGATCCCGATCGCACCCGATCCGATGACCAGCAGCCTGGTCGGCATCTCGGTCGGCACCATGGCGTGGCGATAGGTCCACACCCGCTTGCCGTCCGACTTGGCAAAGGGCAGCTCGCGCGCCCGCGCGCCGGTGGCGACGATGATGTTCTTCGCGGTCAGCTCGGTCGCCTTGCCCTCCTTGTCGGTGACGGTCAGCTTGCCGGGCGCGGTCAGCTTGCCCTCGCCCATGTGCACGGCGATCTTGTTCTTCTTCATCAGGTGGGTGACGCCCTGATTGAGCTGCTTGGCGACGCCGCGCGACCGCTTCACCACCGCGTCCAGGTCCGCGCTGATCTTCTCCGCCGCCAGCCCGTAATCCTTGGCGTGCTGCATATAGTGAAAGATCTCGGCCGAACGCAGCAGCGCCTTGGTGGGGATGCAGCCCCAGTTGAGGCAGATGCCGCCCAGCGTCTCGCGCTCGACGATCGCGGTCTTCAGCCCCAGCTGGCTCGCCCGGATCGCCGCGACATAGCCCCCCGGCCCGGAGCCAAGGACGATCAGGTCATAGGTGTCAGTCATTCGATTGCCTCCGAGCAAGCAAGAACATGAGAGCAAACCCGCCAATCCCTGTGATTGTCCCCGTTACAGAACTTACGATCGTCCATGGTCGTCCTGTAATCTGTGAATACAATTCCAACGCCTGCAGCTTTTGCTCTCCGTTTAAAGACCTATCTTTGAGAATCGTAAGCAAATCAGCCCCAGCAGCAGGCAAACATGTTTGTCCCTGGATTAAAGAAGTGATGAAGGCGCCTGCTGCAGCGGCGACAATAGGGACGATCGCTAAATACAGGATCTTCTCTCGGGTAGTTTCTATCGACATAAATCGTCTCCAGAGGGACGGCTCGCAGAGCATGCACAACTGGCATTTGGCCACGCCCTCTCACTTGGCAATCACCCGCGGCCGCTTGTGCGCGTCGATCGCGACGAACACGAACCGCGCCTGCGTCACCCGGCATTGTTCTTCCTGGTGGCGGTCGCGCCGCCAGGCTTCGACCTCGATCGTCATCGACGTGCGGCCGACGCGGACCAGTTCGGCATAGACCGACACTTCGTCGCCGACCGCGACGGGCGCGTGGAACTGCATCCCGTCCATCGCGATCGTCACCGCCCGCCCCTTGGCATAGCGCGCCGCGACCAGGCCGGCGGCCATGTCCATCTGGCTCATCAGCCAGCCGCCGAAAATGTCGCCATAGGCATTGGCATCCGCGGGCATCGTCGTCACCCTGATCGCGGGCTGGCCCGATGGCGGCGTCGCGGCGTCGGGATCAGCCACGCGCGGCGCGGTCCTTGGCCCGATCCTTCGCCAGCGCCTCGCGCACCGGGCGCACCCCCATCAGCAGGACGACGACGAACGCGACCGAACCGACCAGCCAGATGTCGTTGCGCCCGAGCGGATAGGACCAGGCCGACGCCCAGGTAATCGCCACCGTCGCCACCAGCCCGGCGGCGATGTGGAGCAACTCGACCAGCGTGTGACGGCCCATCGCCCGCCCTCCCCCGTGATCAGGCGATGAAGCTCAGCGGCTGTTCCACCAGCGCCTTGAACGCCTGCATCAGCTGCGCGCCGTCCGCACCATCGATCGCGCGGTGGTCGAAGCTGCCGGTCGCCGACATGACGGTTGCGACCTGCAACGCATCGTCGATCACCACCGGCCGCTTCTCGCCCGCGCCGACCGCCAAGATCATGCCCTGCGGCGGATTGATGACCGCATCGAACTGGGTGATGCCGAACATGCCCATGTTGGAGATGCTGGCGGTACCGCCCTGATATTCCTCGGGCTTGAGCTTGTTGTCCTTGGCGCGTGCGGCCAGTTCCTTCATCTCGGTGGAGATCGCCGACAGGCTCTTGCTCGCGGCATCGCGGATGATCGGGGTGATCAGGCCCGACGGCGTCGATACCGCCACCGACACGTCGGCGCGGCTGTACTTGACCAGCGTGTCGCCGGCGAAGGTGACATTGCACTTCGGCGTCTGGATCAGCGCCACGCCCAGTGCCTTGATGAGCATGTCGTTGACGCTCAGCTTGACCCCGCGCGCCTCGAGCGACTTGTTCAGCTCGCCGCGCAGCTTGAGCAGCGCGTCCAGCCGGACATCGACGGTCAGGTAGATGTGCGGGATCGTCTGTTTCGCCTCGGTCAGGCGGCGCGCGATCGTCTTGCGGATGTTGGAAAGCTTCTCGACCTCGTGCGGGATCGTCTCGTCATACCACACCGCCTTGGACTCGGCAGGCGCAGCCGATGCCGGCGCAGGCGTGGCGGCCGGCGCGGGCGCGGGGGCCGCCGATTTGGCCGGTGCGGGGGCAGCGCCCGGTTTCGCGCCGTCCAGGTCCGCCTTGACGATGCGGCCGGCCGGTCCGCTGCCCGCCAGAGCGGACAGGTCGATCCCCTTTTCGGCGGCGATGCGGCGCGCGAGCGGGCTCGCCTTGACGCGATCACCCGCCGCGGCCGGTGCCGATGGGGCCGGAGCCGGGGCGGGCGCACTGGCTTGCGCTTCGGCGGCAGGCGCAGGCGCGGGGCTCGCGGCGGGGGCGGGCGCAAGTTTGGCGGCGGGCGCGGCGGCATCCTCGCCCTCGCCGGCCAGCAGCGCGATGACCGTGCCGACCTTCACCCCGTCGGTCCCCTCGGCGACCAGGATCTGCGTGATCGTGCCCTCGTCGACCGCTTCGAACTCCATCGTCGCCTTGTCGGTCTCGATCTCCGCCATCAGGTCGCCGGCGCTCACCGTATCGCCTTCCTTGACCAGCCAGCGGGCCAGCGTGCCCTCCTCCATGGTCGGGGACAAAGCGGGCATCTTGATTTCGATCGGCATCGGCGGTGGCTTCCGTTGCGTGGTCCTGGGGAGCGCCTTCCTTTGCCGCGCGGGGACGCCCGGTCAACCCCATCACCTTGCGCATACGTCTTCGACTCGCCACGTTCGGCGCGGCGGGATCGCAATTCCGGGGGGAGGAACACAATATGCGCACCTATCTGGTGGTGGTCGACGAGAGCCCGGAGTCCGAAGTCGCGCTGCGCTTCGCCGCCCGACGCGCGGTCAAGACCGGCGGCAATGTCGAGATCCTGGCGCTGATTCCCAAGGCGGAGTTCGTCCACTGGGGCGGCGTGATGGCGACGATCGAGGACGAGGCGCGCCAGCGCGCCGAGGCACTGGTCGCGGGTGCCGCGGGCACCTTGCTGGAGGAATCGGGGATCAAGCCGACGATCACGGTGCGCGAAGGCGACGGGCCAAAGGTCGTGCGCGAGGCGATCGAGGTCAATCCGGAGATCGCCGCCCTCGTCCTCGGCGCGGCGGCGAGCGGCGCGCCCGGCCCGCTGGTCGCGCATTTTTCCGGCGCCGACGCGGGCAAGCTGCCCGTGCCGATCATGATCATCCCCGGCAGCCTGGAGGTCGAGGCGATCGACCGGCTGAGCTAGCCGGCGTTCCGCCGGTCAGGCGGCGCGTAAGGTCGCCGGCCGGCCGAGGTCGTTCGCGGCATGGCGCGGCGCGGGCCCCGGTCGATCGCCGTCCGCCCCGCCCCCCGGTCGCTTGATCCGCGTCCGCGTGCGGCGCTGGCGCGCACGCGAGCGGCGGACCGACCGTGCGCGTCGCGCGCTGCGCACGACCGCGGCGATCCCGCGCATCCGGGCCAGCCCGGCCAGCAATGCGGTGGCCATCATCGCGTCGTAATAGGCCGCCGTTTGCCAAGCCATCAGCATCAGCGCATCGGCCGCACCGAAGATGAGCATGAGCTCGCCGCCGACCGGCAGCAGCATCACCAGTGCGACCATGAACAGCAACTGCTGGCGCGACAGTGCCGAAAGCCGCCGCGCGGGTGCCGCCACCAGTGTCCGGCGCAGCCACCGCGCGATCGGCGTCTCTGGCCAAAGGCGCAGGATCATCATCACGAAAACGGTCGTCGCAAACAGCATGGCAGCCCCCTCCCGGCTCGAAAGTGGCGTGCGCATCCCCGCCGTGCAAGCTGGCGCGCAACGAGGGGATTGAGCCGGGCGCCGATCGCGTCCACGATCGCACGATGCGCCACCTGATCCTGCTCGCTCCGCTCCTCCTCCCCCTTCCCGCCATCGCCCGCGACGCGCCCGATCCCGCGCGGATGAAGGCCGATGTCGAGAAAATGGTCAGCTTCGGCACCCGCCACACGCTGTCCAGCCCCGATGATCCCAAGCGCGGCATCGGCGCGGCGCGCAAATGGGCGGCGGACGAATTGAACCGGATCAGCGCAAAGTGCGGCGGCTGCATCACCGTCGCCAACATCGCGCGCACCTTTACCGGGCCGCGCGCGCCCAACGGCGTCAACGTCGTCAATGTGCTGGGCTTTCAGGCCGGACGCGACCCCAACCGCGTCATCATCGTGCAGGGCCATATCGACAGCCGGGTCAGCGACGTGATGGACTTCACCAGCGATTCGCCCGGCGCCAATGACGATGCCTCCGGCGTCGCGGTGGTGCTGGCGGCGGCGCGCATCCTGTCGAAGCAAAAGTTCGACGCGACGATCATCTATGCCGCCTTGTCCGGCGAGGAACAGGGGCTGTGGGGCGGCACGCTGCTGGCCGAGACCGCCAGGGAGCGCGGCTGGGTGGTCAGCGCGGTGCTCAACAACGACATTGTCGGCAACACCCTCGGCACCAATGGCGCGCGCGTCGCCGACCGGGTGCGCGTGTTTTCCGAAGGCATTCGCGCGTCGGAAACGATCGAGCAGCAGATCGCCCGGCGCGGCAATGGCGGCGAGGATGATGGCCCGTCGCGCGCATTGGCCAAGGCGATCGACGGCGTCGCAGCGGCGATGCCGGGCGCGCTCGACGTCTTCGTCGACCGGCGGCCCGACCGCTTCGGGCGCGGCGGCGACCACGAACCGTTCCTGCGGCTGGGCTATCCGGCGGTGCGCTTTTCGGTCGGCATCGAGAATTACGACCAGCAGCACCAGGATCTGCGCACCGAAGCCGGTCGCGAATATGGCGACACCGTCGACAAGATGGACTTCCCCTATCTGGCCAGGGTCGCGGCGATCAACGTGGCCACGATTGCCCGGCTCGCCAGCGCGCCCGCCGCGCCCGACGGCGTGTCAGTGGGCGGCGCGGTCTCCTCCGACACGACGGTCAAGTGGCAAGCCGTGCCGGGTGCGACGGGCTACCGCGTCCATTGGCGGCGCAACGATGCGCAGGACTGGACCGACCATCGCGACGTGCCCGCATCCGCCACCGAATGGGTGCTGAAGGACGTGATCGTCGACGACCACTTCATCGGCGTGTCGTCGCTGGCTGCCGACGGCGCGGAGAGCATCGTCACCTTCGCCGGGCGGGCTGCGGCGCGGTAATCCAAAACTGCCGTCACTCGGGCCGTGTGCCGGGGTTCACTGCGCCATTCAGCTCGCGCCGCGCCAGGTGCAGCCTGCGCGGTGCCGTTGGTGCACACCCGTGCGACGGTCAAAAGCCTGTGCCCATGTCGCGGCGGGGCCCGGCATGCGGCCGGGGCAACGGCCCCTGGGGCTTCGTGCGCAGCGGATATTGCCGGGCCGACTGATCAGCCGCCGCAGGTCACCGTCGTCTCGAAGGTTGCCGGGAAGTACCAGCCGCGCGCGACATAGGCGGGGCGGACCTCGACCGTGCGCGTGGTACAGCCATTGCCCGTGACCTGGACCTGTGGCGGCACCGACGGCGGCAGGTCGATCTCGTCCGACCGCCAGTCGCGGTAGCCCGCGCGGTCGTCATCGCCCCAGGGCGGATAGTCGGCGTCGTCATCGCGCGGCGCCCGACCGCGATCCTCCGCCCGGTCGATCGCAAGGCCAGCCACTGCCCCGACGCCCGCACCGATCAGCGCCCCGCCCAGCCGGTCGCCGCGACCGGCGATCAGCCCACCGGCGACCGCACCGGCCCCCGCCCCGATGGCCGCGCCACCGATGCCGCGATCGGCGCGCACGGGCGCTGCCGCCGGCCGCGGGTAGCCGCGCGGGGGTGCGACCGGCCCCGGCCGGGGCGGCGGGGCTTCCGCCAGCACGGTCGCAGGCGCCGCCACCGCTGCCGGGCGGGCGGGCGGCGGCGCATAGGTCGCACCGGGCGCGGCCGGCGCGCGTGCGACGACGGGCGCTGATGCGGGTGCAGGTGCAGGTGCAATGGCGCGCATCGGTGCAGCGGGCGCGAACAGCGCGACCGGCGCGGCCTTCATCGCGGCGGGATTGTTCCAGTCGATGCCGGTGCGCGCGTCGATCACCCGGCCATCGTCGCCGACCAGCACCGCGTCGTCATAATAGCGCAGCCAGCGCCGCCCCGTCTCGGCGGCGGGCAGTCGGTACCGGGCCGGATCGCGCACCTCGAACCCCGGTTCGATCCAGTAGCGCGGCAGTTCGACACCGGCTTCGGGCGCGCGATAGGCCGCCCAGCCGCCCGGCGCATAGCTGCCCGCATACCAGCGCCCGTCGACGCTGCCGCCCCAGCCCGTCTCGGGTGCCGCCTGTCCCGCGTGAACGGGCATGGCGGTCAGGCTCGCCAGGATGAGGGCGGTCACGGTCGATCGGCGCATCTTGGTCAACTCCCGGGTGGTCGCGCGCAACCTAACAGCCGGGTCACCGGGTGGGAAACCGGCGCAATGGTTAAGCCTGTCCCGCTTCGGATCAGTCCGCGATGCGCGCGGCCAGGATCGCCATCAACGCCTCGCAACCCGCAGCATCCTCCGCATCGAAGTGCGCCACCTTGGGACTGTCGAGGTCGAGCACCCCGATCAGCCGGCCGTCATGGACGATCGGCACGACCAGTTCGGACGCGCTGGCCGCGTCGCAGGCGATATGGCCGGGAAAGGCGTGGACGTCGTCGACCAGCTGCGTGGCGCGGGTCTGCGCCGCGGTGCCGCACACGCCACTGCCGAACGCGATGCGGATGCACGCCGCCTTGCCCTGAAACGGCCCGAGCACCAGTTCGTCGCCGACGTTGCGATAGAAACCCGCCCAGTTGAGATCGGGCAGATACTGCCAGATCAGCGCGGCGGCGTTCGCCATGTTGGCGATCGCATCAGGCTCCTCCGCGGTCAGCGCATCAAGCGCGCCCGCCAGTTCACGATACAGCTCGGCCTTACTGCCGGCGGCGATGTCGAAGTCGTACATGGGCCGGGATGTAGGGGCTTTGTGGTACCGGCGCTACTGCGGCAAGGCCTGCATTTTCGGCGCGGTCAAGACTGGGAGGGTTGCGGTTGCGATGGGGTGCAAAAGCGGACGTTCGGCTTGCGGCCCCTTTGCGGACATTGCTTCGTTGGCGTATGCATGAAAAAATGCACGATCCTCTTCAAGAACCGTATCTTGGTAAGCTCGAACATTTTGCAAAGATGGCGCTCGTCGATAGGCATGAGCCAGAATGGGTTGATCTCAATAGTAAGTTGCTAGAGATCGCACTCAAGGACCAGATAGACGAACAAAGGGTTTTTAAAAAGCAGTCGCTCGACTGGCTTATGACTGCAAACGGAGCTGGTCTTGCATTCTTGCTGAGTTTTATGGCTATAAAATCTTCACCACCAGAAACAGTAGTTGTATTACTACCATCATTTATTGCTTATTTTTTTGGATTAATTGGAGCTTGGATAACGACGTTCTATGCGACAAAAGAATCGGAGAATTGGGTTGGATTTTATCTTAGACACATGAGATATGATTATTCTTTAAAATTATATCACCATTCAAGAATTGATACTACTAAATATTGGAATGATGCCAACAGATTCTGTGAAAAGATTATTTCTAATAATTTAATATACCGACGAGGAATCTTACTTTCTATTCTTATGTTTTTTGTCGGTACGGCAAACTTGTTTAGTTATATATTGATCTATAACTTTTAGTATGCCCTGTTCTGATCGTTGAATTTCCAGCTATGACTGGGCGTGGTGGGGCGGTGCTTTTCCACCCCCAGTCGAACGCAGAGCAATTGTATTGAACGCGCCCGTTCAACGTCTGACACTTAATCCCCGAACCCCGTCCGGCGATAGAGCAGCGTGATCGCGACGCGGCGGTTGCGGGGGTCGGCGGGGTTTTCCTTCACCATCGGCTCGCGGTCGGCGACGCCTTCGATGCGTTCGAACTGGTCCTCGCGGATGCCGCCCTGCGCCAGGCGGCGGCGCGTCGCCTCCGCGCGGCCGCTCGACAGCATCCAGTTGTTCATCGCCGCCGGGTTGCCATAGCCCAGGCTGTCGGTGTGGCCGCGGATCATGATGGGATTGTCCATCCCCTCGATGCTTTCGGCGACCATGCCGATCAGCGTGCTGGCGTCCGGCACCAGCGCGGTCGTCCCCAGCGCGAACATCGAATAATTGGCGTCGTCGATCAGGTCGATGCGCATGCCGTCGCGGGTACGCACGAAGCGGACATATTTGGCGATCTTCGCGATGCGCGCGTTCGACTTCATCGTCGCTTCGAGCTTGGAACGCATCTTGGCGAAATTCTCGCGATCCTCCGCCGCCATCGCCTGGCTTGCCTTCAGGCTGCCCTTGTCGCCGGTGCCGACTTCCTTGCCGCCGGTCGCGCCCGCCGGGATGGTCAGCGACCGCGTGCCGGTCTGCTGCGCCTTGTGCGGATAGCTGTCGACGTCGGTGATCGATTCGCCGCCGAAAATGCCGTTGGAGCCGGCGCTGTTCTGCTTGAGTTGGACCAGCGTCGGCGCGAAATAATCGGCGATGCCCTTGCGCTGCTTCTCGCTGGTCGCGCCGAGCAGCCACATCAGCAGGAAGAACGCCATCATCGCGGTGACGAAGTCGGCATAGGCGACCTTCCACGCGCCGCCGTGATGGCCGCCATGCCCCTCGATATAGATTTTCTTGACGATGACCTTGGGCGGCTGATTGGTCCCGTGGGGTGCGCGCGCGGCCATTATTCGACGCCTCCCGGCGCGACGCGGCACCGCATCGGCGTGAGCCGATCAGTCATCACTTCCCCCGCAGACCGTCGAACACCTCGGCAAAGCCGGGCTGGTTCTGATGAGCGATTCCCGAGCGTGCGGCTTCGATCACCAGCGGCTGGGGATGGCCGTGAAGCGAGGCGATGATAATCTGCTTGACGACGTGATAGATCGCGGCGTCCGCGTCGATCACCTGCTGCAGCCGGGTGGCGAGCGGGCCGACGATGCCATAGGCGAGCAGCACGCCCAGAAAGGTGCCGACGAGGGCCGAACCGATCATCCCGCCCAGGATCGACGGCGGCTTGTCGATCGATCCCATCGTCTTGACCACGCCCAGCACCGCGGCGACGATGCCGAGCGCGGGCAGCGCGTCGGCCAGGCCCTGCAGCGTGCCCTGCGGACCCTGGACCTCGTGGTGATGGGTCTTGATCGCGTTGTCCATCACCTCCTCGACCGCGTGCACGTCGAGCGTGCCCGACGAGACGACGACGAGGCGCAGCGTATCGGCGATCAGGTTGACCAGCGTGTGATCGGCCATCAGGCGCGGATATTCGGCGAAGATCGCGGAGGATTTGGGATCCTCGACATGCGGTTCGAGCGCGATCGGCCCTTCGGTGCGCAGCATCTTCATCAGCTTGGAAACGAGGAAGATGGTGTCGAGATAGTCCTGCTTCTTGTATTTCGGGCCCTTCAGCACCTTCATGACGCCGCCGCCGATCGCCTTCAGCTCCTTGCCGGAATTGCCGATGATCAGCGCGCCGACCGCGGCACCGCCGATGATCAGCATCTCGTGCGGCAGCGCGTGCATGACGGGGCCCAGCGCGCCGCCGGTGATCGCGAATCCGCCGAACACCATCGCCAGCAGGACAACCAGGCCAATCAGCGGAAACATCGGCGCATCACACCCTTAAAAAACTGCCACCGGTCCGGAATGGAATCGGCGGGCCATGGCCCTTCATGCCCGACACCCGTCGAGAAATGGTTACCGCGCGCGGCGTCAGCTCAGATAGTTGAACAGCGACAGGTCGCTCAGCCGCGCAAAGCTCGACTG
The DNA here is from genome assembly GCF_022496715.1 of Sphingomonas sp. SFZ2018-12. Lineage (NCBI taxonomy): Bacteria > Pseudomonadati > Pseudomonadota > Alphaproteobacteria > Sphingomonadales > Sphingomonadaceae > Sphingomonas > Sphingomonas sp. SFZ2018-12. The sequence continues at coordinate 58,633 of NZ_WTFM01000003.1, forward strand.
GGTCGCCTGGAGAATGGTCAGCGTCTTCTGCAGCTCGGTGATCGCCGCGCTGACGTCGGTATCCTCGAGCGCGGAGCGCAATTCCTCGCGCACCAGCCCGTTGGCCTCGACCTGATCGCGCTCGAGATCGAGTCGATAGGCGCGCGCGCCGACCATCGATCGCGCCGCCGACACCTGGTCGAGCGCCGAATTGACTTCGCTCAACGCGGTCGCGCTGGGTGCCTGGACATCCGCGCCCGATCGCAGCGCGGCGCTGTAGGTCGCGATCATTGCGAAAATGTCGATCACGCCCGGCTGGCCCGCGCCGCCGAAGATGCGGCCGCCGTCCTCGGTGGTCTGGATCGCGACGCCGTCGGCGACGGGCACCGTTCCCGCCTCGCCCGACCCGGCATAGGTGATGCTGCCGTCGGGCTGGGTTTCGAACGCGACATCGCCGGACGCGCCGCCGAACAGGGGCTGGCCGCGTACGTCGGTCGCGTTGGCGAGGCGCAGCAGGTCCTCGCGAATCGCGTCGAGCGCGGTGGCGATGCCGACCCGGTCGTCGGCGGACAGCGTGTCGTTCGCTGCCTGGATGATGAGTTCGTTGACACGCTGAAGCTGGGTCTCGGTGCCTGCCAGCGCGGTATCGGCCTGGCTCAGCACGCCCTGCGCGAGGCTGATGTTGCTCGAATAGGCGACGTCGTCGGCGACCAGCGCGCGAAGCCCGCTCAGCCGCTGATAGGCGGCGGCGTCGTCCGATGCGGTCTGCAGCTTTTTCCCCGTCGCAATCTGCGTCTGCAGCCGGTTGGCATCGACGTTGAGCGTCGAGATGTCGCGCAACGACTGGCGGAAATATTGCGAGGTGGTGACGCGCATCATCGGCTTATCCGATATCGAAGATGGTCTGGAGGGTTTCGCGCGCGACCTGGATCACCCGGCTCGACGCCTGATAGGCCTGCTGGAAACGCAGCAGGTCGACGGCTTCCTCATCCAGATTGACGCCGGTCACCGAATCGCGCTGCGTCACCGCCTGGTCGCGGATCACGGTCTGCGCCGCGCTCACCGACTTGCGCGCTTCCAGCGCGGAGGCGTTGCCCAGGATCAGGCTGTTGACCCGCCCCTCGATCTGGCTCGAATCGCGCAGCGCGGCGATCGCCTGAAGATTGCGGTTGTCACGCGCGCCGCCGCCCGGCTGCGCCGCCGCGACCCCCGACGGATCGGTCAGCAGCACCGATACCTCGCCCGCGCCGCCAGGGCCGATCGCGAACATCGGTGCGCCCGGATTGCCGTCGAGCCCCTCGCCGGCTGCCTGTACCGCGTTGACGTCGTTCACGAATTGCGTGGCGAGCGCGTCCAGCCCCGTCCGCGCCTCGTCGATGCGAATCGCGCCTTCGGCGACGCCTGCCAGGATGCCGCCGGTCGGCGTCACGATCGATGCGGTCGCATTGCGATACAGCGTGAACGCGGTCGCGCCACCGCTACGTTCGTAGCGCAGCTGGCCGGCATTGTCGCCTTCCACCAGGATCGGGCCGGTCGCGCCGTTCAGCCGCACGCTCGCGCGACCATATTCGTCGATCGCGACGTCGATGTCGGTCTGTTCGGCCAAGTTTTCGAGCAGGCGGTCGCGCTGGTCGAGCAGCGCGGCATGCCCGGACGTGCCCGGCGACACGCGCGCCAGCCCCGAATTGACTTGGGCCAGCGAACTGGCGGTGCCGTTCAGGTCGCGCGTCGATTGCGCCGCGGTCGCGTCAAGTTCGATCGCGGCGGTGGCGAGCGCGCGGTCGGTCGCGACGAAACCGCCCGAAATGCCGCTCGCGCTGTCGAGAAACACGACGCGCGCCGCCTGCGATGCGGGGTCGGCGGCCAGATTCTCCGATGCACCGAAAAAGCGGGTCAGGCTGTCGCCCAGCCGGTTGCCAGTCAGCGCGCGCTCGATCGAATCGAGCCAGACGATGCCCGACTGCGTCTTGGCAAGGTCGGTGGTGGCGCTGCGCACCTCGCTGGCGCGGAACTCGTCCGCGGCGCGGGTGATGCCGGTCGCCGCGACGCCGAGCCCGTTGACCAGCCGCCCGCCGAGCAGGTTCGATCCGGGTGCCGAAATCTCGGTCAGGTTGGTCGTGCGGCGCGAATAACCGGACACGCCGGCGTTGGCGACATTCTCCGACGATGTGGTCAGCGCGGTCTGATAGGCACGCAGCCCCGACGCGCCGATTGCGAGCAGATCGGTCATCGCGTCACCTGCGGGTCATCGCCTGCCTCGGGCACCGCCGGCGCCGCCGGCGCGGGATCGGCCGCAACCGGGTGGCTGCGCGACAGGAACTCGGTCATCGCCTTGCCGATGCCCAGCGGCGTGGATGCCGCCATCGACTTGGCGAGCTGCTGGTCCTGCATGTCGCGGAACTGGTCGAGCGCCTGACTTTCAAAGAGCCCTTCGGACAGCCGCGCCTTGCGCATCGCGCCCAGCATCATGTTGACGAAGATCGCCTCGAACTGCTGGCCGGCCTGATCCAGATTCTCAGCCGTCGCCAACCGGCGCGTGTCGATCGACCGGCCGGCAGCTGCGGGAGAAACGGGGGCGACCGGCTGGGTCACAGGACGATCAGCTCCGCCTTGAGCGCGCCGGCTTCCTTCAGCGCTTCCAGGATCGCGACCAGGTCGGCGGGCGACGCACCGATGGCGTTCACCGCCTTCACGATGTCCGCCAGCTTCGGGCCGGGCTCCAGCAAGAACATCGGGCGCTTTTCCTCTTCGATTCCGACCGCGCTCTGCTGCTCAACCGCGGTCTGACCACGGCTGAGCGGTGCGGGTTGGCTGATCCTCTGCGATTCCTCGATACGGACAGTAAGTTTACCATGCGTTACCGCGGACGGCGCGACGCGGACCGCCGAATTGATGACGACGGTGCCGCTGCGCGCATTGACGATCACGCGCGCGGCCGCCTCGGCCGGGTCGACGGTCAGGTTCTCGATCTCGCTCATCAGCGCCGCGCGGACGTCCGCGCCCGGCGGCGGGGTCAGCGTCACCGACACCGCATCGAGCGCGCGCGCGGTGCCCGGGCCGAAGCGGCTGTTGACCGCGCTGGCGACGCGCTGGGCGGTGGTGAAGTCAGCACGCGCCAGGTTGAAGGTCAGCGTCGGCGAGCTGTCGAAGCCGGTATCGACCGAACGCTCGACCGTCGCCCCGTCGGGGATGCGCCCGGTCGACGGGACATTGACGACGATCTGCGATCCGTCCTTGCCCTCGGCACCGAGGCCACCGACCGCCAGATTGCCCTGCGCCATCGCATAGATCTGGCCATCGGCACCGATCAGCGGGCTGAGCACCAGCGCGCCGCCGCGCAGGCTCTTGGCCTTGCCCAGCGCCGACACGGTGATGTCGATCTTCTGCCCTGGCTTGGCGAACGCCGGCAGTTCGGCGGTGATCATCACCACGGCCGAGTTCTTGAGCGCCGGATTGACCTGGGGCGGCAATTGCAGCCCGAAGCGCGACGCGATACCCTTCATCGACTGGACGGTATATTCCAGATTGTCGTCGCCCGTGCCCGGCAGGCCGACGACGATGCCGTAACCCGTCAGCTGGTTGGTACGGATATTCTGGAACTTGCCCAGATCCTTGACGCGCTCCGCATTCGCCGGCGTGGCGAGCAGCAGGGCGGCAAAGAGGGTAAGAAGAAAGCGCATGTGAATGCTCCGCCTCAGAACGGGCTGATGACTTGGAAGAACCGGCTCAGCCAGCCCTGGCGGGCGGCGCGGGCGACGTCGCCCCGGCCGGTATAGGCAATGCGGGCGTCGGCGACGCGGGTCGACGCGACGCGGTTGTTCACGTCGATGTCGGCGCGGCGCACGATCCCCTTGATCTGGACGAACTCGTCGCCGCGATTGAGCGTCACGCGCTTCTGGCCCTGCACCACCAGCGTGCCGTTGGGCAGCACCTCCGCGACGGTGACGCTGATCTCGCCGGACAAGGCGTTGGACTGGTCCGCACTGCCCGCGCCGGTGAAGCCGCGATTGCCCGACAGCCGCGCGGCATCCGGGTTGAACGAGAACGGGCCGGACGCCGGCGGGGTCAGGCCGAAGCCGCCCTCGCTGTCCAGCTGCGTGCCGGCGGACTTCGATGCCTGCATGCGCTCCACCAGAATGATGGTCAGCGGATCGCCGATGCGAAAGGCGCGCGCGCCCTCGTGCAGCCCGGCATAGCCGTCGGCGACCTGAAAGATCGAGCCGTTGGCCGGGGGTGGCGCGGGCGGCGTTGCCGGCGCGATCGTTGCGGAGAAATCCTCCGGCGGCTGCTTCTTCCCAAACAGGCGCGCGTCCGCGGACTCCGGCGCCAGGATCAGCGCGAGCGCGGGGACGAGCGCGAGGCCCAGCCGGGCGGAGCCGCGACGATCAGACATTCTGGTTGACATATTGCAGCATCTCGTCGGTGGCCGAGATCATCTTGGAATTGACCTCATAGGCGCGTTGCGTCTCGATCATGTCGACGAGTTCCTCGACGACGTTGACGTTCGATCCCTCGAGCATCCCTTGGCGCACCTGGCCGCGACCATCGAGGCCGGCGATGCCCAGGTTGGCCGGGCCGCTCGATGCGGTCTCGATCAGGTAATTGTCGCCGGTCGCCTGCAGGCCCGCGGCATTGGGAAAGGTCGCGACCTGGATCTGGCCGATCTGCTGCGCCTCCGCCTGGCCGGGAACGACCGCGGACACGGTGCCGTCGCTGCCGACGGTGATGCTGGTGGTGCCTTCGGGAACCGTGATCCCGGGCGTGACCTGATAGCCTTCGCTGGTGACGAGCAGCCCCTGGGGCGAACGGGCGAAATTGCCCGCGCGCGTGTAGCCGAGCTGCCCGCCGGGCAGCTGCACCTGGAAATAGCCGTCGCCGTCGAGCGCGAGGTCGAGCGAATTGCCCGTGGTCTGCAACGAACCCTGGGTGTTGATCCGCGCGGTCCCCTGAACCCGGACGCCGGTGCCCAGATTTAGGCCGACGGCATACTGGGTTTCCTGCGTGCTCGCCGAACCGGCGGCGGTCACGACCTGATAGGCGAGCGTTTCGAACGCCGCGCGGTCGCGCTTGAAGCCGGTCGTGTTGACGTTGGCCAGGTTGTTGGAGATCACGCGCATCCGCATGTCCTGGGCATCCAGGCCGGTGCGGGCGATGTGCATTGCGGCGTTGCTCATAACGTTATTCCTTCATCAACCCTGCACACGCATCAGCGACGCGGCGCTTTCGTCCATCTGCTTGGCTTCTTTCAGCAAATTCGCCTGAACCTCATAGGCGCGCTGGTTCTCGATCATGTCGACCAGCGCCTGGGTGAGGTTGACGTTCGACTGTTCGAGCGCGCCCACGCGCACCTTGGCGTCGAGATCGACCGGCAGCACCCCGCCGCCGCGGACATGCAGCTGGTTGTCCAGCCCCTTGACGGTGCGGCTGCCCTGATCGCTGACCAGCTTCAGCCGGTCGATGATCTGCGGCGCGGAACCGGGCTCGGCACCCACCGGCATGATCGACACCGTGCCGTCCTCCGCCACCGCGATCGACTGATAGGGCGGCAGCGTGATCGGGCCGTTATTGCCGATCATCGGCCGCCCTTCGCCATTCTCGAGCAGCCCCGACGCGCCGACCTTCAGGTCGCCGCGCCGCGTATAGGCCTCCGTGCCGTCAGCTGCCTGCACCGCGAACCAGTTGTCGGTCGCGATCGCCACGTCGAGCGGCTGGCCGGTCTCGACGATGGTCCCGGCGCGCCGGTCCATGTCGACGACTTCCTCGGCATTGGGCTGGCGGGTTTCGAACTGCTGGCCCTTGAGCACCAGCCGCTCGAACGACACCCGGTCGGAGCGATAGCCGACGGTCGAGGCGTTCGCGATGTTGTTCGCGATCGACGCCTGTGCCGACATCTTGCTCTTGAGACCCGACAGGGCCGTGTAGACCAGACCGTCCATATGCGTGCTCCGTCAGCCTTTCCGCGACGCGATCAGATGTTGAAGATCGTCTGCGAGATCTCGTTCGACGTTTCGAGCGCCTTGGAGTTCGCCTGGAAATTGCGCTGCGCCGCGATCAGCGACACCAGCTCCTCGGTGATGTCGACGTTCGAGCCCTCGATGATGTTCGACATCAGGTTGCCCGCGCCGTCGCGTCCCGCCTCGCCCGCGATCGCCTCGCCCGACAGGCCCGTCGATGCCCAGTAGCTGTCGCCCAGCTGGCGCAGGCCGGCGGGATTGGCGAAATTGATGATCGCCACCTTGCCGAGCGCCTGGGTATCGCCGTTGGAGAAGGCCGCGGTCACGATGCCCTCGCTGTCGACCGACACCGATTCGAGCTTGCCGACCGCCACGCCGTCCTGCAGCCGGCTGTTGACCGTGAACGGCGACGCTTCCTGCGTCGAGCCGGTCAGATCGAACGACACGGTCTGCTCGCCGGCGCTGCCCGCGGGCGTGAACGGCGGAAAGGCCGTCGGCGTCGTCGGCGACACCAGCGCGCCGGTCCCGTCAAAGGTCGCCGCAATCGGCGCCGTGCCGAGCTGCTGGTCGCCGACAAAGTTGTAGATCGACCAGTCGCTGTTGGGGTTGCCAGCGGTCGGTGCGGTTTCGCGGACGAAATAGGTGGTCAGCGTGCGCGGATTGCCGGTCACGTCATAGATGGTGGTCTGCGTCGCCTGATTATAGGTCGACGGATCGAAGCGGTCGAACGTGCCCGACGGGATCGACGATCCGGCGTTCAGCGTCACCGACAGGCCGACATTGCTCGTCGCAACCGGCGTGCCGCTCGTCGCGGGCAGGCGCAGGCTGATCGTCGAATCGAGCCCCGACGCGACCACCGCGCCGCTGCCATCGACCGGATAAACCTGAAGATTGGCACCCTTGCCGTCGACGACATAGCGGTCCTTGTCGACCAGGAAGGCGCCGTTGCGGGTGAAGTTGACCTTCTCGCCGTCGGGATCGGGCTTCATTGCGAAAAAGCCGTCGCCGGAGATGGCGAGGTTGAGCGCACCGGTCTGCTGGACCAGATTGCCCTGGGTGAACTGCTGGCGGATCGCCTTGGTGACCACGCCCGATCCGACCTGGGCGGTGGGGCTCAGCGACACGCTCGACGAGATCACGTCGGCGAACTCGACGCGGCTCTTCTTGAAGCCGTTGGTCTGCACGTTCGCCAGATTGTGCGAAATGACCGACATGTCCTTTTGCGAAGCCTGCAGGCCGCTCAGCGAAGTGAAGAAAGACATTGGATTCTCCTGTTCCTAAAGGGCGGCTCAGCCGATCGAGCGGACCGCAGAGGCGGGGACCTGGCCGAGGCCGGGCAGATTGAGGATGGCTTCGCCATTGCTGACTGAAACCGAGTTGACGGGTGCCCACACCAAAGGCTGGGCCGCGACCGGGCCGTTGGTGCCGAGTGCGGTGACCTGGATCGAGAACGGCCCCGCGCCGGCATCCTCGCCGGCGGCATCCTTGCCGTCCCATTCATAGCTGGCGGTACCGGCGGACTGGGCGCCCAGGTCGATCGTCTTGAGCAACCGGCCATCGGCATCGGCGATCGACACCATGACGCTGCCGGCGGCTTCGGGCAGTTCGACCGCGCCCTGCAGCCCGCCAGTCGTGCGGCCGAAGGCGACGTCGCCGGCGGTCAGCACGTTGCGGCCGACCCATTGCAGCGCGTCGGTCGTGCTGGTCCCGCCCAGCTTCGCGGCGAGCGACTTCAGCGTCGAGTTCATCTCGCTGATGCCGGCCAGGCTGGAGAACTGCGCCATCTGCGCGACCATCTGGCTGTTGTCGACCGGCTCGAACGGGTCCTGGTTGTTGAGCTGCGCCGTCATCAGCCGCAGGAAATCGGACTGGTCGAGCGTCGCATTGGCGTTCGCGGACGCGGCAACCTGCGGCGAGCTGTCGCCGCTGCGGTTGATCCCCAGTCGCGAAAGCGTCGAGTCAAAGGTGTTGGCGATGGTCATGATCAACCTCCCATCCGCAGGGTTTCGGTGATCAGCGTCTTGGCCGTCGCCATCACTTCGACATTGTTCTGGTAGGTGCGGGCGGCTTCCATCATGTCGACCAGCTCGCGGGTCTCGTCGACCGCGCTTTCATAGACATAGCCGTCCTTGTCGGCGAGCGGATTGCCCGGATCGTGGCGCTTCACCGGCTCCTCGCCCGCGGTCACGACGCGCGCGACATCGACGGTGGCCATGGTCGAGGCCGCGTCGAAATGGGTGCGGAACACGGGCTTGAGCGAACGATAGGCCGCGTCGGGCGTGCTCGCGACCGCGCCGGCATTGGCGAGGTTGGACGCGGTGGTGTTCATCCGCACCAGCTGTGCCGACATCGCGCGGCCGGCGACCTGGAACAGGTTCATCGGAGCCTCAGGCATCTTCATTCACCCTTCAGCGCGCGCGTGATGGTCGAGATGCGACCGTTCAGGAACGCGAGCGTCGATTGATAGGCGATCGCGTTTTCGGCGAACGCGGTCTGTTCGGTGGTCAGTTCGACGGTGTTGCCGTCCAGCCGCGGCTGGAGCGGCTTGCGATACAAGGTCGCGCCGCGGATCGCGCGATCGGGGGACCCCCCCGGGCCCTCGATCGCCGACATCGCCGCGCGAAAGTCGATGTCCTTCGCCTTGTAACCGGGCGTGGAGGCGTTCGCGATGTTCGACGCGAGCACGCTCAGGCGCTGCGAACGGACGGCCAGCGCCGCGCCGTGCACTCCAAAAAGCGTATCCTGTGGCATCGTCATTCGTCTCCAAGGACTATTCCGGTTCCCGCTCAGCAAATGGCGTGCCAATTGCCCCGATGCCGCCTCGACCGGGCGTTTCGACGGTCCGGCAGCGGTCGGGCGGCAAGATTTTGCCGGGTGCGGCAGCCGATTGCCGGTCGCCGGCCGCGATGCGGCAATGCGCGGGGTTCCCCGGCGGCTTCGGTCGAATTGGCGCGGGACTTGCTGATATGAACGCCATGACTCCACCCGTCGCACCCCTGACCGGCGAAATCGCAGGCCTGGCCCCGGCAATGGCGCCGTTTCTCGATCCGACCGCGCTGGCGATCGTGGTCGGCGGGACGCTCATCGCCCTGCTGCTGCGCGCGCCGCTCGGCGATCTGGTCCGCGCCGTGCGCGCGCTCGGCACGCTCGCCCGCCGGTCGTTCGATGCCGAGGGCTGCCTGACACAGATCGACGCGCTCGCCCGCATTTCCGCGCGCCATGGGATCGTCCCGCTCGACCGGGCGGTGATCGCCGACCCCGATGTCGCCGACGCCATCGCGGCAATCGTCGACGGCATCGCCCCCGACATGCTCGAGCGCCGCCTGGCCGAGCGCATCGCCGCGCGTGACGAACGCCATGCGGCGGCGATCGGCGTTTGGACCGCCGCCGCCGACCTCGCGCCGGCGATGGGCATGGTCGGCACGCTGATCGGCCTGGTGCGGATGTTCAGCGCGATGAGCGATCCGATGGCGATCGGCGGATCGATGGCGATCGCGCTGCTCGCCACGCTCTATGGCGCGATCATCGCCTTTCTCGTCGCCAGCCCGATCGCCGGGCGCCTTCGCGCGCGCGCGCGTGCGGAATCAATTGGCCGAGCCCGGCTGGTGCCGCCGCTGGTCGAACTCGCCGGCCGCGAACAACCGCGCCGCGTCACCATCGCGACCGAGGCGGCATGACCGACGCCTTCGCCCCGACCGAGGCGGCGCGCCCCTTGTGGCTGACCACGCTCGCCGACCTGTCGCTGCTGCTGCTCGGCTTCTTCGTCCTGCTCCAGTCGATGCAGGCGGCGGACCGCGCGCGGCTCGCCGCGGGACTGCGCGCGGGGTTCGGCATCGATACGCCCGCCGCGGCCGCACCGATGACGCCGGCCGGCGCGCCGATGCCGGTCGATTATGCGCGCGTGGGCGGCTTCGCCCCCGCCAGTGCGATCGTACCGGACACCATCGCGACCTATGCGCAATGGGCCGCGACCGTCGGCAGCGACCGGCGACTGACGCTGACCGTCACCGGGTCGGTCGACGGATCGCCCCGCGATGTCGACCCGGCGACCGGCAGCGCCGCGATCCTGGCCGCCGACCGCGCCCGCGCGGTCGCACGCGCGCTCATCCTGTCGGGTCAGGTCGCCCCCGCCCAGCTTCGCGTCGCGATCGCACCGCCGTCCGAGCATGCCCGTGCGGTCCACCTCGCCATCGGCTTCGCGGGCAATCCTGCCCCCGCCGCTTCCACTACCGCCGCCGACCCGGTCGGCCGCGCCCTTCCCTGATGGAGCCCATCATGCCGCTTGCCCCGCTGACCTGGCTGCTGATCGCCGCCGCACCCACCACGCCCGCCTTTCAGGACACCCGCCTGATCGACGCGGCCGTCGTCCAGTTCACCGGCAAGCCGGTGGGCGAGGAAGGCGGCGCGCGCGCGCCGGTCGATGCGCGCCTCAAGCTCGCCGCCTGCCCGATGCCGCAATTCGAGTGGCGCAACGCCGCGCACGATGCGGTGGTCGTCCATTGCATGGCGCCGGCCTGGCGAATCTTCGTGCCGGTGGTGCGCGCCACCCCGGTCGCGCCGCCCCCTGCGGCGGCGGCGACACCCGCGGTCGCCGCGCGGCCGGAGCGTGTCGCGCCGGTCATCAAGCGTGGCGACCCGATCGTCGTCGAGGCGGTCGCGGTCGGCTTTTCGATCACGCGCGAGGGGATCGCGGCGAGCGACGCCGCGCCCGGCGCGCGGCTGCTGGTCAAGGTCGATCCGGCCAAGCCGCCCATCCAGGCGATCGCGATCGAAAGCGGCCGCGCGACATTGCCCGGCTGGGCTCAATAATTTTTTCTAAAGGTTTTCGCCAACCGGTCGTTTGGTCTGAATGTCGGCAGATTCATAAGGACGCAGACATGGTGGACCCAATCGGCTTCAGGCCCATATCGGCGACGGACGCCCGAAATGCGCCCGTTGCACCGGTCACCCCGGTGCAGCCGGTCGAGCCGGTGGCCAAGGCGGATCCGACCGCCGCCGAACTGAACGCCAGCGAGACCGCGCGCGCACTCGCCGCGGCACCGCCGGTGGATGTCGACCGGGTTCATCGCATTCGGTCGGCCGTCCAGGACGGAACCTTCCCCATCCTTCCCGCAACGATCGCCGACCGGCTGATCGCGCTGCGCCTGCAATGGAGTCCCCATGAACAGTCGGCGTGACGCCCTGATCCAAGTGATCGAATGCCTGCACGCCGAAATCGCGGCGCTGAAGGCCAACGATGTCGCCGCACTGGAGCGCGCGACGCAGGCAAAGCTGGTCGCGATCGAGACGGTCGCCGCCAACGACAACATGCCCGCGCAGGACCATGAGCTGCGCCTGCTGGCTGCGGAGGCGAACCGGCTCAACGAAACCGCGCGCATCTACGTCAACCTGATGGCGGCAAATGTCCGCCGCCGCCTGCAAGTTCTTGCCGGCCACGACGGCACGGCATATCGCGCCGCCGGCGCTGTCGCCTTCGGCTGAGCCGCCGCGCGGGCGCGAACACACCGGCTGCGCGCCGGCCTTGCGACATTGGCATGGTCCTTGCTGAGCTGTTCCCGACGGAATAGCCAGAGCAAGGATCGATGAGCGTCACCCCGGTCGGTTCCCCCAACCCCATCCAGAACGCGATCGCCAGCGCCGCCCGGCGCACCGGCGTCGACTTCGCCTATCTGATCGGCCAGGCGCAGGTCGAAAGCGGCATGCGCGCCGACGCGCGCGCCGCCACGTCGAGCGCGACGGGGCTATATCAGTTCATCGATCAGAGCTGGCTGGGCGTGATGAAGCGCCACGGCGGCGAGCATGGCCTGGGCTGGGCGGCGGACAGCATCCGCCAGACGCCGGGCGGACGCTATGTCGTCGACGATCCCGCCACCCGCCGCGCCATTCTCGACCTGCGCAAGAACCCGCAGGTCGCGTCGCTCATGGCGGCGGAGCACGCCGCCGACAACAAGGCCGTGCTCGAAGGCACGCTGGGGCGCGGCGCCAGCGGCACCGACCTCTACATGGCGCATTTCCTGGGTATCGGCGGGGCCAAGTCGTTCCTGTCGGCGATGCAGGACAATCCCGACCGCAGCGCCGCGTCGATGTTCCCGGCGGCTGCGCGCGCCAACCGCAGCATCTTCTTCGAAGGCAATGGCCAGCCGCGTTCGCTGGCCGACATCTATTCGCGCTTCGCCGCCAAGCTGGATCGCGGGGCCGCCGCCGCGGGTGCGACGGGCCTCGCCTCGGGGGGCATCGCGCCGCCGTCGATGCCGCAGCTCGAACCCGGCGTCGAGGTCATCATGGGCAACGCCGCCGCGGGCGGCAGCGAGGATCTCTGGCTCCAGACCACGCTCGCCAACCTGAACGTCGTCGGCGGCCAGCGCGGCACGCCGGTCGCGACCGCGCAGCTCGGCACGCAGCTCGGCCAGCCCGGCTACCGTCCGCTGCCCGAAACCGCGCGGCTCGCCTATATGATGCTCGCGCAGCTGGGCGCGTGACGCGATGATCGCTGCACTCAAGGCGCCCCAGGGGGTTTTTCCGGCATTGCGCAGCACCGCGCTGCCGCTCGCGATCCTGTTGCTCGTCATGCTCATGGTCGTGCCGATCCCGGCCATGCTGCTCGACGCCTTCTTCATCCTGAACATCATGATCAGCCTGGCGGTGTTGATGGTGGCGCTGAATGCGCAGAAGCCGCTCGACTTCTCCGCCTTTCCCACCGTGCTGCTGTTCGCCACGCTGTTCCGCCTGGGCCTCAACGTCGCGTCGACGCGCGTCGTGCTGGTCCACGGCCATGAAGGCGAAGCCGCCGCCGGTCACGTGATCGAGGCGTTCGGTACCTTCCTGATCGGCGGCGACTATGTTGTCGGCCTGTTCGTCTTCGCGATCCTGATCATCATCAACATGATCGTCGTGACCAAGGGCGCGGGCCGCGTGTCCGAAGTGTCGGCGCGCTTCACGCTCGACGCCTTGCCCGGCAAGCAGATGGCGATCGACGCCGACCTCAACGCCGGCCTGATCACGCCCGACGAAGCGCGCCAGCGCCGCTTCGACGTGTCGACCGAAGCCGACTTCTACGGCGCAATGGACGGTTCGTCGAAATTCGTGAAGGGCGACGCGGTCGCCGGCCTGCTCATCCTGGCCATCAACATCGTCGGCGGCCTGATCCTGGGCACGCTCAGCCACGGCCTGAGCGTGGGCGACGCCGCGCAGACCTATATCCTGCTCGCGATCGGCGACGCGCTCGTCGCGCAGATCCCGGCGCTGATGCTGTCGATCGCGGCCGCCGCCATCGTCACCCGCGTCGCGTCCAGCATGGACCTCGCCGGCCAGATCGGCAGCCAGTTCGGCAGCCACAAGACCTGGATCCCCGTCGCCGCGATCCTCGCGCTGCTCGGCATCGTGCCGGGCATGCCCAGCATGATCATCCTGCCGGCGGCGGCCGCCGCGGGTTTCGCGGCATGGCGGATGCGCGAGGCAGCCAAGCGCCCGCCCCCGCCCGCCCCCGCCCCGCCGCCGGCCGACCTGTCGCGTATCGGCTGGGACGAGGTCACCGATCACATGCAGATCATGCTCGACATCGGCTACGGCCTCGTGCCGCTGGTCGACGAGCGCCGCGGCGGGCCGTTGATGAACCGGATCACCGGGGTGCGCCGCCAGCTGTCGAAGGACCTGGGCTTCGTCGTCCCGCAGGTGAAGGTGCGCGACGACATCAACCTCGCGCCCTATACCTATCGCATCCTGGTCAACGGGGTCGCGCTGGGCGAGGACAGCGTTTCGCCCGACGGCATGCTGGCGCTCGATACCGGCCAGGCAGCGGGCAAGCTGAAGGGCAAGCCGGCCAAGGACCCGACGTTCGGCCTCGACGCGGTGTGGATCGCGCCCGGCGATGCCGACGGTGCGACCGGCATGGGCTATCTGGTCGTCGATCCGGGCACCGTGATCGCCACGCACCTCAATCATGTGCTGGTGCAGAGCGCGGCCGACCTGCTCGGCCCCGACGAGGTCCAGTCGCTGCTCGACGGGCTGAAGGAGCGCGCGGCGCAGCTGGTCGCGGCGCTGTCGCCCAACCCGCTGCCGCTGACCACGCTGACCCAGGTGCTGCGCGGCCTGCTGGCGGAGAACATCCCGCTCAAGGAGTTCCGCCTGATCGCCGGCGCGATCGCGGTCGCCGCCCAGCGCACCGCCGATGCCGAGGAGATCATCGAGATGATCCGCCCGCAGCTCGGCCCGCTGATCATCCAGAAGCTGTGCGGCGTGCGCGAGCCGCTGCGCGTGATGACGCTGGAGGGTCAGCTCGAGGCGCTGCTCGGTCAGGCGATGCGCAGCGACACCAGTCGCCGCCACACCGTCGAACCCGACCTGGGCCGGCGCATCATCGACGCGGTGCAGAGCGCCGCCACGCCGCTGATCGCCGAATCGAAACCGTTCGTGCTGGTCGTCCAGCCGTCGATCCGGCTCGCGATCCGCAAGCTCGTCCGCACCGTCCTTCCCGACACGCCGGTGATGAGCTTCTTTGAAGTGCCCGAGGACAAGGCGGTCGAGGTGATCGCGGTGATCGGGGCGCCCGAAATGCTGCCCGCATGAGCGTCCCCTTCACCCCGCCCGACGACGCGCAGCCGCTGACCTATGGTCGCACTGCCCAGGCACGCGACCATCAGGCGCTGATGCGCCGCCACCTGCCGATGGTGCGCCGGATCGCATGGCACGTCCACGGATCGATGAGCACGCTGGTCGAGGTCGAGGACCTGGTCCAGATCGGGCTGGTCGCGCTGGTCGAGGCGCTCGCCGCGTTCGAGGATCGCGGCCAGGTCACCTTTGAACAATATCTCGCCACCCGGCTGCGCGGCGCGATGATCGACGAACTTCGCCGCCAGGCGACGATCACGCGCGGCGCGATGCGGCGCAAGCGCGTCTATCAGGATGCCGTCGCCGCCCTGACCCGCGATCAGGGCCACGCGCCCAGCGATGCGCAGGTCGCCGACAAACTGGGGATCACCGTGGAAAAACTCCGCCAGGACTATGCGACGGCCGAACCGGTCCGCTTCGATTCGATCGACGACGTCTATTCGGACGAGGGGCCGTGGTTCATGTCGGACGCGCCCGACCCGTTCGTGGCGCTGGCCGAAGCGGATCAGCGCGACCTGCTCGTCGCCGCGATCGAGGATCTGCCCGAGCGCGAGGCGCTGGTCATCCAGCTTTATTATGTCGAGGAACTGAACCTCGAGGAGATCGGCCATGTGCTGGGCGTCGGCCAGGCGCGCGTGTGCCAGATCAAGAAGTCCGCGCACGATCGCCTGAAGCGCGCACTCGATCGCCGGCTGGGCTGAGCGCCACACCCGCGTGTCGCGGGGAGGCTCCCCAAAAGCAACAAGGCGTCGCCCTGGCGGAGGCCGGGCCTTTGGCCGAATGGAGCGCTCCTTTCTGCCGGGGGCCCCGGCCTCCGCCGGGGCGACGTCTCGGATTCAACGGCACCGGGTGCTGCACGCCCTGCGCCGGAGCGACGCCTTTGCTGTTGGCGGGCTGGAGCTGATCAGCCGACGAGTGGCTCGCCTCCCTTCGCCGGACAAACAAAAACCCCGGTGGCAAACACCACCGGGGTTCTCGCGTCCCGTTCGGATCGGGAGCCGAACCGCCGCCCTTTCAGGGGGGGTGGCGGCGGCTCGAGCCCGACGTTCCTTAGCGGAGCAGCGTCAGCACGTTCTGCTGGCTCTGGTTCGCCTGGGCGAGCATCGCCGTCGACGCCTGGCTCAGGATCTGGGCCTTGGCGAGCGCGGTCGTTTCCGCGGTATAGTCCGTGTCTTCGATGCGGCTGCGCGCATCCGACAGGTTGGTCGCGTTGTTGGTCAGGTTGTTGACCACCGACTGGAGGCGGCTCTGGCCCGCACCCAGCGTCGCACGGGTCGTGCTGACCGCGGTCAGCGCCGTGTCGACCAGGTCGATCGCCGTGTTGGCGCCAGCCTGGGTCGCAACCGACGAACCGGTCGCGCCGGTGATCGCGGCGTTGAAGCCGGTCGCCGACATGGTCAGCGTGACGTCGTCAGCCGCTTCGGTGCCCGCCTGGACGACGACGGTCGCGCCGTCGGTGGCGAACAGGTTCACGCCGTTGAAAGTCGTGCCGCTGATGATCGCACCGATCTGGGTGCTCAGTTCGGCAGCTTCCGCCTGCAGGTTGGTGCGGTCGCTGTCCTGATAGGTGCCCGAAGCCGACTGAACCGCCAGCTCGCGGATACGCTGCAGCATGTTGGTGACTTCGTTCAGCGCGCCTTCGCCGGTCTGCGCCAGCGAGATGCCGTCATTGGCGTTGCGCACGGCCTGGTTCATGCCGCGGATCTGCGAGGTCATCGACGTGGCGATGGCGAGGCCGGCGGCGTCGTCCTTGGCCGAGTTGATGCGCTTGCCGGTCGACAGACGCTCCATGGCCATCGAGAGGCCCATATTGGCACCACGCGACGCATTCGCAGCGCGCAGGGCCGAGGTGTTGGTTGCGATAACGGTCATTTGTCCGATCTCCTGTGTCCTGGCGTTCCCGCCTTCCCCCCGAAAAGCGGGAGCCGGGCTGCCACAAGGGATAACGACCGGGGCGCAAAGGACTTTAGGGGGACCGGCAAATATTCCGCGACCCCGTTTTCGCGGGGCCCTCACGCGCGCGCGCAAGGGCGCGGGTGTTCCAGCGGTATTTTTCTTCGGACGTTTACCACGTCTTTACCACGGAACCCGCAAAGAACGCTGGAAGAACGGGGGAAGTCCATGCCGACCATCATTGCAAGCGATTCGGTGCTCGATCGGCGCTTCACGCTTGTGTCCAGCCTGCGCACGCAGGGCTTTGAAATCGCGCCGGTCGCCACAGCGCGGCCGGGACCAGGCGACCTGTTCCTGGTCATGGCGGGCGAAACCCCGCCGATCGCCGCGCGGACGCTGATCCTCGACGATGGCCCGGTGCTTGCGATCCCCTTTGCCGACGGCAATCCGGCGCGGCTCAGCTATACCGCCGACGAAGCGACCATCGGTCAGGCCATGGCGATCGCGATGCTGCGCGGCCCGCACGCGCCCGTCGCCGCCGATCCCGAAAGCCTGGCGATGTTCGCGCTCGCCGAACGCGTCGCCGCCGCCGACATCACCGTCCTGATCAACGGCCCGACCGGCACCGGCAAGGAAGTGCTGTCGCGCACGATCCATCTGGGCTCGCCGCGCGCGGAAGGGCCGTTCGTCGCGATCAACTGCGCCGCCCTGCCCGAGACAATGCTCGAAGCGATGCTGTTCGGTCACCAAAAGGGTTCG
Organism: Sphingomonas sp. SFZ2018-12; assembly: GCF_022496715.1. NCBI lineage: Bacteria > Pseudomonadati > Pseudomonadota > Alphaproteobacteria > Sphingomonadales > Sphingomonadaceae > Sphingomonas > Sphingomonas sp. SFZ2018-12. The sequence goes on from NZ_WTFM01000003.1 coordinate 75,825, forward strand.
TTTACCGGCGCGTCATCGGGCGGAGAAGGTTTCTTTCGCGCGGCCAATGGCGGCACGATCCTGCTTGACGAAATCGCGGAAATGCCGCTGTCGCTGCAGGCGAAGCTGCTGCGCGTGCTGCAGGAACGCGAAGTGGTGCCGATCGGCGCGACGGCCGCCGAGCCGGTCGATGTCCGCGTCATCGCCTGCGCCAATCGCGACCTGCAAACCGAAGTCGAGGCCGGCCGCTTCCGCGCCGACCTTTATTACCGGCTGAGCGTCTTCCCGCTCAACACGCTGCCGCTGGTCGATCGCCCCGCCGACATCCTGGCGCTCGCCGCCGCGATGACGGTGCGTCACGCCGGCAACCGCGCGAAGCTGCCTTGGATTTCGGCGGAGGCACAGCAGCTGCTGCTCGCGCACGACTGGCCGGGCAACGCCCGCGAGCTCGAGAATGTCATCCAGCGTGCGTTGCTGCTCGCCGGCGACGCGATCGAGGCGCGCGACATCGTGTTCGACCGCAAGCCGGCGCCCGTCGCGCTGCGCACCGACAACGTCACCCCGCTGCGTCCGCGCACCGCCACCGGCGAGAAGCTGAGCAACATCGTCCAGATGTCCGAGTTTCAGGCAATCCGCGACACGCTGGCCGCGTGCGGCGGCAGCCGGATCGAGACCGCGCGCCGCCTGGGCATTTCGGAGCGCACGCTGCGCTACCGCCTCGCCAAGGCGCGCGAACAGGGCGACCTGATCGACACCTTTCCTCATGAAGAGGTACGTTCGGCATGAGCATCGGCGGTGTCGGCGGTGCGATGAGCATCGACCGGATCATGGCGCTCCGCGCCGAGATCCTGGAACGCAACACGGCGCTTCAACGCGCCAGCAGCGCGCCCGCGCCGACGAACGCGCCGGTCGGCGCGCCGTCTTCGGGCGTCAGCAGCTTCACCGATGCGATGGCGAGCGCGCTCAAGGGCGTCAACGCGGCGCAGGCCCAGGCGGGGGAACTCTCCGCCGCCTATGAACGCGGCGAAACGGTCGACATCGCCAAGGTGATGATGGCCCGCCAGCAGGCGTCGGTCGGGTTCGAAGCCACCCTCCAGGTCCGGAACAAGCTGTTGAGCGCGTACAAGGACATCATGAGCATGCCGGTCTGATCCCATGGAAAACGCACTCGCACCCGCCCTTTCCGCGCCCGCCGCGCTGCCGGTCGCCGAACGCTTCGCCAATCCGCTGAAGCAGCTCAACACGCTGGTCAGCCAGCCTGCGGTCAAGCGCAGCCTGCCCGTCCTGATGGTGCTGGGCCTTGTCGGCGCGGCGGCGCTCGCCTGGATGCTGCTCGCCACCCCGCCGCAGCGCGTGCTGTTCCCCAGCCTGACCGATGCCGACAAGGCCGCGGTCAGCGAGGCGCTGAAATCGGGCGGCATCACGCCCAGCTTTGATCAGGCCGGCTCGCTGACCGTGCCGGAGGATTCCTATCACAAGGCGCGGATGCTGCTCGCCGCGCAGGATCTGCCCAAGGCCGCGCCGGGCGGCTATGCCATTCTCGACCAGCTGCCGATGGGCGTCAGCCGCGCGGTCGAGGGCGAACGGCTGCGCCAGGCGCGCGAGACCGAACTCGCCCGCTCGATCCAGGAAATCGATGCCGTGGTCGAGGCGCGCGTGCACCTCGCCATGCCCGAAAGCTCGGTCTTCATCCGCGACAATGCCGCCCCGTCGGCATCGGTGATCGTGCGCCTCAACCAGGGCCGCACGCTGACCGACGCACAGGTCAAGTCGATCATCAACCTTGTCGCCTCGTCGGTGCCGGGCATGAAGGCCGAAGCGGTGACGATCGTCGACCAGATGGGCGCGCTGCTGAGCCAGCCCGGCTCGGGCGACGGCCCCGGGGCGATGAGCGACAAGCGCATCGATTTCCAGCGCCGCGTCGAGGACAAGTTCCGCGCGCAGCTGACCAAGCTGCTGACCCCGCTCGTCGGCCCCAACAATTTCTCCGCCGAAATCCAGGCCGAAGTCGATCTGGACGAGAATCAGGCGACCAAGGAAGTCTATGACCGCCAGGGCGCGCTGCGCGCCGAACAGGGCAACTGGACGACCCCAGACGGGACCGTGGTGCCGGAGGGGATTCCCGGCGCGCTGTCCAATTCGGCGCCGGCGCCGAGCACGCTCGACCGTCCGAACCAGCCTCCCGCCGCCGGCCAGCCGGCCCCCGGCCAGCCGCCCGTCGACCCGGCGGTCGCCGCCGCGGCCAACGGCACCGCGGGCCAGGTGGGCGCGGCTCCGGCCAATCCCGCGGTCAAGGCGAGCGAGAGCTATGCCCGCAGCTATGACCTGGGCAAGGAAGTCTCGGTCACCCGCACGGCGCCCGGCCAGATCAAGCGGCTTTCGGTGGCGGTGCTGCTGCGCGAGCCCGATGGCGGCAAACCGCGCAGCCCGGCCGAAATCCAGCAGATCACCCAGCTCGTCCGCGCCGCGGTCGGTTTCGACCCGACCCGCAACGACCAGGTCACCGTCATCAGCCGCAAGTTTTCGGCCGAGGTGACCGATCCGGTCGAGGCGGCATGGTATGAAGCACCGTGGGTGCCGATGGCGGCGCGCAATGCGACCGCGCTGATCATCGCCCTGCTCGTCCTGTTCATGGGCGTCCGGCCGCTGGTCCGCTCGATGACGCGCGGCAAGAAGGATGCCGCCGCCGCGGCCCAGGCCGGCGATGGCGGACCGACCGATCGGCCCGCGCTGGCGATGACCGGCGACGATGCGTCGGGCACCGGCGCACAGCCCGAACGCCAGGGCCCGCCGCCGATCAGCATCGAGATGCTCGACAATGCGCGCAGCTATGATGAGCGCGTCGGGCTGGTCCGCGGCTTTACCCGGGACAATCCCGCGCGCGCGGCACTGGCCGTACGCGACATGATCAAGGCGGAGTAGAGGGCATGATTGCGCCCGCGCGTATCTATAGCGGCGTCGAACGCGCCGCGGTGCTGATGATGCTGGTCGGCGAGGAGGAAGCCGCCGCCATCCTGCAGAAGCTGGAGCCCGACGAGGTCCGCCAGCTCGGCAAGGCGATGTTCGCCGTTGCCGACGTGTCGGAGGAGGAAGTGGTCGGCGTGCTCGACGATTTCGTCGAAAAGGCGCGCGAACGCACCGATGTCGGCTTCGACCCCCGCCCCAAGATCGAGACGATGATGACCCGCGCGCTGGGCCAGGAAAAGGCCGAAAGCGTGCTGTCGCGGATCATGCCGCCGTCGGCGCAATGCGCGATCGAGCTGCTCGACTGGCTCGACCCGGCCGAGATCGCCGGGCTGATCGAGGAAGAGCATCCCCAGATCGCGGCGGTACTGATCGCCAATCTCGACCCCGCTGTCGGTGCGCAGGTGCTGGAAACGCTGCCCGAAGCGGTGCAGCCCCAGATCCTGCATCGCATCGCGCGACTGGGGCCGATCACGCCCGAAGCGATCGAGACGCTGAAGGGCGTGCTGTCGCGCGCGTCGGGCCGGGCACAGAGCCCCGCCGGCCTGCAGCTGGGCGGCACCCGCGACGCCGCCAAGATCCTGTCGAGCGCGCGCAAGACCACCGAAGTCCGCGTCATGCCCAAGCTGGCCAAGATCGACCGCGAAGTCGCCCGCCAGATCGAGGAAGCGATGTTCGTGTTCGACAACCTGCTCGAACTCGACGACCGCAACCTGGGCACGCTGATCCGCAATGTCGAGGCGAGCCTGCTCGTCCCCGCGCTCAAGGGCGTCGACGAAAATGTCCGCGCACGCTTCCTGGGCTGCATGTCGTCGCGCGCGGCCGACGGCATCCGCGACGAGCTGGAGGAACGCGGGCCGATGCGCCTGTCCGAAGTGCTCGACGCGCAGAAGGCGATCATCGCGATCGCGCGCGCGCTGGCCAAGGACGGGGTCATCATGATGGGCGGCGGGGAGGACGACTATGTCTGATTTCGCCCCCGGCTTCGCCAGCCGCCATGCCAGCGTGTCGCCCGAAATCCTCAGCGCCGCCTTTGCGCCGCCGCCCGGCTTCATGCCGGGCGAGATCAAGCCGCGCGACGCCGCGCCGCGCACCGCGGCACCGCGCCACTTCACGCCCGAAACACCGGGTCCGCGCCATTTCAGCCCCGCCGACCGCGATCGCAATCCGACCGAGGGGTGGGATCCGTTCGACACGATGGCGGACGTGCACGCCGACGCACCGCCCGCGGCCTTTGTCGATCCCATCGCCCAGGCGCGCGCGTCGGGCTTTGCCGACGGCATGGCGGCGGCGATGGCGGATGCGGCGGCCGCGCGCGCACGCGACGAGCAGCTGCTCCGCGGCCTTGCCGATGCGCTGCGCATGAGCGGCCATATCGATCGCAATGCCCTGGCCGAGCGGCTGCGCCATACCGTGCTGACACTGGTCGCGCGCCTCGTCGGCGAAACCGGGATTTCCGCCGAACTGCTGCAACAGCGCATCGCGTCGGCGGTCGAGCTGATTGCGGAAGGAACCGAGCGCGCCAGCGTCCGGCTGCACCCGTCCGACATCGCGCTGGTCCGCGATGCGCTGCCGCCGGGACTGTCCGCAGTCGCCGACGCCGCGATCGGCCGGGGGGCGTTCGTCATCGAATCGCCCGCGACGGTGGTCGAGGACGGGCCCACGCTGTGGCTCGAGCAATTGACCGAGGCGCTGGATCGCGCCGCGTTGCCCGGATGCTGAACCGCTTCGCCGAAGACTATCTGGAAACGCTGGCGCAGGGCGACTTTGCGCCGCGCCCGCGCGCGTCGGGCCGTCTTGCATCCTATGACGGGTTGCTGATGGAGGCGGTCGGCCTGTCGCTGCCGGTCGGCACCGTCTGCCGGATCGGTGCCGATCGCGCCCATCAGGTCGAGGCGGAGGTCATCGGTTTTCGCGGCGGCCATACGCTGCTGATGAATCTGGGGGGCCCCGCTCCGCTGCTGCCCAACGCGCCCGTCCGCGCGATCGGCGCACCGGGTGAAGCCGAAGTCGGCGATGCGCTGCTCGGCCGGGTGGTCGACGGCGCGGGCAAGCCGATCGACGGCTTGGGCCCGATTCGCGGCGCCCGGCGATGGCCGCTCGCCGGCAAGCTGCAGGGTCCGCTCGACCGCGGCCGCGTGCGCCAGCCGATGGATGTCGGGGTGCGCGCGATCAACGGGCTGCTCACCATCGGCCAGGGCCAGCGCGTCGGCATCATGGCGGGCTCGGGCGTCGGCAAGTCGGTGCTGCTCGGCATGATCGTGCGCGCAGCACAGGCGGATGTCGTCGTCGTCGGCCTGATCGGCGAGCGCAGCCGCGAAGTCGCCGACTTCCTGGAAACCAAGGTTTCGGGCGAGGCGCGGGCGCGATCGGTCGTGGTCGCCGTGCCCGCCAATCATTCGCCGGTGCTGCGCATCCGCGGCGCGCTGCGCGCCACCGCCATCGCCGAGGCGTTTCGCGATCAGGGCAAGAACGTCCTGCTGATCATGGACAGCCTGACCCGCGTCGCGCATGCCGGGCGCGAGATCGGGCTGGCGTTGGGCGAACCGGCATCGGCGCGCGGCTATCCGCCGTCGGCGATCGCGATGCTCCCCGGGCTGATCGAACGCGCGGGCACCTGCGTCACCTCGGGCGGGTCGATCACCGCCATCTACACCGTGCTGGCCGACGGCGACGACGGCAACGACCCCGTGGTCGATTCGGCGCGGTCGATCCTCGACGGGCATATCGTGCTCAGCCGCCAGCTCGCCGAACGCGGCGTCTACCCCGCCATCGACCTCGGCCCGTCGGTCAGCCGCGTGATGACCGACATCGTCGGGCGCGAGCATGTCCAGGCTGCGCGCGTGCTGCGCCGCCACCTGGCGACCTATGAGGAAAATCGCGATCTGGTGCTGATGGGTGCCTATCGTGCCGGCACCGATCCGACGATCGACACCGCGATCGCTTATCAGCCCGCGGTGCTCGACTATATCCGCCAGGATGCCGACGCGGTGGTGCCGCTAGATCAGGCGGTCGCCGAACTGATCGGCGTGTTCGGCGATGGCTGAACGCCACGCGCGCAAGCTCCAGCGGCTGCTGCACGTCCGCACGCTTCAGCTCGGTCTGGTCCGCGCGGACGAAGGGCGCGCGGCGGAACGCGTCGCGCAGGAATCGATGCTGCGCCAGCGCATTGCCGGGCTCGCCGCCGATGTCGCCCCCACCGTCGCCCCCGCGCCTGCCCCGGCGATCGGGCTGCAGGCCGCGGCGACGTTGCGCGCGCGGCTGCACGTCGCGCATGAAGCCGCCGACCATCGCCTGGCGGGGGCGGAGCACGCGCTCCAGTTGGCCCGTTCGGCGACGCTTGAGGCCAAGCGCGACCAGAGCGCGATCGAAAAGCTGATCGAACAGGCACGTATCGCGGAGGGGATCCGCGAACGTCGCGCGCTCGAAAAATTGCCGGCCACGCCCCGGATGAAAACGGCACGGTAATTGCTGTCCGGTACAAGGACTCGTCACGAGCCTGCACAAGGACCGCCCATGATCGACCCATTGACGATCACGCTGCCACCCACCGGTGCCGCAAATCCTGCGCGGCCACCGGCGATCGGCGGCGATTCGTCCGATCGTTTCGTCGATGCGCTGGCGCTGCTCGCGCAGCCGCCCGCCGACGCCGCGGCCGCGGCGACCCGGCAAGAAAGTGCCGCCCCCGGCAATGATTTGCCGGCCGACGACCTGGCCGACGACATGCTCGACACGATGCTGGCGGACCTGCTCCAGCTGGACGCGCCGCCGCCACTGGCTGCACCGGTGCCGTTGCCGGTCATGGCGACACCCGTCATCACGCCGGCCCCGACTGCCCAGACGATCGCGCCCGCGGTGTCCGCCCCGGTCGCGCGGCTGACGACGACGGCATTGACGCCGCTGTCCCCCGCCACGCCCGCGCTGCCAGAGGCCGGCGCATCGAGCGTCTTGGCCTTACCCGACAGCGCCGCACCCTCCCTCCCCCTGCCGAGCCAGCTCGACACGCCGGGATCAGCGGACGAAGCCGCCGCGCCGTCGCTGCCGGCCGCCGCACCGGCCGCACCCGCCGACGCACGCCCGGCCGCCGGACGAACTGACCCGGCCCCTACCGCCAGCCCGGCGATCGCGGGAGCATCCCTGCCCGCTGCACCCGCCACGCCGCATGAAAGTGCGGTGCCCGAAACCGCGGCGATCAACGCCCCTGCACCCGCGCCTGCACCGGCCGTGTCGCGCACCGGCCCCGCCGCCATCGTGCCGCCGGCCGAAACCGCCGACGCGGTCGTGGTCCAGACATCACTGACCGCCGCTGCCCGCACCGATCGGGCCGCCGCGACGCCAATTTCGGCGGTCGAAGCGCCGGTAGACACGCGCGACCGGCCAGTGTCGCGCACGCAGGCGACACGCGCCATCCCCGACGCCGAACCGGCTTCGACTGGTCCCGCCGCGCGCATATTCGCCCGCCAGCTCGCCCAGCCCGGCGCGGCCGTGGCCGGGCCCGCCCCTGCCGACGACGCGCTCGCCGCCCCGGTCGCCGAGATCGCGGACATCGGCGAAACCGGCATGGCCGGCGACGTCATGGTCGAGAGCCCACCCGCAATCACCCCCGCCGCCCGCCCCGCCGTGACGCCGCCGACCGGCGCTCTGCCGCCGATCGACACCGGCCGCGCGGAATGGATGGAGGGGATGATCGACCGGATCGAGACGCTGCGCGACGAACCCGGTTCGCGGACGCTGCGTATCCGGCTGAGCCCCGACGCGCTCGGCGATGTCGAGCTTGTCTTTGACGAAGGCGCGGGCCGCGATGTCGGCGTGCGCATCCATGCCGAAAATCCCGCGGCGCGCGCGCTGCTGGCCGACGCCGCACCCCGCCTGGCCGAAATGGCCGAAGCGCGCGGCATCCGCCTGGCCCAGCAGGACGGCGGCGCGCCGAGCGGCGGGGGCAATGCCGGCAATGGTGCTGGCCATGCCCAGTCCGGGCTCGCGCATTCCGGCGCCGGATCGAACCCGGGACAGCAGGATGCCGGCCAGGGCCGACGTCCCGCCCCGGCCACACCCCAGGACGCACGCCGCGATCCGCAGGCCGCGCATGCGACCGCTGACGACGAACGAATCGCCTGAATTGAAAGGATCCTCCGATGAGCGACGCCAAAACCGATACCGAAAAGCCCAAGAAGAAGGGCGGAATGAAAAAGCTGCTGCTGATCGCCGGTGGCGCGATCCTGCTGACCGGCGGCGGCGCTGCGGCCGGCATGTTCCTGAGCGGGTCGCTGATGGGCGGCGGCGGCGCGGCCGAACATGCCGAGGCCGAAACCCCGAAGCTCGTCCCCAAGTCGGAGGAGAAGCGCGCGTCGCTGAGCGGTGACAAGGGTGGCGAAGGCGGCGGCGACCATGGCGGCGGCGGCGAGGAATCGGGCGGTTCCGAGCACAAGGGCAAGCCGACGCCGGAGGGCGAAGGCGGCGACCGCTATGCGTCTAACTATTATGCGATGGACAAGGAGTTCACCGCCAATCTGCGCGAGAGCGTTCATTTCGTTCAGGTCGGGATCGCGATCTCGACCCCCTATGACGATCGCGTCCTCGAAAACCTGAAGACGCACGAGATCGCGGTTCGATCGCAGGTGCTGATGACGCTGGGCGAAACCGACGAGGAACAGGTGTTCACGCTGGCGGGCAAGCAGGTCCTGCAGCGCCGCCTCGCCAAGGCGATCAACGACGTGCTCGAAGAAAAAGAAGGCTTTGGCGGCGTTAGTAACGTCTACTTTACCAATTTTGTTGTTCAGTGACCGTGCATGGTTAACGGCACGTCATCTTTGGGCAGCGAGGGGCGCGAGCGCGATCGGCCGCGGGCGGAGCATGCGCTCGCGCTCGCGGCCAACAACCTCAATCCGTTCGGCGACCTCCACACCCTCCAGCACCTGTCGGCGCGTCTGGCGCGGCTGCTGCGCGGGGTGTTCGAGCCGATGATGCGCCGCGCCATCCGCGCCTGGGCCGAACCGCTGACCGTCGAGCGGTTCAGCAACTATGTCGCCGAACGCAAGCCAGGTCTGACCGCCTGGGTGCCGCTGACGCTGCGTCCCGGCGGCGGCCAGGCGTTTCTGGTGCTCGACGGTCGCTTCACGCTCGAGATGCTCGACCTGTTCTTTGGCGGGCTGGGCGATACGCCGGATACCCTGCCCAACGAATTTTCGCCTGCCGCCGAGGCGCTGGTGCGCCGGATCGCGGCCGCGCTGGTCCCGGTGCTGCAGACCGCGTGGGAGCCGGTGACGCGAATCGGCTTCGAACCCGGCAATGTCGAAATGAACCCGTCGCTGCTCGCCTCGCTCGACAGCGAGGATCCGGTGATCGTCACCCGTTTCGGGATCGCGGCTGCCGATGGCGAGCCGACGATGGTCGACCTCCTTTATCCCGTCGCCGCGCTCAAGCCGCACGCGGTGTCGCTCAACACGCGCGTGCACGGGCCGTCGGCCGAACCCGATCCGCGCTGGCGCAACAACCTGACCCGCGTCGCGATGGGCGTGCGCTTTCCGGTGCGCTCGGTGCTGGCCGAACCGACCATTTCGCTCGGCCGCCTGCTCGAACTCAAGGAAGGCGACGTCATCCCGGTCAGCTTCGGCCCCGAAGTGCCCGTGATGGTCAACAACCACCGCCTGGGCACCGGCACCATCGGCACTGCCAATGGCAAGGCCGCCATCCGCCTCGCTTCCATCGTCCCGCTGCTCGAAGAGGATCTGACATGAACGACATGACCGGCGGTTTCCCCGCCGACGGCGCGGTCGCCGCGAATTTCCGGCTGCTGCAGGACGTCGACGTCCGCCTGACCGTCGAGATCGGATCGACCCAGCTGACGCTGCGCGAGCTGCTCGCGCTGGGCGAGGCGAGCGTCATCGAACTCGACCGCCACGCCAACGAGCTGCTCGACGTGTTCGTCAACGGCACGCTGATCGGGCGCGGCGAAGTGGTGACGGTGGGCGATCGCTTCGGCGTGCGGATGACCGAACTGGTCAGCCCCGAAAAGCGGCTGTCGCGCTGATGTGGGAATATATCCTCAAGCTGGTCGTGCTGCTGCCGCTCGTTTGCGGCCTGCTCGTCGGCTGCCTCTATCTGTGGCGCAAGCTGGAGGCGCGGATGCCCGGCCAGCAGGGCGAGCGGATGTTGAAGGTCAAGGAAACGATGATGATCTCGCCCGGCCTGCGCCTGGCCGTGCTGGAGTTTGAAGGCCGCAAGCTGCTCGTCTCGGTGGGCCGCGGCGGCGTCAACCTGATCGACCGGGGCCAGGGATGATCCGCCTTGCCGACCTGTTCGCGGGCCTGCGCGCGCGCATTGATGACGTCATGACGCCAATCGATCCGCGCCCGGCCGACCGCGCCGAACGCCGGGTGCGCTGGATCGGCATCGCCGCGGCGCTGCTGGTCATGCTCGCCGCGGTCGAGCCCGCGCTGGCTCAGTCGGTTCCCGCGCCCGCCGCGCCTGCGGCACCGGGCGTCGGCGACGCGATCGACCGCGCACTGGGCGACCTGGGCGGCGGCGACGCGCCGCTGTCGCTGTCGCTCCAGATCCTGATCATCATGGGGCTGCTGACGGTCCTGCCCAGCATCCTGCTGATGATGACCAGCTTCACCCGCATCCTGATCGTGCTGTCGGTGCTGCGCCAGGCGCTCGGTCTGCAACAGACGCCGCCCAACCAGGTACTGGTCGGGCTGTCGCTCTTCCTCAGCTTCTTCGTGATGGCACCGACCATCGACCAGGTGAACCGCACCGCGATCCAGCCCTATTCCGCCGGCACGATCGGCGCGACCCAGATGATCGAGAATGGCGGCCGCGCGCTCCACGGCTTCATGGTCAAGCAGACGCGCAAGAAGGACATCACGATGTTCGCCGAAATGGCGAAAAGCGGCCCCTATGCCTCGCCCGCCGACATCCCCTTTTCGGTCCTGCTGCCCGCCTTCGTGACCAGCGAGCTCAAGACCGCGTTCCAGATCGGTTTTCTCATCTTCCTGCCCTTCATCATCATCGACCTCGTCGTCGCCACCGTGCTCATGTCGCTCGGCATGATGATGCTGTCGCCGACCATCATCTCGCTGCCGTTCAAGCTCCTCCTGTTCGTCCTGGTCGACGGCTGGGCGCTGACCATGGGCAGCCTCGCCAACAGTTTCGTGAGTTAGCGCCGTGGATGCAGATTATTTCATGGATGTCGCGCGCGAGGCGATGTGGGTGCTGGCGCTGGCCGCCACCCCCATCCTGCTGCCTGCGCTGCTCGCCGGGCTCATCCTGGGCATGATCCAGGCGGCGACGTCGATCAACGAACAGACGCTGACCTTCGTGCCCAAGCTGATCGTGGTCGGCGTGTCGCTGATCGTGTTCGGCGGCGCGATCCTGACGCTGATCGGCGATTTCACCATCAGCATCTTCGAGCGCATTCCCGACCTGGTGCGCTAGCCGATGCTCGGCTTCGGCCTCTCGATCGAATCGCAGCTCTGGGCGATGCTGTTCGTGATGGTGCGGATCAGCGCCGCGTTCGTCGCGGCCCCGGTGTTCGGCGCGGTCGCGGTGCCGGTGCAGGTGCGGATCGTGCTGTCGGGCGCGATTGCGATCCTGACGCTCAACGTGGCTGCCATTCAGCCGCCGGCCGAAATCTTCGCGCTGACCACCTTCCTGTCGATCGCGGCGGAGGCACTGGTCGGCCTCGCGCTGGGCTTCATCCTCCAGATCGCGTTTGCCGCGCCGCTGATCGCCAGCGAGACGATCGGCGTGTCGATGGGCATCGGCTTTGCCGCCGCACTCGACCCGCAGCGCGGCGAACAGACGCCCGCGCTCGGCAATTTCCTGGGCATCCTGCTGACGCTGTTGTTCCTGGCCATTGACGGCCACCTGATCCTCACCCGGCTGGTGGTCGAAAGCTACACGCTCCTGCCCCCCGGTGGCGCATGGCTGGCGACCGCCCGGCTTCAGAACATCGCGATGTTCGGCGGCTACGCGTTTCTGGCCGGCCTGTTGCTGGCCCTGCCGGTCGGGTTCCTGCTGCTGTGCCTCAACGTGATCGTGGGCATGCTGTCGCGCTCGGCGCCTTCGCTCAACCTGTTCGCGGTCGGCCTGCCCGCCAGCCTGCTGGTCGGCGTCGTCGGCCTGTTCGTCGCGCTGCCGGCGATGAGCGACTACATGCTCGTCATCCTCGATGAGGCGCTGAAGGCCACGCGCACCCTGGTGGTCGGCTGATGGCGGAGCAGGCCGGCGAACGGACCGAAGCCCCAACCCCAAAGCGCCTCAAAAAGGCGCGGGACGACGGCGATGTCCTCAAATCCACCGACTTGTCGTCGGCAATGGTCATCCTGTTCGGCTGCTTCTGGATGCTCATGCTCGGCCCCGCGCTGCTCTCCGCCTGTCGCGAGGTCATGGCGGCCAGCTTCACCTTCGGCCGCGCCGATGTGGAGGATTTCGAACCCTGGCGGCCGCTCGCCAATGCCGGGTGGCAGCTCGCCCCGTCGCTCGGCGGGTTGCTCGCCTTGTCCTTCGCCAGCGCGATCGCGGCACAGGCGGTGCTGGGCTCGCTGCGGTTCAATTCGAAGCTGATCCAGCCCAAGGCGTCGCGGATCAATCCCGGCGCGGGCATCAAGCGCATCTTCGGTCCCCAGGGCTGGATCGAGCTGATGAAGTCGCTGCTCAAGGCCGTGCTGCTCGGCAGCATCGGCTATGCGATGCTATGGTCGTCGGCGGAACAGATGGCCGGCCTGGTCTCCTCCGACCTCATGGGCGCGGTCGGCGCGCTGGGCGAAACCTTCCTGCTGCTGATGTTCGTGATGGCGCTGGGCATGGTCGTCATCGCCGGCATCGACGTGCCGATCGCGATCGTGCGGCGCATCAATCGCCTGAAGATGTCGAAGCAGGAAATGAAGGACGAGCACAAGGAGAGCGAAGGCTCGCCCGAGAACAAGGCCGCAATCCGCAGCCGCCAGCGCGAGGTGATGAAGCGCGGGTTCAGGAAGGCGATGAAGGAAGCGCATGTCGTGCTGACCAACCCGACGCATTTCTCGGTCGCGCTGCGCTACGAGCGCGGCCGCGACCAGGTGCCGGTGGTGGTCGCCAAGGGGCGCGGCGCGACCGCGCTCGCCATCCGCGAACTGGCGGGCGAGATGACGGTGCCGGTGCTCGAATATCCGGCGCTTGCCCGCGCGGTCTATTATACCAGCAAGGAAGGCCAGGAGGTCCGCGACGACCTGTATCTGGCGATCGCCACCGTGCTGGCCTTCGTCTTCGGGCTCAACGTCGCGGCCGGCGGCACCCCGCCGCCGATCACCGTGCCGGCCAGCGCGCGCTTCGACGAAAATGGTCAGCCGACCGAGAAAAACAGCTAAAGATTCCGCGGGTTCGGCCGTTTTCACGAACAGGCCTGAACCCCGGGGGGAGCACTACGCGAGATGGAGTCGATTACCAGCACGCTAGGCGCCGGATCCGGCATCAACATCACCGAACTGGTCAACGGCCTGGTCGAGGCGCAATTCGCGATCAAGACCCAGCGGCTGGAGGCGCGCAGCGAGACGCTGACCGCCCAGATTTCCGCGGTCGGTTCGCTGAAAAGCGGCATCAACAACCTGGCTTCGGCGCTCGGCTCGGTGACGCGCAGCGGCACGCTCGCCACCCAGCCGACCAGCGGCAATCCAAATATCGTCCGCGCCAGCCCCGTCGTCGGCACCAAGATCGAGAATCTGAGCGCCAGCATCGAGGTGCGTCAGCTCGCGACCGCCCAGTCGAGCTATACCGCGCCGATCGCCGATCCCGCGGCTGCGGTCGGCACCGGCACGCTGACCCTCACGCTCGGCACCGCGACCGTATCGAACGGCGCGATGACCGGCTTCACCGCCGGCACCGGCACGCCGGTCGACATCGCCATCGACGCGAGCAATTCGTCGCTGACCGGCATCCGCGATGCGATCAACGCCGCGCGCGCCGGCGTCACCGCCTCGATCGTCGCCGACAGCGCGGGATCGCGTCTGATCCTGAAGGGCGCGACGGGCGAGGCGCAGGCGTTCACGCTGACCGCCACCGAGGATGCGGGCGCGCCGGGGCTCGCCGCGCTCAATGTCGGCGTCGGCGCGGCGGGCACCACGATCGGGGCAACCGCCGGCGATTCGATCGTCGCGGTCGACGGCGTTGCGCTGCGCCGGTCGGTCAACACCATCACCGATCTGCTTCCGGGCATTCGCCTCGACCTCGTCTCGGCGAGCGTCGGCACCCAGGTTTCGATCAACTCCGCCCCGCCGGTCGAAAGCCTGCGCCAGACGGTCAACGACGTCGTCGACGCGATCAACGAGCTTCAGGCGTCGATCCGCACCGAAACCGATCCGGTCACCGGCCCGCTGCGCGCCGATCCCGGAGCGCGCTCGCTGGTCCAGTCGCTGCGCGAGCTCACGCTGCGACGGCTGTTGCCGTCGACCGCCACCGGCCCGGCGACGCTGGCCGAAATCGGCGTCAGGACCAATCGCGACGGTTCGCTGAGCGTCGACGCCGCCCGGCTTTCGCGCGTGCTCACCGAAAATCCCGAAGCGGTGGAGGCGATGTTCGCCTCGATCGGCGGGCTGGGCAGCGAGATCAACCGGATCGCCGTCGCGGCCAGCAGCCGGGTGACCGGACTGGGCGCCAGCGAGCAGCGCTACACCCGCGAACAGACGCGACTGAGCGATGAACAGGCCGACGCGCTCGAGGAAGCGGAGGCGACCCGCGTGCGCATGACCCAGCAATTCGCCAGCATGGATGCGCGCGTCGCGGCCTATCGCCAGACCCAGACCTATCTGCAGCAACAGATTGACAGCTGGAACGCGGACCGGAATTGATCATGGCACGCTACGCGACGGTCCTCAGCAATCCCGAAGCCACATATCGCGCGGTCGACCTCGCGGGGCGCGTCGGCGGCTCGGACAGCCACGGGCTGGTCGGACTGCTGTACGAAGAGCTGATCCGCGCCCTGCGCACGGCGGCGTGGGCTGCGGAAAACCAGAAGCTGGCGCTGAAAAGCGAGCGCGTGACCCGCGCTGTCGCCATTCTGTTCGCACTCGAAAACGGGCTGGATTTTGAGCGCGGCGGCGGCGTCGCGGATACGCTCGCCACGCTCTATCGCGGCATGCGCGGCGACATCGTGTCGGCCAGCCTGGGCACCGATCCCGCCCCCTTCCGCCGCGCCGCCGACGACCTGGCCGAAATCTCCGGCGCCTGGGCGAGCCTGCGCGCGGCCTGAGCGGCTTCGCGCCACCGCGCGGCTCTGGCGGTCGGCGCGGCTTTCGGCTAGCGCCTTGCCGATGACCACGCCCCATATCGTCGCGATCGGCGGGACGCTTCGTTCGGATTCGAGCACCGCCCGCGCGCTTTCCGCTGCGCTCGACGTCGCCGCGCGCAGCGGCGCGCGCACCACGCTGCTCACCGCCGATGCCATCGATTTCCCCGCCTTCGATCCCGAAGCCGCGAGCGATAGCCCGGCGATCGTCCGGTTCGTCGCGACGATCCGCTCGGCGGACGGCATCCTCATCGGATCGCCCGGCTATCACGGCACGCTGTCGGGGCTGGTCAAGAACGCGCTCGACCACGTCGAGCTGACCCGCGACGATGCGCGCCCGTATTTCGACGGCCTGCCGGTCGGGATCGTCGCCACCGCGGCAGGCTGGCAAGCGGCGGTGTCGACGCTTCAGGCGCTGCGCACCGTCGTCCACGCGCTGCGCGGCTGGCCGACGCCGATGGGCATCGCGATCAACACGGTCGAATCGGGCCGCGACCTGACCGGCGCGATGCCGGGCATCGAGATCATGGTCGGGCAGATGCTCGACTTCGCGCAGCGGCGGCTGCCGGGCGGGTCCGCGCCATCGGCTTAACCAAATCGTGAAGGTCCGCCGCTAGGCTGCGAGCTTCCTATCGCGACGGATACGATAATGACTCAGCTGACGCGCATCAGCCCGGCCATGCGGGGCGCCCGCCCCACCGCCTCGGTGCTGGTCGTCGACGACAGCCGGACCGGCCTGAATGCGATGGGCGAACGGCTCAGCCAGGCCGGCTATGCCGTCGTGCTGTGCGATCGCGGCGCCGACGCGCTCGACCTGATCGCCGGCTGCCGCTTCGACCTGCTCCTGCTCGATGTCGTGATGCCCGAAATGTCGGGGCTTCAGGTGCTGGCCGAACTGCGCGCCTCGACCGAGACCGTCGACCTGCCCGTCATGATCGTGACGGCGTACACCGATCCGGCAATCGCGCGTCAGGCCATGGCGATCGGTGCCGATGATGTCGCCACGGTCCCGATCGATTTCGAGATGCTGACGACGCGGATGGAGCGGCTGCTGCATCGCGCCGCCCGTCTCAACGAGCTCAAACGGGCCAACGCCGCACTCGACGCGCGGATCGCCGACCGCGCGATCGAACTGGGCGAAGCCCGCGACCGTCTGGCCGCAGTGCGCGGCGACCGTGACCGGCTCGCCGCCTCGCTGGAGGCGCTCAACCGCCACGTCCAGACGCTTACTGCTCGAACCAGCGGCGACGAATGAAATAGCCGAAGGTGGCGAGCGCCACCAAAGTCGACGCCGCCACCACGCCCCAGAACGCCCAGGGTTCATGCGCATAGGGGATGCCGTCGACGTTCATGCCGAGCAGCCCGGTCAGAAAGGTCAGCGGCAGGAACACGATCGCCACCACCGAAATCGCCAGCGCGCGCTGATCGATCAGCTCGGCGCGCAGGTCGGTCAGCGTTTCGTGGAGCAGCGCCGCGCGTTCGCGAATCGCCTCCAGCTCCTCGGCCATGCGCGCGGCGCGATCGGCGGCGGCGTTGAGGTGCAGCCGGTCTTCCTCCTCCAGCCAGCTGAAGGGGAGCAGCGACAGCTTCTCGATCGCCACCCGCTGCGGGTTGAGGAAGCGGCGATAGCCGATCGCCTGCACCCGCGCGGAGCTGACCGCGCGGCGCAGCGCGAAGACCTTGCGCGCGTCCAGCATCTCCTCGCAATCGTCGAGGTCGTCGCCCAGTTCGGCGATCACGGGGTCCAGTTCCTCGGTGATCGCGACCGCGATCTCGGCGATCAGGTCGCCGGCATCGCGCACCTCCCCGGCGGCAACGCGCGCGCAGACCGGGCCGAGCGCATTGAGCGGCAGACGACAGACCGACAGGACGCGCGTGCCCTGCGCATGGATCCGGATCGACGCGAGCGGGTCGGACATCGTCATGTCGGTCGACGTCGACAGCCCGCGCAGGTTGACGAGCGCCGCCTCGCCCAGCGCGTCGCAGCGCGGCCGCGTCTCGGTGGCGGTCAGCGCATCCGCGGCGAGCTCGGACAGCTTCGCCACGTTGATCAGCCAGTCGCGCGCCGCCTGAGTCGTCTCGTGCAGGTGGATCCACACCAGCTTGCCGCTCGCCACGATCGCCGCATCGGGGGTTGCTTTGGTCACCTCGGCATCGCCGACAATATAGGCATAGCCCGCCATCAGCCGCGCTCCACGTCTATGGTCACACCCGGTCCCGGATCGGCCGGCGGCGCGGCGCACGCGATCCGCTCCGCATCCGCGCGGGCGCGGTCCAGAATGGCGGCGGCGACCCCCGGGCGGTGGGTGACGCGATCAGCGGCGGCCAGCCAGCGCGCCTCGCGCAGCGTCAGGTCGTCGGGATCGTCGCTGCGCAGCCGGATCGCGTGAAAGGCGGCGACCGGGGCATGGGGCTCGGCAAGCCACCGGTCGAATTGTGCCCGGCCGACCGGCGCGAGCGGATCGAGTGCCCCCCCGGCGCTCAGCGCGTCGGCGATCGCCCGGCGACGCTCGGCGGTGCTCGCGAACCGGTCACGCGCCGCGCCCAGCCACTGCGCCAGATCGCCCAGCCGCGCGGGCAGCAGCAGCTCGAGCCGCTGGCGCAGCGCCGCCGCCAGGCCGGCAGAGACACCGCCCGTCGACACTGCGACCAGCACCGGATCGCGGTCGACGATGGCCGGCAGCGTGAAATCGCACTGATCGGGGCGGTCGACCGCGTTGATCAGCACGCCGCGCGCGCGCAGCCGATCGATCGCCGCCCGCGCATCGCCGTCATCGGCGATCGCGATGATTGCCAGCCGCGCCGCGCCGCCGTCGTCCTCGCCCACGATCCGCGCACCGGCACGTTCGAGCAATCGGCGCTTGGCCTCGGCGGCCTCGCCCTCGCCCAGCAGGATGACGGGCCGTCCGGCCACCCGCATCAGGATGGGCAGGCCTGATCGCATCGGGTTCAGGCGTCCTGGAGCCAGTCGGGCACGCGTTCGGCCGCGATCATCCGTTCGGGCGGGATGCGGTCGGCCACGACGGCGTAGCGGTCGCCCGACACCAGCACCTCGGGCACCAGCGCGCGGCTGTTATAGGTCGACGCCATCGTCGCGCCATAGGCCCCGGCGGTGCGAAAGATCGCCAGGTCACCCGGCGCGACCCGGTCGATGTCGCGCCCCATGCCGAACGTATCGCCGCTTTCGCAGACCGGGCCGGCAATATTGGCGATCATCCGCTCACCGCTTGGCCGGACCGCGACGAAATCGTGATAGGCATCATACAGCGCCGGGCGCATCAGGTCGTTCATCGCCGCGTCGACGATGACATAGGGGTTGACCGCACCGGGCTTGACCCACAGCACCTCCGTCAGCAGCACCCCGGCATTGCCCGCGATCACCCGGCCGGGCTCGAACATCAGCGTCACGTCCCAGCCGCGCGTCACCCGCGCGACCATCGCCCCGAACTCGGCCGGCGTCGGCATGACGTCGCCGGGGCGATAGGGCACGCCCAGCCCGCCGCCCAGGTCGACATGGCTGATTGCATGACCGGCCCCGCGCAGATCGGCGACCAGCTGGCCCATGCGGACATAGGCGCTTTCCAGCGGCTCCAGCCGGCCGAGCTGACTGCCGATATGCGTGGCTACGCCGCGCAGGTTCAGGCCTGGCAGCGCCGACAGCCGCGCGAACACGCCCGGGGCCTGGTCGATATCGATGCCGAACTTGTTTTCCTTGCGCCCGGTGGAGATCTTGGCGTGGGTGCCGGCATCGACATCGGGATTGACGCGTATCGTCGCGGGCGCGCGCACGCCGCGCGCCGCGGCGATCTCTGCCAGCGCCACGCCCTCGGCCTCATGCTCGATATTGAACTGGCCGATCCCGGCATCCAGCGCGGCCTCCAGCTCGTCGCGGCGCTTGCCGACGCCGGAGAACACGATGTCGGCGGGCGCGATGCCCCCGGCGATCGCGCGCCACATCTCACCGACCGACACGACATCGGCGCCATAGCCTTCGCGCGCCAGCACCTTGAGCACGCCCAGATTGGGATTGGCCTTGACCGCGAACGCCAGGTGCGTGCGGTCGAGCCCCGCCAGCCCCGCGCGGAACACGCGGGCATGGCGCTCGAACGTCGCCTGCGAATAGACATAGACGGGCGTGCCGACTTCGGCGGCAATGCGCGGCAGCGGCACGTCCTCGACGTGGAGCACGCCGTCGCGATAGGTGAAATGGTCCATCGGGCTCCGGCGGGGCTAGCGGGTGGGCGGCAATTCGAACGGATCGGGCGCGCGCTCGACCGAATCGCGCAGCAATTCGTCGCTGCGCTGCGGGCGCTGTTGCGGCGTCGGCGCCAGCAGGTCGCGCGATTTCGGCGTCGCGGTCGCGCCATAGGGTGCAACCGGCAGGCTTTCGCCCTGTTGCGGGCGCAAGTCACGCCGGGCACCGCACCCGCTGAGCGCCAGCGCACACAGACCCAGCAGCATCGCCATCCGCATCATCGCGCCGTCTCCTGCTCGCGCGCCGCGCGCGCCGCCGCCACCGCCGCGCGTACCCGTTCGGGCGCGGTGCCGCCCGGGCTGGTGCGGCTGGCGACCGACGCGTCGACGCTGAGCACGTCATAGACCCGCGCGTCAATCCGCGGGTCAATCGCCTGCAAGGCATCGAGCGACAGCTCGTCGAGCCGCACGCCATCGGCTTCCGCACGCGCCACCGCACGCCCGGTAATGTGATGCGCCTCGCGGAACGGCACGCCGGCTTCGCGCACCAGCCAGTCGGCCAGATCGGTCGCGGTCGCATAGCCGCTCATCGCCAGCGCGCGCATCCGGTCGGTGCGGAAGGTGGCGCTCGCCACCATCCCGGTCATCGCCGCGATGCTGAGCGCGAGCAGGTCGTGCGCCTCGAATACCGGCGGCTTGTCGTCCTGCATGTCCTTTGAATAGGCGAGCGGCAGCCCCTTCATCGTCACCATCAGCGCGGTCAGCGCGCCGACGATGCGCCCGGCGTGCCCGCGTACCAGCTCGGCCGCGTCGGGGTTGCGCTTTTGCGGCATGATCGAGCTGCCCGTCGACCATTGGTCGGACAGCGCGACAAAGCCGAAGGGCTGGCTCGCCCAGATCACGAACTCCTCCGCCAGCCGGCTGAGGTGCAGCGAACATTGCGCCGCCGCCATCAGGTAATCGAGCGCGAAGTCGCGGTCCGATACCGAATCGAGCGAGTTTTCGGTCGGCGCGTCAAAGCCCAGCGCCTGCGCGGTCATCTCGCGATCGATCGGAAAGCCCGTGCCCGCCAGCGCCGCGCTGCCCAGCGGACAGCGGTTCATCCGCACGCGCGCATCGGCAAATCGGCTGCGGTCGCGCGCCAGCATGGCGTGATAGGCCATCAGGTGATGGCCCAGCGTCACCGGCTGCGCGGACTGCAGGTGGGTGAAGCCCGGCATCACGCTGTCGGCATGCTCGCCCGCGCGCGCGATCAGCGCGTCCTGCAGCGCGCCCAACCCCTGGTCGACCGCGTCGATCGCGTCGCGCACCCACAGCCGGAAATCGGTCGCGACCTGGTCGTTGCGACTGCGCGCGGTGTGCAGCCGCCCGGCGACCGGGCCGATCTTTTCCGCCAGCCGCGCCTCGGTCAGCATGTGGATGTCCTCTAGCGTCAGGTCGTCGGCGATGCCGTCGCGGGCATAATCCGCCGCCACCGCATCCAGCCCGGCCGCAATCGTCGCGGCGTCGCCCGCATCGATGATCCCGCGCGCGCCCAGCATCGCGACATGCGCCTTCGATCCCGCGATGTCCTGCCGCCACATTCGCTTGTCGAACGGGATGGAGGCATTTATCTCGCGCATCACGGCCGACGGGCCTTCGTCGAAACGCCCGCCCCACATCTGATTGGAGCCTGTCATGCGCCCAGTGATCGCGCCTCTCCTGTTGCTCGCGCTCGTGTCCGGCGGCTGCGATAGGCAATCGCCGGGCGCGGAGCAAGCAGCCGGGGACCCCGCCGGCAACATCACGCAAGCCGCCGCGCCCGCCGCGACCGGCAAGCTCGATCGCAGTCACAAGGGCGAGGCCGCGCCCGATTTCGCCTTCGCCACGCCCGACGGGCGCAAGGCGACGATCGCGGCATTCAGCGGCACGCCGGTGCTCGTCAATTTGTGGGCGACATGGTGCGCGCCGTGCATCGCCGAAATGCCGACGCTGGATGCGCTGGCGGTGCGCGAAGGCGACAGGCTTCGTGTGCTGACGATCAGCCAGGACCTGGACGGCGCGGCGAAGGTGACGCCGTTCTTCGCGGCGCGCGGGTTCAAGAAGCTGGAGCCGTGGCTGGAGCCCGACCTCCAGTTCAGCACCACTATGCAGGCCAATCTGCCGACGACGATCCTCTACGACGCGCAGGGCCGCGAAGTGTGGCGCGTGGCGGGCGGCATGGACTGGGCCGGCGCGGAAGCGGCCAGGCTGATCGCCGAAGCAAGCTGAGCACACTTGCAAGTCTAATCGTCACCCCGGCCCTGTGCCGGGGTCCACGGTGCCGCAAAGCGCCGTCGCTCGCCGGTTGGCGCCGAGCCAATGCGCGGGGCAAAGGGAGCGCGCCGATGATGAAGCCGTTCGGGTCGCGCGGTGGACCCCAGCACAAGGCCGGGGTGACGAGGCGGGATAGGCGCGCTTGCAGGTAGCATCGTCACCCCGGGCTTGACCCGGGGTCCCGCTGCCCTGAGCCACGGCGCAGAAAGGCGAGCACCGCACGACAATTCGCTTCTGTTGCGCTCTGTTTCCTACACCGCTTCCCCCGCCCGGTTGCGCCGGTTAAGGACGGTGCGATGTGGATGCTGCTTCAATTCCCGCTCTGCCCCTTTTCGCGCAAGGTGCGCCTGCTGCTCGGTGAAAAGGGCGTCGGCTATGATCCGGTGCGGGAATCCCCCTGGCTGCGCCGCGACGAGTTCCTCGACCTCAATCCCGCCGGCCAGACGCCGGTGATGGTCGACACCGAACGCCAGATCGTGCTGATCGATTCCGCCGCGATCTGCGAGTTTTTCGAGGAAACGATCGATCGCAACGCGCTGATCAACGGCACCGCGATCGACCGCGCCGAAATCCGCCGGCTGGTCGCATGGTTCGACACGCAGTTCTTTCGCGACATCACCGGGCCGCTGCTGGTCGAACGCATGGAAAAGCGCATCGTCCACCGCATGAGCCCCGACGCGCGCGTGCTGCGCGATGCGATGAAAGCGGCGGTCCAGCATCTCGACTATATCGACTATCTGCTCGATCACCGCACCTGGCTGGCCGGTTCGACGATGAGCCTCGCCGACCTGGCCGCCGCCGCGCACATCTCGGTCGCCGACTATCTGGGCGGCATCGACTGGAAGAGCCATGAACAGGCGAAACGCTGGTACATGGTGATGAAAAGCCGCCCCAGCTTCCGCCCGCTGCTGTCCGAACGGATGGAAGGGATCACCCCGCCGGCGGATTACGAGAAGCTGGATTTGTGAGGGGTGGGTTTAGGCTAGTCTGTCGAGCGGCTGACTGACCATTTAATTTGATCGTCACCCCGGCCTTGTGCCGGGGTCCACCGCGCCACACGTGCTGGCACCAGATCATCGCGTGATGACACGCCTTGCAACCCGGCCCCGGCCTCAATTGGCTTGCGGTGTGCTTCGCGGGGTGGTGGACCCCGGCACGAGGCCGGGGTGACGGAGTGGAGAGGCTTCGGCTCGTATTGAGCCCCCCCTCGACGACCCACCGCACATCCCGCTAGGGGCTAGGGGATGAACGAACACGCCAAGCCGCCCCTCACCCCGCCCGTCGCCCCGCAGCGTCCGCACCGCTTTGAACGCCACGGCATCGCCATCGATGATCCCTGGGCGTGGCTGAAGGACCCGAAATACCCGGACGTCACCGACCCGGACGTGCTCGGCTATCTCGAGGCGGAGAATGCCTATTTCGAGCAGGTGATGGCGCCCTTGAAGCCGCTCGCCGACACGCTGTTCACCGAGATGCGCGGGCGGATCAAGGAAGACGAGGCAACCGTGCCGCAAAAGGACGGCGACTGGCTGTACTGGACCGATTTCGAGGAGGGCGGCGAGTATCGCCGCTGGTGGCGCAAGCCGGTCGCGGGTGGCGAGGCGCAGTTGATCCTCGACGAACCCGCACTCGCGCAAGGCCTGGAATATTTCCGGCTGGGCGAGATTTCGGTCAGCCCGGATGGACGCCTGCTCGCCTATGCCACCGACACCAACGGGTCGGAGCGGTTCGAGGTCAAGGTCAAGGATCTGACCACCGGCGAATTGCTGCCCGACACCATCCCCGGCATGTTGTCCGACATCGTCTGGACGGCAGACTCGCGCGCGTTCCTCTATGGCGTCGCCAACGCGCAATGGCGCACCGACAACGCCCGGCTGCACCGCATCGGCACGCCCATCGAAGCGGATATCGAGCTCTATCGCGAGGCCGACGAAGGCTATCGCGTCGGCGTCGGCGAGACCCAGTCGCGCAAGTGGATCATCATCTCGACCGGCGACCATGTCACCAGCGAAGTGAGGCTGCTGCCCGCCGACAATGTGCTGGCCGAACCGATCCTGGTCGCGCCGCGCCTGCCCGGCCGCGAATATGATGTCGACGAACATGACGGCACCTTGTTCATCCACACCAACGACACCCACCCCAATTTCCGGCTGGTGACCGCCAGCATCGACGCACCGGCCGAGTGGGTCGAGCGGATCGCGCCGTCGGCCGGTTTCTACATGACCGGCGTCACCACCTTCGCCGACTTTTTCGTGGTCGAGGGCCGGCGCGACGGCATCGATACGATCGAGATCCACCGCTATGAGGGCGGCACGCCGACTCCGATCGAGTTTGCGGAGGCGAGCCATGTCGCCGGGCTGGGCGACAATCCCGAATATGCCATCGACCGCTTGCGCATCGGCTATGAATCGATGGTCACGCCGGGCACCGTCTATGACTATCACCTCGCCGACGGGCGGCTCGAGGTCCTCAAGGTCCAGGAAATCCCGAGCGGCTATGACGCCAGCCGTTATGCGACGGAGCGGCTCAAGATCGCCGCGCGCGACGGGACGCAGGTGCCGGTGTCGATCGTGTTCCCACGCGATTTCCCGCGCGACGGCACCGGCAGGCTCTATCTCTATGCCTATGGCGCCTATGGCTATGCCATCCCGCCGGGCTTTTCGACCTCACGGCTGAGCTTCCTCGATCGCGGGGTCGCCTTCGCCATCGCGCATATCCGCGGCGGCGACGATCTCGGCCAGCAATGGTATCTGGACGGCAAGCTGGAAAAGCGGGCCAACACCTTCAACGACTTCGTCGATGTCGCGAAGGGGCTGATCGACCTTGGCTATACGAGCGCGGGTCAGATCGCGATCGCGGGGCGGTCGGCGGGCGGCGAACTGATGGGCGCGGTGGTCAATTCCGACCCCGACCTGTGGGGCGTCGTCGTCGCCGACGTGCCGTTCGTCGACGTGCTCAACACCATGCTGGACGAGACACTGCCGCTGACGCCGGGCGAATGGCCCGAATGGGGCAATCCCATCGAGGACAAGGCCGCGTTCGAGCTGATCCGGGGTTACTCACCCTACGACAATGTCCGCGCACAGGCCTATCCGCCGATGTTCATTTCGGGCGGTCTCAACGACCCGCGCGTGACCTATTGGGAGCCTGCGAAATGGGCGGCCAAGCTGCGCGCGACCAAGACCGACGACCATGTCCTGGTGCTCAAGACCAACATGGGCGCGGGCCATGGCGGCAAGTCGGGCCGCTGGGAATCGCTCAAGGAAGCGGCCGAGGAAAACGCCTTCGTGCTGTGGCAGCTCGGACTGGCGAATTGACGGACAGCCGATAAGCGCGTCGCCCCGGCGCAGGCCGGGGCCGCTGGCTACAGGTGCGCGCATTCTGCCAACGGCCCCGGCCTGCGCCGGGGCGACGTCACGGGCCTCAGCGGCGGATGGCCGCCACGTCCTCCAGCACCGTCACCTCGCCGCGCCGCAGCTTGACGCCACGCTCGGCCATTTCCTTGCGGAAATCATAATCGGCGTCGGCGACCTCGCGCTCATATTCGGCATAGGCCTCGACCCGGTCGGATTCGCTGTCCGCATCCTCCAGATCCTTGCGCAGCTCGCGCTTCGCCTCGGAGATCGAGGTCTTGTAGTCGAGATAGTGCGAATTGGAGTCGTTGAAGATATGCGCATAGCGGTCGTGCCCGGCCATGGCAGGGACAGCGGCGAACGCGGCGGCGGCGGCGATGGCGCCCGTGATCGGCTTCAACATCGGTCTTTTCCTCCATTGATTGGACCTGAGCGGCCCAACGCCTGGAGGATCAGCCCCGTTGCATGAACCGCACATTACGCGCGCGACAGGCTGGGTTCAGCTGAAAGCGGGCAGGGAAAATCAGACTTCGGGCTGCGCGTCGGACGGCACCGGACGAAATTCGTAGATGTCGAAGCGCTGCGCATCGCCGGTCACCGCCATCGCGAGCCGCCAGCGGAAGGGACCGATCCGCTCGATCACGCCCGCCCGGTCGCGCGCGCGTTCGACTCCGTAACCGAGCTTGCCCTCGCCGGGTTCGTCCTGCTGCGCGCCAAGGAACACGATGCGCCGGGGTCCACCGGGAAACAGCCACCCCGCAGGCAGGTCGGTCCCCGTCTGCTTGAGGAAGGTCAGCTGATCGCCCTCCGCGCGGATGTAACAGAAGAACTCGGGATAGGCGCGCAGGCGACGGGCCGGGCGTTCGTCCATCTGCAGGCGCACCACCCGGCATTTGTACGAACCCGGCGTCGGCGCGGGATGGTCGAGCGCGGCCGCCGGATCGAGCAGCGCGCCTTCGGCCTCCGCCGACTTTCGCGTCGTGGGACCAAGCGTCGCGAGCGCCTGCTGCCAGCGTTGGTCAATCGAATCGAGCGTCTGGGCGTCGTCGCTCAGCGCGATCTCGCGCCATTTTTCTTCGGGGCCCGGAATTGGGACGGTCGGCGCGACCTGCACGGTCGCCGTCGGCTGCGACGTTGCGCACCCGCCCGACATTACCCCGCACAAAAGGGCGATCACGACAACACGCACGAGATACATGAAACGACGTCTCCACCGAGTGGCCAAGGGGCGTCAATCCGTAAAGAAACCATGAACCCGAAATCGTTAACAAAGCGTAAATTTTTTGCGGCGCGGCGGAAATGCGCGGGTTGTCCGCGTTGATTTTGGGATTGTTCGCCATGGCCCTGCTCCGCTACTAACCGTCCATGCAAATCCGCCTGTCCCGCGTCGCCCGTTGCGGCATCATCGCCATTTCCGCGCTGGGCCTCAGCGCCTGTGCGGGCCTGACCGGTCCCAAGCGCGGGGCCGACACCGCCTATGTCGCGCGCGACGTCGGCACGCTCTACACCGCCGCCAAGCAGCGGCTGGACAGCGGCCAGTACAAGGTCGCGGCCGCGCTGTTCGACGAGGTCGAGCGCCAGCACCCCTATTCCGTCTGGGCGCGCCGCGCGCAGCTGATGGGCGCGTTCAGCTATTATCTGGACCGCGACTATACCAAGGCGATCCAGGGTTCGCAGCGCTTCCTGGCGGTCCACCCCGGCAACCGCGACGCCCCTTACGCCTATTACCTGATCGCGCTCAGCTATTATGAGCAGATTTCGGACGTCTCGCGCGACCAGAAAATCACCGATCAGGCCCAGGGGGCGCTGGGCGAACTGACCCGCCGCTACCCCAACAGCCGCTATGCCGCCGATGCGCGGCTTAAGGTCGATCTGGTGCGCGACCATCTGGCGGGCAAGGAGATGGAGGTCGGCCGCTTCTATCAGCAGCGCGGCCAGTGGCTCGCGGCGTCGCTGCGCTTCCGCACCGTCATCGACCGATATCAGACGACGACGCACACGCCCGAGGCGCTGATGCGGTTGACCGAGAGCTATCTGGCGCTGGGCGTGCCGGACGAAGCACGCAAGTCGGCAGCGGTGCTCGGCGCCAACTATCCCGGCTCGAAATGGTATGAGCGCGCCTATGCGCTGATCCAGAAGCACGCGCCCGCGACCGCCGCGCCGGCAGCCCCCGCCACACCGGCGGCGAGCTGAGCCGCACCGGTCAGGAGGCCGGCAGATGCTGACCGCGCTGGCGATCCGCGACATAGTGCTGATCGAGGCGCTCGACCTCGAATTCGACGCCGGGCTGGGCGTGCTGACGGGGGAAACGGGCGCGGGCAAGTCGATCCTGCTCGACGCGCTGGGACTTGCGCTCGGCGCGCGCGGCGACACCGGCCTGGTGCGCGAAGGCGCGGCGCAGGCGGCGGTGACCGCGTGCTTTTCGCCCCCCGCGCCCAGCAACGCATTGTGGGCGCTGCTCAACGAAAACGGGCTGGAGGTCGAGGCCGGCGAGCCACTGATCATTCGCCGCATCGTCAAGGCCGACGGCGGCAGCCGCGCCTTCGTCAACGATCAGCCCGCATCTGCCGGACTGCTGCGCGAACTCGGCGCGCTGCTCGTCGAGATCCACGGCCAGCATGACGATCGCGGGCTGCTCAATCCACGCGGCCACCGCGCGCTGCTCGACGCGTTCGGCGCGCTCGACACCGCGCCGGTCGCGGCGGCATGGCGCGCGTGGCAGGAGGCCGAGGCACGGCTGGCGACCGCGCGCGACGACCAGGCCAGTGCCGAGCGCGACCGCGAATGGCTGGAACATGCCGTCGGCGAACTGCGCGCGCTCGCGCCCGAACCGGGCGAGGAAGCGACGCTGGCCGAACGGCGCGCCGCGATGCAGCGCGGCGAGCGGGTGGCGGGCGAGCTGCAGGCGATTGCCGGGCTGATCGACGGGGCGGACGGCGCGCTGTCGCGGCTGCGCCAGGCCGCGCGCATCCTCGAACGCGTCGCCGACGATCATGGCGCGCTCGCCGAAGCCCTGGCGGCGATCGACCGCGCGCTGATCGAGGCCGGGGCCGCACAGGACCAGGTCGACGTCGCTGGCGAGGCGCTCGCCTTCGATCCCGCCGCGCTCGAGGCCGACGAGGCGCGGTTGTTCGAGCTGCGCGGACTGGCGCGCAAGCACCGGGTTCAGCCCGACGATCTCGCCGCGCTGGCCGAAGAGATGGGCGCGCGGCTGGAGCGGATGACCGCGGGCAGCGCGGGGCTGGCGGCGCTCGAACGCGCTGCGGCGGCGGCGGCGGATACCTATGCCGACGCCGCCACCGCACTGTCGGCGGCGCGGCGCGATGCAGCGGCGCGGCTCGACGCGGCGGTCGCCGCCGAGCTCGCCCCGCTCAAGCTCGACGCCGCGCGCTTTCGTACCCATGTCGAGCCCCTGCCCTCCGAACAGGGCAGCGCCGCGGGCCGCGACCGGGTGGAGTTCGAGGTCTCGACCAACCCGGGCGCGGCCTTCGCCCCGCTCATCAAGATCGCGTCGGGCGGCGAATTGTCGCGCTTCATCCTGGCGATGAAGGTGGCGCTCGCCGAACAGGGCGCGCCGCGCACACTGATTTTCGACGAGATCGATCGTGGCGTCGGCGGCGCGGTGGCGAGCGCGATCGGCGACCGGCTGGCGCGGCTGGCGGAGCGCGCGCAGGTGCTGGTGGTGACGCACAGCCCGCAGGTCGCCGCACGCGGCGCCCGCCACCTGCTGATCGCCAAGCGCCACGACGGCATCGTCACGCGCACCGGCGTCCACGCCCTCGACGACGCGGAACGGCGCGAGGAAATCGCCCGGATGTTGTCGGGCGCGGAAATCACCGACGAAGCCCGCGCGCAGGCGACCCGCCTGCTCGCGGCATAGCGCCGACCGGCGGTCTCCATGTGTCCATTCAATCAGGGGCAGCCCAAAACGCTCGTCGCCCCGGACTTGATCCGGGGCCCCGCTGCCTGATCCGACGCGCGAAGAAGCGGGACCCCGGCGCAAGGCCGGGGTGACGACAGGTTTGGACTATTGTGCCGACTTCAGCTTTTGGCGAAGGTCCTTGGATGCGGGTGTGGAGGGCATTGAAATGCGGAACCTGAAATTGACGGTCGCGGCGATTGCCCTGGTGCTAACGAGTGCGGGCGCTGCGCACGCCGGGCCGAGCGAGGACCTGGTCGCCCTGCTGGACGACCATTGGCAATGGGCGCTGCGCGAAAGCCCGCGCCTCGCCTCGTCGGTCGGCGTGCGCGATTATGACACCGAACTGGGCGACGTGTCGCTCGCTGCCGAGGATCGCCGCGCCGCCGACGCACAGCGTTTCCTCGACCGGCTCGAAGCGATCCCCGACGCCGGCCTCGATGCGGCGGGGCGCGTCAACAAGGGCATTTTGCGCCGGCTGCTGCGCAACGACATCGAGGGCAACCGCTTCGGCCAGCGGATGATCCTGTTCACCAGCTACAGCTCGCCCTGGCAGGGGCTGGCCGGCCTGGGCGAAGACCTGTCGTTCCGCAGCAAGGCCGATTACGCCAATTACCTCACCCGGCTCGGCAAGTTTCCGGCGATGAATGCCGAACTGATCGCGATCACCGCGCGTGCGGTGAAGGAAGGCTATGTCCAGCCCTGCGTCACGCTGACCAATTTCGAACGGACGCTGACCGGGGTGATCACCGCCGATGCCACCCAGTCGCGCTTCTATGCGCCGTTCAAGAATCCCCGCCCGGCCGACGCCAGCGACACCGAATGGGCGGCGTTGCAGCAGCGCGCCCGCGACGTCATCACCGGCACGCTCAACCCCGAATATCGCAAGGCCGCCGACTTCTACACCCGCGCCTACCAGCCCGCCTGTGCGCGTTCGGTCGGCGTATCGGCGCAGCCCAACGGCCGCGACTTCTATGCCTTTCGCGTGCGCCAGATGACGACGACCGATCTGACGCCCGATCAGATCCACGACATCGGCCTGAAGGAAGTCGCGCGCATCCGCGCGGAGATGGAAGCCACCGCCAAGGAAGCCGGCTTCGCCAGCCGCGAGGCGTTCATCGCCGAACTGCGCACCAACCCCAAATATTACGGGACGACGCCGGAGGAGCTGCTGGCGGCGAGCTCGCGCCAGGCCAAGATCATCGACGGGCTGATGCCGCAATATTTCGGCCGGCTGCCGCGCCTGCCCTATGGCGTCAAGCCGATCCCGGCCGAAACCGCGGAGGGAACGACCACCGCCTATTACGGGCCGGGAAGTCCCGAGAACGGGCTGGCGGGCTTCTACTTCGTCAATACGTCCAAGCTCGACCAGCGGCCGTTGTGGGAGCTGCCCGCGCTGACGCTGCATGAGGCCGTGCCGGGGCACCATCACCAGATCGCGCTGCAACAGGAACTCGACCTGCCGCCGCTGCGCAAATATCTCGCCTTCTTCACCGCCTTCACCGAAGGCTGGGGGCTCTATGCCGAGCGGCTGGGCATCGAGATGAAGCTCTATGACACGCCGGAAAAGAATATGGGCCGGCTGAGCTACGAGATGTGGCGCGCGTGCCGGCTGGTCGTCGACACCGGCATCCATGCCAAGGGCTGGACCAAGGAACAGGCGGTCGCCTTCATGACCGACAACACCGCGCTGTCGGCCGCCAATATCGATGCCGAGGTCAATCGCTACATCAGCTGGCCGGGCCAGGCGCTGGGCTACAAACTGGGCGAGCTCAAGATCCGCGACCTGCGTGCGAAGGCAGAGGCCGCGCTCGGCCCGCGGTTCGACCTGCGCGCCTTTCACGACGCGGTCGTCGGCCAGGGTTCGGTTCCGCTCGACGTGCTGGAACGCCAGATCGACGACTGGATCGCCACGCAGCGAAGCTGAACGAACCCGCCCGACCTGCGACAAGGTGTGACAGTTTTCCGCGTTCGGCGGAACACGCGTGCGACAATTGCGTCCGATATCCTGTCTCAACCGGTCACCCGGCCGGTTCAGTTCAGGAGTTGGAACATGAAGAAGATTGCGATGATGATTGCGGCGCTGGGCGTCGCCGCCAGTGCCGTCCCCGCCACCGCGAGCGCGCAGTCGGGCTGGATGTCGATCAACCAGCGTCAGGCCAATCTCGACCGGCGGATCGACCAGGGCGTGCGCTCGGGCGCGTTGAACCGGGCCGAAGCAAGCCGCCTGCGCGCCCAGTTTCGCGATCTGACGGTGCTGGAACGCCAGTATCGCCGCTCCGGCAATGGCCTGAACCGGGTCGAGCGCCGCGATCTCGACCAGCGTTTCGACCGGCTGTCGCAGCGCATCCGCATCCAGAAGAACGACCGCCAGGGTCGCTACTGAACCTGACCCCAGATGAAGGCGCGGGCCGTCGCAGCGATGCGGCGGCCCGTTTGCATCGGCGGCTTCAGATCAGCGGCCGGCCGCTGTCGCGCCATTCGTCGCGCACCTGCGATTCGGGCAGGCGATCGGCCGGCGCCGCGCCCACGGGCGCGTCGGCCGGCGATACCGGCACCGCACGCGGCATCGCCAGCGCGGCGACCGGCGCGTCGAGCCCCGCGCGCACCGCTGCGCTGCCCCGCACATCGGGCTCGCCGCCGGCATGGCGGCTGGTGAACGCCGCGGGCGTGCCCCAATAGCCCTTCCACCGGTGAAAGAAGTGCGCGCCGAATACGCCGGTCATCACCAGTCCCCGGTTCCACGCCGGCGTGACCGCATAGGTGTGGTAATGCGTCGCCAGCCCGACCGGGGCGAAGACCGCGCCGTTGAGCGCCGCCGCCGCAACCCGCTGCGCGCGCGCCCAGGCGGCGGGCACCGGTCGCCGCGCCAGCGCCCCGTCGCAGGTAAAGCTGAACTGGCACACCCGGTTCTGCGACCCCTGATACACCACGCCGCACACCGTCGCGGGAAAGGCGGGATGGCGCACGCGGTTCAACACCACCTGCGCCACTGCGCGCTGGCCATCGTCGGGCTCGCTTGCGGCCTCGTAATAGATGGCGGCGGTCAGGCACTCGAGCGCGCGGGCCTGGTCGGTCGTCGATCCGCCGAGCACGAATGGCGACGCGGCGCGCACCGTCGCGTCGGTCGGCGCGCGAGCGTCGCCTTCGGGGGCCACGCCCGCGGGCAGCGCCGGCAGCTCGGTCGTCCCGGTCGTGCCGGGCGTCACGATCGCGCGCCCCACCAGCGCCGGCTGGGCCGCCGGGGCCGCCATGGCTGCGGGCGTCGCGCGCGCGACCTGGTCGAACGATGCGATCGCCGCGTGCGCGGTGAATATGCTCGCCGGAACGACGAACAGCGTCGCGAGCACGATCTGGGAAGTGGAGGGACGCCGACGCCGCATCGCGGCCGGTTAGCGCATCACGCCCGCGCGCGCTTCCCCGATTTTCGCCCTGTCCCGCGGCGGAACAGATGCGGCCGGCGGTAACCTTGTCGGGCGCGCAGGGTCGTCGTCAGTGCTTGTCGCGATTGCGATTGGCATAGAGCAGCGCCGCCGCCAGCGCGGCGGAACCGATGCCGATCCCGATGCCGATCGTAGTCAGCGGCCAGTTGAGGCGATCCGCGGGCTCGGGGGTCGTCGCGTTCGCCGCCTGCTTGCTGCGCTTGGCGTTCCTGGCTGCCGCCACGATCTCGTTGCTCTCTTCGTCTTCGGCCATCACCCTCTCCACTTGCACTCAGCCCGCGGCGCGCGCGCTGGCCTGACCATATCGCGCGCGAAACGCGCTGGCGAAACCGGATAATTGCTGCGCGGCGATTGCATCGCGCAGGTCCTGCATCAGCGTCTGATAGAACCACAGATTATGCTCGGTCATCAGCATCGCGCCCAGTATCTCGCCCGACCGCACCAGATGATGCAGATAGGCGCGCGTCCACGTCGCGCATACAGGGCAAGCGCATTCGGGGGCGATCGGTTCCTGATCCTCCGCAAAACGCGCATTCTTGATGTTGATCGGCCCGTCGCGGGTGAACGCCTGGCCGGTGCGCCCCGACCGCGTCGGCAGCACGCAATCGAACATGTCGATGCCGCGTTCGACCGCGCCGACGATGTCGTCTGGCTTGCCGACCCCCATCAGATAGCGGGGCTTTGCGGGGTCGAGCTGGCCCGGCGCATAATCGAGCACGCCGAACATCGCGTCCTGTCCCTCGCCCACCGCCAGCCCGCCGACCGCATAGCCGTCAAAGCCGATGTCGAGCAGCGCATCGGCCGATTCGCGACGCAGTGCCTCGTCGAGCGCGCCCTGCTGGATGCCGAAAAGCGCCGCGCCCTCGGCATGGGCACCGCCCGCGTCGAACCCGGTGCGCGACCGCTTCGCCCAGCGCATCGACCGCGCCATCGCCGCCGCCTGTTCCTCGCGCGTCGCGGTGGTCGGCACCAGTTCGTCGAACGCCATCACGATGTCGGAGCCCAGCAGGCGCTGAATCTCCATCGACCGTTCCGGCGTGAGCAGATGGCGCGACCCGTCGAGATGGCTCTTGAACGCCACGCCCTCTTCGTTGCGGGTCGTGAGGTCGGACAGGCTCATCACCTGATAGCCGCCGCTGTCTGTCAGGATCGGCCGGTCCCAGCCCATGAAGCGGTGCAGCCCGCCCAGCCGCGCGACCCGCTCCGCGCCGGGGCGCAGCATCAGGTGATAGGTATTGCCCAGGATGATGTCCGCCCCCGCCGCGCGCACATCGGCGGGCTTCACCGCCTTGACCGTTGCCGCGGTGCCGACCGGCATGAAGGCGGGCGTGCGGATCTCCCCCCGGCGCATGGTGATGCGCCCGGTGCGCGCCTTGCCGTCGGTGGCATGAATGGAAAAATCGAACCGCGTCATGTGGCGTGCGCTCATGCCGCGCTTCGCAGCCGCTGTCGATGGGCTGGCGGCGATATGGTCCGCCTGCCACCGCGAACACGACCGCCCTCGCCCGCCAACTTTATACCCTCGTCACCCCGGCCTCGTGCCGGGGTCCACCGTGAAACAGGCGCAATTCCCCGCCCAGGCGTACGACACGCGCTCACTGGCGCGTACCACCTCAATGGCCCGGCAAGCCCGAAGCGGCACCGTGGACCCCGGCACGAGGCCGGGGTGACGGTGAAGGGTAATTAGAAGCCAGACCCCGGGGTGATCAAGGTCCGGCACCTCGATCGTCCGGCTGCCCCCCTATCTCCGCCGGCGACGCCGCTCGCCCGGATCGAACAGCGGCCCCGCGGCGCTGCGGATCGTCAGCAGTTCCTTGCGCGTCACGCGCTGGTCCTTGTCGGCATCGATGCGGGCATAGATTTCGCGCATCCGCCCCTGCAGCTCGGCCAGGGTGATGCGGTTGTCCTGATCGCGATCGACCTCGAACGGGCCGGGCAACGCGGTGCGATCGCCCAGCCACCGCTCCGCCCAGTCGGCGAACTGGATATAGCCGATGTCGCCCGCCCCGCGCGCACTGGCGGTGAAGGTTGCGCCCACGCCCGTGTCGAGCTCGTCGGGCGTGACCACGGCGTCCCCGTCCTGGTCAAAGGTCGCGATCAGCATGCCGACCGGCTCGACCACGACCGTCGCCATTGCCGGGCGATCGCCAAGGGCACGCGGATCGGCGATCGCCGGCACGTCGGGCACTCGCCGCTGCTGCGCCTCGACGCCCGCGAGCGGCACCAGCGCGACGACGGCAATCCACATCTGGCGCAGCATAATCCTCAGCCCTTCCCCGACGGCAGCAACAGGCTGGAGTCGCCATAGCTGTAGAAGCGATAGCCCGACGCGATCGCATGCGCATAGGCCGCCTGCATCCGATCCAGCCCCATCCATGCTGACACCAGCATGAACAGGGTCGATCTGGGCAGGTGAAAATTGGTCATCAGCCCGTCGATGCCGCGAAACCGATAGCCGGGCGTGATGAAGATCGACGTGTCGCCCTCGAACGGGCGGATCGTGCCGTCGGCATCGGCCGCGCTTTCAATGAGGCGCAGCACGGTGGTGCCGACCGCGATCAGCCGGCCGCCATTTGCGCGCACGCGGTTGAGCCGTTCGGCGGTCGCGGCGTCGATCCGCCCCCATTCGGCATGCATGACATGATCGTCGGTGTCCTCGACCTTGACCGGCAGAAAGGTGCCCGCGCCGACGTGCAGCGTCAGCGTCTCGCGCGCGATCCCGGCGGCGTCGATCCGCGCGATCAGCTCGGGGGTGAAGTGCAGCGACGCTGTCGGCGCGGCGACCGCGCCTGCCTCGCGCGCGAACATCGTCTGGTAATCCTGCGCGTCGCGTTCGTCGATCGCACGCTTCGACGCGATATAGGGGGGCAGCGGCATCGTGCCGACCCGGGCGAGCAGCAGCTCGACCGGCGCATCGCCGGCAAAGGTCAGCGCCCAGCTGCCGTCTTCGCCCCGGTCGCTCGCGGTCGCGCGCACGCTGCCGTCCGCGCCGAAGCGGATTTCGTCGCCCTCGCGCAGCCGCTTGCCGTTGCGGACAAAGGCGCGCCAGCGGCGCGGTCCTTCGCGCTTGTGCAGCGTCGCGCCGATCCGCGCGGTCCCGCGCAGTCCCTCCAGCTGCGCCGGAATGACGCGGGTGTCGTTGAACACCAGCACATCGCCCGGTGCGAGCAGGTCGGGCAGGTCGCGCACGCCCGCGTCGCGGATGGCGTCGCCGTCGAGCACCAGCATCCGCGCCGCATCGCGCGGCTCCGCGGGGCGCAGCGCGATGCGGTCGGCGGGCAACTCGAAATCGAACAGGTCGATGTTCATCGCGGCGGGCGCGCGGTCGGCGGGCGGGGGTTCGCGCCGGGGCTCAGTTGGGCTTGGCGCCCGGCAGCGTGACCGGCGTCTCGCCCGCCGGCAGCACGGGCGCCGCCGGGGCCGCGGCCTGATAGGGCGGCGGATTGTCCGATGCGATATACGCCTTCAGGATGCGCGCCGGCTCGGCCGGCGGCTCGCCGCGCGGGATGGCGTCGACGAACTCGATGCCGTCGAGGACACGGCCGAACACGGTATAATTCTTGTCGAGCCCCAGGCGCGGCTGGAACATGATGAAGAACTGGCTGTTCGCGCTGTTCTCGTCCTGCGCGCGCGCCGCCGACACCGCCCCGCGCACATGCGGCAGGTAATTGAACTCCTTCTCCAGGTCAGGGAGCTCGGAGCCGCCGGTGCCGTCGCCCTTGGGGTCGCCACCCTGCGCCATGAACCCGTCGATCACCCGGTGAAAGGGCAGCCCGTTGTAAAAGCCCTGGCGCGTCAGCGTCTTGATCCGCTCGACATGCTTGGGCGCGACATCAGGACGCAGCCAGATCGTCACCCGGCCGCCGGTCGACAGGTCGAGCAGCCACAGATTGTCGGTGTCGGTGGTCGCCGGCGGCGTCGCGCGACCGGGTACCTCGATCAACTGGGCATGCGCGACGGGCGCGAAGAGTCCGATCAGCAACGAAAACAGGATCATCCAGAAACGCATTGCATCACCACCACAGTCTCAACCGCTCCTGCGCTTAGAGCAAATCAACATCGGCGCAAATGGCATGCGTCGAGCATCGGGAAGAGGCTGGGAACGACCGGTCCGGAATGATAGCTTGTCGCTTCCGGCCACGGGGCGCGCGGCCGCTCATTGGGAGGGAAAGCGATGGGATTTTTGCTGTCCGGCTTCACGGTAAGCCATAACGTCAAGGTTCAGAATGCGATCACCCTTGCCGGCAAGGCGACCGCCGTCGCCTATACCCGCATGTCGGCCATTCGCTCCACGCGCACGCCGACCAAGGCCTATACCGCATTTTTCGGCGCGATGGACGCCACGCGCCTGGACCAGGCGTGGAAAGTGCTGAACATGATCCACTACGCCATGGGCACCTCGTTCATCCGCTATAATCGCAGCGTCGGGCGGCCGGGGACCTATGCGGCGGCGCAGCGCCCGGCGAGCGGCTGGTCGGAAAAGAACGTCAAGCAGATGCTGGACAGCGGCGAATTCACGATGAAGATCGACGACGCCTTCTACAAATCGGGCACCGATGCGCGCACGGCGGCGCTGACGATCGTGCACGAGATTTCGCATCTGGTCGGCAATACCGACGACGTCGACTGTCCCTGGGACAGCAAGGAATGCTACGAATATGACCGTTGCCGGCGGCTCGCCGAACAATATCCCAATCTCACGATCAAGAATGCCGACAGCTACGGCTACTATGTCATGGCCGAATATGACGAGGTCCTTCCCAAGCAGGCGGAGGCCGAACCGGACCTGAACATGGACTTGCTGTTCGCCTGACCCCGGTGCGCGGGACCGGCCCCGGCCTGGTCCCGCGCGCGACGCGGCGCGGTGCGTCGATCGCCCTCAGTCGCTGCCCTTGCGACCGATCCGTTCGACGCGGGCGACCATGTCGGCCTTGACCGCGGGGGTGACGAACTTGCCGATATTGCCGCCGTAGATCGCGATTTCCTTGACCAGTCGCGACGCGATCGGCTGCAGCGACACGTCGGCCATCAGGAACACGGTCTCGATCCCGCTGTTCAGCTGCTGGTTCATGCCCGCCATCTGATATTCATATTCGAAATCGGCGACCGCGCGCAGCCCGCGCACGATGACACGCGCGCCCTCGCGCTCGGCAAAATGCATCAGCAGCGAGTCGAAGCTGACGACATGAATCTCGCCTTCGATGCCCGCAACCTCGCGCTTCACCATTTCCATGCGCTCGTCGACCGTGAACATCGGCGACTTGGACGGATTGGTGGTCACGCCGATCACCAGCCGGTCGACCAGCTTCGCGCCGCGCCGGATGATGTCCATGTGGCCGAGCGTGATCGGATCGAACGTGCCGGGATAGACGCCGGTTCGGATGGTCATGGTGGTCGCCCCCCGGGGTTAGCGATCGCGTTCCAGCGTGAACCGGGCGATCGCGCGCAACAGGTCCGCCTCCTGCCCATAGCTGTGCAGGTGGCTGACCGCCTGGTCGACCAGGATGCGTGCCTGTTCGCGCGCGCGGTCGACGCCCAGCAGCGACAGGAACGTTTCCTTCCCCGCCCCGTCGTCCTTGCGCAGCTTCTTGCCCGCCATCTCCTCGTCGCCCTCCGCGTCGAGCAGGTCGTCGGCGATCTGGAACGCCAGCCCGACGTCGCGCGCATAGCCGCGCAGCCCCGTGCGCCCCTCGGGCGGCACGCGGCCCAGGATCGCGCCGGCCTCCACCGAACACGCGATCAGCGCGCCCGTCTTCATCGCCTGCAGCCGCGTGACCGTCGGCAGGTCGAAACTCGCCCGCTCGGCCTCCAGGTCCATCATCTGGCCGCCGCCCATGCCTGCCGGTCCCGCCGCGCGCGCCACGTCGGCGACCAGCTCGGCGCGGACGAACGGGTCGGGGTGGGTCGCCTCGTCGGCGAGCAGCTCGAACGCCAGCGCGTGCAGGCAGTCGCCGGCCAGGATCGCGGTTGCCTCGTCGAAGGCCTTGTGCACGGTCGGCTTGCCGCGGCGCATGTCGTCATTGTCCATCGCCGGCAGGTCGTCGTGGACGAGCGAATAGACATGGATGCACTCGATCGCGGTGGCGACGCGCGCGGTGCAGTTGCGGTCGACCCCGAACAGGCGCGCGGTCGCGAACACGAGCAGCGGGCGCAGCCGCTTGCCCCCGCCGATCGTGGCGTGGCGCATGGCTTCGTACAGGCGCTTGCGCGGGTCGCTCGGCACCGGCAGCAGCCGGTCGAACTGGCGATCCATCTCGGCCGAGATTTCACGCAGCGCAGGTCCAAGCGGTGCCGGAATTGCCCCCATCTTCCGGTTCAACCTGCCGCGAATGGCTGGGTGCCGACCGCCCGCCCCTCGGCGTCGGTGCGGACGGATTCGATCCGCGCCTGCGCCGCATCCAGCCGTGCCGCGCATTGGCGGCGCAGCTGGTCGCCGCGTTCGTACAGGTCGATCGCCTCCTGCAGCTGGGCGTCGCCGCTTTCCAGCCGGGTAACGATCCGCTCCAGTTCCTTGAGGGCGTCTTCGAAAGACAGTTCGGCAATGCCGGGTTCTTGCACCATGGGCACGCTATGCGGCAGCGGAACGACCAGGGTCAAGCCGCGGCGCGGGCGAAAAGCTCACCAGCCCTCGGCCTCCACTTCCTTGATCAGGTCCTTGCGGCTGAGCTTTCCGATCATCGTCTTGGGCAAGCCCAGGCGGACAACCACCTGGTCGACGCGCTCGTGCTTGCCCAGTTGCGGGTTCAGCCATTCGCGCAGTACCGCGCCGGTCTCGGCCGCGCCGTCGTGCAGCGTGACATAGGCGCGGGGCACTTCGCCGCGATAGGCATCGGGCACGCCGATCACCAGCGTCTCCCTGACCGCCGGATGATGATACAGGATCGCCTCGATCTGGCTGGGGAACACCTTGAACCCGCCGACCGCGATCATGTCCTTCAGCCGGTCGACGATGCGGATGAAGCCATCCTCGTCGATCACGCCGACATCGCCGGTACGCAGCCAGTGGCGGCCCGGCACGCCGGTGTCGGGATCGTCGACGAACACGTCGGCATCGGCATCTGGGCGGTTCCAGTAGCCCCGCATGATCTGCGGCCCCGCGACGATGATCTCGCCGGGTTCGCCGGGCGGCGCGGGCTTGCCGGGATCTTCCTTGTCGACCAGCCGCACCCGCGTCGCGATGATGGGCTGGCCGATCGTGCCGGGCTTGTTGAGCGCGCCATAGGGATTG
Source organism: Sphingomonas sp. SFZ2018-12 (assembly GCF_022496715.1). Taxonomy (NCBI): domain Bacteria; kingdom Pseudomonadati; phylum Pseudomonadota; class Alphaproteobacteria; order Sphingomonadales; family Sphingomonadaceae; genus Sphingomonas; species Sphingomonas sp. SFZ2018-12. Next base: position 115,462 of record NZ_WTFM01000003.1, read on the forward strand.
CACGACACCACGCCCGAACTTTCGGACAGGCCATAGCCCTCGACCAGCCGCGATCCGATCGTCGCCTCGAACCGCGTCTTCAATTCCGCGGGCAGCGGCGCGCCGCCGGAAATGCAGAAGCGCAACGACGAAAAATCGGTGTCCTTCAGCTTGGGATGATCGAGCAGCGCCCGATACATCGTCGGCACGCCGGGCAAGGCGGTGGCGCGCGTGCGTTGGAGCGCCGCCAGCGCCTGCGCAGCGTCGAAGCGCGGCAGCATCACGATCTCGCCGCCCGTCACGACCGTTCGGTTGAGCACGCAGGTGTTGGCGAAGACGTGGAACATCGGCAGCACGCCCAGCACGCGGTCGACCTGGCCCGGGTCGGGGTCGAGCCGCGCCACCTGGCGGGCATTGGCGGACAGGTTCTGGTGGGTGAGCATCGCGCCCTTCGGCGTGCCCGTCGTCCCGCCGGTATACTGGATCAGCGCCAGGTCGCGATCGGGATCGATCGCCGGCGCGTCGAAGCGCCCGTCATTGGCGATCAACCCCGAAAAGGCGGTGACGCGCCTGTCACCGGCGGGGCGCGGCGTCACTTCCTTGCCGCGGAACATGCGATACAGGATCGACTTGGTGGTCGGCAGCGCCCCGGCGATCGACCCGACCACCAGCCGCTCCAGGCTGCTCTTGTCGAGCACCTTCAGCGCGGTGGGCAGCAGCGCGCTGGCGGACAGGGTGAACAACAGGCGCGTGCCCGAATCCTCGACCTGATGGGCGAGCTCGTCGACCGTGTAGAGCGGCGAGAAGTTGACGACCACGCCACCCAGCTTGAGGATGCCGTAATAGGCCGCGACATAATGCGGCACGTTGGGCAGGAACAGCCCGATCCGGTCGCCCGCCCCGTAGCCCAGCCGCGACAGCCCCGCCGCGATCCGGTTCGCGCCGTCCAGCGTCTCGGCATAGCTGTAGCGCCGGCCCATGAAATCGATCAGCGGCCGCGCGGGGTGACGGCGGGCGGTCTCGTCGAACAATGCCACCATCGAAACGGGTTCGATGGTCTGGTCCCAGGGGCCGGGGTGGAGATAGTCCGATCGCCAGATCGTTTCAGGGTCGCGCATTGACAAGGGTGTAAGCAGCCTGCCCGTCGCGCGCAACCGCGATCGCGTGAAACCGCCCCTTACGGTGTACGCACGCCTGTCCCGCGCCGCGCGATCAGCGCGGCTGCGCGGCTGTCCAGGTGACGAGCAGCGACAACGCCATCACGCCCATGTCGACTGCGGCATGCACGCGATGCGGCGAGCGATCCTCTGAGTCATGGGTGAGGATGCGGATATCCGCGCTCGGCGGACGGACAAGCAGGACCAGCGCCAGCAGCGCCAGTGCAGCCATCACACCCTTTCGCGACTTCATCACGATCCGCCCTCGCTTTTCCCCCGCCCCAATACGTAAAATCGACCGGCTCTGCAAGCTCAGGCGGCAATCGGACCGATGCCCGCGCGTGCGCCTTCGCGGGCACGGTCGCGCCCCGCCGCCTTGGCGTCGAACAGCGCGCGATCAGCCGAACGGTACAGTCGCTTCCAGTCGGTTTCGTCGCGCAGCGGGCCGTGGCTGGTGCCGATGCTGGCGGTGACCCGCAGGTCGAACGGCATGCGCGCCGCCCGGATTTCCGACAGGATATCGCCGGTCGTGGGGGCAGCGGCCTGGTCGACCAGGATGCCGAACTCCTCGCCGCCCAGCCGGACGATCAAGCCGTTTTCGGGGGTCACCTTGCGCAGCGTGCGGGCCAGCACACGCAGCACCTCGTCGCCACCGTCATGCCCCAGCGTTTCGTTGACGCGCTTGAAATGGTCGATGTCGATCAGGATCAGCTGCGCGGGGTCGGCACGCCCGATCGCCTTGGCCAGGAAGGCGCGACGGTTGAGCAGCCCGGTCAGCGGATCGATGTCGGCCAGCCGCCGCGCGAGCGTCTCCTGCTCGCGCGCCACGTCGCGTTCGAGGGTCAGCAGCCGGATGCGATACGCGATCGCGACGCTCGACAGCAGCGCCTCGACCGCCATCGCGATGATCGTCGAATTGTCGACCCAGAAATTCCAGGGGAGGAGATTCAGCGACGAGGCGATCCGCGTGAACGCGCTGATCAGCGGTGCCAGCCAGGCGGTAGCGTAGAGGAACACATATTGGCTGCGCCGATACCAGGCGACGATCAGGATCGTCGGGATCAGCAGCGCGACCGGCGTGAAGCTGATCGTGTAGACCAGGTCGGCGACAGGCAGCAATTGTTCGGCGAACAACGCGAAGAACGCCGCCGCCAGCACAAGCTGCGCGGCGACGATCAGCGTCACCCGGCCCAGCCAGCCGCCAAAGACGTTTTGCTCGAAATAGGCGCGCATGAACATCAGCCCCGCGCCGGCCGACCAGCTGAGCAGCAGGTAGTTGAGCTTCAGCCGCGTGTTGTTTGCGATGTCGGGCCATGCCCAGGCAAGCAGGCCGGACGCGGTGAATGCGTAGAGCAGCAGCCCGCCGACCATCGCGCAATAGATCAGCTGGAAACCGTGGCGCAGTGCCCACCACATGCTCAGATTATAGATGAGCAGGGCCGCCGCCAGGCCCATGAAGCTGAAATAGACGCCCGCCATGGTCAGGTTGTCGACCACGCTCTCGCGCGCGGTGATGATATGGGCGCCGAGCAGGACGCCGCGCCGGTTGGCGGACTGCTCGACGCGCCACGCCAGCCGGCTGATCGCGACGTCGCGCGGCGGCAGGGCGAATTCGATCACCGCGCCGAGCTGAAGGTTGCGCGAGATGTTGTGCTGGTCCAGCCGCTCGCGACGCACCACGCCGTCGGCATAGACGATGTGCAGCGTCACGGCCTCCTGCCACAGGCTCGCGATCCGGACCGCACGGGGCGTATGATCGTTGGAATGGATGTGGAGGGGGCGGGAAACGGCCCAGAAGTCGCCCTGGCCATATCGCGTCTGCGCACCCGTGCAGCCGAGTGACTCTGCCTCGGCCAGGACGCGCGCGAGCGACAGGCCGGCCGGGTCGGGACGCACACAGATCGCGACCCGTTCGTCGCTGTGGGTCGCTTGTGCCGGGGTCACCGCAAGCGTCGCGGCGACGAGCAACGCCAGCGCGCATGCCAGCAGCCAGCGATGGAGATGGCGGACCATGCCCGTGGCATAGCGGCACGGTTGCGAAAGGAAGGTAAACGCCTGAAACAAAACACCCGAAACGGTGCGTTGCGCCACGGCCGTCGTGGCCCGCCGTGGCGGCGTTTGGCGGTGCGTCCGGCCCGGTCCCGGCCGGACGCCGTCTGGGCGTTACTTCACCCCGACCTTCTCGGCCTTGCCGCCCTTGCGGCGCGGCTTCTTCGGGGGAGCAGGCACGATCTCGAACATCAGCTCATTGTCCTTGAGCTTCACGTTGACCTCGCCGCCATGGACCAGCTTGCCGAACAGCAGCTCTTCGGCGAGCGGCTGCTTGACCTTTTCCTGGATCAGTCGGCCCATCGGGCGGGCGCCGTACAGCTTGTCATAGCCGCGCGCGGTCAGCCACGACTTGGCTTCCTCATCAAGGCGGATATGAACGCCGCGATCGGCCAGCTGCAGCTCGAGCTGGAGGATGAACTTCTCCACCACCCGCGCCACGACTTCGGGCGGCAGATAGCCGAACGGCACGATCGCATCGAGGCGGTTGCGGAATTCGGGGGTGAAGAGCTTTTTCACCGCCTCTTCCTGCACATCCTCGCGCGCGATTTCGCCGAAGCCGATCGATTCGCGCGCCATGTCCGACGCGCCGGCATTGGTGGTCATGATCAGGATTGTGTTCCTGAAATCGACCGTCTTGCCGTGGTGGTCGGTCAGCTTGCCGTTGTCCATGACCTGCAACAGGATGTTGAACAGGTCGGGATGCGCTTTCTCGATCTCGTCGAGCAGCAGCACCGAATGCGGATTCTGGTCGACCGCATCGGTCAGCAAGCCACCCTGGTCATAGCCGACATAGCCGGGCGGCGCGCCGATCAGCCGGCTGACCGAATGCCGCTCCATATATTCGCTCATGTCGAACCGCTGGAGCGGAATGCCCAGGATTTCGGCGAGCTGGCGCGCGACTTCGGTCTTGCCGACCCCGGTGGGCCCGCTGAACAGGTAATTGCCGATCGGCTTGTCGGGATCGCGCAGCCCCGCGCGGCTCAGCTTGATCGCGCTCGACAGCACCTCGATCGCCTTGTCCTGGCCGAACACGACGCGCTTCAGGTCGGTCTGCAGATTGGCCAGCACCTTGGTGTCGTCGGTCGACACCGTCTTGGGCGGGATGCGCGCCATCGTCGCGATAACCTGCTCGATCTCCTTGGGGGTGATCGTCTTCTTGCGCTTGTTGGGCGGCACCAGCATCTGCATCGCGCCGACCTCGTCGATCACGTCGATCGCCTTGTCGGGCAGCTTGCGGTCGTTGATGTAGCGCGCCGACAATTCCACCGCCGATTTGATCGCGTCGGGGGTGTATTTGACGCTGTGATGCCCCTCGAACGCGGTGCGCAGCCCGGTCAGGATCTTGATCGTGTCCTCGACCGACGGTTCGTTCACATCGATCTTCTGGAACCGGCGCAGCAGCGCGCGATCCTTTTCGAAGTGGTTGCGGAACTCCTTGTAGGTCGTGGAGCCGATGCAGCGGATCGTGCCGCCCGACAAAGCGGGCTTGAGCAGGTTCGACGCATCCATCGCCCCGCCGCTCGTCGCGCCCGCGCCGATGACGGTGTGGATCTCATCGATGAACAGGATCGCGTGCGGCAGCTTTTCCAGCTCCGACACCACCTGCTTCAGCCGCTCCTCGAAATCGCCGCGATACCGCGTGCCGGCGAGCAGCGCGCCCATGTCGAGCGAATAGATGACCGCGGGCAGCAGCACTTCGGGCACGTCGCCCTCGATGATCTTGCGCGCCAGTCCTTCGGCGATCGCGGTCTTGCCGACGCCGGGATCGCCCACATAGAGCGGGTTGTTCTTGCTGCGGCGGCACAGGATCTGGACGGTGCGGTCCACCTCCGGCCCGCGACCGATCAGCGGGTCGACCTTGCCGTTCTTCGCCTTCTCGTTCAGGTCGACGCAGAACTGCTTGAGCGCGCTCTCGTTCTTGCCGCCCTTGGCGTCCTGTTTCTGCGGCTTTTCCTCTTCGGCCGCGCCCTTGACCTCGCGGCTTTCGGACGGGGTCCCGCCCTTGCCGACGCCGTGGCTGATATAGCTCACCGCATCCAGCCGGCTCATGTCCTGCTGCTGCAGGAAGTAGACCGCATAGCTCTCGCGCTCGCTGAACAGCGCGACGAGCACGTTGCCGCCGGTCACCTCGTCGCGGCCGGACGACTGGACGTGCAGGATGGCGCGCTGGACGACGCGCTGAAAGCCGCTGGTCGGCGAAGGGTCGGTCGCGTTCTCGACCTTCAGCGCCTCAAGCTCGGTGTCGAGGTAGCGCGCCACCACGGTCTTGAGCTCGGACAGGTCGACCCCGCACGCGCTCATCACCTTCGACGCGTGCTCGTCGTCGATCAGCGCGAGCAGCAGGTGTTCCAGCGTCGCATATTCGTGCCGCCGCGACGACGCGGCCTCGAGCGCGCGATGGAGGGTGGTTTCAAGCGCGGATGCAAAGGAAGGCATTTACGTCATACTCCAGTCGGATCGCGGCTTGGGCGCGATCCTTGATGGCAATGTCGGAAGCGTTCTGCCCCGCATCAAGCACTTGCACGCGGCGATTGCCGCACTAACCGTCCACCCGTTCGCCAGGCGCGTCATCGCTTGAACAGCGCGTCGGCGCTGGCGCGGTGTTGCGACGCGAACGCCATCCGCGCTCGGACGCGGGCGATCTCGCCCTCGAGCAGCGCGATGCGCGCCGCAAGCTCTTCGACCGAAAAGGGGTCGAGGTCCTGCCGGATCAGGGCCGTCAGCGGGTCACCCGGACTCCGCCCGAGAATCTCTTCGGCGTCCATCGGCACAGCGTTGACCGGGGGACGGGTGAAGTCAATAAGGCACCGGGCCCATATGGTGACGGGCCTCGACGGGGGATGCGGCGAAGCGATGGACCTGCCCGAAACGATGCGCGCGATAGATCCGGCCGAACGCGGGGGGCCGGAAGTGCTTCGGGTCGTCGAGCGCCCGGTGCCCGCACCCGGCGCGGGCGAGGTGCTGATCCGCGTCGCGGCCGCCGGGGTCAATCGCCCCGACGTGCTCCAGCGCGTCGGCCTCTACCCGATGCCGCCGGGCGCGCCCAGCATCCCGGGGCTCGAAGTCGCCGGCGCCGTCGTCGCCGCCGGGCCGGGCGCAGCCGCCTCGCTGGTCGGGACACGCGTCTGCGCGCTGATCTCGGGCGGTGGATATGCCGAATATGCGGTCGCGGTCGCCGCGCACTGCCTGCCGCTGCCCGCCGGGCTGAGCGATGTCGAGGGCGCGGCGATGCCCGAGACACTGTTCACCGTGTGGACCAACCTGTTCGAGCGGGCCTATGCGGCCGAGGGCGATACGGTGCTCGTCCATGGCGGCACCTCGGGCATCGGCACCATGGCGATCAGCCTGGCGAAGCTGTTCGGCCTAACCATCATCGTCACCGCCGGTTCGGACGAAAAGGTCGCCGCCTGCCTCGCCCACGGCGCCGATCATGCGATCAACTACCGGACCGAGGATTTCGTCGCGCGGGTTCAGGCGATCACCGAAGGCCAGGGGTGCCAGGTGGTGATCGACATGGTCGGCGGCGATTATGTCGCCCGCAACCTGAAATGCCTGGCCGAAGACGGCCGCCACGTCTCGATCGCGGTGCAGGGCGGGGCCAGTGCCGAAATCCCGCTGTTCGAAGTGATGCGCCGCCGCCTCACGCTCACCGGATCGACGCTGCGCCCGCGCAGCGCCGCGTTCAAGGCGCTGGTCGCCGACGAACTCGGCCGCACCGTGTGGCCGTTCGTCGCCGCCGGCCGCCTGCGCCCGGTCATCGACGGCACCTTCCCGCTTGCCCGGGCGCCCGAGGCCCATGCGCGGATGGAGGCGGGCAGCCATTTCGGCAAGATCGTGCTGACGATGGGCGAGATCGCCTGAATCGCGCGCATGGCTTCGTCAGGTCGCGCGATATCTTCGATGCCGCCGCCGCACTATCGCGTCGACATTGCCACCGGCGCGCTGTCTGGCACCAGATCCGCCTTCAGATAATGCGAACCGTCCCGGAAACGCTTACGTCGAGGGATGTTGAGAAACGCACGGACTTCGTTCAGGTCGTTAGCCAGATAGCGGTCCCATTCGAAACAGATCAGTGGCCTGCTTCGCAAGCCCCGTTCAAAGCTCTCCAGCACCATGTCCCGTGCCTCCCTTTCCTCCAGCCCCGCGTCCAGCGGCAGGGGCGGCAGCAGCCTGTGAAGGTCGTTCAGGAAATCATCGACACAGACATCCGCCTCGAGTTGGCCGAGCTTCATCGACGCATAGGTGAATTTCTCGCAATCCCCGATGAAACGCGGAAATTCGAAGTGCTCGATTCTGCTGAAGTCCTGCGTATCTCGCCATATCGGATAGGCCTGTGTCAGCCAGGCCGCACAGTGGTCATAGCCATTATTGGCCCAATCCGCGACGGTCGGAATGACTTCTTTGAGCCGAACCTGCCCCATCATGAAGGCGTAGATGCAAATTTCCTCGATCAACACCAGCATGTCGTGGCCGAAACGCCGGGGATCATTATAAACCAGGTACCCACCTTCCCATCCGTAATGGTAGAATTCACCGACCAGGTGATAAAAGTCGTGAGTCTGCCTCATCAATCTTATCAGCCATTTCATATCTGAATCTGGCGACAATGGGTTTTTGTCGAATTCATAAAACTTGGCATCGTTCATGTACTGAAGATAAGCACCACCCATTGAAGAATCCGGAAGATCGGCCAAATCTTGCGGAGACAAGTACGGCAAACAGTATTTTGCACGACAAAGTTGCTCAACCGTTGCAAGCTCCAGCTTTCGTTGCTCAAGGCGAATTCGACGCACCCAATGATATCTGTTGATATCAATCGATGACCACTTTCTTGCAACAAAGTTTGATGTACATGATTTATTCTGTTCTATTTTGTCTTTTAGTAATTCATACCATGAATTTAGCTTATCGTCGGGAACAAGTAGGAATGTCGAGTCATCGGTGTTAAAGTAATTCTTTCCGACATAATCATCGGCTTCCAAAATATACTTATGTATATCTTCCATTTCCGACCCACCTTCCCCAAAAAGGCATACTTGCTGTTTTGTAAGGCCCATGGATAGATTGTTTCACATTTCAGTAAAGGCGTTAAAAACTTTCTGTTTTGGTTTATACAGATATCATCATGGTTTCAACACGATGGGCATTGCGTGTTTCAGGAAAATCTGCGGTCAGTATCTTGTGGGACTTACGGACCCGATTCTGATAATTACGAGCGCAGCGGGCGAGGCGAAGGCAAAGGTTCAAGCGCGTTGGCCCGCCGCATCGACCACACCGGTACCGGCACGCCGCTGAACGGCTTGAAAAATTGATGTCGTCAAATCCAATTCTGTTAGGCGACAAGCACCAATCCGCCTAATGTCGGCCAAACTGGAGATCGATCGTGTTTCGGGTTCTGGGCGCATCGCCCGTATCGACGCTGCGGCCGCGCAGTGCAGCGTCAGAGGCGCTTGTCGGCGGCCGCCAATTTGGCGGAGTCGCGCGGGTGGCCGCCGAATGACCTCGCCGCGCCTCGTCCTGCATGAGGACCCGGTGTCGGGCAATTGCTACAAGATCCGGCTGGTCGCCGCGATCCTGGGCCTCCCGCTCGAACGTCGCGCCTACGACATTCTGAAGGGCGCGACGCGCACGCCGGCATTCCTTGCGCGGGTCAATCCCGACGGGCGCATCCCGGTGCTTCAGGTCGGCGATCGCTTCCTGCCCGAAAGCAACGCCGCCTGCCTCTATCTGGCCGATGGCAGCGACCTCGTTCCCGCCGGACGCTTCGAGCGCGCCGACATGATGCGCTGGCTGTTCTGGGAACAGTACAGCCATGAACCCAATATCGCGACGCTGCGCTTCTGGCGCGCCTTTGTCGGCGAGGACCGGCTGAGCGACGCCCAGCGCGCGATGATCCCGGGCAAGGAGGCCGCCGGACGCGCCGCGCTCGACCTGATGGAGCGCCAGCTGCGGCGCAGTGCGTGCCTGGCGGGCGACCGGGTGACGCTCGCCGACCTCGTCCTCTATCCCTATACCCATGTCGCCGACGGCGGCGGGTTCGACCTGGGCCACTATCCGGCGATCGACGACTGGATGGAACGCATCGGCCGGTTGCCGGGTTTTGTCCCCATGGCGGATGCCGTATGACGGTTTGGTGAAGGCGCGACGATTCGATCTGTAACAATTTGGCGGCATAGGCCGGTCGAACCAAGGCGTGGGGACCACAGGGAATGGCCACGATCACCAAATTGCCGTTCGACATGGACGTTGCCGACCTCAGCGATTTCACCGACGCGGCGCCGTCGATCCCGGAAAAGGCGATCACCCAGCGGCGGCAATATCGCACGATCTGGATTTCCGACATCCATCTCGGCACCCGCGGCTGCAACGCGGAGATGCTGATCGACTTTCTCGACCATGTCGACAGCGAGAAGATGTATCTGGTCGGCGACATTTTCGACGGCTGGCAGCTGAAGAAGAAATTTTACTGGCCGGCCGCGCACAACGACATCGTCTGGCGCATCCTGAAGCGCGCCAAGCGCGGCACCAAAATCGTCTACATTCCCGGCAACCATGACGAGATGTTTCGCCAGTTCGCCGGCCTGAATTTCGGTGGCGTGGTGATCCGGCGCCAGGTGATCCACACCACCGCCGACGGTCGCCGCCTGCTGGTGCTCCACGGCGACGAATTCGACGCGATCACGCTCAGCCACCGCTGGCTCGCGCATCTTGGCGACTATGCCTATCATGCGATGATGGCGCTCAACCGCTGGGTCAACGCCTATCGCCGGGCGATGAAGCTGCCCTATTGGTCGCTCAGCAAATACGCCAAGCACAAGGTCAAGAACGCGGTCGAGTTCATCAGCGATTTCGAGGAAGCAGTCGCCCACGAGGCGAAGCTGCGCGGCGTCGACGGGGTGATCGCGGGGCATATCCACACCGCCGACATGCGCACGATCGAAGGCGTCGAATATTTCAACGACGGCGACTGGGTCGAAGGGTGCACCGCGCTGGTCGAACATTTCGACGGGCGGATGGAGATCCTGCACTGGGCGGACGAGATCGCGATGCGCGACGGTGTCGTCCCGGTCGGGGTCGAGACGCGGGTCGCCGCATGAGCGCCGGCGTCGTCGGGGACGCGGGGCCGGCGCGGATGCGCATCGCCATCGTCACCGACGCCTGGGACCCGCAGGTCAACGGCGTGGTGCGCACGCTCAAGTCGATGCAGCGCATCCTGACCGCGCAGGGGCATGAAGTGCTGGTCATCTCGCCCGACCGCTTTTACTCGCTGCCCTGCCCCACTTATCCCGAAATCCGGCTGGCGGTGACGCGGGTGGCGACGGTGGGCGGAATGCTCGCCGAATTCGGCGCGGACGCGATCCATCTGGCCACCGAAGGGCCGCTCTGCGTCGCCGCGCGGCGCTGGTGCCTGCGCCGGGGTCTCCCCTTCACCACCGCCTATCACACCCAGTTCCCCGACTATGTCTCGGCGCGCTCGGGCCTGCCGGCGGAGTGGATCTGGCGCTATATCCAGTGGTTCCACGCCCCGGCCCGGGCGATCCTCGCGTCGACGCCGTCGATCCGCCAGGCGCTGGTCGACCATGGCCTCGACCAGGTGCGGCACTGGGGGCGCGGGGTCAGCCTCGACCAGTTCCGGCCCGACGTGCCGCCCCATCCCGATCTCGCCGACCTGCCCCGCCCGATCCAGCTTTATGTCGGGCGCGTCGCGGTCGAGAAGAATCTGGAGGCCTTTCTGCAGACTCGCCAGCCGGGGACGAAGGTCGTCGTCGGCGACGGCCCGGCGCGCACGTCGCTCGAGGCGCAATATCCCGATGCGATTTTCGTCGGCCCGCGCTTCGGTGACGAACTGGCCGGTTTCTATGCCGGGGCGGACGTCTTCGTCTTTCCCAGCCGAACCGACACCTTCGGGCTGGTGATGATCGAGGCGCTGGCCTGCGGCACGCCGGTTGCCGCCTTTCCGGTCAGCGGCCCGATCGACGTGCTCGACGCCCGTGTCGGCGCGATGTCGGAGGATCTGGACGACGCGATCGCGCGGGCGCTCGCGCTCGACCGCGCGGCCTGCGCCGACTACGGGCGCGGCTTCACCTGGGAAGCGAGCGCCGCACAGTTCCTGTCGGCGCTGGTGCCGATCGAAGGGGCGCTGCGCGAAGCCGCCTGACAGGCGCGCTTGTGCTTCGCGGCGCAACGCATTAAGTCATGGATATTGAGCGGCCGCTCCGGCAAGGGGCGGCCCTTGTTGTTTCCGGAGGATTTTCGACGTGGCCCAGCCGCTGATGCCGCACGCGACCGCTTCCTGGCTGGTCGATAACACCGCGCTCTCGTTCGAGCAGATCGCCGAGTTCTGCGGCCTGCACATCCTGGAGGTCCAGGCGATCGCCGACGACACCGCCGCGACCAAGCTGACCGGGCGCGATCCGGTGCGCGCGCACGAACTGACCATGGAGGAGATCGAGAAGGGTCAGAACGACCCCGATTACCGGCTCCAGATGCTCAAGGGCCCCGATCAGGTCCGCCGGACCAAGGGCCCGCGCTACACCCCGGTCAGCAAGCGCCAGGACAAGCCCGACGGCATTGCGTGGATCATTCGCAACCATCCCGAGATCAGCGACGGCGCGATCGGCAAGCTGATCGGCACGACGCGGACGACCATCGCCGCGATCCGCGACCGCACTCATTGGAACATCGCCAATATCGTGCCCAAGGATCCGGTGACGCTGGGCCTGTGCTCGCAGCGCGAACTCGACGCGCTGGTCGCCAAGGCGGCGAAGGCGGCCGGGCTTGAAGCCCCCGTCGACACCCGGCTGGAGGGCGACCGCGAGGCGCTGATCGAACAGCTGCGCGCCGAGCGCGACGCTGCGGCGCGCGATGCCGAAGCCGCCGCCTCCGGGGTGGATCGCAGCGCGCCGGCGGAGCCGACCGCGGACACGCTGTTCCGGCGCTGACCCCTTCCCGGGGTTCGCCGCTTTCGCGCATGTGCCGATGCGGATAGCGTGGAGCTTCCACGATTCGCGAGGCTGAACCATGTGCGACGATCTGACCGCCGACGATAATGACCGGTTTCTCGGCACGCGCGCGGGGGTCTCGCGACGTGAGTTCGGCGCGCTCGCCGGCGCGGCCGGGCTGATCGCCGCGCTGCCCGTTCCGGCCAATGCCAAGCCGATTACCGGGCGCGACGTGACGATCACCACCCCGGACGGCGTGTGCGATGCCTATTTCGCCGCCCCCTCGCGCGGCAAGGCGCCTGCCGTGCTCGTCTGGCCCGACATCATGGGCCTGCGCCCCGCCTTTCGCCAGATGGGCGACCGGCTCGCCCAGTCGGGCTTCGCGGTGCTGACCGTCAACCAGTTCTACCGCTCGACCAAGGCGCCGTTCCTCGCGCCCGGCGAAAGCTTCGACCAGCCCGAGGTGCGCGCCCGCATCGCGCCGTGGCGCGCGGCGTTGAGCCAGGACGGGACGCGCCGCGACGCGCGCACCTTCGTCGACTGGCTCGACCGCCAGCCCCAGGTCGATACGCGGCGCGGCATCGGCACCACCGGCTATTGCATGGGCGGTCCGATGACGATGCTGACCGCGACCGAGCGGCCCGACCGCGTGCGCGCGGGTGCGTCGTTCCACGGCGGCGGGCTCGCCACCGACCGGCCGGACAGCCCGCATCTCGGCGTGCCGGCGATGAAGGCCGGCTTCCTGTTCGCGGTCGCCGAGAATGACGACCAGCGCAACCCGGCCGAAAAGGACAAGCTCCGCGACGCCTATGCCGCCGCGAAGCTGCCTGCCGAGATCGAGGTCTATGCCGGCACGCTCCACGGCTGGTGCCCGCCCGACAGCCGCGTCTACAATGCGGCGCAGGCGGAAAAGGCGTGGGGCCGGCTGCTCGCCCTGTTCGACGGCGGCCTGCGTCGCGGCTGACCGGCGCGCGTCGGCGCACTTGACCGCGACGCGGAATCGTTCACTATATGTTCTCATTTGAGCGGAAGGAGCGAGTCGTGGCCGAGGAACTGGTGCTCTACACCCACCCCTTTTCGCGGGGACGGATCGCACGGTGGATGATCGAGGAGGTCGGCGCGCCTTACCGGACCGAGTTGATCGAATACGGCCCGCCAATGAAATCGCCCGAATATCTCGCGATCAACCCGATGGGCAAGGTGCCGGCGATTGCCCATGGCGGGCGCATCGTCACCGAAGCCGCGGCGATCTGCGCCTATCTGGCTGACGCCTTCCCCGATGCCGGGCTCGCCCCGCGGGCGGACGAGCGCGCGGATTATTATCGCTGGCTGTTCTACGCCGCCGGACCGCTCGAACATGCCGTGACCGAGAAATCGCGCGGCATCGCGCCGAGCGAGAAGGAGATGCAGTTGGTTGGCTACGGCCATTACGATCTGGTCGTCGACGTGCTCGATGCGCTGCTGACGCGCCAGCCTTTCGCGGCGGGCGATCGCTTCACCGCCGCCGATGTGGCGCTCGGGTCGCAGATCGGCTGGGGCCTGCAATTCGGCACCCTGCCGCATCGCGACGCCTTTGCCGCCTATGTCGCGCGCGTCACCGACCGGCCCGCCTATGTACGTGCCAAGGGCACCGACGACGCGCTCGCCGCCGCCGCGGGTTGAGGCGGACACCGGATCGCCACAATCCTGGTCGATACGTCCGGCGACAGCGGGGGTAGCCGATGATTTTCGCGATGCTGTGGATCCAGGCGCTTCCCGCCCTCCCCGCTCGCCAGACCCCGCCGGCGCCGCGGCTGACCGAAACGCCCGGCGATTGCGCGGCCGCCCCCGGCGATGACATCGTCATATGCCGCCGGCGCGACGACGCCCGCTACCGATTGGCACCGCTGCCCGACACCTGGGTCCGATCCGACCGCGCCGAAGCCGACCTCGCCGGCGGCAAGCTGTCGGTGGAGGCGGAGCAGGGACGTTACGATCCGCGCCTGATGCTCCGCTTCAAGCTACCGTTCTGACCGCACCGCGCGGCCGAAGGATCAGGGCCGAAGGATCAGGACACCGTCGCCGTCGGTGCCCCGCCCCGCCCGCGCAGCGCCTCTGCGCTGATGCCGACATCCTTGATCGCGCGGCTGCCGTCGCCGAGCGGCGCGACCTGCGATCCGTTGATCGTGACGGTCAGCTGATCGGGCCGGCCGACATTGATCATCGGCCGGTCCGCGTTCATCGGTACGTCATAGCGTTCGCCGGGTGCCAGCGTCTTCATCACCAGCGTCTCGTTGCTGGCATCATAGACACGGACCCACACCTCTTCCTTGGCGGTCAGCGTCACCTGCCCGGCAGAGGTCGGCGCGGCGGCGGCCGCGACGGCGGCATCGGGACGCGCGCTCACGCCCCCCGCCGACGCCGCAGGTGCCGGTTGCGGCGCGATGCCCAGGTCGCGTTCGACGCGCGCCTGTTCGGCGACCGGCGCCTCGCCCGGTGCGAACATGCCGGGGGCATAGATCAGCCCGACCGCCACGATGGCGACGATCGCCACCACCAGCGCGCCGATCGCCAGTGCCGCCGACGGCACCCGGCGCGGCTCGCGAAATTCCTCGGCGACGCGCGGCGGATCGCGGTGATAGCTGCCGGCCAGCTCGCGGCGCAGTTCGCGCGACAGCTCGACATCGTCGACGCCGACCGCGCGGGCATAGGCGCGGCAAAACCCCATGACATAGGTGATCGACGGCAGGCTCGAATAGCTCGATGTCTCGATCGCATCGAGGTGGCGTTGCGGGATCCGGGTGCGCGCCGCGATCTCGGCCAGATCGAGACCCTGGGCGACGCGGGCGTCGCGCAGCCGTTCGCCGACGGTTTTCGGAAAAAGTTGCGGGTCGCCCATGACTTCGGCTTCGCCCATCCCGGTCTCTCCAGCGAAAGCGTGGGCGCGACCTCCCCGCTTTCGTGCCTATGGGGTTTCCCCGACCCGACCCGCGCTGTCAACGCCGCATCGGGGCGGATCGTCTGAAATCAGGCGATTTCCACGGCATTTGCGGTCGCCCAGGCAAGCAGCGGCTCGCGCAGGCTACGCGGCGGGTGCGCGAGCAGCCGGTCCATCTCCGCGGTCAGCGCGGCGCGGTCGAGCGATCGGATCATCGCCTTGACCGGCCCGACCGCGGCCGGGGTGATCGACAGCCGGTCGATGCCGATGCCGATCAGCGCCATCGCCTCCAGCGGCCGGCCGCCCATTTCGCCGCACACCGCCACCGGCTTGCCCGCCGCGCGTGCCTCGCCCGCCACGCGGCGCAGGAAGCGCAGGATCGCCGGGCTCAGCCAGTCATAGCGCAACGCCAGCTTGGGATGCGCGCGGTCGGCCGCGAACAGGAACTGGGTCAGGTCGTTGGTGCCGATCGACAGAAAATCGAGCCGCGGCAGCAGCATGTCGAGCACGTCGGCCAGTGCCGGCACCTCCAGCATCGCGCCATAGCGGATTTCGGTCGGCAATTTGCGCCCGCGCGCGCCCAGCCATTCGCGCTGCGCCTCGAACAGCGCGCGCGCCTCTTCATATTCCCAGGGTTCGGACACCATCGGGAACATGACGTTGAGCTGGCGGCCCGACGCGGCTTCGATCAGCGCGCGCGCCTGCGCCTTCATCAGCCCGCCGCGGTCGAGCGCCAGGCGCAGCGCGCGCCAGCCCATCGCGGGGTTTTCCTCTTCATTGCCCTCGTCATGGTTGAGGTACGGCAGCGCCTTGTCGCCGCCGACGTCGACGGTGCGGAAAATCACCGGCCGGTCGCCCGCCGCGTCGAGCACGTCGCGATACAGGCGCTGCTGACGCTCGCGCTGCGGCAGGGTCGCGGAGACCAGGAACTGGAACTCGGTGCGGAACAGGCCGATGCCATCCGCGCCGGTCAGGTCGAGTGCGGCGACATCGTCGCGCAAGCCGGCATTGACCATCAGCGTGACGCGATGCGCGTCGCGCGTTACCGGCGGCTCGTTCTTCAGCGCGGCAAAGGCGGCACGACGCTTCTGGCTCGCCGCCAGCTTGGCCGCGAACGCCTCGTCCATCGCCGCCGACGGGCGCACGACCAGCGTTTCGCCGGTCACGTCGAGCAGGATGCGGTCGCCCTCCGCGATCAGCCGCCGCACGTCGCGCACGCGGCCCAGCACCGGCACCCCCATCGCGCGGGCGACGATGGTGACGTGCGCGGTCAGCGATCCTTCCTCCAGCACCACGCCCTTCAGCCGCCGGCGGTCATATTCGAGCAGCTCGGCCGGGCCCAGGTTGCGCGCGATCAGGATCGAATCCTGGCGCAGGCCCATCTGCGCGGCGGTGCCCAGCTGGCCCGACACGATCCGCAGCAACCGGTTGGACAGGTCCTCTAGGTCGTGCATCCGGTCGCGCAGCAGCGGGTCGTCGATCTGGCGCATCCGCATCCGGGTGCGCTGCTGGACGCGCTCGATCGCGGCCTCCGCGGTCAGGCCGCTGTCGATCGCCTCGTTGATCCGCCGCGACCAGCCCTCGTCATAGGCGAACATCTTGTAGGTCTCGATGACCTCCTCATGCTCGCCCGCGCCGCCGAACTCGGCCTGGCTCGTCATGCGGTCGATCTGCTCGCGCATCTTGTCGAATGCGGCATAGACGCGGTGGCGCTCCGCCTCGACATCCTCGGCGACGGTGTGTTCGATGGTGATGCGCGGTTGATGGAACACCGCGACGCCCGCCGCCATCCCCTCGACCAGCTTGAAACCGGGCACGCGCATCGTCGCGGTCGACTGCGGGCGCGCCGCATCGCTCGCCGCCCCGTCGATCAGGCCGGCATTGGCGATCAGTTCGGACAATACCATCGCCACCGTCTGCAACGCCTCGATCTCGACATCGTCGTACCGGCGCGGGTCGACATGCTGCACCGCCAGCACCCCGACCGCACGCTCACGGCGGATGATCGGCACGCCGGCGAAGCTGTGAAACCGCTCCTCGCCCGTTTCCGGACGATAGGCGAAATCGGGATGCGCCGTCGCCTCATCAAGGTTCAGCGTTTCCACATTCTTGGCAATCGTGCCGACCAGCCCTTCGCCCAGCGTCATCTTGGTGACGTGCACCGCCGCCTCCGACAGGCCGCGCGTCGCGAACAGCTCGAGCACGCCGTCGCGCAGCAGGTAGATCGAGCAGACCTCGCTATCCAGCGCCTCGCCGATGATGTTGACGACCGCGTTCAGCTTGCTCTGCGCGGGCGTGCGCGCCGCCATCACATCATGAAGGCGGGTCAGGATCTCGCGGGCGGAGGCGGCAGCGGAAAAGGGCATGGGACAGGGCTAACAGATTGCGGGGCAACGCGCCAAGGGTGCCGCCACGCCGCGCGCAGCGAAGGGGTTCGGCGCGCGGCGCTCAGAGCGCGCGGATCAACCGGGCGGCGACCGCCAGCCACGGGGGGTCGGCGATCACCTGCTGGCGCTGACCCGTGCCGAGCGGGATGAGGTGCAGCCTGCCGCCATCCCGCGCGATCAGCCGCCCGAACAGGAACCGGCCCGCCGCGCGCGGCACGAGCACGTCGCGGTTGAGCGCGGCGTCGAAGCCTTCGGGTGCCAGGCGGCGGCACCACAGCTCGTCGCCCGCGCGATAGTCGCCCATCCCCACCGCGACGCGCAACGCGACCATCTCGGGTTCGGGGCGCGGCGGCACCGCCACCTCGGCGCGCCGGGGCGCGACCGCCCCGCCCGCTTCCAGCCACGCCGCGACCGGCACGTCGGCGCGATCGGGCAACCGGACCAGGTCCGCCGCCTCGACCTCGAGCGCGCGGGCGATCCGGTTGAGCCACGCGACTGACACGGTGCGGGTGCCGGTCTCCAGCCGGCCGATCGTCTGCGCCGTCGTCGGCGGCACGCAACGCTGCGCGACTTCGTCGAGCGTCAGCCCCTTGGCGCGGCGGACCTCGCGGATCGAACTGATCATCTCGCCCCTCCATTTAACCAGATCGGTTTCTCTCTGTCCTACAATCGAGCGATAATGGCAATAGAGCCGCATCGGGTTTCGAGGAGGCGAGGATGCGCGAACTGATCGACCGGCCCCTTGACGCGCAGCGGCCGTCAGGGCGTCAAGTTTGTGTCAACTTAGCCGAATCGCCGCTCACCTGGCTGCGTGCGCGCGGCCATGTCGATGCCCGCCAGTTCGAGGCGGGCGAGCGGCTGCGCGCCGATTATGAGCGCGCGCATCTCGCCCCCAGCATCACCATGCGGTGGGATGCGGCCGCCGCGTCGCGCGGGCGACGCGGCCCCGACCGGGGGCTCGATCCGGGCGCGGCGCAGATCGCGGCCAGGCAGCGTTTCGATGCGGCGATCGCGGCAACCGGGCGCGGGCTCAGCGACATTTTGTGGCGCGTCGTCTGCGCGGGCGAAGGGATGAGCCACGCCGAACGCGCGCTCGGCTGGCCGGCGCGCGCGGGCAAGCTGGTGCTCGGCCTCGCGCTCGACCGGCTCGCCGATCACTATCGCCTGCCCTGACCGCATCGCGCGGCGGTTTCGCCGGCCCGCGCGATCGGCTATCCGGGGGCGCATGCGGCTGCGCTTCATCAAATGCCATGGCTCGGGCAACGACTTCCCGCTGATCGACGCGCGCGATCTGGCGCTCACCGATACGCAATGGGCGGTGGTCGCGCGCGCGCTGTCCGATCGCGGCGGACCGGTCGGCAGCGACGGGCTGCTGCTGCTCACCGGCGATGCCGCGACGGGCGAACGGCCGGGCATGCGGATGTTCAACCCCGACGGCAGCGAGGCCGAAACCTGCCTCAACGGCCTGCGCTGCACCGCGCGGCTGGCGTTCGAGGTCGGCGGGCAGGCCGAAATGATGATGCACCTCAAGACCAGTACCGCCGATGTCCGCCGCGTCGACCCGATCGCCCCCGGCGTCGTCACGGTCGAAACGCGGGTCGGCCCCGTATCGACGCGCAGCCGCGACGTCGGGCTGACCCATGGCGTCGACCATGTCGTATTCGCGACCATCCCCGGCCTGCCGAGCCTGCGCCGCTTCACCGCCGTCGCCATGCCCAACCCGCACCTGATCAGCTTTGTCGACACCGTCGACGAGGAGGAGCTGGTCGCGCTCGGCGACTGGTGCGAGTCCGCGCCGCCGCTCATTCCCGGCCGCGCCAATGTCAGCTTCGTCGAGCTGCGCGGCCGCGACCTCTATGTCCGCACCTATGAACGCGGTGTCGGTCTGACCAACAGCTGCGGCAGCGCGATGGCGGCGTCGACGTTCGCCGCCGCGCTCAACGGCCGGGTCGCCTTCGACCGCTGGCTGACCGTCTTCAACCGCGGCGGCATGGTGGGCGCGATGGCCAGTGCGCCGCATGGCCCGAGCGCGGACCCGGCGGCCGGGGCTTCGGCGTCGGTGCCCGCGAACATGGTCGCGATCCGCGGCAATGCGACCTTCGAATTCGACGCCGAGGTCGAGGTCGATCTCGACACCGGTGCGCTCGGCGCCTTCCACATCGTCAACCGCCGCGACGACGAAGTCCTCGCCTGGACCGACGCGGTCGCGGCCCTGAGCACGGTCGATCAGCCACGAACAGGACAGAGCCGATCATGGACATCGGAATGATCTGGGTCGAACCGCCGCAACGTCGTGGTCCGCCTCAACCTGATAGGGGCACCCGGTTTCGGCCTGTGCGGGGCATCGGGGCATCTGCGCGTCTGCGCACAGTCCAGAATTGGCCAGCCTCGCCTTTTCGACTTCTGAAGGGAATCGTAGGTGTCGCAGCGGGGCTGCCGCCTCGTGCGATCATGCGGGGAAACGCCAGGCCATTGTCCTGTCGCCCCTTTGCGGTGATGCTGGGCGGGGCATTGGCAATCGCGGGCTGTGCCACCCACGCCGGCAGGCCGGATCCGGTCGAACCGCTGACGCTCGACCTGACCCGCACCGCGGAGCGGGAGGTCATGGCGCGCTATCGCCTGCGCGCGCCGACGACGGCGCTGCACTTTCCGCAGGCGCTGGGCGGTTATCGGGCCGATGCGTGGCGCGCCGCGGATCCCGGTTTCCGATGGGTGGATGAGGGCGATGGCGAGCGGGTGGAGCGCATCGACGGGCGGCCGTTCCGCACGGTCGCGTTCGCCATTGCCATCGATTATCGCGCGCTGCCGAAAAGCTATGCGCCCTTTTCGCCGTTCAGCCAGGGCGGCGCGCTCGTGCATTCGGGGCAGTTCCACGCGTGTCTCGCCGCCCCGTGCGAACAGCCGGCGCCCCTGTCCGTCCGCGTCGACGCGCCCGGCGCGACGATCGGCGTCGAGGGGCGTCGCACGCCGGCGCGCGAACGCTTCGTCAGCCGCGACGAGGGCACGAACATCTTCATCGGCACGCTGCAGCCGGTGGACGCCGATGGTTTCGTCGCGATCATCGATCCCGGCCTGCCGCCTGCCACGCGTCAGCATCTCGACCGCTCGCTTCCCGACGCGATCCGGGGCTTTGCCGCGATCTATGGTCCGCTGTCCTTCAAGCCGGAACTCTATGTGTCGATCGACGACACGCCGGAGAAGAACGGCCGGATTTCGACCCAGGGCGGCACCCTGCCGCGGCAGATTTTCATGCACTTCGATGGCGAGAATGCCAGGGAACGGGTGGCGGCGGGCGACGCACTGTGGCTGGACTGGTTTTTTGCCCATGAGGCCGCGCACCTGTTCCAGCAGGACAAGTTCGGCAAGCTGGTCGGCGACGATCAGGTGGGATGGATGCACGAAGGCGGCGCGGATGCGCTGGCTGCGCTGGCCATGGCCGCGCGGGGACCGGCAGCGCGCGCCTATGTGCTGAGCCGCGAACAGGCGGCGGAAAAGGCCTGTGCCGACGGTGTTGCGGTCACGGCGCTGCCCAAGGCGAAGGGCGAAGGTAAGTTCGACCTGCATTATCAATGTGGGCTGATCATCTGGCTCGCGCTCGATCAGGCGTTGCGGCGCGGCGGCAAGGATGGCCTGCACGACCTCAATCGCGCTCTGTTCGCGGCGGTGCGCGGCGGACAGCCATGGGGCGAGCCGCTCCTGTTCGAGACTGCGCGCCAGCTCGGCGTCGCACCGTCGTTGCTGGCCCAGATCGCGCGGCTGACACAGGGCAGCTCAACCGACGCGGTCGATGCCGTCAGCATGCTGGGGCCGGTCGGCGCGCAATCGCTGCAACCCTAGCCCCGAAGCGCCCCGGGGTCCCGCTGTCGGCCCGTGCCGTTGGCGTTCAGAGCGCCCGTTGCGGCAGCGACGCGCCGGTGAGCGCCCTGGCCACCAGGATTACAAGCTCTGCCGGATCGAACGGTTTCTTGATATAGGCCGAGGCGCCGGTTTCAAAGGCGAGCCGGGCGTGCCAGTCGCTGGTCCGGCTGGTCAACATGATCACCGGAAGCGATTTCAGCATGTGGTCGCCGCGAATGTCGCGAAGCACGACCATCCCCGCCTTTCCCGGAAGATTGCAGTCGAGAATGACAAGGTCGGTCGTCGCGCCATAGATCGATTCCAGCGCGTCGTCGCCATCGTGCACGACATCGACGCGATACCCGGCGGCACCCAGCGTTGCCGCCACGATGTCGCAGGTGATCGGATCATCGTCGATCACGACGATCCGCTTTGCCGCCAGTTTGACGGGTGCGCTCAATGCCAACGTCGGCTCCTTTCAAGCAGGCTGTTCACCCTAGCGAGCAGGAGCGGCATGTCGAAGGGTTTGGTGACATAGTCATTGGCACCTTCGTACCGGGCGATCGACTGGTCGGCCGCGCCGCGCCGCCCGGTCAGCATGATCACCGGCACCTCCACCAGCGTCTGCGACACGCGCATCTGCCGCAGGATCGTGATGCCGGTCATCTTCGGCAGGTTGCAGTCGAGGATCGCCAGGTGCGGCGGGCGCCACAGCATGGCGTCCCACGCGCTTTGGCCGTCGACCAGCCAGCCGACGGCATGGCCGGCGGCGCCGAGCGCGTCGGACACCATCCTGCCGAGGATCTCGTCGTCCTCCGCGAGGATCAATCGCGCCATGTCAGCTGCTTTCCGCCGTCAGCGCGCGCGTGATCGCGCCCGCCAGCTCGGTCGCGGTGACCGGCTTTTCCAGGACGTCCGCGGCCCCATAAGCCCGCATGATCTGGTGATGGGCGTCCCAGCGCGGCGCGGAGACGATGATGACCGGGATCGGCGGATGGCGCGACTGCAACCGGTTGCGCAGGGTCAGTTCGGAAAGCCCTTCCAGCCCGCAATCGAGCAGCACGATGTCGGGCTGGCTGGCGGACAATCCATCCCGCGCCGCACTGGCGTTTTCAAACATCGTCGCTCCGTGCCCCATGCCATGCAGCATCGCGCACAGCGATTCCGCGAACACCGGGTCGTCGTCGACCACGAATATGGCCAGTCGGTCGGGCATCATCCCGCATGGCGCAAGTCGTCCAGGCCGGTGCGGATGATCAGGTGGCGGCTCGCCGGGTCGCCCGCGTCGCGAAGCGCGTTCTCCAGCGCCGCCGCCGCGTCGCCCAGCGCGGGCTCGCCGAACATGCCGGCGGTGCCCGCAAGCTTGTGCAACAAATCAATCACCCGAAGATAATCGTCGTCGCCGCCCGCGCCCGATTGGCCGAGCGATGCGATCATGTCCAGCGTCTCGTCGCGTCGTTGCACGTAACGCTGCTCCAGACTGACATGTTGCGCCTCCACCAGCGGGGGCGAGGCCGCAACGTCGGAAAAAGACCTCACGTCCAGATATTGATCAATTAACTGCTTCAGGTCAGGGGTGCGAACCGGCTTGCTGAGGTGCGCCTGCATGCCTGCGGCGAGACAGGCGGCCACGTCCTCGGCATAGGCGTTGGCCGTCAGCGCCACGATCGGCAGGCTCCCGGCGTCGAACCCTTCCGCGCGCAAGCGACGCGTGGCTTCAAGCCCGTCCATGACCGGCATCTGGATGTCCATCAGCACGAGGTCGTAGGGCCGGCCCGCATCTGCCGCCTCGCGGACCATTGCCACCGCCCTGGCACCGTCGCCCGCAATCGCGACATCGAATGCGAGCTGCCGGGCGATTCCCTGAATCAGCGCCTGGTTGATGTCGTAATCCTCCGCGACCAGAATGCGCGGCCGGCGGGGGGGCGAGAGTGGTGACGCGGTCGGCGGCTCCGCGCCGACCGTCCAGTCGGCCGCCGCCGGTGCCTGCGCGACTCGCAGCGGCAGGAAAACCGAGAAAATGGCGCCCTTGCCCAGCTCGCTCTGCACGGTGATGCGCCCGCCCATCATCGCGACGAGCTGCGTGCTGATCGACAGACCCAGGCCCGTTCCCCCGAACTTGCGGACGATCGAACCATCGGCCTGGCTGAACTTTTCGAAAATCGTCCCGACCCGATCGGGCGGAATGCCGATGCCGGTATCCGCGACGTCGATCCGCAATTCATCGCCCGACGGCGCCCGGGCCACCGTCACGTCGACATGGACGTGCCCGTGTTCGGTGAACTTGACCGCGTTGCCGACCAGGTTGAGCACGACCTGGCGAACGCGAAGCGGGTCCCCGATCACGAAACGCGGGACCGCGTCGTCAACGGTACAGCGCAGCGCCACGCCCTTGGCCCTGGCGATCGGCTCCATCAGCTGAAGCGCCGCGCGCAGCTTGTGCCGGATACCGATCGGCTCGTCGGCGAGCTGCATCTGGCCCGCCTCGATCTTCGAGATATCGAGGATGTCGTTCAGCAGCCGCATCATCGCACGTCCGGATTCGGCGATCAGGTTGACGTGGCGGCGCTGCTCGTCATCGAGCGGGGTTGCGGCGAGCAGTTCGGTGAACCCGATCACGCCGTTCATCGGCGTGCGGATCTCGTGGCTCATATTCGCGAGGAACGACGATTTGGCGTTTGCGGCGTCCTCCGCCTGCCGACGGGCGGCGACGAGCTGCGCCTCGATCGCCTTCGTCTTCGACACGTCGCGGATCGATGCAATGATCTCGACGGGCCGGCCGGTTTCGGGGTCCTGCACCGCGGCGCAGTTTGCCTCCATCCAGCGATAGCGCGTGCGGTCGGTCGGCGCGGCCGAACGAAATGCGATGAGCACCTGCTTCATGTCGCCCGCGACGAGCGCGGCGAAGGCGTTGCGGACCTGTGCGTCCTCATCGGGATGGAAATCGGCGAGCAGATTGGCGCCGACCAGCGCATCAGCGGGAACTTCGAACAGGGTCGCCGACGACGGCGACGCGTAAAGGCAGGTCCCGTCGAGCGACAGGCGCACGACGGCGTCGGTGACGTTGTCGGTGATGAGGGTGAGTTGCTGGTCGCGTTCGGCCAGCGCGGCGAGCGCGGCCTTCTGGCTCGTCACGTCAAGGTTGACGCCGATGAACCCGATGACGTCGCCCTTGTCGTCGACCTCCGGCCGGCCGACCGTGTCGACCCAGACGATCGATCCGTCGGGCTTGCGCCAGCGGAATTCCTCCCGGAACACGGTGCGTTCGCTGACCGCCTCGCGCCAGGCCGCACTGACTCGATCGCGATCGTCTGGGTGGAGCGCGGCGGCCCAGCCGTCGCCCTGCCAGTCGCCGTCGCCCAGTCCGGTCAGTCCCAGCCAGGCCTGGTTGACATAGGTGCAGCTGCCGGCTGCATCGGTCCGGAAAATCCCCGCAGGCGCGAGGTTGGCCAGCGTCTGGAAGCGCAGCTCGCTCGCACGAAGCTGCTCGATCGCGCGCTTTTGTTCGGTCACGTCGACCGCGGCCCCGAAATAGCCGATGACCCGCTCGTCTTCATCGAACTGCGCGGCGTTGTACGTTTCCATCCAGAGGCTGGTCCCGTCGGCGGCCCTGAATTCGATCATCCGGCGACGCATCATCCCCGGCTTGAAATTGCGGAAAGGCGGGTCTTCGCGCAGCGGCCGCAGGTCGGCAACCGCCTCCATCCACCCGTTGCCCAGCATCTCTTCGACCGACTTGCCGAGCTTCGCCGCCCAGGACGGGTTGATATAGGTCAGCGCCCCGGCGCTGTTTGCGCGGAAGATGCCGACCGGCGCGGATTCGGCCAGCATCCGGAAACGCGCCTCGCTGTCGGCGAGCGCGCGTTCCTGCAGGACGGCCTCGGTCACGTTGCGGATATTGCCCGTCGTGCCGATGAAGTTGCCCTGCGCATCGGCAAGCCGGCGGATGCTGACCTCGATATGCGCGAGCTCGCCGGATCGGCGAAAGAAGCGTTGGCGGAACGTCGCTTCGGACAGCTTGCCCGATGCGAAGTCGGGATAGACCGTGGCGGTCATCGCCCGATCGTCGGGGTGCAGCAGTCGGGTGGTCCGCCAGCCCAGGCTTTCGGCGACGGTATAGCCGGTCAGCGCCTCCCACGCCGGGTTGAGGAAAATCCACCGGCCCTGCGCGTCGGTCTTGAAGATGACTTCGCGCATATTGTCGAGCATGGAGCGGTTGAGTTCCTCGCTCTGGGTAAGCGCGCGGGCGATCGCGGCGCGGCCCGCCAGCGCAACGGCGACGGGCAGGCTCATGCCGAAGTTGACGACCAGGAAGCCCTGAAGCGTGTGCAGCCGCGCGGCCACGTCCCCCTTGACGAGCGTGATGGGGCCGGATCCCGACCATGTCGCAATGCTGGCGATCACCGCCACCATCAGCGTCGCGGCCGCGGCCCCCAGCCCGCCCAGGCGGAAGGCGGCCAACAATACGACCGGCGTGGCGACGTAGAGCAGCGGAAAACGCGACTGGGCGAAGACCCCGACGACGACAAGGAAGCCGCCCGACATGACCAGGAACCATTCGACCAGCCGTTCGCGCGAAACCGGCGCGCGGTCGTTCCAGGCGTCGATCGCGACCCAGATCGACGGCGCGAGCAGCAGCAGCCCCAGCGCGTCGGTCAGCGCCCAGGTGATCCAGAATTCATAGGCCAGCACGCCCTGCCCCAGCACCATCGCGGCGACGAAGCCGGCAAAGGCCGGCGCGACCAGGCCGCCGAAGAGCGTGAAGGCCATGAGGTCCGAGAATTTGCTCATGTCCGGACGCGCACGGCCGGCGTGGCGCATCAGGATGGTGACCGACATGATCTCGATCGTGTTGACCGCGCTCAGCCCGATCGCCCGCGACAGCATGTCGCCCGCGAGCAGGTTCGCAAGCACATTGGCGGCG
Source organism: Sphingomonas sp. SFZ2018-12 (assembly GCF_022496715.1). NCBI lineage: Bacteria > Pseudomonadati > Pseudomonadota > Alphaproteobacteria > Sphingomonadales > Sphingomonadaceae > Sphingomonas > Sphingomonas sp. SFZ2018-12. The sequence goes on from NZ_WTFM01000003.1 coordinate 141,657, forward strand.
AATGCCGTTGTATTCAGCAGCAGATCGGGCCGATCGCGACGAAGCAACAGTGCGACCAGCACCGCGTTGGGCAGCCAGACGGCGGCGATGCGGCTGGAATCGCGGGTCAGCGCGACACCGAGATAGGCCAGCACGCCGAACAGCAGGGTGACGCCCGTGACATAAGCGACGCGCGACAAATGCCGCCGCGCCTCCGGGTTGTGCGTGTCGGCTTGCATCATGACGCGTTCTTTCAACGATGGCCCGGCCCGGCCGGATCGAAGGTCACATCGCCTCCGCCCGCCGCACACTCGGGGACATGATCGTCGCGCGGCCAGACGGCAAGCCCGTCCGCTTCCGCCCTGATCCGCTGAAGGACCTGACGCCCGGAAAGGACCGGCATCATCGCGTCCAGGACGAGCATGTCGAGCGGTTCGTCCGCGAGAGCATCGATTGCAGCCTGGCCGTCAGCAACCGTCAGCACATGGTGACCGGCGGCTTCGAGTTTGAAGCTGACCAGATCCTTCAACAAGGGATCGTCGTCGGCCATGATGATGTACGCCATCCTTCAATCTCTTTGCGCGCGAAGGCGAAAGATGAGCAAACATCGTTAATTTTTGGTCAAACCAGCCGGCAAAAGCGCCAATTCATGCGGGTTCCGCGACGCTTGGCGGGCCGGCTGTCGAGGGCGGTCAGCCGCGTCGCGCACCGATGCACGTAACCCGTTCGATCTTCACGCGTTCGGCGTCGCTCAGTCGGTGGACTCGCGGTCGCTGAGCAGGCTGGTCAGGCCGAGATCGGCGGTCACGTTGCTCACCGTATAGGCCATGTCGGGAATGGCATCGACCGCGAGCATCAGCGGCAGCAGCTCGATCGGCACGCCTGCGGCAATGGCCGGCGGGGCATAGGCGGCGAAGAAGGTGATCTGATTGGGCAGGCCCGCGATCGTCAGCGTATTGACCACCGCCAGCGCGCCGATCACCGCCAGCTGCGCCCAGCCCAGCGTCACGCCGTTCAGATGCGCGAGCGCGAGCGCGACGACGACGATCGATGCGGGCGCGGCGATGCGGAACAGCGCGACCGCCATCGGCAGCACCATGCCCGACTGCGCCGGCGCCAGCCCGAGCGTGCGCGCGCCCGCCAGCATCGCGGGCAACGCGGCAAGCGAGGATTGTGTGGTGAAGGCAACCGCCTGGGCCGGGGCGACGGCGCGCGCAAAGCCGGCCAGCGACCCGCGCCGCGCCAGCGCCACGGCGGCATAGACGATCAGCATCAGCGCGAGCGTCGTGACGATCTGAACCAGCACATACCAGCCGAGCGCGGCACCCACGCCGAACCCGGTGCGCGCGGCGACGACGAAGGCGAGCGCGAAGACGCCGAGCGGTGCCAGGAGCAGCACCCAGCGCACGATCACCAGCATCGCGTCGACCACGCCCGCCAGCACATCGCCGATCGCCCGGGCACGCGCCGCATCGATCCGTCCGAGTGCGAAGGCGAAGAACAGGGCAAAGATCACCACGGGCACGATCGCGCCCTGCGCCGCCGCGCCGATCGGGTTGGCGGGAATCATCGCGCGCAGCGTGTCGGCGGTGGCGGGCAAGGCGGGCATCGCCTGAGCGGGCGGGCCGAGCGGGGCGGCGAGCCGCCAGCCGCTGAACAGCAGTTCGCCCATCACCAGCCCGACCACCGCCGAAACCGCCAGCAGCGCGACGAAGCTGAGCAGCGCGCGCCGGGTGATCGCGGCGCCACCCTGGCGCAGCGTCTGGCCGATGCCGGTCACGATCAGGCCGAAGACCAGCGGAACGACCGTCATGCGCAGCGCATCCAGCCAGATACCCCCGACGAGCTGGGCGGCGGGGATGAACCGGCTCGCCGGCCCGGCCAGGATGCCGAGCACGAGCCCGGCGAGAACGCCGGCCAGGATGCGCAGGGTCGGGCCGGTCATGCGTCAGGCATAGGCGGCGGCATGCGTGCCCATCACCTGGGCCGCGAACCGCTCCATCTCCTCCGCCTGCGGGCTCATCTGGAGGAGCAGCAGGTCGAGCCCGGCTGCCTCATATTCGGCGATGCGCTCCTTCAGCTGCTCGGGCGTGCCGACCAGATTGGGGCGCAGGCCGCGATTCGACACCGAATATTCCTGAATCTTCATTTCGCGCTCGAGCTGGGTGCCCGACAGCCACTGGTCGAAATTGTCATAGCCCGCGGGCAGGTCGCTGACCGTGGTGATCCGCTCCAGCTCGCGCTTCGCTTCCGCCTCGCTGTCGCGGACGATGGCATAGGCAGCCATGCCATATTGCATCGGCGGCTTGCCCAGCGCCTCGCGCCGGGCGGCCATGTCGGCGATCTTGGGCGCGACCGCGTCGACGGGATCACCATGCATGACATAGGCGTCGCATTGCGCGGCGATCAGCGCCTTGGCCGCGGGGCTTTCGCCGCCGGCATAGGTGACGGGCTTGCGCACCGGCTTGGGCGCGCACACCGCGTTTTCGGTGGTGTAGAATTGGCCGGCGAAGCTGAACTCCTCCTCGCGCCACAGCCCCTCGACTACCTTCAGCCATTCGCTGGTGCGCGCATAGCGATCGTCGTGCTGGTCGAATTGCAGGCCGTAGCGTTTGGCCTCGTCCGCCCACCAGGACGACACGACATTGAGCGCCAGCCGGCCCCCGGCGATCTGGTCGATGTTGGCCGCTGCCTTTGCAAACAATGCCGGCTGGTGGAAATTGGGGCGCACCGCGACCATCAGCTCGAGCCGCTCGGTCACCGCCGCCAGCGCCGCCGCGGTCGACCAGGCATCGAGCGTCGGCGCGCCCGGCCCCTTGATATCGTTCATGTTGAGCTCGGCGATCAGCGTCAGGTCATAGCCCCAGCGTTCCGCGTCCTGCGTCAGCCGGCGGGTATAGTCCCAGCTCGCCTCCATCCCCTCGTCGGCGATATTGCGCAGCCACCCGCCGAACACCGGCATCCAAAATCCATAGCGCATCAGCGCACCTCCTCGATCCCCGACGCGCGCATGCGCGTTTCGTCCAGCCACCGCGCGATGCGGTCGACCAGCCGGTCGTGCGGGTCCCAGCCCAGCACGTCTTGCGGCTTCGCGACGAAATTCGACAATGCGTTGACATCGTAGAAGCGCGGGCATCCGTCGCGATCGTCGATCATCACCTCGACCCCGCCCAGATCGAGCGATGCGGCGCGCGCGATCGCCTCGACGGCATCGCGCAAAGCGCGGTCGGGCTCGACCGCGACCATGGTGATCGCGCTGCCCGGCACCTGGCACGCATCGGCCGGGCATAGGTCGAACGCGCCGCCGCCCGCGACCTCGATCGCATAGAGATAGGCGCGGTCGAGCGTCTCGATCCGCGTGATCGTGCCGCCGCGCGCGGGCACGTAATCCTGGACGAGCAGCACGCCGTCGATGCTGGTCGGCAGCGTTGCGTCGGCAACTGCGGCGCGCACTTCGTCCAGGCTGTCGAAACGGGCGATTCCTGCCCCTGCCCCGCCGATATTCGCCTTGACCACCAGCGGAAACCCGATCGCTTCGGCGGCGGCCGGCACGTCGGCGGCGCGGTGGACGACGCGCGTCGCAGGAATCGCCAGCCCGAGCGATGCGATCAGCGCGAGCTGACGCGCCTTCGACGTGTCGACCGCGAGCGCGGCCGTACCGTTCAACACGCGCGCGCCGGCAAGCTCCCACTGGGCGAACAGCGACTGCGCCCAGAAGATCGGATGCTCGGCCTCCCGCAGGAACGCCGACATCGCCAGCCGGCTGAGCACCAGCGGCGCCGGCGGCGCAGGATCGGCGGGGTCGAACGCGGTACCCGGCTTCAGCGCGCGATAGGCGATGCCGCGCCGGTCGAGCGCGGCGAACAGCGGGACGAACCATTGGGGATGTTCGTAGAGGATGGCGAGGTCAGCGGTCATGATGGCACGCGTCATGCCGCGCACGGCCCGGGTTGGAAAGCGCGACGCGCTTGTCGCCCGCCAAGCAAAGCTTGGGCCGGAACGATCGGCGGTTGCGGCCGGGGCGCGGCGACGGCATGGGCAGGGGATGGCGAAGCTGCGCGTCGATCAACTGCTGGTGGAGCGCGGACTGGCGGAAAGCCGCACGCGCGCGCAGGCGCTGGTGATGGCGGGCCTCGTCTTCGCGGGCGATCGCAAGGTCGACAAGCCGGGCCAGCAGCTGGCCGGGGACGCGGCGCTGAGCGTCCGGGGGCGCGACCATCCCTGGGTCTCGCGCGGCGGCATCAAGCTCGCCCATGCGCTCGACCATTTCGGCTGGGACGTGGCGGGTACGGTCGCGATCGATGTCGGGTCGTCGACGGGCGGCTTCACCGACGTGCTGCTGAGCCGCGGCGCGGCGCGCGTCTATGCGGTCGATTCGGGCACCAACCAGCTGGCGTGGAAACTGCGCCAGGACCCGCGCGTCGTCGTGCACGAACAGACGAGCGCCCGCATCCTCACCCCCGCCCACATCCCCGAGCCGGTCGACCTGGTGGTGTGCGACGCCAGCTTCATCGCGCTCGAAAAGGTGCTGGCGGTGCCGATCGGCTTCGTGCGGCCCGGCGGGCGGCTGGTCGCGCTGATCAAGCCGCAGTTCGAGGCGGGGCGCGATGAGGTCGGCAAGGGCGGCGTGGTGCGCGACCCCGCCGTCCATGCGCGCGTGTGCGACGCGGTCGACGCGTGGCTGACGGCGGCGGGCTGGACGGTCGCGGGGCTGACGACGAGCCCGATCACCGGGCCGGAGGGCAATGTCGAATTTCTGATCGCCGCAAGCCTGCCCGCAGCAATCGCGGACCCCAATCGGGACGCGAAGGGCTGACAACCCTCTTGCGTTCACGCCCAACATCGCCACAACCCGGCGCGTCCCTGTTGCGTTGCGGTACATCTGAACAAAGGAACGGGTGAAGGGCGGCGAATGAGTGAAATAGCGTCCAAGGGTCAGTTGCGGATGTCGTTCCTGCGCTGGGCGATGGTCACCGTACCGCTGGTGCTCCTGCTCGGCCTGATCGCGGGACGGCTGGTGCCGGCCGGATCGGAAAGCGCCTGGTATGCGGCACTGGCAAAACCCGCGGGCACGCCCCCCGACTATGCCTTTCCGATCGCATGGACGACCATCTACGTCTGCAGCGGGCTGGCGCTGGCGATGATCCTGCATGCGCGCGGCGCACGTGGCCGGGGTGCGGCGATTGCGCTGTTCGTCGTCCAGATGATCGCCAACATGGCCTGGACGACGGTGTTTTTCGGCTTTCACCAGATTTTCGGCGCGCTCGTCCTGCTCATCGTCATCCTGTTGCTGGTGATCGCGACCGCGCTGGCGTTCGGCCGCATCCGCAGCGCCGCGGCTTGGCTGCTCCTCCCCTATATGGTCTGGGTCAGCTATGCTGCGGTGATCCAGTTCCAGATCTGGCAGCTCAATCCGGACGGCGGCGCCCTTGTCCCCGCCGCCCCCGCCACCCAAATCGAGCTCTGAGAGCGAAAAGGAACCCCGCATGCAATCCGAGAACCGCCTGTTCGACGACTTCGTCAAGTTCGTGAACGGTGCCGCCGGCACGGTCGCCGGAATGGCGCGCGAAGGCGAAAGCGCCGCACGCGAACGCGCCCGCGAATGGATCGGCGGGCTCGACTTCGTCAGCCGTGACGAGTTCGAGGCGGTCAAGGCGATGGCCGCCGCCGCGCGTGACGAGGTCGACGCGTTGAAGGCCCGTCTCGACGCGCTGGAGGCGAAGCCGGCGGGCAAGGCCAAGCCCTGACCCCCGGCACCCACAGGTTGTCCACAGATTTTTGCACCGGCGCGGCTGCCGCTGCTTGTTCCTCGCTTTGCCGGTTGGCAACCATGCGCGCGCCGGGACGCGGCGCGGGAGATGAAACGGATGCTTGACGAAGCGGAGTATGAACGCGACGCCGCGCCGATCGACATGCTCGAAAACTATTTCGGCGCGCATGGCTGGAGCTATGAGCGCGAGGACGAGGAGATCGTCGCCAAGGTCAAGGGCAGCTGGACCGAGTTCGAGCTGCGCGCGATCTGGCGCGAGGAAGACGGCGTCCTGCAGTTCCTGGCCTTTCCCGACATCCGCGTGTCCGACGAGCGCCGCGCGGCGCTGTACGAGGCGATCGGGCTGGTCAACGAACAGCTGTGGATCGGCCATTTCGAGCTGTGGTCGTCGAGCGGCATCCTGCTGTTCCGGCACGCCGCAATGATCGATGCGGGCGACGGCGGCGTGATGACGCTGGCCCAGGCCGAATTGCTGGTGGAAAGCGCGATCGACGAATGCGAACGCTTCTATCCCGTGTTCCAGTTCGTGCTGTGGGGCGGCAAGTCGCCCAAGGAAGCCATCGCCGCATCGATGATCGAGACCCAGGGCGAGGCGTGAGGCCCTATCAACCGCTGCCCGCCGCCGGGCCGAACCGGCTGCTGATGATCGGGTGCGGCAATATGGGCGGTGCGATGCTGGCGCGCTGGATCGCGGCCGGCACGATCGATCCGGCCAGGGTGTGGGTGGTCGATCCCGGCAGCCCGCAACTGCCCGAAGGCGTGCGGCTTGCCGCGGCGATCGCCGACGCCCCTGCTGCGGACGCCGTCCTGCTCGCGGTCAAGCCACAGCAGTTGACGGCCGCGCGCGATGGCGGGCTCGACCGGCTGGCACCGCACCTGTTGATCTCCATCCTCGCGGGCGTCGATGCGGCGACGCTGGCCGGAGTCAGCCACGCCGCGCATGTCGTGCGCGCGATGCCCAACCTGCCCGTCGCGATCGGACAGGGCGTGGTCGGGCTGTACAGCGCGACTGCCACCGATGCCATCCGCGCGACCGCGACCGCGTTGATGACGCCGCTGGGGCTGGCCGAGTGGATCGCGGACGAAACACTGTTCGACGCGGTGACCGCGCTGTCGGGCAGCGGCCCCGGCTTCACCTATCGCTTCATCGACGCCCTGGCGCAGGCCGGCGCGGCCCTGGGGCTGGACGCCGACCAGGCATTGCGGCTGGCGCGTGCGACCGTGGCGGGTTCGGCCGCGCTCGCCCAGGCATCGCCCGACACCCCCGCGACGCTCGCCGACCGGGTGGCGAGCCCGGGCGGGTCGACGCGCGAAGGGCTGAACATCCTCGACCGCGACGATGCGCTGCGCCGCCTGCTCGTCGAGACGCTGGCGGCGGCCGAGCGCCGCAACGCCGAACTCGCTGCCGCCGCGCGCGCCTGAACCTGCCCCTCGCCCGGCAGAACGGTGCGATGGAACTTCGCACGACGATGCGGGGTTAGTCGGTCAGGTTTGAGATCATGGAGGCGATGATGGCGACGACGATCGAACGCGATCCCCAGGGACGTTTTGTCAGCAACAACGACGATGCGGTGAGCCCCGCGTCGAGCAATCGCAACTTCGGCGTGCTCGCGGGTGCGGTCGGGGCCGGCGCAGCGCTGGGCGTGCTGGCGATGCTCGGCCGCAAGGCGGCGGTACAGGCCCCCACCGCCCTTGCCGGCGACTGGGCAGAGGCGCTGGCCGCCGAGCACAAGGCGGTCCTGAAAATCTTCGACGCAATCGAGGCGACAGCGGAGAATGCGACGGGCCGGCGGACGATGTTGCTGACGCAACTGAAGCACGCGCTGACCAAGCATGCGATCGAGGAAGAGAACGTCATCTATCCCGCGCTGCGCGATGCGGGTCGCCGTGACGAGGCCGATGCGCTCAACAAGGAGCATGGCGACGTCAAACACTATCTCTATCAGCTCGACCAGACGCCGAAGAACGCGACCGAGTGGCTGGCGATCGTCCGCCGTTTCCGCGCCGATATCGAACGGCACATGACCGAAGAGGAAACCGAGCTGTTCCCGGCGCTGCGCGCGCAGCTGTCCGAGGAAAAGAACAAGGCGCTCAAGGCGGCGATGAACAAGGAAGGCTTCAAGGTCGCTTGAGCTCCGGCGTCCTTGCAGGGTCGGGAGACCGCCGCCCGGACGGGCCGCACGGTCTCCCGACTTCGCGCTGACACCGCCGGCGCGTTGATCGAAACCGCGGCCCCGCTGAGGTGATCCTCAGCCCTGGAGCGCCTCGATCCGGGCGCGCTCCTCCGCCGGTATCAAGCTGTCGAGCACGGCCCAGAAGCCGCCGACCGCCCCCTGCCCCGCCCGCGAATAGGCCGCCGACAGCCGCTCACGCAGCTGATCGAACAATTCCGCCTCCAGCGCCGCCCCCGCCGCGGTCAGCCGCATCAGCCGCTGGCGACGATCGCTCACGCCGGGCCGGCTTTCGACGAGCGCGCGTTCGGACAGGTCGTTGAGCACGCGGCCCAGCGACTGCTTGGTGATCGCCAGCAGCGTCAGCAACTCGCTGACGGTCAGGTCGGGCTTGCGCGCGATGAAATAGAGCGCGCGATGGTGCGCGCGGCCAAGGCCGCGATCGGCCAGCCCGGCATCGATCGCCCGATAGAGATGGCTGTAGCCGAAATAGAGCAATTCGACGCCGCGCCGGACCTCGGCCTCGCGCAGGAACAGGGGGGACGCGGCGCGATAGCTTTCCGGGGTATTTTGGCCAGCCATGTTGACCGGGTTCTACACCGCGCTACACCGGGCGCAACCCAGCCCGACGGTGATCGGTCCCGTGCGGGCGACGACAGGGAACGCCATGCTCGCCACTGCCACGCACGCCGCGCCATCGCTGGTTTTCCAGCATGATCCCCACCCCGCGCCGCGATCCGCCGATGAACGCGCCGCACTGCTCGCCGCGCCCGTGTTCGGCCGCGCGTTCAGCGATCACATGGTCGTTGTGCGCTATAGCGAAGGCCAGGGCTGGCACGACGCGCGCGTCCAGGCGCGCGGGCCGATCCCGATGGACCCGGCGTCATCGGTGCTGCATTATGCGCAGGAGATTTTCGAGGGGCTGAAGGCATATCGCCTGCCCGACGGCGGGGCGGCGCTGTTCCGGCCCGACGCCAATGCCCGCCGGTTCCGCGAGTCTGCCGAGCGGCTGGCGATGCCGCCGATGCCCGAGGCGATCTTTCTGGATGCGGTGCGCGAGATGGTGCGCATCGACCATGAATGGATCCCCGCGATCGAGGGCGGCTCGCTCTATCTGCGCCCATTCATGTTCGCGAGCGAGGTGTTTCTGGGCGTCAAGCCGGCGTCGGAATATCTGTTTATCGTCATTGCGTCGCCGGTCGGGCCCTATTTCCGGGGCGATTCGCCGTCGATCACGATCTGGACGTCGCAGCAATATACGCGTGCGGCCCCCGGCGGCACCGGGGCGGCCAAATGCGGCGGCAACTATGCCGCTAGCCTGATCGCGCAAGCGGAGGCGACGCGGCAGGGCTGCGACCAGGTCGTCTTCCTCGATGCGGTCGAGCGCCGCTATGTCGAGGAATTGGGCGGCATGAACCTTTTCTTCGTCTTCGACGACGGCACGCTGCGCACGCCGCCGCTGGGCGGCACGATCCTGCCCGGCATCACGCGCAGCTCGCTGATGATGCTCGCGCGCGACGCGGGCATGCGGGTCGAGGAAGCGCCATACGCGATCGACCAGTGGGAGGCGGATGCACGCAGCGGGCATTTGCGCGAGGCTTTCGCCTGCGGCACCGCGGCGGTCGTCACGCCGATCGGGCGGGTGCGCGGCGAGAAGATCGACTTCACGATCGGCAATGCCGGCCCGGGCACGGTGACGGGAACGCTGCGCGAGCGCCTGGTCGCGATCCAGCGCGGCATCGCCCCCGATCCGCACGGCTGGGTCGAGCGCGTGATCTGAGGCACGCACGATCCGGGCTTTGACGAAGCCCCCGCCCCGCGATAGAGGGACGGCCCGCCGGACGCACCGGCGGTTCCTGCTGGGGCGTCGCCAAGCGGTAAGGCACCGGTTTTTGGTACCGGCATTCGCAGGTTCGAATCCTGCCGCCCCAGCCAGATCTTACCGAACGCGCCGCGAAGGCATGCGCTTGCCGCCGATCGCGGCGGTGCCCGATTTCACCGCGACGCCCACGCTTGAAGCGCAACTTGTGCGCGTCTGGAACCACCTGCGCACGATCCTACCACGCGCAGGCATGACGACCGACAATCCGGCGCACTTGAACAGCTAGCCTCGCGGCGCAAGCTACGCCGACGCCGACATCACCGTGTGACGCATCCAGCCGTCGCCGAGCCGGCTAGAAGCGGTTGGCCAAGGTCACGCCGAACGTCGCCGGATCGCCCAGCTGGCCGACAGCCAGGCCGTTGTTGCCGGGCTGGTTCGACAGAAACTCGAAATATTCGGTGTCGAAGGCGTTTCGCGCCCAGACCCAGGCATTCAGCCCGCTGGCTTGACGATAGCCGACGCGGAAATTGGCGATGCCATAGCCATCGACCACAAAGAACGGGGATGGCGTGGCGTTCGACGAGAAGGCCGAGCGATAGCTCGCATCGGCGCCAGCATAAATCTCGCCCCTGCCCAGCGGAAAATTGACTTCGCCGCCCCAGGCGAGCGCCCATCTGGAAATGCCGGGAAAGCGTTCGCCGGAGATGTCCTTGAACCCGCCCAGCGTGCCCTGGCAATTGGCCGGGACATTGGGGGTCGCCGCGGTGATCCCGGTGCACTCGGGCGGCGGCGGGGCATCGGGAAAATCGCGGAACTCGCCATCGTTGAAGGCGACGTTGAAATAGGTGGCGATCCGGTCGCTGGGGCGCAGGCTCAGCTCGCCCTCGAACCCCTGGATACGGACATCGGCATTGGCGAGATAACCGCGCACCACCCCGATGGCGCCGTTGGTGACGGTCGTCTGATAGTCGTCGATATCGGTCCGGAACGCGGTGAGGTTCAGGGTCACGCGCCGGTCCCAGAACTGCGTCTTGGCACCGATCTCGAAATGGTCGAGCTGCTCGGGCCGGACCTCGACCAGTTCGGTGGCGACCGTCACCCCGTCGGCGCGGAACGGCAGGCCGTTCAGGTTGAGCCCGCCCGATTTGAAGCCGCGCGCATAGATCGCGTAGAGTTGCACATCGTCGACCGGACGCCACGACAGGTTGATGTCACCGGAAACGTTGAAGTCGCGATAACGCCCGGCGTAGGACTGGGCGGGCAGCGCCGCGCGTTGCTGGGCCTGCTGCGCCGGTGTCGGATTGGCGATGCCTCCCGTCACCGTCGCGTCATAGGTCGAATCCTTGGTATCATAGTTGAGGCGCAGGCCCGGCTGGAGGCGAAGCCGATCGGTCAGGTTCCAGGTGAGCTGGCCATAGGCAGCGACGCTGTTATTCTCAAAACGGATGTCGTTGCGCTGGGTCAGCCCGTCGAGCACCGCGGGGTTGGCCCCGGCCGTCGGCCCGTTGCTGAACAGATTGGCCGCCGCGCCCTGGGACTGGAGGCCGCGGGTGTCGATCGTCTGGCGGAACCCGAACAGTCCCGCGACGAAATCGACGCGATTGTCGCCCGAGGTGGCGAAGCGAAATTCCTGTGTCAGCTGGCGCTGGTCGGAGGGGTTTTCGGACCGGGTCGTGATGGGCAGGCCGATGAAATCACGGTCGTTCGACGGACGCCACGTCCAGAACCGCCAAGCCGTAACCGATGTCAGCGTGCTGTCGCCCAACTGCCATTCGGCGACCAGCGACGCACCGCCCAGATCCTGCTGCGCGCGCAGATCGGCGTCGACATCGGTGATGCGGGCAAAGGGATCATCGGTCGGCAGCGCGTAGCCGAGCGCCGCCGTCAGCGCGGCAAACTGGCGATTGGCGGCACGCAACGTCGGAAAGACCCGCGCCGGCACCTGGGTGTAGCCGTCGGGCCGCTGGCGGCTCCAGTCGGCCGCGAAGGTCAGCTCCAGCCCCTCGACGCCGGTATAAAGCAGGGTGCCGCGCAGGCCGAGATTGTCGAGCGAATTGGTCCATTCGTCGGTACGCACGTTGCGCACCGTGCCGCGCCGGGTGGTACCGACGATCGCCAGGCGCGCCGCCAGCGTCTCGCTGAACGGCCCCGACACCGATGCCTTGCCCTGGAAGAAGTCGTAATTTCCCCCGCTCAGCTCGACACGTGCCTCGGGCGAGAAGCTGGGTGCACGGGTGCGGATATTGATCGCGCCGGCGGTCGTGTTCTTGCCATAGAGCGTCCCCTGGGGCCCGCGCAGCACCTCGACCTGTTCGGTATCGATGAAGTCGAGCGCGGACGCCGCCGGTCGCGCATAGTAAACCTGGTCGATATAGAGCCCGACGCCCTGTTCGATCCCGTCATTGGTGAGGCCCAGCGGCGCACCGAGCCCGCGGATGTTGATCGCGGAATTGCGCGGGTTGGACGCGTAATACTGGATGACCGGCTGAATCTGCGCGATGCGGCTGATGTTATAGGTGCCGGTCGAGGTCAGCTGGCGTTCGCTGAACACGCTGATCGGCACGGGCACGTCCTGAAGCGCCTCCTCGCGGCGGCGGGCGGTGACCAGGATGGTCTCGCGCTCGGCCTCTGGTTGTTCGTCATCCGGCGTCGTTTGGGCGTGGGCGGGTGCTGCGGCGAGCAGCGGCAAGAGCAGCAACAATTGGCGCGACGGCATGTGCATGACGCGAACTCCTCCCTGTCGGTCGCCCGAAACTCGATCGATTCGATAGGAATTACAAAGAAGGAGAAATTGTCGAGCCAAAGCTTCCGCTTTGCGGCATCCCGGGTCGGCGAGCGGGCCGCGGGTTCAGTCGAGGCCGACGAGCCGTGCGACGCCGGTGCGCAGCATCGCATCGATGATCGCGGCGTCACTGGACATCGGCAGCTGGCCGGTGATCGACAGCGTGACGGCACCGTGGACGATCAGCCTCAGGTCGCGCACGCGCGCGCTGGCCGCCGCCCGGGTCGAGGCCGGGCAGCGCGGCCGCGAGATCGTCGAGCTGAGCACAGATCCGGCGGGCGACGAATGTCGAGCGCCCCCGACGCAGATGCCAATCCCCGATTGACGATGATCGACGCGTGCCGCCACTATCTGCGGTGGACACAGCCGTCAGCGGCCGCGGCGGCGGCGAGGAAGTTCGCGCGATGAAACGGGGAAGGATCCTGGCCGGGGCCGCGATCACGCTGGTCACGATCGGCGCGGCGGGCTGGTTGCTGTCGGTACAGGTCGCAGAGTCGCAGTCCCGCCCGGTCGCGGCCGCCGACGCGGATCGCCGGGCGCATGGCGCGGCGGCCTTCATGGGCGCGGGCTTCGGCGGGATCAGCACTGATGCGCTTGCAACCAACGCGCTCCCGTGGCGCATCGCGGCCACGGCGCTGGTACTCGACGCGCAAGCCAGTGATCCTGCCGCATCGCTGTCGCAGGCAACGCTCGACAGGGTGCTTGCCCGCTTCGGTTTCCTGACCGGCACCCGCGTGGTCGATCTGCCGCAAGGCGTGCGCCAGGTTGCGTCGTCGCTGCCGCTCGGCATGACCTATGGCGATATCGCCCCGGTGGCGGGGGCAAAGGTCATGGTTTCGAACCTCGGTTGTGCGGCGTGCCACGCGGGCGCGACCTACAACGCGGAAGGCATCCCGATGCCGGATCGCCCGGCCCTTGGGATGCCGAACACCTCGATCGACCTCGAAGCCTACACCCTTGCCGTCTTTCGGGCGATGCGCCGGCATATCGATTCGCCCGACCTCCTTCCCGCGGCGCAGACCCTGTTCCCCGAGATGGGCTGGCGCGAGCGCGCGAGCCTGCAGCTGATCGTGCTTCCCCTCGCCCGCAGGCGCCTCGACGCGCTCGCCGATGCGGAACGGCCGTTACCGTTCACCAACGGCGCGCCGGGAAGCACCAACGGGGTCGCCGCGCTCAAGCAGGCGCTGGGGACGCCGTTGACCGACGGCGGACGGGGCGATGCGGGCGTCGTTTCGATTCCCGATCTCGGCGGCCGAACCTGGCGGACGCGCCTGCTTGCCGACGGGGTTTACGCGGTCCCGGGTGCGGGCGCCGGTCCGACGACGGCTCCCCCCGACCCGTCGCGGCGGCGCGCACTGGCCGCGATCACGACATTTTTCACCGTGCCGAGCATGGGCGTACATCCCGACAAGGCAAAGGCGAGCCTCGACGACGCCGAAGACGTCATGGCCTTTATCGACGGCTATCGGGCGCAGCGGTTTCCCGGCGTCGTCGACCGCGCTGCCGCGGCGCGCGGGCGCACGCTTTACGCGGGCCAATGTGCGCGTTGCCACGGGACATACGACGACAGGCTGGACGCGCCGCGGCTCGTGTCGTTCCCCAACTGGTACGGCGATGTCGGAACCGATCCGATGCGCCGCGCAAATTTCGATTCCGCGTTGGCGGCTGCCGTGGCGAAGTCCCCCTATCGCGCGCTCATCACGGTCCGTCAGGGTCCGGGCTATGCGGCGCCACCGCTCGCGGGACTTTGGGCGTCCGCGCCTTACCTGCACAACGGATCGGTGCCGACCATCGCCGCCTTGCTCGATCCCGCGCGCCGCCCGGCCCGGTTCATGGTTGGCGGACATGCGCTCGATTTCGGCGCGCTCGGGCTGAGGTTGACAGCGGACGGGCGCTATCCGCCGGGGTACCGGCCGTTCTCCCGTCCAGCATGGATCGATACGGGCACGCCGGGCCGCGGCGCGACGGGGCATTTGCAGGGCACCGCGCTGTCCGCGGCCGACAAGCGCGCGCTGATCGAATATCTGAAGCTGCTCTAGCCGATTAGAACTTCGTCGATCGGCAGCCGCGCCCGCGCCGTAATGGGTCCTGCCGGCCGGCGACCGAGCCGGAAGGCCGAGACGAGCCGCCGATCCTGCGGGATGCGCGCCACGTGCTTCGCCCATGCGTTCGCCTCCGGATCGTCGGCCAGCGCCGCGAGCACCGCCGCGCCGAATCCCGCCGCCTCAATCCGCAGCCACAGGCGATAGAATTTGCGGCCGCTGTCGAACGGATCCTCGCCGACGGGGCGGTGGAACAGGACGACCGCCGCGTCCTTCGCGATCCGGCCCCCCTCGGAAACCAGCGGCTTCGCCAGTCCGGCCCGCGCAAGCCATCCGAACATCGGCCCGAGCACCAGTCCGGCGCCCCTGGCCGCGATCGGCCCCATCGCCATGGCATCGGCATTGAGGCCATCGCGCGCCCAATCGGGATGTCCGCGCGACAGCCGCATCCACGACAGCAATTCGCGACGAAACGGATCCTCGCGCATGAAGCGCCAGCTGGCCTCGTCGAGGTGGCGGTCGACAGCCCTAAGCGTCGCGGGGTCGGCGAGTATGGCGGCATCATCGCCGACGAGCGCGGTGGCGGCGTCGCGGTCGGCGGGCGAGGCTTTTTCGAAGCCCCCCCGGAACGAACTGCGCCTGTCGACCCATTCCGCCAGGGGATCGGGCTCGACCGGCCCCGACAAAGCGAAGTGCGCGGTGCGTCGGAGCCCGGTTTCCCCGCCGCCCTGCAACCGCTCCACACGAACGCCCCGCGTCGCGCGGCTGGCGGCGAGACAAAAGCCCTCTGCTGCCGCGCCGAGGCTCATTGCGGCATCGTGGCCGGTCGGATCGGCGGCGGGCAGGCGCCGAGACAGGTCCTCGAAAAGCGTCGCGCCATCGTCGTCGATCCGCCAGCGGGCAGGTTGCACATTGTGCACGCTCGGCGCGAGCGCCGCTTCAGCCACGAGCGCCGCCATGTCCTCGCGGGTCATGCGATCTCCTTGCGGAAAAGATGCGTGCGATGGAGCGGCTTTCCGCCGAGCCGATCGATCTGGCGGAGGCTCGCGGCGTTGACGTCGGCAATCCAGGTGACGCCCAGCCGCTCGTACCCGGCATCGCGCAGGGCGGTCACCGTCCGCGCCAGCATCGCCGGCATGACGCCGCGGCCGTGCCATGCGGTCGCCACCGAATAGAAGATGATCACCGCGCGCTTCCGGTTGATCCGATACCGCAGGTAGTGCCACGGCGTCGCAAGGCCGATGCGCGAACGCGTCGCGGCGAGGAAGCCGTTGAGATCGGGGATGCAGATCACCGCCCCGATCGGCTTTCCGTCGTGGTGCAGTACGGAAGACAGCCGCGGATCGAGGATCGCGCTCATCTCGCCGGCCTGGAATTCGAACTCGTCGGCGGTCAGCGGAACGAACATGGGATTGGCCGCAAAGCCATCGTTGAGCACCTGTCGCGCTTCGGCCATCCGCTCGGGAAAGACGCGCTTTTCGACCGGTGCGAAGCGGAAGCCAGCGGCGGCGTCGAACCCCTCGACGGTGGCCAGGTTCACGGTCGACAAGTCGATGTCGAAGGTGGTCATCGGAAAGAATGCCTGGAACCCGTTTGCATCGAGCAGGCGCGGCAGATGCGGCGGCCCGACGATCATATCGGTATAGGCGCGATTGCCGAAGCCGCCGGTCTGCACGCCCGCCTGCTGCATCGCGGTAAGGTTGAAGTTTCCGACCAGCTCATTTTGCGCATGCGCGCGCGCAAAATCTGTCGCAGCGTCGAGCAGCGCGCGGGCAGCGTCCCCGTCATCGGCGCAGTCGAAGAAGCCGAACTGCGCGCGGCGGATGCCATGGCGCATGTTCGACTGCGAATGGACATGCGCCACGATCCGGCCGAGCGGACGCCCGTCACGATGGGCAGTCCAGTAGCGGAACGGATTGCCGGACGCCCACAGGGGGTTCCTCGCGGGATCGAGCATCCGGCGGATATCGCGCTTCAGCGGCGAAACATAGCCGACCGAGCGGTCATACACGGCGAAGGGCACATCGAAAAAGGCGTCTGCATCGCCTTCGCGCAGCTCGGTTGTCACGCGCTTCGCTCCAACAGCCGGGAAAGCAGAATCAGCTCGTCGCCCAGGCGCGGGCCTGCGAAGCTGCCGGCCGATACCGCGAGGAAGCGTGGCTGATCGCCGGGCAACCGGACGAGATGCGTCGCCGCGAGCGAGTCGAGCAGGTCACGGGCTGCGTCGCGCAAATCCGGATCGACCGAGGAATCGCTCACGACCGGCATCGCCGCGAGCGTCGAAACGGTCGATTGCGGCCAGGCTGCGAGCGCCTCACCCTCGATGACCCTGCCCGTCGCCAGCAACGGATGGCTTGCGAGCAGCGCCGCGGGATCGCGGGGATCGGCCCGGGCGAGCGCGCGGACGAGTCCCTCGGTGCCGCGACGACTGCGCGCAAACCGCTCGACAAGCAACGCCAGCGCCGAAAGCGCAGTACCGAACGCGGCGGCGCTCGGGCTGCCTTCGCTCGCCAACGCGGCAAGTCCGCCTCCGCCCAGGCACAGGAGGACGTCGCGCACAAGCTTGCGCGGCGCATCCGCACCGTCGACCAGGCGCGACGTCGCGAGGACGAGCAGCAGCATGGCGAAGGGGCCGAAGCGCACGGGCAAGCCGGGAGCGATCGCGTGGAAATCGGTCAGCGCCATCGGAATGGTCGCGGCCAACGCGATCAGGAAGGTGTCGGCGGTCGCCCGCTCACCCTGCGACAGCCCGGTCCGGTTGGCCGTTATAAGCATCACCATCAATGCGACGACAATGGCCTGGAATGTCGCGAGCGCGACGAGGGTCGGCCCGCTCCAGACGAAGCCGATGGTCAGCGCGATAACCGAGAACGCCGCCCCCCCGACAAGCGCGAGTAGCTTGATCCAGCGCGCCGCATGCCGCCGGACCAGTTCCTCGGCAAAGCGCAGCCCCGCGAGCGGCAGCCAGGCGGCCACGACCATCAGCGCCACGGTAACGAAGGACGCGGTCGCGCCCGGCACGAGGACGATGACAAGGCGGCAGACGAGCAGGGCTGCAACGAGGCGATAGATCGTGGCCAGCCGCCGCGCCACCGGATTGGCGGCGCGCCCCTGCGGGCCGATGCCGCGCAGCGCAACGGTGACTGCAAGCAACGCGACGGCGAGCAGGACCGGCTGAACGAGCCCCGGCGTCACGACATGAAGCGCTTCATGAAACGGCGCACGACGAGCTTCTTCGGCGCCGCGAGAACAGCCGGAAGCGGCTTCTCGACACGGCCCGCATGCGGATTGAAGAACCAGCCCCGGTGGTCCGCCCCGCCCTCGCGCCGGAGGATTACGCGGATCGCCTCCTCCGCCATCATCGTGCCGGCCATGGTCACCATCGTCGAGAACGAGAATCGCGACCGCGTGCCGGCCGCCACCTCGCCCGCGATGTCGAGGTCGACATATTTGTGCGAACTGCTGTGGACGAGGACATACTCGATCTCGCGCATCAGACACTCGATCTTCATCCCCGGCGTCACCGCCTGCCACTCCACCCCGACGGTGGGGTAGGACAGACGTTCCTCCAGACGCGGCGCGGCCGGGCCCACGCGCGTCACCGAGGGCAAGGGCGAGGCATAGGCATCGATAACCGTCTTTCCATGCGCCTTCGCGCGGCGATAGAGATGCACCCCGGCAGCGGCATCGTCCATTCCGTTGACGACGACGTCGACCCGCTGAAGGATGTCGTCGAGTTGCGCGGTCCATTCGCCGCCATGGACCAGAACCCGGGCATCCGGATTGATCCGGAGGGCGCCATCGCGCGCTGCCTCTGCCTTTTCCCGGCCGACCGTGTCGAGCGTCGCAAACAGTTGACGATTGAGGTTCGAGACCTCGAAATCGTCGATGTCGGCGATGACGAAGCTGCCCACACCTGCACGCACCAGCGCCATGAACGCCGCACCGCCCATGCCGCCGACGCCGGGAATGAACACGCTGCCGCCGCGTAGCCGATCTTGCTCGTCCTCGGTCACAAAGCCGCGGTTGCGGGTGGTCATCTCGCGATAGGAGAATTCGATCATGCGGGGCGCAGCCTACCATGGGGTTTGCGGGGGTCGAGCCATTGAAGCGTCGGCGCGATCACCGCGGCGAGCGCGATGAAAACGACCTGCACCATGAGTGCCGGCAGCGCACCGCGCGGGACCATGCGCAGCACGTATCGCCGCGCCGTCGCCAGATCGAGCTTGCCGATCTGCAGCACGTCGTCCCCGCGCGCATAGTCGAGCGCGGCTTCGCAATATGCATTGTAGCGCGGGTCGCGATGCTTGGCGGCGACCGCGAAGGTTTTTTTCAGATTGTCCGATCCGCCGGTGTAGGCGTCGGTGATCACCTGTGCATCAGCATCGAATCCGGCGTCCTCACCGACGCCGAACGCATCGCGCTGGCTGCGCATGATCTGGTGCGCGAAGTGGCGATGCGCGAAGGTCTGCCGGGTGCCCGCCTGTGCCGGGTACACGTCGGAGAACGTTTCCGCGACGAGGCCGACGACCGCGGGAACCTGCGTCACGCTGCTGATCCATAGGGACCGCAAGCCGCGACGCACGAACAGCGCAAAGCAGGTAAAGCCATAGAGCACCCATGAGAGCCCCTCGCCGCGATCGTTCGGGTCGATCATCACGAGGCCCAGATGGAGAATTTCTTCGGCCTGCCCCCCGCGCACGACCGGCAGGATCGGCATGGCGTTGAACGCGATCGGGCGACCATCGTCGCGTCGGCGCACGATGGTGATCACGCTGCGCGCCCAGGGCGAGCGATCCTCGCCGAACAGACCATAGTCAAGATCGCGCCCGCCGAGGCAGGCGCGCACCACGACCGCGCAATCGGCGACCAGCCGCTCGACATCGACGGGCGCGAGCCAGGCGCCCGGTCGCTCGATCGTCTCCACGGAGAGCTCGGGCGAGGCCGCGAAGCGCAGATGCAGATAGTTCCCGCCAAACGCTTTCAGAAATGATGCCCGCCCCATCGCCATATGATACGCCAAACCGGGTTACGTTTCTCCTGCCATGGCAACGCGCTGGCGCATCGATACGCTCTTCTCCCCAGATCCGGCGCAATCGGCAACGTCGCTTCGATGTCGGATGGGTTATGCGTGAAGTCACAGATCCGGGGGCGATGGATCCTACACCCCCCCTGAAAGCGGACCGGTTGCTCAGGCAGCGCAATGGCAGCGGATCCATACGGGAGGGAGATTGCGTGACTGGCGCGAGACAGGGCAGTCTGGCGTGGACATGCCGGATTGCGACCGTCAAGAAGACCTTCTCGCGAGCAAAGCTGACCGATGGCCGCTTTCGCTGATCCAGCTCCAAATTCCTCGTGCGAAAGCTGGGTGAGCCAAAGATCGAGTGTTCCGGGAGACTTTAGCAACTCGATGATGCGCCCACGGCATCACCGGCGACGGAGAAACGAAAGATGGAACCTACGGTCCGAGATGCTGCGGCGGCCGCCATAGGCGCCAATGTACGCCGACGTTACGATGCACGGGCTTGCCGACGCACTTGCGTGCCGCCTGAACCGCATCAAACAATGATGCGGCGGCTCATCTCTCATAAACGCATCTGAGGCGCCGCTCTGAAATCGCCGTCTCCTGCGGATATCCGAGCGCGCTGTTCACGTAAGTGACGCCATCGATCACCGCGCGACGATTGACGTGACTGTGGCCATAAACGTGCACGACCGCCCCGAGCGATCGCAGCTTTGTGTCGATCCGGCCCGTCCCCAGCACAGGCAGCAGGTTCAGGCTTTCCCGCCCGGGGAACCAGGGCAGCAGATCGCGCCGCGGAACGAAGTGTGAGAAGGTGATCACGTCGCGACCGATGCTGCCCTGCGCTCCGTCGCAGGTCTCCGCCAGGAAACGGGTCGTTATCGCTTCTTCGTCGATTCCCGAGGGCCATCGGCAGGCGGTGAAATCCGCCCACACACGTCGCAGATCAGCGCTCGGTTGACCGAAGGAAAAGTCGTACCACGACAGGATCGGCAGAACGGACAGGCCGACCTCTTCGTGTGGCGCGGTGGAGACGCCGCAGTCGTTCGCCACCTTCCGCACGAGATCCAGTTTCTCGAACGATGTAATCCGCCGGTCGTCGCGCATCACCCACAGGTCGTGGTTGCCGGGTACGAACACGACCTTCCTGAATCGTCCGGACAGATCGGTCAAACACCAGCGGAGACGGCTTAGATCATCCGATACGTCCCCCGCCAGAATAAGGACGTCGTCGGTATAGTCTTGGCGGGAAAGAGCCGAAATCCATCGCGCGTTCAGGTCGTAGTCGACATGCACGTCGGAGACCGCATGCACCCTCATGCCCCAGCGGTCGGACGAGCGCGTTGGCCGTGCCGGAACAGAATGGCAGAGAGATTTGCCTCGTCATTTCCGAACGGGTCCATGATCTTGCTGACGCGCGCCCGCGCGTGCGGCAGGAGGTAGCCGACAAAGGTGGCCAGCGTGCTCGACGGCCCGACGTCGATGTAGGTGTAGTCACCCGCCGCCTCCAAGTTCCTTACAGTGTCGCGAAACAGGATCGGGCGCCGCAGCAATGTCCACACATAATCGGCTGGCAGGCGGGTGAAAGTGCGGGCGTGCGCGCAGCAGGCGAACGGAATGGTGCCGGGACGAAGGGGTAGCGACGCCAGCGCAGCCTTGGCGTGCGTTTCCAAGCCGTCGATCCAACGCGAGTGAAAGGCGTAGTTGACTGGCAGCCGCTGAAACAGGATGCCGCGCGCGCCGAGATGATTCTCGACGTCATCTATACGATCACCGTCGACGGAGATCACGAAGTGCGAGTCGAAGTTGATTGCCGCGACTTCGCTGTTGTCGCGCAGGAACGGATCGTCATACGCGGTGAGCGGCGCGATGATCGCGATCATCCCGCCCTTCGGCGCGATCGATTGAGCGTCGCGGGCCATTTGGACAACCGCCCCCAGCGCATCTTCGTCGTCGAGCATCCCGGCGATGGTCAGCGCAGCAAATGCCCCGAGGCTGGCCCCGAGCGTCATCGCGACAGGCACGCCCGAGTCGATCAGCGTTCGGGCGAGCGCGAGCTCGACCATGAAGATGGCCGGGTTGGCTAACGCGATGTCGCAAATCGGATTGCCGGTCGCGCTGGCCTCGTCATAGATGTGCGCGACGACGGACGTACCAATCAGCGCGGCGGCGTGCTGATCCAGCCGGTCGAGATGCCCCCGGAACAGTGGATTGCCGCGGTAGAGGGCCTCACCCATCCGAAAATATTGCGAGCCCTGCCCGGAAAACATCAGCACATTCATGACGCCGCCTTGAGCTCGCGCCCGCCGGTCGTGGTACGCGACGGCGCGTCCGGGCCGCTGCCCGCCCGCGACGTGCGCGCGCCGCGTCGCTTCTGTTCGATCGCATGGGTCATCCGGCGCTCGAGGCCGGCAGCGATGACGGCCCAATCAAACGCGGAGTGCGCGCGTGCGCGGCCATGTGCCGTCATGCGCAGGAACTCGGCATCGTCTGTCAACAGGCGCTCGAGCGCCGCGACGAAATCATCTTCATAGGCGCGCGACCCCGGCAGACCAGCGACGAGAATGCCGGCCTGACCAACCGTTTCGGGCAGCGCCGCCCGATCCGACGTGACGATCGCGCAGCCGGCGGCCTGCGCTTCGGCGGCAGTGACGCAGAATGTCTCATTGAACGTGTTGGGATACGCAAGGATCGACGATCGCATGAATTCGCGCGCCAGCTCATGCTGCAGGACGTTTCCGTGGACCGTACATCCGGGCAATGCGGACAGCGTGTCTGCCAACGTCCGCCATTCCTCGTTCCATTCGTCGCGATCCCCGCCCGGTCCTTGACGATACGTGCCGAAGCCCGCGAACACATGCAGCTCGGCATCGGGATGTCGGCTCGCCACGCGCTCATAGATGCGTGGTAACAGAACAAGGCCACGGACGGGCGTGGAGCTGTAGATCAATCTCTTTCGCCCGCGCGGCTCCGCGCCCGCAAAGTCAAGCATGTGGACGCCGCACCCGATGATCCACGCCTTGTCGGTGGATATCCCGGCCCGCCCGCAAAGCTCGCGCGCATGCCAGTCGCTGTTGAGCATCATCGCGTCGATGCGACGCGCCACGCGGGGATCGCCGATGCCGAAGGTCGTTGGCGCATCATGCGCGTCGCCCGTCCAGAACAGACGCAGCTCCGCATGGGCCGGCGACATCAAGATCTTCCACTCGCGCACGGCGATCAGCACGTCGCAGATCGGCATCCTCTCGAGATTGGCGTCAGTGAGCGCGATATACCGTGGCCCGACGCTTAAGGGCGCCTGGTGCGGGGTGAACACCGTGACCTCGTGCCCACGCGCGTGCAGCTCGTCGCTCAACCGGATCACCGCCGTCTCGGTGCCGCCGAGCGGCCGTTCGCTCAGGCTGGCTGCGTGAAACGGAACGCACTGGTTAGCGACGAACGTGATTCTCATGCACGATGGCTCAACGGGATCTGCGCGTCGGGCGGCATTGGGCCGTCACGGTCCAACTGAAACAGGTCGGTGGTCGGGCTCGGCACGATCTTGTTGAGATTGAAGCGGTCTTCGCCGCGCACCAGCACGCAGGCAAGCGGCTCGCCCGCAATCATCTCCGACTCGTCGTAACCGTAGTTGCGACATGCAATGTCGGGTCGGGCGTAACGGACGATGACATTGGTCCGCCATTCGGGCGTTTCATTGCGGCCGACGAAGTGCCACATGCCTTCCGCCATCAGGAAATACTGGCCGCGCCGCATGGTCATCGGCCGGACCTGATGCGGTGCATTGTGCGGCGCCACGCGGTCGGCATAGGCGACGACGCTTTCGGTGTTCATGCGGTCGATCAACCCGATCCGTTCTGCCGCGGTAAGACTGGCTCTGTGATGGTGCGATCCCGGGATGAGGCGGAGGCAGCCATTCTCCTCGCGGTTGTCCGCCAAGGCGATCGATACGTGGACGCCGCGGATGAACTTGTTGTCGGCGTCGATATGCCAGCGATGCCCCTCGTCATCGGGCCAACGCGGCGCGACATGGCCGACCCACAGCAGGATGTCGGGTCCGAGGATCGAGGAAAGCCGCGAGAGAAGACCCTCCTCGCTCGCGAGCGCACAGAGGCTTTCAGAGAAAAGATGCTGGTTGCGCAGACGATCCGAGAAGGGGTTGGCCCCTGCCTCGATTTCAGCGACCAGATGATCGACGACGCTCTTGGCAAATACCGGCGTGCAGTAAGGCTGCACAAACGATTCGGGCAGGTCGAACGGCCCCGCATAACCGTCCCGCTGGAACGCCAGGATTTCCTCACGATCAAGCATCGCCATCTGCCTTTGCCGTGTCTGCTAGAACATCGAAGTCGAACAAGATGTCGGATCCTTCCTGAAACACCGACCAACATAGCAAGGGATCGGTCGCATAGACGTTCATCTCGGGCCACCTGTCGATCATGAACCAATCGATCGACCGCTCGAAGCCGTCCCGCTCGACCATTTGGCACAGCTTTTCCGCGCCGCGCCGACTGATCACGTACGAATAGGTGCAGAACTGGCTTTGCTTCGGCATAACCAGTGCCTCGTTCAGCCGCCTCTCCAGATATAGTTCGGGCGCGGTGAACAGGTGCCCGTCATGCTTCTGCATGAGCTCGTCCATTTCGCGGATCGTTGCCGGACCGAGCAGCCCGCCCAGATAAATCAGATCGAAATCGACCGGAATGTGCTTCGCGATCCTTTCATTCCAAAGCGTTGTGAACCGGCTGGAGAACCACGCATCGTCCTCGAAAACAGCGGTGCGGTCATAGGGATAGTCTCGACCGGCCAGCAGCCGCCATAGCCCGAGATGGCTGAGGCTGCAGCCGAGGATGTTGCGACGAAACTGAAAGTCGTTGTGCGCGAACAGCGCGCGGATCTCGGCCGTCATCGACAATTCGCGACCGTCGACCGCGGGGCGGCGTTCAATCACGCCGTTCAGCGTCGCGGGAAGGCGCGCGCGGAACGCCGCCCAGCGGTCCGGCCGACGATCAAGATTGATGCAGAAGCCGTGATCGATGCCGGTCAAGCCCACAGGATCGGGCATCGTTATGATCCTTGCGCCAGAGCGTGCCGAACATGGTCGACGATACCGGGAACCAAGGGCGTGTCCATCAGGAGCCTGGGCGGCAGCAACACGCCGAAGCGCTTGCGGACGCGGTGCTGCACGCGCAGGGCAATCAGGCTGTTTCCGCCGAGATCAACGAACATATCCGTGGTCCGGATGTGATCCACGCCAAGACTGCTTTTCAGTAGCTCGACGACCTCAGCCTGTAGGTCGCTTGACTGAGAGGGCGGCATGGGCCCGGCGGCGTTCGACGACGCCGGCGGTTCACACCGAGCCCTGTGGCGCGCCCAAGTTTCAAACGCCAGAGTCAGCGATGTCGGATGCACAGCAACATGCGGCACCGTCGACCGCGTAATGATCATGTCGAGAACTCTGCAACCTTCCGCGCTATCGATGACCGTCTGATCGTCGAGGATCGCGGCTACTTCGTCCCCGCCCGCACGCGCGTCCGCATCGGCAGGCTTGAGCACCCGCCACCCTGGCCAGTTGATACAGAGCCAGCGCGGGGTAAGCGGGCTCCCCTCTGTCACCGCCGCATCGAGCGCCGCGTTACTGGCTGCATAAGCACCGAATCCGAAACCGCCCAGGATCGCTGAGTTTGAGGAAAAAACGACGCCAAAGTCGATCTTACGGTGCCTGAAGACCTGTTCGAGCACGCGGAAGCCAGAGAGCTTTGGCGCAAGCTGATTTGAAAGATCGCTCGCCGACAGCTCCTGCCACGGCCGGTTTCCCGATCCGTCCTGCGCCATGGCGAGGTGAAACACGCCGGCTATTCGCCCAAAGACCTCTTCGACTTGCTCGACCGCCTCAGCCATCTCGCGCTTCGAGCCGACATCCGCCGCCACGGTGAACACCGTTCCGCCGGCGCGCTCGATCTCGCTCAGTACAGCCAGCGTCCGACAGTGCGGGTGAACGCCTTGCGCAATAAGGTCCGGCCATTCCTGGCGCGGAGGCAGCCGCGTTCTGCTAACGAGCGCGACCCGCGCCTGATGGTTCGCCGAGAGGTGCCTTGCCAAAGCAAGACCGATCGCCCCGAGGCCGCCAACGATCAGGTACACTCCGTCAGTCTGAAGCGAGCGAACCGGCGTCTCGTCCAGCCTGACGGGCTCCCATGCGGTCCTGAGGCGGCGATTGCCCCGGTACGCAAATGTCATGTCCTGACTGGGCCAGACCAGCTCCGCGACGATCCAGTCGGCATAGCGACCGTCAGCGTCGCCGCCGTCGTCCAGAGGTACATCCAGCACATTGAGCCGCAGCTCCGGCTCTTCCTGCGAAATGACCTGGCACAAGGACGCCAGCGAGGCCGCACGCGAGCCGCCAGCGCCCTGGCCGAACGGAGCCGCGTAAAGACCCGTGGTCAGTGCCAGGAGAGCCTTTGGACGCTCCCCCTCGCGCGCGTGCCACGCCTGAAGCAAAAGCAGCACGCTGACCCAGCCGGCGCCCTGCTCCGCCAGGAACGGGTCGCCGCCTATCGTGCCGGCCTCGTCGAGGCTCCAGGCGTGGATAATGCCATCCGGCATGAGACCAGCGGAAGACAAGTCGTCAAACAGCCGACAATAGTCCTCAGCACTCTCGGTCCTGAGCTCGTATCGATCCTCGTCTCGGCGAAAGGCAGCGCCAGGCGCCACCACGACAACCTTGCCACCAAGGACCCGGATCCGGTCCACCACCTCTTCTAGACGGCCAGGCCCCGCAAGAACGAGAATTACCTTACCCTCGACATTCGCGCCGGGCGGTCCCGGCGCGGCGGTGGCTGCGCAACTCGGTATGTACAACCAGTCCTCGGGTGCACCGCGCTCGTCGGGTTTTGCCTGTGCCCCCATCGCCGTTGAGGGGGTCGGCATCGCGGCCGGAATCGGGCAGCGCTCCCGCTCGAAGCGATACGTGGGCAGGACGACGCGCAGTGGCGCGCTATCGACGTGAAGCTTGCGCCAGTCGAGATCGGCACCGGCGCACCACAAGCTGGCGAGTAGCTCCAGCAGCTCGGCGTGATCGAGCGGGCAGCCGTCAGCCGGCGCGCGTAGCGCAGCGTTGCCGGCCAGCATGCCTGCGGCCTTGACGCGCTGGGCTAGCCCCGCATCTGGCAGTACCTCGAGCACGTATTGCGCCGGTGCGCCGAGGAGATCGGCGCTGGGGCCGGTCGCCGGGACGAGCAGCTCGCGGCTCCACTGCGCGAGGTCGATGCGCGCATCGAGCCGGCCACGGCCGATCCCGAAACACGCAATGCCTAGACCCTCGTCGCCCTGCATCACATCGGCATCCGCCTGTCGAGCGGCGACGGCATCGGTCCGGCCCAATGCTCCGGCAAGGACGGCCACGGCGCGATCGAAAGGGACGATGCCAGCGACGCAGGCTGCTGCCAGCTCACCGACACCTTCACCGACACAGGCATCAGGCCGCAAACCCCAACTGAGCCAGAGCTTGCCGAGGCAATATTCCAACGCGAACAACGCTGCGGGAACGTGCTCGTCCGCCACGACACCATCGCACAACGTAGCCCGTACGTCGTAACCCAACCGCTGCTCCAACGCCTGTGCGCAGCGATCCAGATCATCTCGGAAACGCGGTAGCTCGGTGCAAAGCCGATGCGCCGCCCCGATCAGATTGCGGGTGCGCGACGGGAACAGAAGCACCATCTGGCCGCTCGCTTCGGTCGGCGCTTCGGCGGCCAAGTTGAGCAACCGGTGCGACAGGTGCTCGCGTTCGCCGGCAATCACCGCGCCGCGATACGCCATCGCCTTGCGACCGATCTGCAAGGTGAAAGCGATATCGGCGAGCGCCTCGTCGCTGCTGGCGACGGCAGCCGCGAGCGCGCGCGCATTTCGCTGAAACGCACCGGCGCTCGCTGCCGAGACCGGAAAGATCTGCAGTCCGCGCGAGATTCTAGGCTCGCGCGCGGGCGGCTCTTCCAACACGGCGTGCGCGTTAGTGCCGCCGATGCCCAAAGAACTGACCCCGGCACGGCGAGGTCGGCCCGGCGACTTTGGCCAAGGCGTTTCTCGCGCCGGTATGAAAAACGGCGACTCCGGAGATTGCAATACGTCGTTTGGCTGCGTGACGTGCAAGCTGGGGACGAAGGTGCCATGCTTGAGGCAGAGTGTCGCCTTAATCAGTCCGGTCACGCCGGAAGCGGTGTCGAGATGGCCGATGTTGCTCTTGATCGAGCCTAGCGCGCAGGATCGCGTGCGTCCGGACCCGCCGAACACGTCATGCAACGCCGTGAGCTCGATCATGTCGCCGAGCTTCGTGCCCGTGCCATGGCCTTCGATCAGTCCGATGTCCTCCGGATCGAGTCCCGCAACCGCGAGCGCCGTCGCGATCAACCGGATTTGCGAGTTCAGCCCCGGCGCGGTGAAGCCGACCTTGTCCGATCCGTCGTTATTGATCGCGGTCGCGCGAATGACGGCGTGGATCGGCGCTCCCTCGGCAATCGCGTCTTCCAATCGTTTGAGCGCCACCACCCCGGCGCCACTACCGAGGGCCATGCCGGTCGCCTGGGCGTCGTACGCGCGGCAATGACCATCGGCCGAAACGATTCCGTTCGGGATGTAAAGATGCCCCTGCCCGCTCTGTTCCTTGAGCGACACGCCGCCGGCAAGCGCGGTATCGCATTCGAAAGCGAGCAGGCTCTGCACCGCCATGTGGACCGCGACGAGCGACGTCGAGCAAGCCGTCTGCACGCACACGCTGGGGCCGGTAAGCCCCATTTTGTAAGATACTCGGGTGGTCAGGAAATCTTTGTCGGAGTCGATCACCGAGTTGAACAGGGCGGCCTCGCCGTCCTGGCTGCTCGCCAGCAGCCGCCAGAGATGGAAACTGGTGCCGGAGCCGGCAAACACGCCGATCGAGCCGTCATGATGGTCGGTGCAGTAGCCGGCGCTCTCCAACGCCTCCCATGCGCATTCAAGGAACATGCGCTGTTGCGGATCGATCAAGCTCGCCTGATGCGGATTGTAGCCGAAGAATCCGGCATCGAAGACCTCGGCAGCCGGCCCAACCATCTCTGCCTTCACGTAGTCGGGGTCGGCGATCAGGTCCTCGCTCACCCCGGCATCGCGCAACGCCTGGTCAGACAACGGGCGGTACGCCTCCCTTCCTTCGCGGAGCAGCGACCATAGTTCGTCGATGTCGCCGGCGGCGGGAAACCGGCCGGCCATCCCGATGATGGCGATCGCCTGAGCGTCGGAGGACTCGGACGTGCCCGTCATCGGACGCCCCGCACCCGCGTCGCGCGGCCCCGAAGACGCCGCGCTCCATCCGCTTTCGCCTCGGCGACCAGTGCGCTGGCGTCCCCCGGCTGGCGTTCCAGAACCGCGGCAAGTTCGCGGACGGTTGGGTGTCTGAAGAAGTCGGCGACGGCGATCGAGCGCCCGAGCCGCTTGGCGACCCGCGCCACCACCCGCAGCAGCAGCAACGAATCCGCGCCGACGTCGAACGGATTCTGGTCGATGCCCAGTCGCGTCAGCCCGAGCACGTCGGACCACGTCTCCACCAGCACGCGCTCTATCTCCGTACGCGCGCCTGCGGAGGCAGCCGATTCCGGAAACTCGGCCTCGGCTTCCTCCGAGAGAGCCGGAAGCGCCGCCCGATCTATCTTGCCATTGGGCGTCAACGGCATCGCCGGCAGAAGCATGATCCGTTGCGGTATCATGTAAGCGGGCAATCTCGCCCGCAGCGCCGCGCGCAGCGCGGTCAAGCTGAAGTCCATCGTGCCGGCGGCGGGGACGACGTAGCCCACCAGTCTCTTGTCGCCTCCGGTGGCGCCACAAGCGATCACGGCAGCCTCGCCGACCCCCGCCTGCGCCAGCAGTTCTGCTTCGACATCGGCAAGCTCGATGCGGAAGCCCCGGACCTTCACCTGCCGGTCGGCCCGGTCGACGAAATCGAGATTGCCGTCGCCGCGCCAGCGTCCGAGGTCGCCGGTTCGGTACATCCGGGCGTGCGGTTCGCCGGCGAAAGGATCGGCAAGGAAGCGCTCGCGGGTGAGTTCCGGCCGACCGAGATAGCCTCGGCCGACGCAGATGCCGCCAATGAAAATCTCGCCGACCGCGCCGATCGGCACCGGCTCTCCCCGAGGGTCGAGGACATAGCAACGCGTATTCGCGATGGGACGTCCGATCGGCACCGGCATACGCGCGTCTTCGCTCCAGCCATCCTCCAGCGTGTGAACGGTGACGAGGTCGCTGCACTCGGTGGGTCCGTAGCCGTTGGCCAGCGCCAAGTGTGGGTAACGACGGCCGAGCGGACGCAATCGTTCGAGGTTAAGGACTTCGCCGCCGACGAGCACATAGCGCAGACTCGACACGTCAATGC
The DNA here is from genome assembly GCF_022496715.1 of Sphingomonas sp. SFZ2018-12. NCBI lineage: Bacteria > Pseudomonadati > Pseudomonadota > Alphaproteobacteria > Sphingomonadales > Sphingomonadaceae > Sphingomonas > Sphingomonas sp. SFZ2018-12. Next base: position 171,642 of record NZ_WTFM01000003.1, read on the forward strand.
CGCCCTCGATCGCGGCGTCCGCGATGACGTAGAGGGCGCTGGGCGTGAGGTTCAGCACCGTCACACCGCTGCGTGCGATCTGATGGCAGATCTCGACAGGGTCGAAGGGCTCGGCCGCGAGCTCGACGCAGCCGCCGGCCGTGAGCGGAGCCACCAGACTGACCTGGGTGAGGTCGAAGGCGCTCGAGGTCACCACCAAGTTCCTGCCGCCGGTCCCCATCTGTGCGGCCTCGACATACCAGCGGGCAAGATTGGCGACGCCGGCCTGATTCACGCCCGCTCCTTTGGGTGTGCCGGTCGAGCCGGACGTGTAGATCACGTAGGCGAGGTGGTCCGGTCCGACAGCCGGGGCGATGCTGTCAGGGGGATCGGCGCGATCGTTGGGCCGCAGGCCGAGATCGTCGATTGATACGATCGGAATGCCGGCCTCGAGCGCGCCCTCCGGTGCCACCATCGCGCGCGGCCCGGCTTCCTTGAGGACGATCAAGGTTCGCTCACTGAACAAGGAGGGATCGAGCGGCAGATAGGCGCATCCGGCTTTGAGCACGCCGACGATCGCGACCACCAGATCGATGCCGCGCTTCAGATAGATCGCAACCAGATCGTCCGGCTGCAGCCCGAGCCGGATCAGCCGCTGCGCCAACAGATCGGACCGCCTGTCCAGTTCGGCATAGTCGATCGAACCCTGCCCGTCGGCTACGGCGGTCGCGGTGGGCGTACGCGCCGCCTGCTCGCGGATCAGATCCGCTACCGGCCGTGCGTATGCGGTTTCATCGCTCTCGGTCGCAGCCCAGTCCTGGAGCAGCAAGCGTCGCTCTTCGGGGGCCAATAGCGGAAGAGAAGCGATCGGCACCTCCGGCGCGTCTACGGCGGCCTCGACCAATCGAACGAAGTGGTCGCGCATGCGCTCGATCGTCGCCTTGTCGAAAAGGTCGGTGGAATACTCGAAAATTCCGGCGAAGCGGCCGTGATCGCTCTGCATGCTGAGTGCGAGATCGGATTGCGTGGTCACCCGCTCATCGCTGATCCGGGTGACCTCAAGACCGTGCATCGCGGTTGCGGCGGCCGGCGCGTCCGTGAGGGTAAAGCTGGTTTGAAAGAGCGGCTGTCCGGCAAGAATGCGATCCGGCCGCAACACTTTGACGACACGCTCGAACGGCACTTCTTGGTGAGCATAGGCCTGGGTGGCAGCCGTTTTGACGCGCTGAAGCAGCTCGCTCAGGCTCGGATCGCCGGACAGGTCGACGCGGATTACCAGGCTGTTCAGGAAAAAGCCGACCAGTGGCTCCACACGGACGTCGGAACGGCCGGATATCACGGTGCCGACGCAGAGATCATGCTGACCGCTGTAGCGGGCGAGCAGGACCAGGTAGCTGGCGAGCAGCACCATGAACGGCGTGACACTCTGTCTGCGCGCAAGCGTCGTTATCGCCGCAGAGAGACGCCCCGACAACCAGAAGGGCTCACGGTCGCCACGGTCGCTCATGATGGAGGGACGCGGGCGGTCGAACGGCAGACGCAGGTGTTCGGACCTTGACAACGTCCGCTCCCAGAATTCCAGCTGGGACGCAAACTGCGCCGCCGACGCGCTCTGGCGCTGCCATAGGGCATAGTCGGCGAACTGCAGCTGGAGCGCGGGCAAAGTGCAGCATTCGCCGCGCATCCGCGCGTTATAGAATTCGATTATTTCGTTCAGGATGATGTTCAGCGACCAGCCGTCCGCCACGATGTGGTGAACGATGATCAACAGGACGTGCGCCTGCTCGGACTCACGAATCAGCACCGCACGTAGCGGATCTTCGCGTGCGAGATCGAAGGGGCGCTGCTGCTCGACGAGGATGACCTGCCTGAGCGCCGCGCACCGTGCAGCCTCGCTCGCGCCGTCGACGGCAGCGCGCTCGAGGCGAAACGCGCCGGTATCCAGAATGCGCTGCATCGGCACGCCGTCGTCCGCATCGAAGCGTGTCCGCAGCACCTCATGACGCTGCTGGATGTCGACGAATGCGCCCGTCAGCGCATCGAGGTCGAGACTTCCGCGAAGCCGAAGCGCGTAGACGAGGTGATAGGCGGCGCTGGCGGGATCGAGCTGCTGCGTAAACCAGAGCCGCTCCTGGCCAAAGGACAGTGGCAGCGGGCCGTCCCGGCGGAGCGCCCGCGGCCCCGCCGAGGCCGTCGCCGGCCTGCCCCGCGCACGCGCGCGCAACTCCTCGATCGACAGTCCACTGAGCCTGGCTTGAAGCTCGGTCCTCACCCTCAAGCGGCCGATCGCCGGGCGCAGTCGCCCCAATCCCGTCCGCCAGCGGCCCCTTCGCGCACCTCCCGACGCCGAAGAACACTGACGGTCGCCAAGCCTGGACAACGAGAGATACTGGTCGCTGCGGGCCTGCGCCAATGAACCGAGAGAATTTTCGCTCGAACCGATGATTTGGCCCGCCCAGCTCGAGTCGGCCACCGATTGCCGATCAGCCTATCCCAGCAAGGAGCCAGCATGTTCTTCTCGATCTTCATGACCACGGGGAACAACAAAAAGGCATCTGCGATGCCCGACGAATACCATTGTGGTCCGATGCTACGCGGCATCTACCCAATGTCAACGACACGGCGCGCCACAGTATAGTATTTTTGCGACGAGGTGAGCAGGTCCCATGGGCATTTCGATGACGCGGCGTGGCCTCATCGTTTGCTTTGCGCTACTTTATCGCCGATCAGTGTGAACGGTTGTTTTCGCCCTCTATTGACAGGCCATGATGAAGCGCCATGATTCTCTGTCACGCGCAAGAAAGCTGCATATTTGTTACGGCGCATCGTCGACCGCGCCGCAACCATCCGCGAAGCCGCGCAAAGGCCAGTTGGCGCATGCTGCCAACGGCTGTCTGCGCCCGACCCGCGATGTACCAGCGCGTCGTCCATACGCAGCGATACCCGTGACCGGTATTGAATACCAGTTCTCGCTAAAAGACGCTGATGTTTAAGCCTTGAGTTGCTTCTGAAGGAGCTGAAGATGCTGGTACTTGGTTGGCACGGAAGTCTGAAGTCCACAGAGATTGGCGATGGCGCGCGTTTTGACGGGCATGACGCCGCGGCAGTGCTGATTAAGGATGGGCGGGTTGTCGCTGCCATAGAGGAAGAGCGATTGAATCGCCTGAAGCACTCAAATGCGTTTCCATCTCATGCGATACGGTACTGTCTTTCCGAAGTCGGTGCGCAGATTTCCGATCTCGACGCGATTATTACGGATCATGCGCGTGAAACCGTATCCGATTCCGTCAAGCGGGAGTTCTTTTACAATCCGAGCCAACGGAAGGTAACGGCAGAGCAATGGGTGGCGCGACTTTTCGAGAATGAGTTCAAGGTAGATGTATCGTCGAAGATCCGATTCTGCCCCCATCATCAGGCGCACCTTTACGCCGCCTGGTACACATCCGGATATCGTGACGCGCTCGGTATGTGTCTCGATGGAGGTGGCGACGACATGTCGGGACTGATCGCCAGGTGCAGCTCCGACGAAATCGAAATCCTTCGGCAGATACCGCAATCCAACTCGCTCGGCATTTTCTATATCGCTGCGATCAGCTACCTTGGATACCACCTCTTCGACGAATACAAGGTTATGGGCCTCGCGCCCTATGGCGATCCAACGAAGTACCGCGCCCTGTTCGATAAGATGTATAACTTAAACAGTGATGGCCATGTTGAAATCATGCCATTTTACGAACTTTACAATGTTTATGAAGAGGCTGGGCTTGCTGAGAATTCACGAAAGAAAGGGGACGAGTTCACGCAAGACCATAAAGACTATGCCGCTGCACTGCAGACGACCTTGGAACGTATGTGTTGGCATATGATCGACCATTTCGCCAATGTTACGGGATCACGCAATCTCTGTATGACAGGGGGCGTGGCACAAAACTGCACGATGAACGGAAAAATTCTGAAGTCGGGGCGATTCGAGAGCGTCCACGTACAACCGGCGGCGCATGATGCGGGTAATGCGTTGGGCGCCGCACTCTTTTACCTACACGACAATGGCCGCAAGATTAGTCCAGACGTGCTGCCGAATTTGTATGTCGGGCGGCAGATCGGCACGTCCGGCCTGGTGGAGAGACGGCTTGGTGATTGGCACGGGTTCGTGACGGCACGGAAGTCTGACAATGTCCACGGGGATGCCGCAAAAGCAATCGCTGATGGCGAGGTGATCGCTTGGGTTCAGGGCCGCTCCGAATTCGGCCCGCGCGCGCTCGGCAACCGATCGATCCTTGCCGATCCTCGCCCCAACGAAAACAAGGCTCGCATCAATGCCATGATCAAAAAGCGCGAAGGGTACAGGCCGTTCGCGCCGTCTGTCCTCGAGGAAAACCTGCACGACTATTTCGACCTTCCACAGTCGGTAGTTCGCACGCCCTTCATGGTCGTGACCGTGCCCGTCAGATCACCGTACAGGGAAATACTAGGCGCCGTCACACACGTTGATGGATCGGCCAGGGTTCAAAGCGTTTCTCACAACGACAACCCGGATTTTCACAACCTCATCAGTCAATTCTCAAGGCTTACCGGGTTACCGATCGTTTTGAACACCTCTTTCAATAATAACTTCGAACCAATCGTCGATAGCGTCGATGATGCCATTACCTGTTTTCTGACGACTGAGCTGGACAAGCTGTTCATTTCCGATTGGGTGATCGAAAAGGTCGCTCACCTACCGTTGCTCGAGCTATCGGCGCGCCTGTCGCCTGGGTGGAAACTTTCATGTGCGATGTCGATGGCGAATGAAAAATCTTTCTCGATCGAACCGACGGCGTCCGTCCTGTCGGGCAGCCACGCCATGACGGTATCTTCGGCACTCTTTCGCATCTTGGAAGACGACGATGATGGCCCGAACATCGGATCCCGGTGCGCGACGTTCGGGATCGACGACCCGCTGCAATTGGCACGAATTACAGCCGAAGTCTCCGACCTTTGGCATCGCAGAATGATCGTCCTTTCGCCGACCGCATGACTTGGGCCCGCGACGTCGGTGGCCGCCGGCCGCTTGCGATGCGTAGGTTAGCCACCTGGCTCTCGTTCCATCTGATGGACCCCATCGTCATCGCGCAGAAGCCACGACACGTCGTATCGCACCGCGAGGAGATCACCGCACGCCCGACGATGGTTACGAGGCCGCGGCTGTGGCTGGTGCCGCCATGTCGAAATAGCCACTTCGAACGCAGACCTCTGCGACCGGGCCAGCGTCAACGACGACACCCCCGTCGAGGACGATCACGTCATCAAACATTTCGACCAATTCCAGATTGTGCACCGAGACAATGACCACGGCGCCGGCCAATTCGACGAGCAGTGCCGCGATAATCGACCGCTCTTCGGCCGGATCGATGCTGCTCGTCGGTTCGTCCGCCAACACGAGCGAAGACCCCTTCGCCGAAAGAAGCCCGCGCGCCAATGCGATGCGCTGTCGCTGCCCGCCCGACCAGTTCGTGCCTGCCTCCTGAATATGCGAGGTCATCGTCACGTCGATGCCGCTCAGGAGGCTGCGGACGACGTCGCTTCGGGCGATGTCCTGCGCGAGCGACCCGGCCGGCGCCCCCATGGACAGGTTATGTTCAAGCGTGCCCTCGAGAAGCTCGGGGTGTTGCGGAATGAGCGTTGCGGCATGGCGCAGCGCGCCAAAGTCGATCGCATTCCCGTCGACCTCCAACCTGCCGCTGTCGGGATGAAGAAGACCGGACAGCAGCTTCAGGAGCGTGCTCTTGCCGCTGCCGTTCGCGCCGACCAGCGCATATCGGCGCCCGCGAGCGATGGAGAGGCTGACCGATCGCAGCGCCCTAGTCTGCTCGTCGATGCCGGCATAGGTCAAGGTCATGTCCTTGATCTCCAGCCGCGACCAATCGTCAGGGAGTTGGGCGTCGCACTCCGCCTCGCGCTGCGCAGCGTAGATTGGTGCCGCTGCCATGAAATCGGCCCGCTGACGCATGATCTGCGACACGTTAGCGACCAAGTCCAGCATCGCAGCAATACCCGTCATCACATAGGCCTGGACCATGTAGATGTTGCCAAGCGAGATCTCACGCATCGCATCGGGCCGGTCGCGGGTCTCCAGGTAGACGTAGAGGACGACGAGACCCAGGTTGAACGCGGTCGATACCACCTCGATCACTGATCCCTTCCACTCTGAGATCGCGACGTTTTTGCCGGCAACCGCAAATACCTCCTGCAGCCGCTTGTCGATAAAGGCGGTGAAGGCACCGCGACGGCGCGCCGCGTAAAGGGTCATCACGTTGCGATAACCGTCGACCAGCCCGGTGGTCAGGGTCCGCGTCGCCTCGGTCTCGCGAACCCAGAACGGCGTCTGATACCGGTCGCCGCTGAACGAGATGACGCCGACGATCACGAAGCTGATGATCGAGCCTAGCATGATCACGGGCGAGATCAGCGCCAGCGCGATAGTCGGTCCGATGATCTGGATAACGAACTCGACGCTCGCGTACTTGGCAGTGGTGAACTGGAAGAGCGCGCTCGAACTTTGCTGTACGCGCGAGGCGATATCGCCGGAATGTTGCCGATCGTGCCACGCGAGGGGGGCGGAGAACAAGCGCTCGTTCAGGTCGGCGATCATCGCGTTCTGGGCGCGGCGTGCGATGCGGAACTGGAGCATCTTCAGTGGGATCCGCACCACCCAGAGGATCGCCAAAAGTGCCAGCAGCCGCCATAATGCCGGAAGCAGCTCGTCGAACCGCGAGACTCCGTTCTGCTGGATTTCGTTCATCAACTGCCCGACAAGCAATGGGAACGCGATCTTGAACACGCTCGCCACGGCGGACAGCGTATGGGTGAACAGCAGCAGCGCGCGGTCCCTACGCGAATAGTGGAGCGCGCCAGCCAGGAGGTTGGGCGCCGACATCACGGCATCCCGCGCGTGCTGATAGTCTCGACATCCGATCGGATTGCTTCAAATGCCGACGATGCCGCCAAGCGCTCAGGAGAAGGCATCGCAGGCACAACGCGGACGGATGACCCAGCCGTGCAGGCCGCTCGCGCCAACGCGGGCGTCTCCTCGGCGCCCGCTGGGCAACGCGCGATCAGGCGAAATATGCGATGGTCCGGCATTCGATGCTTTCGCGGATAACGGAGGCGTCGACGAGGGGGTTCTGGACCGCGGTGTGCGGCGCACGCCACGCGGATCGCCGATCGGAATCGCACAGCTTGAACAGCAGCGCCTCACTAGGCAGCAGATCGGGAAACCAGTACCACCGATGCGCCCGATTGGCGTGAAACAGCGTTGCCTCGCACACGCCCGCTGCCGGCAGTTCTTCAGCATTTCCGAAGCGATCCGGTGGACGTTCGCAGAAGATCATGTAGTCGCTGACGGCATCGTCCTCAGCGACGGTCGATGCATCGCAGATCGCAAGCGGCACACTATGCGGCGGCGACGTCAGCGTGCGCCAAAAGCTGGTTATGAGAAACCGCGAGAAAGCGTGCCCGGTCATCCCGTGCATGGCGAGGACCGCCAGCGCGAGGCGCCCGGCCTCCGCATAGCTGAAGTCGACGTGCGCCTGACGGGCAACGCGCTGCGCTGCGCCGGGGTCGTTGCGGCTGGACCGCATAATGCAATTCAGGCCGAGCACCATGTCGGCGGACGTCCGCTCGCGCACCAGCTCGCAGACCTCGCGAAAATAGGGCGCGTTGGCCAGTTCCTCGCCGTTCCACAGGTTGTTGCTGTCCACCGCGGCGGCGAAGCCGGCTAGGTCGGCCACCGCCGTCGGACAGTCCAGCAGCTCGACACCGGCCGAGTCTAGCGCGAGCCCGGCTCCGCGGCCGTCGTGCATGACGACCTCCTCGGCTTCGTACACGCCCGTCATATAGTCGAAACCAGGGCCGAAATAGTGCCGGTTCTCGGCGCACGCCGGCGAGAGATACCTCACAGCCGCGGTTACCACGTCAATCCTCCTTTCGCGATACGCCCCGGATGGGCACGTTTGCCAAGCGAGCGCAGACCGCGTCCTCGCCGGCATCGATCCCTGGTCCGCTTGGCGTACACGCGCTTCAATTCCTGAGCACGAGCACGCCAACGCGATGCTCACTGCTTTGACGCGGCTGCGCATCGGCCGGCGTGTCGGGGTCTTCGAATGCGGAGTGGAAAACGCTCCGCCAGGGTGGAGGAGCCGGGTCGCCTTTGCGGTACTCGAACTGCTTGAACGCGAGAACCTCGTCGACCTCCATCTGCGGGTAATAATGCCACTTTTGGGCGGCGTTGTAGCGCAACAGCACTTGAAATGCCGGCAGGTCGGAAGGGGAAATACCCCAGATCAGCGTCGATACGAGATCGGCGGGTTCGACGCTGCGCGGGTCGCAGAGCGCAAGTGGCATGTGGCGCAGCGGCTCGCTCATGGTCGTCGGACGCCAGAAGTCGATCATCATGAACGCCTCGACATCATCGCGCTCGAAGCGGCGGCGCCACCGCTCGGCCATGTCCCTGCCGCCGTAAGCGAGCAAATTGTCCTCGAACTCCTGCGGGGTGAGGCCGTAGTCGCTGTGGACCGCATTGATATAGTCGGGCGCCGCGGTGCCGCGCCCGCGCTGCACGGGCCCCCACCATTGCTGAAGCTCGACGGATACCCCGGGTAGCAGCCGCTCCCGCACCAACGCCTCGATTTCGGGGAAGTAGCGCTCGGTCGCCTCCGGGCTGCGCGCGTCCGCCGCCGCAGCCCAGTCGCTCACCGTGGTCTTGTGTGGCAGGAGTGCAAACCCGTACGCCTCGAAAAACGCGGCCTCGGACACGCTCCGCGCTTGCAGCGGCCGGGCGTTGATGACCGAGACCTCAGCGGGATCATCCTCGATCATGCTGGAATGCGGTCCGACCCGCGGATCGATCTCGACAGGATCGGTGGAATCGAACGTCGCCGGGAAAAGCCCGTTTAGCCGAGCGGTCGTTCCCGGAAACGCGTCAGAATTGGACACAGTGGCGGAAGTTATATTGGCGGCGCTTGTCACGGCGAAATCTTTCGACCTTTGATTTGGTAACTAATTGAGGCAATTTGTTTACAGATAAACCACAGAAATCCGCGCTCGTCACGAGTACAGCGCGTGCACAGAGCCGTGCTATCACTGTCGAACCGCGTCACGACCAGCTCCGGTGTTCGATGGAGCGCGCTTCGGTCGAGGTCGAGGCTCCGCCCGGGCCGGTCGACCCGGTTTTTGGACCGCTGAGCGCAGCAGGAGGCGAGCGTCTACGCATCGGCAGGAAAGCTCTCAACGGCGCACACACGGGACTCGCGACCATCGACCGTTCTGCACGAACGCAGCGGCACGCGCGCGCGCTCGGCACCGGACGCGAACTGGCGATAGACCATTGCCGTCGACAGCAAGAACATGAAGGCTTGGCTTTCAGCCTGCCCGATCTCAGCCTGCGCGGACATGACCTTAGCCACCAAACGCTGGCAAAAGCCGACGTCCAGCACCTCGATCTTCTTCAATTCCGCGGCCGACATGATCAGTTCGAGATAGTCCGGCCGGCCGTTGACGAACGCGGCGGCATCTGGCGCGAGATAGGGCTGCTTCGGCCGTGCGACGGTTCGGGGAGGCAAACGATCCGCGAACGCCCTTTTCAGCAGATACTTCTCGTTGCGGCCATCATCGAAGCGCAGGTTTGTCGCATTTCCCCAGTTGACGATCTCCGGGTCGAGGAAAGGACAGCGATTTTCGACACCATTCGCCATCGCCATGCGATCGCCCTGCGTGGAAAGCAGATAGCCGCTCATGAGCGTCCTGATTTCGATCCACTGCGCTTTGTGTATGGCCGCCGATGCCGTAGCGCCAAATTGCGCTCCCTCGATCCGCTGCCGCAGTTGGCCGAGCCCATCGTCCGCGTCCGCCAGCAGGCGCGTAGCTAATTTGGTGCCCCGGTAACGGAGATCATGCGAGAACAGCTCGTCCGGCTCGCTCGAGCTCATCCGGTCGAAATAGGCGTAGAGCGCAGCCTGGTTGTTCTGGCTGAACTGATCGAGATAGGGATATAGCGACGCCAATCGGTCTTGCCGTTGTGAAACGTCGAGATCGCGCCACGCCGACCGCAGCAGGACTTCCTTGAAAAGGTCGTAGCCGAGGAAGAGCTCGTCCGCACCCTCGCCGGTGAGCACGACCTTGACGCCTTCGCTCCGCGCTGCACGCGAAAGAAGGAGCATGGGAACGAACGCGCTCCGAAAGACCGGGACCTCCGCGTGCCAGATCGCGTCGGGAAAGGCGGCGACGATGGCCTGGTCGTCGACGCGAACGCTGTGGTGATCGGTCGCAAAATGGCGGGACAGCAGCGCCTGGTCGCTGGATTCGTCGAACCGGGCATCGTCGAACGTCACGGAAAAGGTCTTGATGGGTGTCGGCGCAATCTCTGCGGCCAAGCTGGTGATGATCGCCGAGTCCAGACCGCCGCTGAGATAGGTACCGGTTCTGACGTCGCTGCGCAGACGCAGGCGCACGCTCTGCTCGAGCTTGGCCCGGGTCAGTTCGATCGCTTCGCCCTCCGTGAGGGGCGACGGCGGTGCCGCAAGCTGGGGCGACCCGTAGTGCGCGATGCGAGAGCCGCCCGCAGTCAGGGTCAGCACGGCGCCGGCTGGCACCTGATCGATGCCGTCGAAGCAGCTCTGGTCGTCAAGCGGCGCCCAAATGCGGAAGATCGACGCCAGCCGCTTCGCGTCGAACCGCATGTTGATCGCGTCGTGCTCGAGAAAGCATTTTATCTCTGACGCGAACGCCCATTCCTGCCCATTGACAGCATAATAAAGCGGGCGCTCGCCAAACGGATCGCGGGCCAGAACGAGTGTGCCAGCGATACGATCATAAAGGGCGACCGCGAACGGCCCGTTCAGACGGGGAAATGCCTCTTCTCCCCAAGCCAACCATGCATGGAGCAGAACCTCCGTATCAGAGCGCGTGCGAAACACGTGCCCGCGGCTGGCGAGCTGACTGCGCAGCTCGTCGTGGTTATAGATCTCGCCGTTGAAGGCAATCCAATGACGACCGCTCGCGTCGCCCATGGGCTGCGCGCCCCCGGCAATATCGACGATGCTGAGCCGCGCCGTGCCCATCGCGATCTCGTCGTCGAAATACAGCCCGAACTCGTCCGGACCACGGTGCTCGATCCGCGTCAGCATTCGCCCCACGGTATCTCGCGCGCGAAGCGCGCCGGCACCCGACCTGAAAAGACCGGCTATCCCGCACATGCGACGGGTCTCACGGGCGGCTGCGCATCTGGCCGGTAAGTTTCGAACTCCGCCCGCCTGTCGAGGAAGAAGCCAAGCTTTGTGAGGCTGCCGCCATGACCTAGCTCGATGAAGCGGCGGCACGACGCCAGGCACGTCTGCATGCCCGACTGCCAGAGCACCGGACTGGTGAGATGGCGAGCCAGTTGCGCGCGGCGCTCGGACGGGTCGTCCGCCAGCCAGCCCCCCGTGACATTGTCGACAATCGGTATTGCCGTGGGTGCAAGCTCGATCCCGAGCAGCGCATCGTGGAACCGGTCGGCCGCGGTCGACAGCAGTGGGCTGTGCCACGCGCCGCTGACGGGGACCGGCGCCAGCTTCTTCGGGGTCAGCGCCGCAAGGCATTCGACGGCGGCAGCAAGCGCGGTAAGCGTTCCGGCGATCGAGCAGTTGCCGGGACAGTTGACGTTGCTGACCCACACCAAGTGACCGTCTTCACGCAAGCGAGCCAGCTGGTCATTTACCACCCCGAGCGGCAAACCGAGCACGGCATACATGCCGCCCGGTTCACCCCGCATGCACTCATCCATGAAGTCCGCGCGTGTGCTCACCACCCGCACCAGCGTTTCGAAATCGAGCGCGCCGGCGGCGTGCAGCGCGGTCCATTGGCCGACGCTGTATCCCGCGACACAGGACGGCCGGACGTCGCTGGCCCTGTCCCAAGCAAGCCATGCAAGGCTGCTCGCGAGGATGGTAAGCAACGAACTTGCCTTGTTCGACCTGAGCGCAACATCGTCGCCTCGTTCGACCCGGTCGATCACGAGCGACCCTACCGTTTCACGAACGAGCGCGTAGCGGGCGTCGAACTCGGGCACCGCGCGGACCGCGTCGAGCATGGAAGGGTGCTGCGCGCCCTGGCCGGGGAACAGCAGCGCCAAGCCAGACGCGTCATGCCGGCCCGGTGCCATCAGGGCGCGCTCATGTCCAGCTCGAGCTTCTGCAACTCCGCGGACATGGCGACGACGTCCGGAATGTCGCGGACCTTTCGCAACCCCTCCTCGCGGGACATTAGCCCGGCGCGAATCTGGTCGGAAATCTCGAACGCATAGGGGTGGAACCGGTGCTGGCGGTAGTGCATCAGAACGCCGACGTCGTTCAGCTTGCAATTGCTCGAGTTCAGGCCCGTATCGGCGGTGCGCCTCCAGCCGAGCTCGCCGATCGCGGCGATAATGTCGTCTTCCGAAACCATGACGGTGAGCATCGGATTGATCAGCAGAAGCTCGGACGCGCTTCCTCCAGGGTGTGCGCCGGCATCAAAGTGGCGCAACGCGTCCTGGCCGAACGCGGCGATCTTCCGTTCCAGCGCGGGCGCCTGCAGCTCCCGGCGGCGATCCAGATTGACGACCAGCGCCGCCGCATCCTGCGGAACCTGACCGCCGACATAGCCGCCGGCGACGATCGGAATGCCGTTCCGGGCTGCCGTTTTCAGCATGTAGGTGTTGATCAGGCTGATGCAGGAGTTGCAGATCGCGCTGGCGCGGCGCGCCGCAGATTTAACGTGCAATCCCGGGTCCTGAACGCTCTTCACGTACATGTTTTTCATGAACGCGAAGGACGGCGTATGAATCAGCAGGTCGACGCCCAGACTGGACGCCACCGTTCTGCAATTCGCCATTGCCTGCTCGGACACGAAACCATTGTCGACGGTGACGGCAAGGCAGTTCAAGCCCATGTCGCGCGCGAGCATCAGCAAGGTGTAGCTTGAATCCTTGCCGCCGCTGAACGCCACGACGCAATCATATTCGCCACGGTTGCGTCGCTGCTCGATCTTTTCGCGCATGGCGACTGCCAGCGCCGTCCGCTTGCTCTTCAGCTCGCCGGGGTCGCTCGCCTCCCGACAGAAGTTGCAGAGGCCCTCGTGAAGCGTGACGCCGGGAACGGCGGCGGTCAGCACGCAGCTGCGGCAAAGCTCGACCTCGGCGATCACGACCGCACTCGCTTGGACTGCACGAGTTCGGAAAGGCCGCGCAGCGACGTCTCGATGCCGGTTAGCATCTCCTCGTCGTCGATGCTGATCTCAAACCTTCTCTCCATGAACCGGATCGTCTCGATGTAACCGAATGAGTCGATCAGGCCCAACCTGAAGAGATCGCTGTCACGGTCCACGCCATCTCCGAAGTCGACGAGGAGCGTGTCGACGAGGAACGAACAGATTTCCTGTTCAATGTTCCGATCATCAATAGAATACTCTCTCGACGACATGACGCAAACCTTCCAAATTATGACTTGGTTACAAACCGATCGGTTCTCGGATCTGCTTGACGAGATTGCTCAAGACTTGCCCTGGCCCAAGTTCAACGAAACGCTCGACCCCGCGATCCAGCAGGTACCGGATCGTCTGCGACCAGAGTACCGGATAAGTCATTTGCTTGACCAACGCGGCGCGGATCGCCCGCTCAGCGCCGGTCTGCGGATAGGGAAGCGCGGAGATGTTGGCGACGACAGGCACCCGGGGCGGAGCGAAGGCCACATCGTCCAAGAAGGTCCCGAATTGCCGGGCGGCATCGTCCATGTAGCGTGAGTGAAAGGCGGCGCTTACCGGCAGGTCGACGTAAGGATCGGCGCCGGCCTCCTCGAAAACCACGCGCGCGGCCGCGATGTCACTGGCCGGGCCGGAAACAATGGTTTGCTGGGGCGAATTGTAATTGGCGACGTCCAGCGCCGCGAGTCCGGCATTCCGAAGGACGCGACCTACCTCGAGCGGACCGACCCCAATCACTGCCGCCATCCCGCCGTTGCGAACAGCGCCCATCAGTTCGCCGCGCTTTTGCACGATGCGCAGTCCCGTCATGAAGTCGAACACACCGGCGGCAAGAAGCGCGTTGTATTCGCCAAGACTGTGCCCGGCGAGGAAGTCGGGGCGCACGCCCTCTTTTCGCGCGGCATAATAGTGGAGAGCATTGACAGCATAGAGGGCTGGCTGAGTGAACTGCGTCTGACGCATACGCCCGCCCGGATCCTCCAGGCACATTTGACGCAAGGAGTAGCCGAGCAGATCGTCGACCGCCTGCTCCAGCTCGCGATACTCTTCGACCGTATCGAAGAGATCGGCGCCCATGCCTTTGCGTTGCGAGCCTTGCCCCGGAAAGATCAATGCCAGCATACGCGCGCCCCGGCCGATACGAAGGAAGAGTGCAGCGGCGCGGAGCTGCGCACCGGTGCTGGTGTCAAGTCTGCGCGGGCGAGCAGCGGCGTTCGTGTCGTGAAAGCGATGCGCGGATCGCCTCCCCGTGCCTCGCAGCACAGTGCGATCAGATAATCCGACGCGATTTCAAACTGCCAGAACCGCCAGCGGCCGGCGTCTTCATCCACAGCCGGGTCGACAGACAGTCCGATCTCCAGAGGGTTGCCGAGCTCGAACGCGAAGGTGTCGAGGCCGAGCGACAGGCCCATGCCCCTAGCCTTGATATAGGCCTCTTTCAGGGTCCAGTATTCGAAGAAGCGCCGGCCTTGGGCGCTCGCTGGCATTGATCGCAGCGCGGCGCTTTCCGACGGTGCGAAGAAGCGGTCGGCAAGGTCAAGGGGGACGTCCCGGGCGCCCACGCGCTCCACGTCAACGCCGACATCTCGCGTCGAGGTCACGGCAAGTACGATCAGGTCGGCAGTATGGGACAGGTTGAACCGAATATCCAGCGATCGGGCTTGGGCATTGGCGATCTCTGGGCGCCCCCAGGCGTTTTGCGTGAAGCGAAGCTCGGCTGGCGCGAGGCCGGTCGCTTCCGCGAGAACCGTCCGCGCCAGCGCGCGGGTGACAATGAAGCGTCGGCGGTCGCGCTCGAAGACGAATTGCGCCGCGCGACTGATCTCGACCGGCTCCAGCAACGTCGGGTAGCCTTGCGATCCGGCTTCCTCCCAGCACGCCTCGACGGACGCGACGAAAACGTCGATTTGGTCGGTTGCCGGTGCATCGACGTGGCGGCGCCGCTGCTCAGTCTTCATGAACGCACCTGCGACACGCGCGCACGAAGATTTCGGTGTGGGGAATGCCCGTCGCCTTCCCCCGACAAGTGACCGCGTCGACGTCGCGGGCGATTCCAGACGTTTTCGACATCGTCACGGACGCCTTCGGCGCTTCTGAGGCGCGCATGACTGCCTGACAAGCGGCCGGCCAAATTCGGTCTGATGGCCCGTCATCTCAGCTAAGACGCCGGTTGGAGGTCGCTGCTGCTTTCATCGAGCATGGCGACGATTTCTTCAGCGAGTTCGGCGACGCTCTGAACCTCGAACAGCAAGGGAAGCGGGACTTCAAGGTCTAGCAGCTGGCGAATGCGCGCGATCACTTGCACCGCCTTGAGCGAGTCGCCGCCGAGCTCGAAAAAGCTGTCGTGGATGCCGATGCGGTCAACCTTAAGCAGCTCCGCATAGATCGCGACGAGCGCCTCCTCGAGCGGCGTGCGTGGGTCGACATAGGGGGCGGCAGACGGATCCGCCGCAAGCGGCAGCGCACCCAGATCCCGCTTCCCGGTCGGTCCGAGCGGCAATGCATCCAGCGTGACATAGGCTGACGGGACCATGTAATCGGGAAGCACGCTCCTGACGAATTCCCTGAGCTCGCCGGCAGACGGAACGTCGGTGTCAGCGAAGACCAGATAGGCAATCAGCTGGCGATCGGCGTCTCGAGGCGCATCGGAAGCAATCACGGCAACGCTCGCGACCGCCGGATGACGCGCGAGCTGCGCCTCGATTTCCTCCAGCTCGATCCTGAACCCGCGCAGCTTGATCTGGCGGTCGATCCGGCCGCGATAGTCCAGGTCGCCAGCGGCAGTCCGAAGGACGATGTCGCCCGTACGGTAGAGCATGGCTCCGGGCCGGCCCGAGAAGCGATCTGGAATGAAGCGCTGCTCGGTGAGGTCCGGCCGGTTGAGATAGCCGCAGCCTACGCCGCCCCCTCCGATGAGCAACTCCCCCGCCTCGCCGTCAATGGCGAGTTCGCCGTCGTCACGGACGACGTATGTCGCGACGTGCTCAAGCGGGCGACCGATGACCGGCGCGCTGCCGCTCGCGGTCAGATCGGCCAAGGTCGCGACGATCGTGGCCTCGGTCGGGCCATACTGGTTCAGCAGGCGGGGGCCTCCGGTGTTCTGGGCGTGCCAAGCTTGCAGCCAATCACCCAACATTGCCTCGCCGCCGACCACGAGGAGGCGCAGACCCTCTGGCGCAGGCGCGCCATCCGCCACGAAGAAATGGTGCCATAGGCTGGTGGGGATGTGGACGATCGTGACGCCATGCTCGGTGCAAAGCTGGCGCAAGCTTTCAGGGGACTCGATCCACCGATCGTCGCGGATCACGAGCGACGCCCCCGAGGTCAGCGCCAGGAATATCTCAAGCACAGACACGTCGAACGACACCGACGTGAACTGCAGCACCCGGTCGGCCTCCGTAATGCCGTAGGCCGCCCGAACCGCGGCGAGCAGCCGGGCAAGGCTGCGATGCTCGATCATCACGCCTTTGGGCTGACCCGTCGATCCGGACGTATAGATAACATAGGCGAGCAAGTCCGCCGGCAATTCGCCGGTCAGATTGTCGGCGGACTGCTCCGCCCAGTCGGCATCGGCCTCTTCAAGGTCGATCAGCCGCGCGGCGGTGATCGCGCCGGCTAGGGCATCGCGACCCTCCCGCGAGACGAGCACCGCCGCAGGGTCGCTATCGGCCATCAACTCCGCCAGCCGTTGCCGCGGATGGCATGGGTCGAGCGGCACATAGGTTGCTCCCGCCTTGAGAATGCCGAGAACCCCGGCGATGAACGCGAAGCTGGGGCGGCTGCACAATGCCACACGTGACCCCGCCATGACCCCGCACGCGCGCAAGTGGCGGGCAAGCTGGTTGGCGCGCGCGTTTAGCTCGTGATAGGTCAAGCTTTGGCCCGCCCAGCGCACCGCGACGGCGGCCGGATCGGCACTGGCCCGCGCTTCGAAAAGGCGATGCGCCCAGCGTGGCTCCGCCGGCACTGCCGATTTCGAACCCGCCACGTCTGGAACGTCCGCAGACTCGGCGGCTATCGGCAGCAGATCGGCCGTGAGCACTTGCGGATCGTCGACCATTTTTTGGAGGATGCGGACATACGCGTCGATCATGCGATCGATCGCCGCGTCGGCGAACGTCGCACCGTCATATTTGACGACGACGTCAAAGGTGGAACCGTCTTCGCGGAGCTCCAGCAGAAGGTCGCAATCGGCCTGCTGAAACAAGTTGGGTACAACGGAGATGTTGCGCCGCGACACGCCGGCGAAGGACGCCGCATTCCAGTCCATCAAAGCATGGCCGACATAGCTGAATGCAACCTGGCAACCGTGCGTTGCGGCACGGCCACCTCCGCGCCCGATCTCGCGCAGGAGCTTGGAAAAAGGGTATAGGCCGTGATCCACTGCCGTGGCGAGCACGTGCTGCTCCGCCTGCAACAGTTCCGACGCCGTGCGCGCGGATGACGGCGTCGCGCGCAACAGAAGCATGTTGACGAAATAGCCGACCGACGCGGAGACCTGACTGATCGGGCGGGTTGACGTCGCCGTTCCGATGACGATGTCGGTTTCGCCCGACATTCCGCTCAGCAACACGCGATAGGCCGCGAGAAAGACGACCGACGGAGTGATGCGCTCAGTTCGGACCAGGGCGCGAACGGCGCTCGAAAGTCGGGCATCCATCGTGCGCAATCGCGCTTCCGCTCGCGGGCGGGGGGAGAGCCCGGGCGCACGCGCTCCTGGAAAATCCAGTCGCGGCCACGGCTGCGCCAGCACGGACTCCCAGTGGCGAAGATCCCGATCCGCCGAGGCGCTTGTCAGCCATTCGCGCTGCCAGTCGACGAAATCGGAAAACCCGGTGTCCGGCACCAGCGGCGGCAGCGAACCGCCGCCGACCAAAAGGTCGTACGACCCCCACAAGGCGGCCATGATCAGCGGCAGCGAATGGCCATCGACGACAATGTGGTGCGCGACGAACAGCAGGTAATGATCAGCCTCCCCCGCCGTCAGCAGGTGAATGCGCAACGGCGCTTCACGATCGAGCGCGAAGGGCCGCCGCGTGAGCGCCTCAAGCTCGGCCGCTATACCGTTCCGGCCCAAGCCGGAAACATCGTGCCGCTCGAGCGGTTTCGCGGGGCGCGCGCCGATCCGAAGATGTGTGTCGCCATTCTCGTCAACGCATCTCGAACGCAGCACCGGATACTGCTCGAATACTCGCCCACAAGACCGCTCGAACGCGTCGATATCCAACTGCTCGCCGATACGAAAGCACCAAGGTACGTTATATACCGACGAATTCGGAGAGATCCTGGCCTGCGCGAGCAATCCCCGCTGACCTTCCGACAAAGCAAATGCCTTATCGTCCAAAAGCTTGGATAATCGAATATTATGCAGAATTCCAGCCGCGCTCAGCCGACCCTGCTGGTAAGCTGCGATATCTTCTGCGATATTCATCGACGACAAGTCACGTGCGTGATCATGAATGCACCCAACAAGCGAACAGCACGAGCCCCACCGTTGTCGATCGATACTGTGGTGTCAATGATTCTCGCGGCCAGATAATGTTGAAAAGCGACGAATGTCACATTTACGCGTTACACCGCATTATCATGCAACGTTCGATCACTGAATCTGCTCAGTTACCTCGATGCCCGGTTCAAACGTCTGCATTGTCGAACCGTCGCTCCTGCGCAGCGCGTCATCGGAATCCTCCAAGATTTGGAATAATGCTCCTTCCCAGTTTGGGAACAGCTGCGACCGGGTCGCTTCGCCGGTCGCGTCAGACTTGGCCAGTTCCGTCGCCTGATCCATCATGTCGATGATGGTCTGCGCACTGAGCCTGCCGCGATCCAGCACGACCCCGCCACCCAATTGTTCAATGCGCCGGGCGTTCTCGAACTGGTCGAAGAACAACGGACTCAAAATCTGCATGGTTCCGGCGCGCAGGGCCTGCGCGCAGGTGCCAATCCCGCCATGGTGAAACAGCCCGGCGCAGGCGCCGAGCACGCGGTGCAGCGGCAGGTAGTCGAGGTGCATGATCGACGGAGGTAAGGCGGCGGGGATTTGTTCGCGATGGGGCGTGAGGAACAGCGCGCGGCGGCCGGTTGCTTCGCACGCATCCACCGCCATCGCGAAGAACGCGTCCGCCTGGTTCATGAAACTGCCGGGCGTGAACACGAACGGTGGTGAGCCGCCGGAAAGAAACGGCCGCAGTTTCGATAACGATACCGGCAACAACGCATCGTCGAGAAACGGGAAGCCGATCGCCTGGACATCTGCCGGCCACGGCCGCTCGGGCGGGTGGAACCAGCCAGGAAAAAGGGCCAGTCGCGCGCGTTCACGTTGGGGGCCCGCCGACGGGATGCCCTTGCTGCGACGGAACCGATCGAGCGCAGAGCGAAACTCTGCGTCCGCCTCGGCGACCAGGGCATGGGGTGAAAGATACACCGAGTAGAACGGCGCACGGGTCGCCTCGCAGGCCACGCCTGCCCCGCCGGCCGACCAGGCCGCGACGACGACGGCATTGTGCGCGCGGATCAGCCTTTCGACCGCGGCGAAGGTCGGCTCCATCGCGGGCAGGAAGAACTCGTCGCGAACCCGGGCCCAGATCTCGGTCGGACTGCTGGTGGCCACGTGCCGGAACACGTTTCGTGACTGCTGCCCATCCCAAATGCCGCAGAAGCCGAGCCCGAGCATTCGGCACGCGCTTTCATATTCGTCATGTGTTGCGACGATCACCGCGTGCCCACGCTTCCGCAGCGCCTTGCCGACGGCGAGAAACGGCAGCAGATCGCCGATCGACCCGAGCGTGACGAGGACGATGGGGCGGCGCTCGCTCATGCGGCTAGCGCGATTTCGACGAGCATGGCCTCGGCCGCGACCAGATCGAGCTCGCCACGCTCATACTGCGTCAGTATCTCGGTTGCGCGACGTTCGGCATCGGACAGTCCGGGGGCTTCCGTTGCATCACCGCTGCTCGCGCCGGCGTCGATCCGATCGGCGACGGCTTTTGCCAAAGCCGCAATCGTCGGCAACTCGATCAATTCGCTATTGGCGATCGAAACGCCGAATGCCGTTTCCAGCCTGCCCAAAAGGCGCATGCCGATGAGCGAGTCCATGCCATAAGCTCGAAGCTCCTCGTCATGGCGGAGCCTCGCCTTGGGCACTCGCACGTCTTCAAGGAAGAACGCCGAGATGACCTCGAGAGCCTGCCGATATGCCGACGCGGCCGCGCCCTCGTCGCGAGGCAACACGACCGAAGGGTGCTCTGGCGCGCGGCGGCTCGCATTCGGCGCAACGGCGTCGGTCGCCCAATAGCGTTCACGGGCGAACGGATATGTCGGCAGCGACACTCGACGCCCTGTGCCCGCTGGAAACAGTGCCGAGAACTCCAGGTGGTACCCCTGCACGAACAACTCGGCGACGGTCCGCAGCCTTGCCGTGTATTCGGTGCCGATCGCTCCGTCCGCACAATCCTGGATGCACCGATTGCCGAATGCAGTCAGCAGAGACGCCTGTTCAGGTCGTTTCGGTACCGAGGCGGAGCGGTAGATGTCTGCCGCTTCACCGAATTGCGCGTACTGCCTCCCCGCCTCGGCCAAATGAGCGGTGTCGCGTACGATCAATGCAAGCCGGTGCGGCAAATGCTTGCGCCCGGTCAGCAGCGTGAAGCTGACATCGGCACAGTTCAGTGAGGGGTTCTCGCTGCATCGGCGCACGAGCGCGCTGAGCATCTCGGTGAGCTGAGGTTCGCTGTGCGCCGAGAGCACGACGAGATAGGACGGGGCCACATGGTGCGCAGCCGGCCGCTGCGGCGCTTCCTCCACGATCAAATGTGCATTGGTTCCGCTGATCCCGAACGAGCTGATCGCAGCGCGGCGCGGCCCGTCGGCGGGTTGTGCCCATTCGAGGGGCCGGGTGTTCACAAAGAACGGGCTGCTGTCGAGGTCGAGCAGAGGGTTCGGGGCAGAGAAGTTCGGAGCTGGCGGAATCTCGTGATGATCCAGCGCCAGGATGACCTTGGCAATGCTCGCCATTCCTGCGGCGGCGGTCGTATGCCCGACATTCGCCTTTACCGACCCCAGCGCGCAGAAGCCGGTTCGGTCGGTGTATCTGCGGAAGGCGCGCGTCAGCGCCTCGTGCTCGATCGGATCGCCCAGCCTCGTCCCGGTGCCATGCGCCTCGACAAGCTGGAGCTGGTCGGGCGTGATCGCGGCGAGTTCGAACGCTGCGAGGTGCAACGCCTCCTGCGATCCGACGCTTGGAGCGGTGATGCCGTTGGTGGTGCCGTCCTGATTGAGGCACGAGCTTCTGATCAATGCATGAATGTGGTCGCCGTCGGCCACGGCGTCCGAAAACCGCTTCAGGACAATGGCACCGACCCCTTCACCTGGGATGAAGCCATCAGCGCGTGCGTCGAAGGGCCGGCAATGGCCGGAGGTCGACACCATTTTGGTCGTCGCGGTCGCCTGGTAGAATTCGGGTGTGCACCGGACGGCCACGCCGCCGGCGATCGCCATGTCGACCTCGCCGAGCCGAAGCGCCTGACAGGCGAGGTGCACGGCGACGAGCGAGCTTGAACAGGCCGTGTCGATCGTGATCGCCGGGCCTTTGAGGTTCAGGTAATAGGCAATGCGGGCGGACAGGATCGCGGCCGCATTACCCCACATTGCCTGGGCCGGCACCTCGCCCCGGCAAAAGCCGCGGTAGTCCTCGCCATTCTGCCCGGCATAGACGCCGCAGCGCCGACCTTCGATCGCCGGCCCGGCATAGCCGGCATCTTCCAACGCGGTCCAGCTTTCCTCAAGAAACAGGCGCTGCTGGGGATCCATGAAGGTCGCTTCGATCGCCGAGATATTGAAGAAGCTCGGATCGAAACAGTCGATGTCGGTCAAGAAGCTGCCATGCCAGCAATGGTCGGGCGCGCCGGCGGGGACGCCGTAACTCTCGGCCAGGTCCCAGCGCGTGACGGGCTCGATGCGCTCCTCGCCGTTCGACAGGCTGGCCCAGAGTTCACTCAAGCTGTTGGCGCTGCCATATCGGCCGCTCGCGCCGATGATCGCGATCGGCTCGGCTGCGCGCTGATGCGGCTGTTTGGAGACGGACGCAGGCGAGGCGACCGTCGCCTGCGCGTCGAACGGCTTGTGGGGAACGAGGGCGGGCGGCGGCGGAGGGGCTTCGAGCTCCGCTGCCCAAGGATGCGCAGAAGCCGCCGGCGCTTCCGGCACTTGAGCAACGGACGGCAAGACATCGCCCCGCGCTGCGCTGCGGCGGTCCGCGAGTTCGCGCATGATGGCTTCGATGAGGAGGTTGACCGAGCTCTGCTCGAACAGGCTGGTACTGGTAAGTTCCAGGTCCAGCCGATCGTTCAGCGCGTCGACGGTCGCGATCGCGAGGATCGAGTCGAGACCATAGTCGGCAAATGAGACATCCGGGTCGATGTCCCTGCTGTCCAAGTCGAGCGTGCGACCGAGCTCGGCCAGCACCACCAGGCGTACCTCTTCGCGCATTTCGAGGTTCGCAGCCGGCCGTGGCTCGGCGCTCAGGACGGGCTCCGCTACCGGGACCCTAAGCGATGCCATGCTGCGATCCGTCCCCGCCTCTTTCTCCGCCACCACGATCTGTTGGCCGAGGTGCCGTACTTGCTCGGTGGGGAACAGCATCGTTCCGAACCCTGTCTCGCGCATCGCCGTCGCCCAGTTCTGCTGGGAAACCACGGGCGATCCCTCGACACGCAGGTCCGGATCCTCGCTCAACCACCATCCTTTCAGGAGACCGAAAGTGAGGTGCGAGAACAGACTGTTCGCGGACATCTCGTTCAGCAAAAGGAGCCCGCCAGGCTTCAGGCAAGCCTGCACGTTACGAAGCGTGTGCCGGATCGATCGGGTGGCGTGAAGGACATTGGCCGCAATCACTACGTCAAAATGCCCGGTCGGCATGTCCTGGGCTTCAGGGGACTGTTCGGCATCGAATATCGCGGTGCGGAAATAAGGCGCGCCTGGGCCGTAGGCCCGCTCGCCATGCAGCAAGAAGGCTTTGGAAAGATCGGTGTAGCGATATTCAGCGATCGACCGGGCATAAGGCTCAAGCCGCGGGAGCAAGATGGCGGTGGTGCCGCCGGTACCGGCCCCGATCTCGAGAATGCGAATGCCGGCGTTACCATCCTGGCCGGCCCGGTTCCGCACGAGCGCGATGAGCGCGTCGGCCAACACCTCGTTGAAATAATCGGCGACCGCATTGTCCTTGTAGATCGGCTCGACCAAGCGCAGCGAGGAGCCTGGGAACATGATCTCCGTTGCGGCGGATTTGCCGGTCAGGATGTCGGGCAGCCGCGACAGCGTGTGTTCGACGAGAGCGATGAAGGGTTCGAGCTGCGGCACATCGCGCCACACCCGCTTGCGCTCCGCCCACTCGGCCCAGACATCATCTGCTCGCACTGAGGAATGCGGCGGTCGATACCCGGCCTGATCGCGCACGATCAGGCCCTGACGGTCGAGCGCGCGCAGACTCTCCTCGAACCACGGCTGATACAGATCGATCAGCCCATGCGCGCGCGGCCAATTCGCCGGGTCTATGCGGTCCCGATCGAACAGCCCCATCCGGCCCAATTCCGCACCCAGCAGCCGCGCCAGCATGCGCTCGAAGTCGGCACTCGGAAAGCGTGCCATCTCCGCGAGCACCGCGGACGTCCGCGCGGGCGACGCCGTTGCCGGCAGCGCCTCGATCGGGGAGCCTTGGCGATAATCATGCGTCATTTCGGTCTCCTCGATCACGGTGATCCCCCGAAGCTGAGCCCCGTCACGGAGCTTGACATATGCTGCCTGCCGGAGGGGCGACGTCAGAAAGGCTTCCAGGAACGCCATGCCGTCCTGGGGCTCGATCGAGCTCATGCCGGCTTGCTTCAGCCAATTCTGGAAGGCGGGCAGCCGTGCGGCAACGCCGACCCCGCCCCAATAGCCCCAATTCACTATCCTGACGGGGCAGTTCAGCAGGTCCGCAAGACTGTCGGCAAAGGCGTCCTTGAACGCGCAACCGGCGGCATAATTCGCTTGCCGCGCGGTCCGTTGAAAGGATTGGATCGACGAGAAGAACAGCACCTGACCGATTTTGCCGGGGCGGGCCACCTGGGCGAGGCTGCGGCAAATTTGGGCCTTGGTGCCGAACACATCGGCAAATCTCTCCTCCGACAGATGGGCGATGTCGCTGCCCGCCATCACCAGCGCCGCATGCACCACCGCATCGATAAAGGGGTGGGCATGCAGAACAGTATCCAAAGCGCGCCGGAGGCCGGCACAATCCCGGGCGTCCGCTTCGACATAGCGCACGGGCGGTCCGGACCCCGCAAGGCGGGCGATGCCCTGCGCGATCTCGTCATCGAGCGGGCGCCGACCGACCCACACGACATGCGCCCGGTAGCGGCGGACGAGATGTTCGGTCAGCACGCCGCCGAGCGCTCCGGCGCCGCCGATCAGGACATAGACGCCGCCTTCGCGAAACGCAGCGGCACCTGTGCCCGCGAGTTGCCGTTCGACGAACGCGCGTCGCAGCCAGACACCGTCCCTGTTCACGAACAGATCGCCGTCAGGGGTCGCGGGACGCCGCAATATCTCTGCGAGCGTGGCCGACTGCCACGACGGGAGGTCCACCGCTGCGACTCGCCAATCGGAGCATTCCTTCGCCAGGCAGCCGACAACACCGTGAACGGCGGCCTGATCGGGCATGGCACGCTCGCCTGGGCGAACAGCTGCGCCTCCCAGCGTCACGACGACGAGCTCGAGACCGGGGCGAGCGAGGCCGCTCCGCTGCAGCCCCTTGGCGACGCGGAAGATGTGCGTGGCGGCAGCGGTCGCGTCGGCTTCGACGCTGGACGGGTCGAAGACGGGACAGCACACGATACGTCCGGCGCCCGCCGCGTCCTCCAGCAGCTCGGCGATTTCCTCGATCGGCGCTGCAGGCGACAGGATGTGAATCCGCGCGTCGGGCAGATCAGCGCGAGCCCAGGCGGCCGCCTGTTCCGAACCCGCGAGCACCAGCGTGGCCTTGGCCGTCACATGCGCCTCATGCGAGACCTCGATCCAGCAGGGCTCCAGCGTGAGCGCTCGCACCGGTTGGTCTGCTGCGGGGGGCGCAGGGTCCACAGCTTCGGCAATTGCCCGGTCGCCTGGCCGCATCAGCGGCGCGGCACTGGCGGGAGCATCCCGCAAAGCAAGGCGGCGAAATGAGGCGATCGCCGCGCCGTCGGCGGCGAAAAAATCGATGTCGAGCCCGTCAATGTCGGCATTCGCTGCGTCGCTTTGTCGCACCCACGCCCAGCGCGGCGGCTGGTCCCACTGCACGATTTGCAGCTCGGCAAGTGCGAACGGGACGGGAGTGGCTGGCGCGGCACCATCCACGCGGGCCCCGAACGCGGCCCAGGCCCGCAACGCGGCGTCGAAGAACGCCGGGCTCAGCCCGACCTCCGGGGCATCGCCCGGTACCAGCCGCTCCGCACCGAAACGGGCAAGTACAGCGCGCTCGCCAAGGGCCACGCCGTCGACGATGCGCGTCGGTGCGCTCGGCTCGGCAGCGGCGGGTCGCAGGCCGTCGCGCATATCCTGATCGGCAACGACGTGCCCACATTGCCGCAGCGCGTCCTCGATTCGCACGACGTCGGATGCGGGACGCCGGAGCCTTGCCCGCCCGCGCAAGCAGATGTGGTCGTCACCCTCGTCCTGACGGGCATCAAACGTCCACCCGCCCTCACCGCTCCCCTGCACTTTCAAAGTCAGGGAGCGGGCGCCGGCGTCGATCGCAATGGGGCTCAGCCAGACCACATCGCTGAGGTCCACGTCGTGCCCCAGCTCCTCCGCCTGCCGGAACGCGGCGACGACAAGGCCCAAGCTGGCGACGGCGGGGAGAGTCCGCCGACCACGCACGGCATGATCCCCCAGGTGCGGGGCATCAGCGTCGATCGTGAGCGCAATCTGCACTGCGGGCTCGACCCAGCAGCGCTCGCGGCGGAATGGATATCCTGGCAGCGGCACGCGGCCGACCTGCAGCCCCTCGAACAAGGCTTCGAAGTCGATCGGACAGCCCGCGATGTGCAGCCGAGCGAGCTCGACGAGCGCGTGGCGGAGATCCACCGGTTTGATACCGGCGGCGCGGCATGTCTCGATCGCGGCCGCGGCACGATTGACGCCGTCTGCCGCCGCCTGCATGTCCTTCTCGCTAAGGCTCGCGGCGAACCCGTCCGGCATCGGCGATCCGTCAAGCCAGACCTGCAGCGCCGCGCGCAGTTCGGCCGCCGTTTCGACGACGAAAGCGAGCCGATGGCCGAAATGATGCCGGCCGATGGCCAGCGTATAGCTGATATCCGCAATCTCCGACGCGGTGCCGGCGACATGGTCGCGCAAGCGGATTGCCGCCTCGCGCAGTTCACCGGCGCCCTTGGCCGATAGCGCGATCAGCCAGGGCCGCGGCGATGTCGCACGGGGCGGCACCGGCGGCGCCTCGCCGATCAGCATGTGGCAATTGGTTCCGCTGAAGCCAAAGGAACTTACGGCGGCAAGCCTCACGCGGTCGTGCAAGCGAGGCCAGGGTTGCGCATACCGGGGCACGAAGAACGGACTGTTCTCGATGTCGATTCGATCGTTCTGCTGATCGAAATGCACGGACGGCGGAATTTGTTCGTTGCGGAGCGCCAGCAGCACCTTGATCGCGCCCGCGACTCCGGCGGCAGCCAGCGTATGTCCGAGGTTCGACTTGATCGAGCCGAGTGCGCAGAAGCCGGTCTCGCCGGTGCTCTCGCCGAACACCGATGCCAATGCCCCGAATTCGATGGGGTCGCCCAGCGTGGTGCCGGTGCCGTGCGCCTCGACCAGCTGAACGTCGCGCGGAGCAACCCCCGCTTCGCGAAACACCATGCGCTGCAGCCGCTCCTGCGAGAGGCCGCTAGGCGCCGTGATGCCGTTAGTTGCGCCGTCCTGGTTGGTGGCGCTCGCCCGTACGACGCCGTAGATCGTGTCGCGTGCGGCAATCGCGTCGGCGAGCCGCCTCAGCACCAGCACGCCGCACCCTTCGGCTGGAACGAAGCCGTCCGCGCGAGCGTCGAAGCTGTGGCATCGGCCGGTGGGAGACAACATGCCCGCCTTGGCCGCGGCGACCTGGAACGACGGCGTGCAATAGACCTGAGCGCCGCCCGCCAGGGCGATGTCGATTTCGCCCTGCCTCAAGGCCTGGCAGGCAAGGTGGATGGCCGTCAGCGAGCTTGAGCAGGCAGTGTCGATCGTGATCGCCGGCCCCTGCAGATCGAGGTGATAGGCGATCCTGGCTGACAGGATCGATGCTGCATTCCCCCACAGGGCCTGGGCCGGCAGATCGCCGCTGAAGAGTTGGTGATAGTCGGAGCCATTGTGCCCGACATAGACGCCGCACCGGGCGCCACGGATGGCCTTGCTCGCATAGCCGGCGTCCTCCAGCGCGTGCCAGGCCTCCTCAAGGAAGATGCGCTGCTGCGGATCCATATGCCGCGCCTCGGCCTTCCCGATGCCGAAAAAGCGCGGATCGAACATCTCGGCGTCGTCGAGGAAGCCGCAGGTCTGGCCTGGCGGCCAAGCCTCCCCCCGGCGGGGAATGACAGTGGCGGCGACAAGATCGGTGCCCTCGACAAGGTGTTGCCAGAGGGCGCGTACGTCCGTCGATCGCGCAAACCGCGCACCCATCCCGACGACCGCGATCGCGTCATCGAGTGCCGCCCCGGCCCGGGCAACGGCAGTTCGCGCCGCGGTCATCGGCGACGGCCGCGGTGCGGTCGTTCCGGCGGCCGGCTCAGCCGCAGATGGCGCCGTGCATGGCGGTTGATCGTACGTCGCCAGAATATGTGCGGTGAGCGAAGCGATCGAGGGATGGTCATAAATCGTTTTGACGTCGAGATCGAGCCGCAGGGCCAAGTTGACCAGCCGGATGAACTGGACGCCGGTGATCGAGTCGACACCGTAAGTGGCGAGAGGCTCCTGGTTTGACACGGGTTGCGTCGTTAGACCGAGCGCCTCGCGAAGTTTGGCCACGAGGACGGTGCCCACCTCGCTTGCCTGGAAGGCGCTGCGTGCCGCCTGGACATCGGCACCAGGCGCGACGGCAGGCGGGACGGTGACCGGCAGCACGACCGGCGGCGCTCCGGAATGGGCAGACTCCCTGGCGAGCGCCGCTCCGCTCGCGCGATAATAGCCGAACTGGTCGTGTGGCCCGGCCAACAACATATCGATGGCGAGCGCATCGTCGCCGGCGGTCAACAGCCCCAACCCGGCCCGCTCCATGTTGGCCGCGATCATCGACGAGATCGGCTTGCCGTCGATCACGTCCCAGCTTCCCCAATTGATGATCTTGACCGTTCCTCGCCAAAGCCGGCGAAGACGATGTGCGAAGGCGTCCGCGAACAGGCAGCCTGCAGCGTAGTTGCTTTGTCCGGCTAGCTTCCCGAAGCTCTGCATCGACGAAAAGAACAGGACGAAGTCGAGCTCGCCGGAGCCGAAGACCTGCGCCAGCCTGACCGCCGTCACCGACTTCGCTTCGAGCGCCGCCATGAACTGCGTTTCGCTCATGTTCGCGAGCGCAGCGTCACTGAGCACGATGGTCGCGTGCACAAGGCCGTTCACCTCGCCGAATGCGGCACGAATTTGCTGGTAGGCGCGTTCGAGCGCTTGCCTGTTCGTCGCGTCGGCCTGAATGTAGATCGGCGCGGGCCCGAACGCGGCGAGCCGATCGATCGCATCCTGGATGGTGCGATCGATCGGTCTGCGGCCGATCCAGACGACCTGAGCTTGCTGGTCGCGCACCAATCGCTCGCTGAAGGCGGTGCCGATGTGTCCGGCGCCACCCACCACGACGTAAACGCCGCCGGAAGGTAACGGCGGCGCGCCAAAGGTCTCCGGCCGGCCGACCAGGGTCGCTTGACGAAGCCAGCGGCCCTGGCGCACGGCCATGCAGCCGCCTTCCGGATCGATGGGCGCATTCAGGATCTCGGCGAGCGACGGCCGGTCCCCGTCGCCCAGATCGACCACGCGGATCCGCCAGCCGGGTTGCTCTTTCGCCAGCGCGCCGAACAGACCGTGCAGCGCCGCATGCACCGGGTCTGCCAGATCAGCCGGCACAGCCGCGACGGCACCGCGCGTCACGACCGTGATCTCGAATGGCCGCTGACCATAACCCCGCTGCAACAGGGCTTTCACAGTGCGAAAACACGGGCGGATCAGCTCCTGCAGGTCCGCCAACAGCTCGTCATCCAAGCTGTCATCCGTCCGCGCCGGCAGCCACAGCAGCAGGTGATCGAGCGGGCCACACCCGGCTAGCGCGTCTGCAAGCGCATCGACGGTCGCACCGGGTTGCGGTTGCAGCCAGTGTCGGACCAGACCGGCGTCCTCCGGCGCATCTAGGCCGAAGGCGACCGCGGCGGACGCATTCGCGATCATCGGCGATGCCGCGGCCGCCGGCCGGGGCTGCGCGCGCCAGACCGGGAACACGACCCGCACGCCGTCGACCGCCTCGCCGAGCGGGGCCGCCGCAGCCTTGGGCCAATAATATTCCTCGGCGAAGGGATACCCGGGAAGGGAGATGCGACGCGGCTTGGCAAAGGGATAGATCCGATCCCAGTCGACCGGCATCCCCCCTACCCACAGGTCGAGCAGTCCGACGGTATCACCGGCCCCCACCAGGCGGTCGACGAGCGCCTCAGGCGTGGTCCTGCCTGCCTGTGAGCCCGGCGTTGCGCCTATGGCGGAGCCGTCGCCCTGAAGCGCGCCGGCGACATCCCCGTCCCGCGCGAAGGCGGCGAGTTTGGTAGCGAGTTCGGCCACGGACATCACCAGCAGTCCCAGCCGATACCGCATCGCTTCGCGGCCGACCTGCAGCGTATAAGCGATGTCCAAAAGGTCGTCGCCGGCCGACGGCCTCGCATGCAGCCATCCTGCGAGGCGACCGGCAAGCGCCCTCAGACGTTCGCTGCTGCGCGCCGACAAGACGATGGGGATCGGCGTACCGCGAGGTCCCGCGGCACGGGTACGTTCGTCCCGATGTGCTTCGATGATGACGTGCCCATTGGCCCCGCCCGCGCCGAAGGAAGAGACGCCTGCAAGCATTGCGGGACCGGCGTGATCCCCCCTCCTCTCGCCATCGCCCCAGTCGGACAATTCGCGTTGCAGGCGGAACGGCGTACCGTCGAGACGGATGTCGCGGTTCGGCGTTGCGCAATGGAGGGATGGCGCGATCTTGCCGTGCTT
The DNA here is from genome assembly GCF_022496715.1 of Sphingomonas sp. SFZ2018-12. Taxonomy (NCBI): domain Bacteria; kingdom Pseudomonadati; phylum Pseudomonadota; class Alphaproteobacteria; order Sphingomonadales; family Sphingomonadaceae; genus Sphingomonas; species Sphingomonas sp. SFZ2018-12. The sequence goes on from NZ_WTFM01000003.1 coordinate 202,101, forward strand.
CATCTGCAGCACGACCTTGCTGATTCCGGCGATTCCCGCCGCCGCTTCGAGGTGGCCGATATTCGACTTGACCGAGCCGATCGCGCAGATCGCCGGCTCAGCGTCGTCGCCGGCAAATGCCTGGGCGAGGCCTGCGATCTCGACCGGATCGCCGAGCGGCGTTCCGGTTCCATGCGCCTCGACATAACCGATGTCCTGCGCCCGCACGCCCGCCTTGTCGATCGCGGCACGGACCAACGCCCCCTGGGCGCGCGGGTTGGGAACGGTGTAGCCATGCACATGCCCGCCGTGGTTTACGGCGGTTGCCCGAATGACGGCGTGGATGTTGTCACCATCGGCACGCGCGCGCGCCAGCCGCTTGAGCAATATGGCGCCGACGCCCTCGCCCGGAATGAATCCATCGGCGTCCGCGCCGAAGCTCCGGCACGCACCCGTTGGCGACAGCATGCCGGCCGCGCACAAGGTCGCATACGCGCTGGGGTGGAGATAAAGGTTGACCCCGCCGGCAAAGGCGAGCGCGCACTCGTTCCGGATCAGGCTTTCACAGGCATAATGGATGGCCGTCAGCGAGGACGAGCACATAGTGTCCAGTGCAAGGCTCGGACCGTGCAGGTCGAGTACATAGGACACGCGGTTCGCGATCGAACCGAACGACGTGCGCGGGTGAACCTGTTCACCCTGTCGCCACATGGCGGGCCCGTGCAGTTCGTAACCGGTCTTGCAGACGCCCACGAAGACGCCGACCCTGCCGCCGTGCCGCTTGCGAAGGGCGTCACGCGTATAGCCGGCATCTTCCATCGTGTGCCAACACGTTTGAAGGAACAGCCGCTCCTGCGGGTCCATGCTCAGCGCCTCCGTCGGAGAGATGCCGAAGAACAGCGGATCGAAGTGCGCGAACCCGTCGAGAAAGCCGCCGACACGGCAATAGCTCTTGCCGGTCTGACGCGCTGTCTCCGGGGTTGCGCACGTCTCTGCGGCAAGTGACCATCGATCCGGCGGCACCTCGCGCAGAGACTCGCGTCCGGCGGCGAGATTGGCCCAGAAACGGTCGAGATCGGGCGCGTCCGGATATGTGCCGGCCATGCCGATAATCGCGATCTCTTCGCCGGTGTCTTGCGTTGGCGCGGTGATGACGGCCGGCCCCGGCGACACGGTCAGTCCCTGCGCGCGCTTCGGCGCACACAGTTCCGGATAGGACGTCTTCAGGTGATCCCGAATGTCGCGGAGCGTCGGATGTTCGAAGAACAGCGTCTTCGGAAGGTCGGGGAAGCGGGCGACGAGACGGCGGTGGATGCGCGTGATCATCAGCGAGTCCAGGCCGAAGCTGTCGTAGGTGGCGCCGGGATCGATCAGGTGGGAGGGAAGCAGCGTCACATCCCTCACCACCGAGATCAGCCAGTCGAGCAACTCGGCCGGCTCACCCTCACCGCTGGCTAGGTCAACTTCGTACGGCGTCGCTTGACCCCGGTGTGCGCCTACCTCCTCCCCGGCCGGCGACGCAGCCGTCGGCGCGAGCGTTACGATCATGGTCGCGCATTCAGAGGCGGCGGCTCGGTAAAACGCCTCCAGCCCGAGCTGCGTCTGCAGCGGCTCCACGCCAAGCTCTGCGAGTTGGGCGCGCAGCCGGGGGTCGGCCCCCATTCCGCCTTCAGCCCAGAGCGGCCAGCCGATGGACAAGGTTCTGCCGCGTCGCGCTCCGCGAGCGACCAGACCCGCACGGAACTCCACGTAACGGTCGAGGAAGGCGTTGGCGGTCGCGTAGTCGCTCTGTCCCGCGTTGCCGAACGTCGCGGCCACCGAGGAAAATGCGACGAACAGATCGAGCGGCAGCCCTTGCGTGGCATGATCAAGATACTCGATCCCGAGCGTCTTGGGCGCCAGCACCTCCCTGATGACGTCAGGGGGCTTGCGCATAAGGAAATCGTCGCGGGAGATGCCGGCGGCGTGGATCACGCCGGTGAGCTTGCCGTGTTCGCTCGTGATCGAGCGCACGAGCGCATCGACGTCGCGCTTGCTGGTCACGTCGGCGATCCGGTATTCGACCTGGATCGACGGCGAGCGCAGTTGCGCCAACGCCGCCTCCAGCTCGGGTCGAACACTCGATCGGCCGGTCAAAACAATCGTGGCGTGCGCGCAGTGGCGGGCGATTTCGCGCGCGAAGATCAAGCCGAGCCCGCCGGCCCCGCCGGTGATCAGATACACGCCACCTGTTTTCCAAGGCGGCGTGACGGGAAGGTTTGCAGAAGGGTGCTCGCGCAACGTCGCGACGCTCCTCAGCCCGCCGCGATCATACGCGACTTCGTCGTCCGAGGGGTTTCGGCGGCTTTCGAGCAGTCGCTCGGTCCAGAGTTCAGGGCTGGCCTCATCACGATCGACGGTGACGCCCTGCCCGAAGAACTTCGGATCCTCTGCGGCCACGGATCGGAACGCTGCCGACAGAGCCTGTGTCCAGGCTAGACCGTCGCCTACGTCGCCGGCGAGCACTTGCACGAGCAGCTTGCCGCGGTCCTTGTTGCGCAGCGTCACGGCGATCCTGTCGACTAACCGCGCGAATGCCGCCGCGAGCAGCACCGCGCCGCTCGACCCGGCGTCGCCCGGCTCCGCCAGCACGTCGACATCCGCGTGCGGCAGCAGCGCCGCGAGCCGGGGCTGATGCTCGGCAAGCCCGGGATCCAGGAAGACCCAGTGCCGCTGGACCTCGAAATCGGGCGCGTCCGGCCTGGCGGGTTCGAGCCGCCGCTCTCGCACCAATAGCCGGAGCTCGCCGTCACCCGTCACCGGCAGTGCGGCGGCCGATGCGATCGCACGATCCGGAACGTTTTCGGGGCCAGCGTCGACCCAGTAGGATTGGCGCTCGAACGGATAGCCAGGGAGCGGGACGCGACGATACTCGCTGTCGGTGAACAGGCGGACAACATCGACAATGCCGCCTTCGACGAAGTGCGCCGCGAGGACCGAAAGGTCATCGATGGCGTTCTTGCCGGCGCGGGGCGGCGGGACTTTTGCTTGTCCAATCCACAGCCCGGCGGTGACGCCTTCCGAGAGCCATGCCGTCAGCAGGTCGCGCAATTCTCCCACCTCGGCGACGATGACCGCAAGCCGGTGGTCGAAATGTCTCCGACCGACCAACAGCGTGTAGCTGACATCGCCGGGATGGGCGTCACCCTGCTCCTCGCACCACGCGGCCAGCTGAGCGGCCTGTCGGCGCAGCGCTTCCGGTGTGCGAGCCGAAAGCACGATGAGGTGACGGCCCCGGCTCGGTCGGACCCGCCGCGTCTCTGGGGCTTGCTCGATCACGGCGTGGGCATTGGTCCCGCTGAAACCATAAGAGCTGATGGCTGCGCGGCGCGGCTGTCCATGCGGCGCGGACCAGGAGGTCAGGCGCGTGTTGACGAAGAAGGGCGGGCGCTCGAGCTCGATCTCGCCGTTCAGACGCGAAAAGTGCAGCGACGGCGGAATCTGCCCATGCCGCAACGCGAGCAGGATCTTCAGGATGCCCGTCACCCCCGCCGCCATCACCGTATGCCCGAGATTGGTCTTCACCGAGCCGATGGCGCAGCTGCTTTGACGGGCGGAGCTGCCCCCGAACGCATCGGCAAGCGCGCGAAACTCGATGGGGTCGCCGAGCCTCGTGCCGGTGCCATGCGCTTCGACATACTGGATCGACGCCGGCTCGATGGCGAAACGGTTATAAACGGCGCGCTGAAGGCGGGTCTGAGCACGACCGCTGGGCGCTGTGAGCCCTGACGTCCTGCCATCCTGATTGATGCCGATGCCGCGAATGATGCCGTGGATGTGGTCACGCGCCGCGACCGCGTCTGACAGGCGCTTCAGGATCAGCACGCCCACGCCTTCGCCAGGCACGAAGCCATCGGCGCTGTCGTCGAAGGCACGGCATTGGCCGGTCGGCGAAATCATCTCGGCGGCGATGCTGGACGCGTAGAATGAGGGGCCGGGCTGCAGGAACACGCCACCGGCCAGAGCCATCTCCACCTCGCCGAGCCAAAGGCTCTGGCACGCAAGATGCACGGCGACCAGCGAGCTGGAGCAGGCGGTATCCACGGCGACCGCCGGCCCTTGCAAATTCAGGTGATAGGCAATCCGCGCCGGGATCACGGATCCGACGTTGCCCCAAAACGCTTGCGGCGGCGCGTCGTGACCAAAGCGTGCGTCATAATCGACCGACGCCGCGCCGACGAAGACGCCACAGGGTCGTTCTTCAACCCCTGCTCCTGCATAGCCCGCATCTTCCAGCGCGTGCCATGCTTCCTCCAAAAAGACCCGCTGCTGGGGGTCCATGTACAGCGCTTCCAAGTCGGTGATCTGGAAAAAGCTCGCGTCGAACTGGTCGATTCCGTCGAGGAATGCGCCGCGCCAGCACGGCGCGTCGTTCCCGTCCCCGGCCGGCAGCTGCCAGCGCGATACCGGCTCGGTCAGATCGACGCCTGCCGCCAGATGCGCCCAAAGCGCATTGAGATTTTCGGAGCGGGGATAGCGGCCGCTCATGCCGATGATGGCGATCGGTTCGGGAGCCAGCGGTGCGATATCTCCGGACTGCGCTCGCGCGCCGGATGCTTCCGCCGGAAGCCCGGCCGCTTCGGCCGCAACCGGAACTTGGACGACGACCTTGCCGAAATTCCGGCGTTCCTCGATCGTCCGATAAGCGCGCGCCACCTCGTCGAAGCTGAATACCGCGCCAACTACTGGACGGATCACCCCTGCGTCGACGTGCGCTGAAAGCTCGGCGAAGAGCGCCGCCATCCTCTCGGGGGCGGCGCGCACCATCTTGCGCAGATCGAGGCTGTGGAAACTTTGATTGTCACCCAATACCGAAAGGTCGACCGCGCGCGCCTGTTTGAGCGCGGTCATGGCGACTTCGATGTACCGGCCGCCAGGGGCAAGGCAGCCGAGCCCCTTCTGAAGCGCATCGCCGCCGAGTGTATTGACGATGACGTCGACGCCGCGTCCGTGCGTAAGGCGGTCGACCTCGGCCGCGAAGTCAGACCGCACATAATCGATGCAGTGCGGCACACCGGACCGGGCCAGATGGTTCAGCTTTTCGGCGGTACCGGCGGTGGCGAAAATTTCTGCGCCGACATGCTGCGCCAGTTGGACGCCGACCTGGCCGGCGCCGCCCGCCGCAGTCTGGATCAGAATGCGCTCTCCGGGCTGCAGCCGGGCACGGCGAAAGACTTCGATCATCGTGATGGCCGCGATCGGCAAGGAGCAGGCCTCTTCGAAGCTCAAGCGATCCGGCTTGCGCCACAGCTGATGCTCCCCGACCGTCACAACCGTGGCATGACCGCCGAACTCTGGGCCGGTCATCGCGACCACCGCGTCCCCGGGGCGGACCGACGTGACGTCCGCGCCGCAGTCCAGCACCGTTCCGGCCACTTCCATACCCGGGGTGAAGGGATAGGGCGGCATCGTCGGATAGAGGCCTTTGACACACAGCAAATCGCCGAAGTTCAGCGAAAACGCGCGAACCGCGATGCGGACGTCGCGGCCCCCGAGCGCGGGGAGAGGCGACTCTATGACGCGCATGTCGTCGATGGTTCCGGGACGATCGATCACCAGCCGGCGAACCGTGTGCCACGAGCTCTCGGCCGCGCTCGATGACCGGGCATGCGCTGCAGGCGGCGGAGCGATCCGGTCCCCGTCGTCACGCGCGACCCGCGACGCGTCGGGCGTCGGCCGCGTGGTTGCTGACGCCGGGATGCGCTCGAGCAGGTGACGGGCCAGCTCCGCCACGCAGGTGTGATCGAACATGACGGTCGCCGGTATCGCGACTGAGAAATGCCGGCCGATCCGATTGACGATGCGGCCCGCGCTGACCGATTCGACCCCGTAACGTTCGAAATTGAGCTCGTCTCGCAGGTCCTGCGGATCCAGATCCAAGACGGCAACCATGCTCTCGCGGACGACAGCGGTGATTTTCTCGAGCCGATGCTCCTCCTCGGCATGCGGCCCGTCGTTCAGCTGAAGACCATTGCCTTCCGCCATGCTGGAGTCGCGGCGCGGATCAGCTTCATCCTCGCTGACCAGGAACGTCCCGTGCACGTTTGACCGCAAAGCGCGCGCGTTCGATACCGGCCGCACGTCGGCCGCATCGTCTTGCGAACGCGTCGGCGAGAACGTCGTGGCGCCGGCGCGCGTGACGAGAAAGGCGAGCTGCGTCGCCTCGCCAGCGAGCAGCTGGTCGAGAGCCGCCATGCCGCGGGCCGGATCGATCGAGCCGACACCCTCACGCGCCATCCGGGCGCGCACGGATGCGGACGCTGCAGCACCCAGATGCCCCCAATAGCCCCAGTTCATCGTCCTGACCGGGAAAGAAACCCGGCCGGCAATCTCGACCGCGAACGCGTCGAGGAACGTCGAAGCGGCGGCATAGTTGCTTTGACCGGCAGGTCTGCCAAAGCTCTGCATCGACGACATGAACAGCAAAAAGTCGAGCGGCTCATCGGCAAAGACGTCCGCGAGCGCGGCGCCACCGTCGATCTTGGCACGCAACCCCCGCCGAAGTGTCTCCTCGTCCATGTTGGCGACAGCGCGGTCCGATAGCTGCACCGCAGCGTGGACGACGCCGTGGACGCAGGGGTGCAACTGAGCGATCTGCCGACGTGCCTGCATGAGCGACAACCGGTCCCCGATGTCCGCCCGGAGGTAGATTGGTCGCCGCCCGAGGCGCGCCAGCCTGTCGAGCTTTTTGTTCAATGCGGCATCGGGTTCACGACGACCGAGCCAAACGACCTGCGCGTCGGCGGCGCGAAGAAGATGCGCGGTCAGAACCTCGCCGATTCCGCCTGCCCCTCCCGCAATCACGTAAACGCCGCCGCGTCGGTACGGAAAACGCGCTTGAGCGAGCGGAGCTTGGGGAAGCAGGCGCAGCCGGTAGGCGCGCGCGCCCCGAATCGCTATCGTCTCGCCGGTCGCTTCGGTGGGCGTCGTCCAGATCGCCTCGGGCAGTCCCATCTCGTCGGCCGCAAGATCGAAGAGCTGAATCGCCCAAAGATCCTGTTCCTTGGCGAGCGACCCGAAATAGCCGTGCAAGCCCGCATGCGCTGCATCGACGCGCTCGCCGGGCGAGATCCGCTGGGTTCCTCGTGTCACCACAGTCCAGGCCAGCGGCCGCGCGCCATAGCCCGCCTGGAGAAGCGCGCGCATCAAGTGATGGCCTGCGATCAGCCCGCTTTCCTGCGCGGCGACGTGGCCGCGGCCCGGCTCGTCTCGCGAGCCCGGCAGCACCCACACGATCCGAGTAAAGGGGTCGCGATCGCCGGTGATAGCGATAATCTCCGTCGCCGCCCTGGCATCGGCGACCGCGATCAGGTTCGAAAATCGGCGAGACAGGCGGTCCGCAACGTCATCGCCGGAACCTATGACGAGGGTTCTGCCGTCGGCGTCCGCCGAAACGGCGACATCGTCCCGATCGACGACCGTCCAGGCAGGCGAAAGAAGCAGCGCTTGCGAACGCTCCGGGGCGGCGGTGCGTGCCACCTCCCGAACCGCGATGCCTTCCAACCAGGCGCAGATCCGCCCGGCAGCATCGTGAATGCCCACGTCGATCCTCCCGTCCGCACGCGCAGTCGCGATCATGCAGCCGTCGGTGGGCAGCGGCCTTGCGACGACAAGCGCGTCGAGCGCGAACGGGATGTCCAGCACTGAAAGGGCGCCGTTCGCGTCAATCCCATGCCGCTGCAACGCGATGCCGAGACAGGATTGGAAGGCGAGGTCGAGTACGACCGGGTTGAGGCCGAAGCTGCCCAGGGTTCCCATCAAATCGGCATCGACGGAGAACCAGCCGAGCGCGACCTTGCGGCCGCCGGTTTCTCCGCAATGCAGGCTGTCGATGCCACGAAATGAGTCGCCATAATCGATGCCGCTGCGGCGGAATATCTCGTAGCATTCGGCCCCCGTCAGCACCTGGCGAACGCCGGCGAGCACTGTCTCGATCGAAGGCCCCGCCTCCCGCGGTGGAGCCGCCGTCGCATCGAGGCTTCCGGTCACGAAGATCGGCCTGTCGCCGACCTCCTGCTCCGCGGCCGCGCTGATACGGAAGGTCAGCCGGCCGTCCTCGCTCATCAGCTCCGTCGTGAGGAGCGTACGATCGGCGGCCGCGACGATCGGCCGGCGCCAGTTCAAGTCGCGCAATGCGAAGCAACCGCCGTCGCGAACCTTGAAGTCAAGCGTATCGACCGCCGCGGCGGCCCTCGCCATCTCGAGGCAGGCGGCGGCAGGAAGAACCTTGCGATCGTCGACGACATGGTCCGCGAACACAAATTCCTCGCCGGTCAACACGCTTGTAAAGCGGCGTCCGGCCGGATCATTTGCCCGGACGTGCAGCAACGGGTGCGCTGGCGTGTCGTCACCCGCAGGCTGGCCGGCTTCCAATTTACCCGGCAAAGATAGGTCGCCAAGCTCAAGCCAGTGGCGCTTACGCTCGAAGGGATAAGTTGGCAGTGGAATGCGACGCGGCGGCCGGCTGCCGTAAAGCTCGCGCCAGGGGATGACGGCACCCCCCACCCAACACCGGGCCAGCTCGACGAGAGCGGCCGGCTGTCCGGCTTGACCGAGCGCACTCGCGATCCGGCCTTGATCGGCCGCCCCCCACTGTCCCGCCGCTGGATCGGCGGTCCCATGCTCGACGGCTACCGCCGACGATCGCCCGTTCACATGATCGTCGAGTGCGGCTTTCAGCTGCGCGATCGAGTCCACGACCAGCGCCAGCCGGAATTCCATCTCTTCGCGGCCGGTCTGCAACGTGTACGCGACCCGCACCAGCTCCGGATCGGACAGATGTTCGCAGGCATTGCGAAGTCGTATCGCGATTGATCTCAGCCCGTCGGCGGTGCGGGCGGACAGCGCAATCAGCACCGCCCCCGGCGACTCACTCCGAGGGACATGAGGCTCAACATGTTCGGCGACGATGATATGCGCATTGGCACCCCCCGCGCCGAACGAAGACACGCCCGCCAGGCGCGCCGGTGCATGCCCTTCCGCAGCTTGCACCGACGGGCGAGGCCAGTCCTGCAGCTGTTGCGGCACGAAGAAGCGCGTGTCGTTGAAATCGATGTTGGCGTTGATTTCGTGCGAATGCAGCGACGGCGCGATGCGCCCATGCTTTAGCTGTAGGACGACCTTGGTCAGCCCGGCGATGCCGGCTGCGCTCTCGCAGTGACCAATGTTGCTCTTGACCGACCCGAGCGCGCACGGGTTGCCGCGATGCGCGCCGAGGGCCTGAGTGAGGCCCTCGACCTCGATCGGATCGCCGAGCGCGGTGCCGGTGCCATGCGCTTCGACATAGCCTATCGCCGCGGGTTCGATCCCTGCGTCCGCAAGCAGCCCCTTCACAAGTTCGGCCTGCGCCCGCGCCAGCGGCACGGTGTAGCCGGCGCCCTTGCCACCGTGGTTGACGCCACTCGCCTTGATCACCGCGTGGACGTGATCACCGTCGGCCAGCGCGTGCGCGAGCGGCTTCAACAGCACGGCGCCGACCCCTTCGCCGGGGACATAGCCGTCGCCGTCCCGCCCGAAGCTCCGGCAGCGCCCGCTGCCGGAGACGAACTGCCCCTGCGACAAGGTCACATATTTGCTCGGGTGAATGGACACGTTGACACCGCCGGCAAGCGCCACCTCGCACTCGCCTGCGCGCAGGCTGTCGCAGGCCATGTGGATTGCCGTCATCGAACTCGAACACATCGTGTTGACGGCGATGCTCGGGCCTCGAAAGTCGCAGAAATACGAGACGCGGTTCGCCACGGACGCGGGATTCGAGGACGGCGAGTCCACGCCCGCCGCCGCCGCTTGCATGTTGAACAGCTGGTACTCGTCGTACATGACGCCGGCGAACACCCCGACGCTACGGGAGCGTCCGCGCACCTGCCGCGAACTCACGGTCGCGCGCGTGTAACCGGCATCCTCGATGGCTTCATACGCGCATTGCAGGAAGAGCCGCTCCTGCGGGCCCATGGTGCGCGCCTCCAGCGGCGATATGTTGAAGAACAGCGCGTCGAACTCATCGACGCCGTCAATGAAGCCACCCCATTTGCAGTAGAAGGTGCCGGGCGTTCCCTTTCGCTCGTCATACAGGGACAAGAAGTACCGGCGATCGACGGGGATCTCAGTGACGCTGTCACGGCCCGCGGCCAAGTTGCGCCAGAATGCGTCGAGATCGCGTGCGCCCGGATAGCGGCCGGCGATCCCGATGATCGCGATGTCCGACGGTGACTGAGCCGGCTCTGGAAGGCGCGCGGTGACCTCGGCAGGGCCGGGCCGGGCGAAGGCGGATGGTCCGCCGGTCGAATGAGGCGCGGTTGCTGCGTCGGCAAGCCGCGCAGCGGCCTCCGGCGCCACTTCCGCGATGAAACGGGACAGCTCGGCAATCGTGTTGTGCTGGAAGAACAGCGTTTTCGGCAACTTGCCCAATGATGCTTCCAACGCGTCGATCATCTCGAGCGCGAGCACGGAATCGATCCCGAAATTCTCGATCGGCTCGTGTGGACCTGCGCATGCGACCGGCAGCTTCAGGGTCTTGGCGACGATCGCGCCGACATGGTCCGCCACCGACTGTTCGACCGAGATGCCGCCGCTTCCGGTTAGCGGCTTGCCCAGCGTTTCAGAGGGACGGGATCGCCAATCTTCGAACCGCGCCAGGTCGCCGCTGAACACGGCGACGGCTGGCCGGTCGGAGGCGTACGCGGCGTAGAAGGCCTCCATCGCATCCGCCGTGTCGATCGGGGACAGAGCGACCAACTCCCGCGTGCGGGCGATGACGGCGTCGCTGACCTGCATGCCGCCGTGCCGCCACAACGGCCACGCCAGCGCCAGCGTGCGGCCGAACCTGTCACCCTGCGCAACCGAAGCGGAACGTCCTCGGCAAAAGCCGTCGAGGAACGCGTTTGCCGCCGCATAATCGCACTGTCCGGCATTACCGATAACCCCGGCCAACGACGAGAAGACCAGGAACATATCGAGCCGAAGTGCGGCGGTGGCGCGATCAAGGTTGACGACGCCGCGCGCCTTGGGACCGAGCACCGCCCGCACGGCTTCGTCGGACTTGTTTCTGAACCACCCGTCCGACAGCAGGCCGGCGGCGTGAATCACCCCGTCCAGTCGACCGTGAGCTTCGATGATTTCATCGACCAGCCGCTGCACCGCCGCTCCGTCGGCGACATCGCACACGCGATACTCCGGTGGCGATGCACCGGAGCCAAGGGCATCGCCAGCGGCGTCCGTCCCGGCGTGCCGGGATGCGAGGATGATCGTCGCGTCGGGCGAGTGACGGCGGATCTCGGTGGCGAACACGCGCCCGAGCGATCCCGCCCCGCCCGTGATCAGATACACCCCTCCCGCGCGCCACGGCGTCTGCGCAAACGGTTCGGAGCGAACCAGTGCCCTCAGCGCGACGACTTCGCGGCGCTCGCCCTGATACCGCACCCGCCGATCACCGTAGCGCGCCGCTTCTTCCGTGATCAGCCGGCGGAAGCTGGCGTCGTCAATCTGGGGCTCGAGCGCGATCACTTGCGGCTGCAGCATCGGCTCTTCCTGTTCGGCCGAGTCGAGCAGCGCCGCAAGCGCGAGCGCCGGATGCCCATCATGTTGCGCGGGGACGACCAGTTGCAGTCGAAGCGGTGCTGTCAGTCCCGGGTCGGTCAGCGTCTTTAGCTCCGTCAGCAGCTGGACCACCAGCGCCTCGATCGCGTCGGCAGGCTGGCCCGCGACACTTCCGATCACACGGCAGCGGAGGGCTGCATCGGAGCCCGCGAGCCGCTCGATCTGCCGCGCGAACTCCGCGGTTCCGATCACGACCCGGCGCGCGGGTGCCGGCCCCGCCGCTATCACGCTCGCGCCGGCGCGCGGTTCCCAGACCTCCTCGAGCAAATGCACGGGGCTGGGGCGCGGCTCGACGGCCCCCACCTTGACGACGGGCTCGGATACCGGCTCGGGCGCGGGCACCGTCACCCAATGGCGATCGCGGCTGAACGGATAAAGCGGCAACGACACGATCCTGCGCTGCCCGCGCGGCTTCCCGTCGTGCAGTGCCGCCCATGGGACCGGCCAACCCTGAGTCCAGAGGCTGCACAGCTTCTCGAGCTTGCCCTTGCTCACCCACCGCGCCACCGTCTCGGCGAGGTCCTCATCTCCCTGAAGCAGAGCCAGACGTTCGTCGTGCGGGGTGTTTTGCCCCGCGAAGACCCGGCCCTCTCCGCCGCCACCTTCCAGCCAGGCAGCCAGAAGCTGGCCGAGTTCTCCCGACGACGCGGCGAGGATCGCGAGCCGGTGTTCGAACGACTCGCGACCGACGTGCAGCGTGTAGGCGATGTCCGCGAGGTCGCTTTGCGTCAGATCCCCGTCAACGATCGCGTCGACATACGCCCGGGCCAGGCGCCTCAGCGAAGCCTCGCTTCGCGCCGAAAGCGGCACGGCCATGATGGCGGGCGGGTCGCCGTCAGCGGCCACTGCTTGGACAGCGGCTGCCCGATATTCCTCGACGATTAGATGCGCATTGGCGCCACCCGCGCCGAACGACGACAGGCCGGCCATTCGCGATGCGCTTTGCCGGACGCCGTCGTTGTCCGGGGCGGGCCATGCGGCCAATGTCCGCTGCAGGCGAAACGGTGTCGCCTCGAAATCGATATGCTCGTTCGGCGGATCGGCATGCAGGGACGGCACCAGGATTCCGTGCTTCAGCTGCAGCAGGACCTTCGTCAGGCCGGCAATTCCCGCCGCGCCTTCGCAATGACCGATATTCGACTTGACCGAACCGATCGCGCAGAATCCGGTATCCTCGGTATGTTGCCGGAACGCACGAGTGAGCCCGGCGATCTCGATCGGATCGCCGAGCGCCGTTCCCGTGCCGTGCGCCTCGATGTAGCCGATCGATCGAGCCGAGATGCCCGCTCGCGCCAGCGCCTTGTCGATCACGGCGGATTGGGCGGACGGGTTGGGAACGGCGAAGCCGCTTGTCCGGCCGCCATGGTTGACGGCCGTCGCGCGGATCACGCCATGGATGCGGTCGCCGTCGCGTTCCGCATGTGCGCGTCGCTTCAGCAACACGGCACCGACGCCCTCCGAGGGCACATAGCCGTCGCCACCGCTGCCGAAGCTGGCGCAACGCCCGACACTGGATGCAAACAGCCCGCGCGCGAGCCCGAGATATTTGTTTGGGTGGATTGACAGGTTGACGCCGCCGGCGATCGCGGCCGCGCAGTCGCCCGACAGGATACTCTGGCACGCGAGATGGATCGCAGTGAAGGACGAGGAACACATCGTGTCCACCGCCAGGCTGGGACCGTTCAAGTCGAAATGGTGCGAGACGCGATTGGCGATCGATGACGGGTGATTGAGGAAGGCGACCGGTTCACCGCGGGCCTGGGCCTCCGCGGCGAACAGCGGATAGTCGGTGTACATGACGCCGACGAACACGCCCGTGTTGCGAGCCAGCCGGGCACGGCTGTAGCCGGCATCCTCAATCGTGTGCCAGGCACATTGCAGGAACAGGCGCTCCTGCGGGTCCATCGTCTCCGCCTCACGCGGCGAGATGTTGAAGAACGCTGCATCGAAGGCGGCGACGTCGTCGAGAAAGCCGCCCCATTTGCTGTAGGTCTTGCCCGGCTGGCGCTTTTCAGCATCGAAGTAGATGTCGTGACGCCAGCGTTCCGCTGGCACTTCCGTCACGCAATCCGCGCCCGCTTTCAAATTGTCCCAGAACTGTTCCAGGTCCCTCGCGCCGGGATACCGTCCGGCCAGCCCGACGATAGCGATCTCATCCGTCGCAGGCGCACCCACATCGCTGGCGACGTGTGGCATCGGGGCGGCTGAGAGGGCCCGCGCCGCAACCGGCTTCGGTGCCTCTTTCTGGATCGACGAAGGCGGCTCGGGAGGTTCGGGGCGGGAAAAGCGATCCGGATAATGCTCGCCAAGATAGTTGGCGAGCTCGGCGACCGAGCGGCATTCGAAGAGCAGCGTCTTCGGCAAGGCGCCCAAGCTGCGCTCGAACTCGGTTACGGTCTGCAAGGCCAGGATCGAGTCTACGCCAAGCTCCTCGAACGGCATGTCCGGAAGGATCCGGTCAAACGGGACCTTGAGCGTGGCGGAAAGCGTCTGCCGGACGAATCGCAGCAATTCGGGGTCGGACTTATCACTCCGCGCGGCAGCAACGGCGAGGTCGCCGTTCACATCGCCGATCACGCGGGCGGCATGGTGCCGGTCGCCGGCGAACACGGCGACCTGACCCTCGAAGGCCATTGCCGCGTAGAACGCGTCGAGGCCCGCGCGCGATGAGACCGGATTCAGCCCACGTGCTGCCATTGCGTCGTGAAGCCCGGGTGCGACCTGCATGCCGCCATCGGCCCACCACGGCCAGTTGATCGACAGGCTTCGTCCCTGGCGCTCGAAACGCGCAACACGGGCGGCGCGATGCTCTGCGAACCCGTCAAGAAAGGCGTTCGCAGCCGCGTAGTCCACCTGCCCGACGCTGCCAGCGACTGCCGCGATCGAGGAGAAAGCGACAAAGAAGTCCAACGGCAGATCGGACGTCGCGGCATCGAGATTGACGGTTCCGATCGTCTTGGGCGCGAGCGTGGCGGAGAAGGACGCGGCGGCCTTTCGGAACAGCAGCGCGTCACCGAGAATACCGGCGGCGTGCAGGACCCCGTCCAGCCTGCCGAACGCTGCGATGATCTCGGCAACGCAGGCGTTGACCGCGCCCATGTCGCAGATATCGAGCTGCCGGTACACGATGTTCCCGCTCGCGCCGCCACTGCCGTCGAGCGCGGAATGCGGCCGCCGCCCCACGAGAACGACGGTCGCGTCGCGCGCGCAGGCGAGGATTTCCCGAGCGAAGATCCGCCCAAGCCCACCGGCTCCTCCGGTGACCAGGTACACGCCGCCGTTGCGCCAGACTTGCGGCGTGAGCGCGGGGGGGCTTGCCTCGACGATCCGAGCGACTTGGCGAATGCCGTTGCGCCAAGTATTCTCGGCGTCGCGGGAGCGCGCTGCGGTCTCCATCAGCAGCCCGCGAAGGCGCTTAGCGTCGATCTGCTCGTCGACACCGATGATCTGCGGCTGAATGTTTGGGTGTTCGAGCCCGGCGGTGCGGGCGAGACCCGACAAGGCGCGATATGCGGGGTAGTGCGGGTCCGCGGCATCAAGATCGGGAACGACGATCTGGACGAGCGAGGTCCCGTGCCTCGTCCGGCCGATCGCGTCCTGAATCAGGGCAAGGGCCGCGTGGCCGAGTGCTTCCGCACGCGTTGCAGGCGACGCGGCGCCATCACTGGCGACGACGCGCACGTCGGCGTCCGGCAAGCCGCAGCGCAGTTCATCGGCGAGCACCGCGAACCGGCTGTCGAGCAGAACCAGGCTCGGGGAACGCTGGCCGACGTCCTCATTTACGTTGACCGTGTCGGCTTCGGCGACGATCCAGCGCCGCAACGCGAGGGTACAGCTTCCCTCGCTCGCCAGCACGGGCCGCGGCATGCTCGCGCGAAACGAGACACCGCTGAGCGCCATGCACACCGTTCCGCTCTGGTCGCAGATGTCTATCTCCCAATGGTCGCCGGCGGCGTTGGCGCAGCGGCCATAAACCACGGCGCCGCGCGGAATGGGCGCCCAGCGCTGGACACGATCAATCGAAAACAGGAGCCGGGGTCGGTCCAGCCGTCCGCGCAAATCAGCGATCAGCGGGGCAAAGGTCGCTTGCAGCGCGCTGTCCAGCAGCCCGGTCTGATCATCGGTCGAGGCCTCGTCCGCAGCACCGGGGGGTGGCCCGAGTTCCGCCAAGACCCACGTCCGGGCGTCAGGGGCGTTGCCAATTGCGACGTGGATCAAGCGCTGAAACGTCGGCCCATAGTCGACGCCCATGTCGGCGAAGCCCCCATAAAGCGTGGCAGCCACGAGCGTTCGGCTTGCCGCGCGGCGCAGAGCGGCGAGGTCGCGCCATGATGGTGGGGACGGATCCGCGCGGACCAGGCGGCCGCTCGCGTAAGCCGGCCCTGCGCCGCCCTCACCTCCGTCGCAGACGCTGAACGTCAGCACACCGGCACCGTCGTCTTCGAAGCGGACGATCAGCGTGGTCGGCTCATCGACCACGGCCGATCGAGGCCAGGCAATACCTTCCAGCAGAATGCCTTCGCCCACGCCCGGCATATTGGCCGCGATGGCGGCGGTCCGAACCAGCTCGAGGTAATAGACACCTGGAAGAACCTTGCGGCCGTCGATCCGGTGGTCTGCCAGGAACGACTCTTCGCCGGACAGCCGGTACTTAAGGCTACCGCTCGCCTGAACCGGGGTCTTCTCGGGCGCGGAGATCTCGTCCGCGATCCAGTATCGGTCGCGCGCGAAGGGATAGGTGGGTAGCCCGACCCGACGGTACGCGCCGGCCGCGAACAAGGCGGCATAATCGAGCGCATCGCCGCGAACGAACATGTCCGCAACCGCCCAGAGGTCAGCTATGCTCGCCGTGCCCGTCGCGTCGGCGCAGCTGCGGATCAGGCGATCGCCCTGCTGGCGGTCTGCGGCCTGCTCCTCGGCCAGCCTGGACTTCGCCGTTCCCGTCCGTAGCGCCGAGGCGCCGCTGCCCGAGGTCCAATGCGCCAGCAGCTCGACGATATCGGTTCGGTCGCGGACAACGCCGGCGAGCCGGTGCGCAAAGTGGCGGCGACCGACCAGCAGGGTATAGCAAATGTCCGCGCAGATCTCCGGCTCGGCTTTGCGACAATGCGCTAGCAGCCGCTTGGCCTGTTGCTGCAGTTCGGAACGTGAACGCGCCGACAGCACGAACAGGTAAGCCGGGCGGTCGGGCAGGACGCGCGAGCGCGGCGGCGCTTCTTCGATCACCACATGGGCGTTCGTGCCGCTCAGCCCGAAAGAGCTGACCGACGCTATGCGGGGCCGACCGTCGCCCGGCTCCCAGTCCGTCAGGGCGGTCGGAATATGGAAGGGGCTCTCGGCGAGTGCAATCGCGGTATTGCCTGTGCGGTAATTGGCAAGCGGCGGGATCTGTCGGTGCTTAATCGCCAGCAGCACCTTGATCACGCCGATAATGCCGGCCGCGGCGGCAGTGTGGCCGATATTGGCCTTCGCCGCCCCAAGCGCGCAAAAGCCGGTCTCCGCGGTCGCCGCCCGAAAGGCGTTCGTCAGCGCCTGGAATTCGATGGGATCGCCGAGCTTGGTCCCGGTCCCATGCGCCTCGACCAACGAGATATCGCGAGCGTCGATGGCGAACGTATCGTGAATACGCCGCTGCAGCTCCTCCTGAGCTGATGCGCTTGGCGCCGTGATGCCGTTGCTCGCCCCGTCCTGATTGATGCCGCTGCCGCGGATTACGCCATATACGCGGTCGCCGGCAGCCAGCGCGTCGCCAAGCCGCTTGAGGACCACCACCCCGGCGCCTTCGCCCGGCACGAAGCCGTTCGCGCGATCGTCGAATGCGTAGCAGAGGCCGTCCGGCGAAAGCATGCTGGCGCGGTTGGCCGAAACGAAAAAGTCTGGCGTGCTCTGGACGAACACGCCGCCGGCGAGCGCGGTGTCGACCTCCCCGTGGCGCAGTGCTTCGCAGGCGAGATGGAGCGCCACCAGCGAGCTGGAACAAGCGGTATCGATTGTGATCGCCGGACCGCGCAGGTTCAGCAGATACGAAATTCGCGCGGCCAGCATCGATCCGGCATTGCCCCACATGGTCTGCGGCGGCGCGAGTTTCGGAAAGAGATGTTCGTAATCGCCACCGATATAGCCAACGTAGACGCCGCATCGATCGCCTTCGATATCGCTTCCCGCGTGACCTGCGTCCTCCAGCGCCTGCCACGCTTCTTCGAGGAAAATGCGTTGCTGCGGATCCATGCAGACCGCCTCGGCACCGGCGATGCCAAAAAACGTCGGGTCGAAATCCGCAATCCGGTCCAGGAAGCCGCCGGTCCGGCAATAGCTGCCGTGCGGCGGCAGCTCTGCTGCAAAGCGGTCTTCGAGCGGCCAGCGCGCGGCACCTTGTGTCATTACCGCCCCGCGCGCGAGCAGGTCCCACAATTCGCTCACATCGGCAGCGCCCGGGCAGCGCGCGCTGATGCCGATGATGGCGATCGGGTCGAGGCCTGTCGCCCCCACGACGCTTGCCGCCGACGTCGGCTTCCCCTCTTCCCGCACCGCGGCGTCGGATAGCGCTTCCGCCGGCGCCGCATCGGGTATCCGCTCAGCCGATGTTACAACCGTCACGAGACGGTCGCGATAATGGCCGACGACGTGCGAGATGAGCGCGCGCATTGTCGCGTGATCGAACAAGGAAATGACGGGCAGATCGATGCCGAGCCGCTCGTTGAGCGTTTTAACGACCCTCACGCCCACGATGGAGTCGAGGCCGTAATCGGCGAACGGCTTTTCCAGTTCGAGGCTGTCGACATCGAGCTTCAGCGCCGCGGCGATCGCGTCAAAGAGCACGTCGCGCACCTGCTGGGCCAGTTTTGCGTCGGTTGCGCGCTCGTCAAGCGGCGCCAGCGGCGCGGATTGCGCCACCGACGGCACAAACTCGGGCTCGGGCTCCGCGCGGTCGGCTGTCGTCCCGCGTACGACACCGTCGCTGACGGCGAAGATGATGTCTTGGCCGAGATCAGAGGCCGCCGCGGTGGCGAACCGTACGGGTGCGAACCCTTCCTCCCCCAGGATCCGCGCCCAGCTCGCGCCGGTCAGCGCTGGCGTTCCGGGAATGCGCTGTGCCGGGTCACGGAACCGCCACCAGCCCTCGAACAGGCCGAAGGCGATGTGCAGGAACAAATCGAAGCGATTGACTTCGTTCAACAGCAACAGGCCCTGACGGCGCAGTGTCGCCTTGGCGTGCCGCAGTGTCTCGCGCAGATCGCGCGTGGCGTGCAGAACGTTGTTGGCGATCACCACGTCGTAAGCGCCGGGTTCAATTCCCTGGCTGGCCGGCTGCTTCTCGACATTGAACATGGCGAACTGCATGAACGGCGCCGAACCGTATTGCTCGCGCCCGTGCAGCAGGAAAGATTGCGAGATGTCGGTATAGCAGTATGTTTCGACCGCGTGACCGACCGGCATCAGCTTGGGCAGGACGTGCCCCGTCGTCCCGCCGGTTCCCGCCCCGATCTCCAGAACGCGTAGCCGCGCCGCCGGATCGCGCTCCAGACGCTCGAAAAAGTAACGCTCAAGGACAGCGGCGAGCTGCCTATTGTAGTAATCGGCGATCTCGTTGTTCTTGTAGTAATTCTCCATGAGACCCATGGTCGAGTCGGAGAAGAGCACTTCGGTCAGCTGTTTGCGGCCGACAATCAGGTCACCCAAGTGAGGCAGGACCGCGTCGAGCACCGCGATCTGGGGTGCGAAGAGCCCTTCCGACCGCCAGTACGCCCGAGTGGCGGGCCAGTCCTGCCGCCCCGTGGTGCCTTCCTTCGTCGGCACGCCGTCCGCGGCGAGTACGTCCAGACTGTGCCGTAACCAGTGGGCGTTCGCCGGCGCCAGTCGGTTGCGCGCGATCCAGGCCTCACGCCCGCGCTCGCCCTCGCCGGCGACCGCCTCGAGCACACCGAGTTGACCCAGCGCGCGCGCCAAAAGGGCGGCGAGGTCTTGATCAAAGCGGGACCGCTCACGCGCTTCCCGCATCAGCATCGCACTGGGCGGCGAGCTGTCTGTGATCGTCAGGCGGGGCGTCGGCAGGGTTGGCGCATAGACGAGGCGTTCGTCTTCTTCGTCCGCCATGCTCTCGCGTTGGCCGACCAGAAGCTGGTTCAAGGGCCCGTCGAGCAACGCGGCGACCACGTCGATGAGCTCGCTCGGGGCGCGCACCTCGTCTACTTGCGCAACCGGGCTTCGGCCGCCCCCGGCAGGCGCCCAGTGAACGACTTTCGTGGGACAATCCCAGGCTTGGGCTACCTCGCTTCGCAGCGCGGCGAGCGCAAGCGCGTCCGCCTCGACAGCCTCGCCCACGAGCCCGTCCTGCACCGCGACAATCACCAGGAAATCCAGCCCGTCTTCGGCAAACAGGTCATGCAGCCCGCGACATGCCTCCATCGTGCCGGGCGTGGCCGGCACCCAAGTGTCGGCATCGCCCAGCTCACCTTGCTCCGACGACGACGTCACCACGAAGGCACCATGGATTGCCGGGACCGCTTCCCGAGCTGCCGCGAGGGCCTGCAGGCCCTCCTCATTCGCCCCTTCGACGACCAGTACGTTGGCAGCGTAGCGCGTGACCAGCGCTTCGCTCAGCTGCGCTGCCGCCGCATCGGCCGGATTCGTCGCCTTGACGATCAGATAGGCACCGCCTTGACGAAAGGGGGCAACTGGATCGGCTTCAAAGCGGCAAGGCGCGAGCACCTGCCGATACCATTCGTGATGACGCCGAACCCAGAATCCGTGGCGACCGACCATCGGCAAGGCCAGCATCTCGCGCCAATTCAACGGTTGGCCGTCCGCGACGTCGAAGGCGCGCACACGCCAGGGTGAGAATTGCCGGATTGCTGCCCCGATCAGCTCGGACAGGTCCGCATGAGCCGATGTCGTCCAGCCAAGACCGTCCGCCATCGCCGCGCTTCGGTTGATGAGGACGACCTCGAACGGGCGATCACCCGCATACCGTTTGCGAAGCGCGCTCAACACCGTCCGCAACTGCTCGGTCGGATGCTGCCCAGTCGCGCCGCCCCCGGCTTCGCCGCCTGTGCTCGCCCCTGCGTCGCCGATCCAAACCAGCCCCGAGATGTCGCCGGATGCCGCGATCGCCTGCGCCAGGCCCACGGTGTCGAGCTGGGCACCGTCGATCGTCTTCGCCTCGGGCCCCTCGCGCAGCAGCGCAAGTCCGCCCGGACCATTGTGGACAATCAGATAGTGCGCCGCCTCTTTCGATCGGGCAACCGTGCCCTCACCCGGGACGGCGACATCCCAGGCAGGCACCCGCAATTCGAGCTCGCGCGCAAGCTCGTTCGTCTTGCCCTCCGCTTCGTCGTCGCTGGGCGTGCTCCTGCCGACAACCCAGTGGCGGTCGCGCGCGAAGGCATAGGGCGGCAGGTCGATGCGCGGCGGCCGTCCGCCATGATACAACGTCGACCAGTCCGGCATCTCAGCAGCTTCCCACATCGCCGCCTCCGGCTCGCGGGAGGCTCGCGACATCCAGGTGCCGACGGCTCTGCAAAGTTCGGGATCGGAAGTGAAGGCGTTCGTCAGTCCCAGCCGCGCCGTTGCGCGACCGAGATGCACACGACCGGCGGGCAACTGGCCGGCCTCGCCGGCAGCAACGGTCGACAGAATGCGGATCGCCTCGTCGCGCCGTTCGGCCGGAAAGGCGAGGCGATGCTCCATCGCTTCGCGGCCAAATTGCAGTTCATGCGCGAGCGCGGCAAGCTCGACGTCGCTTTCACGCTCGAGATAACGAGCCAGCACGCCGGCTTGACGCCGCAAGCCGGCCTCGTCCTTTGCACTGACAAATACGATTGCGGGTGATTGCGACTGATGGTCGGTACGCGTTTCGACCGGCCCCTCCTCGATCACGACGTGCGCGTAAGCGCCGCCGAAGCCGAACGAACTGACGCCCGCGCGCCGCGGCGCAACCCCGTTTGCGCTTGCCTTGCGCTCCCATTTTTCAGGGTGGGTCGGGATCCTGAAAGGCGTTCCGTCCAGCTTCACCAACGGGTTAAGCGAACGGAGGTGCGGCGATGCCGGGATCAGCCTGTGGCGCAATGCCAGCGCTACTTTGGTCAGGCCTGCCAGACCGGCGGCCGCTTCGAGATGGCCGATACGCGCTTTCACCGATCCGAGTGCGCAAGCGGCTGCCGCATCGCCCGCGATGGGGTCGCGAGCCGCCTCGTCCTGAAATGCGAGCTTCAGCCCGAGAAATTCGATGGGGTCGCCGAGCGCAGTGCCGGTGCCGTGAAGCTCCACATAGTCGAGCGAGCTCGGATACACGCCCGCATCGCGGCAGGCATCGGCGATCAGCCTCGCCTGTTGTCGAGGATCCGTGACCGTGAGGCCTCGCGTTCGACCGCCATGCCCGACCGCGCTGCCGCGGATCACGCCGTAAATCCGGCTTCCGTCGGCGGTCGCCTGATCGAGCCGCTTCAGGACGAGCGTGATCACCCCTTCCCCGCGAACATAGCCATTCGCTCCGGCGTCGAACGTCTTGCACCGGCCGTCAGGCGACAGCATCCCGCCGGCGCGGAAAGACTCGAACCGCTTGGGCGTGAGGCACAGGTTCACGCCGGCGACCAGGGCGGTCTCGCACTCCCCCCGACGCAACGCCTGAACTGCGGCGTGAACCGCCACGAGCGAACTGGAACACGACGTATCGACGCAGACACTGGGGCCGGTCAGGTCGAGAAAAAAGGACAGCCGATTTGCCAGCATCGATGCGAACGAGCCGGTCGTGACGTACAGATCGGCGGGCGGCGCGACCGCATCGAGCACCTCGGCATAATCGGTGTTGCAAACGCCGACATACACCCCGGTCTTTGTGCCCGCGAGGCGTGATGGCGGAATGCGCGCATCCTCCAGCGCGTGCCAGCTCGTCTCGAGCAGCAGCCGCTGCTGCGGGTCCATCAACTCGGCTTCTGCCGGCGAGATTCCAAAGAAACCGCAATCGAATTTGTCGACTTCGTCGAGATAGGCGCCGGGACAGGCCGCCAGGTCCGGAACGCCGGGCGCACACCAAAGCTGGCGCATCCAGTCAGCGCGTTCGGCCGGAAACGAGCGTATGACGTCTTCGCCGGTCAGCAATAGTCGCCAAAACCCGTTAGTTGTATCTGCGCCCGGCAAACGGCAACCGATCCCGACGATGGCCGCATCGCCGACTAGCGCCTCATCTTGTCGGCATGACGTCACACCTTCTTGTCTCGAAGAGGTCATTTTCGAGCGATTCCGTCCCTCGAGGCTGTCGGCGACTATGAGACAATGATCCAGACTGGCCGTCAATGCGGCCGGTCGTGGTTTTTATTATTTTATCGCGTAATTATTATACTCTGACGCACGCCAACTCCATTTGGAGTAGTATCATTCGGAGCGACTCGGAAGATGAGCTACGCCTCAATCTCGGACCGTTTGTCGGGCCGCCATCCAGCTCTTGCCGGCAGCGGCGGGCCATGCGCCGATGACCGAGCCACCCGCGATATCGGCGGGTTGTTGCCGATCGCGCGATGTGGCCACACCATGTGATCGTCGCTACGCCACGCCCCGAATTTTCAGACCGCGTCGTCGAGGGTCATAAACCTGTGCTGGTTCAGTCACTCCGCTCGAAACGTGCCGGCTCGATGAACGCGTCGCTCGTCGGCTTGCGCGGTCGGCTGAAGCCAGCGTGACGCGTGGGTGAGCATCACGCCGCGATCGTACGGCCCGGCGGGACTGACAGTTCAGGGCTTCGATCGCATTGGTCGTACGGACGACCCGGCGCATGTCATCGGCGACCGTCAAGAAGATGCACGATACAGGTCTGTACCGTAGCCTCGGGGAAGGCGGCTGCGATCGCGTCCAAGAAGCCCTCATGACCATCGACGACGGCGAGCATGATATCCACGATACCGCGATCGCCGCTACATACGCAGACATCGCCGAGCTCTCAGCCAAACGCCCGCACGAGGCACTTCAAGCAGGGTTTTCCCACCATCGCTCCTGAAAAATCTGGGGTTTCCGCAACATGACATCGCTCATGCTGTCGAAATAGCTCGGCATCAGATCCGGATGTATGACTCGACGGAGCCTTGGCTCAGAGCCCGCACCATACGCATTACGACGGGCGATCATGATGTTCTGGCGATACCAAGGTTCGATATCACCGTCGTCCCAAATTTTCCAACGAGGCTCTTCAGAACAGCTAAAGCCGTGTGCATTGAATATGGCTTGCCAGTATTCGGGCCATTGACAATTGACGTGACCCTCGCCGCCTTGGCCTGGCGCGGCCGCAGAAAACAGAATACAGTCACCGTGGGCAACAAGCGTTTCAATAAGCACTTCAGATAAGGGTTGTGATAAATGCTCGATTGTTTCCAAACAGATCACGAGATCGAATCTTCTGTGTAGTTCAATCGTCTTTGATAGATCAGTCGGAATGATTTTATCCCGTGATATTAGTAACAGATTATCGTCAATATCAGATGCATCTACGCCAACAATGTCAGAAGCCCCCAAATCAACGCATGCCCGAAGCCAGGTACCCGTGCCACAACCAAAATCTACTACACTTGCAGGAAACGGTCCGGGAAAAAGGGTCCGCAGCGCTTGCTTGGCCCCCTTTACAGTATGATAAATTTGGTTCGCTGTGTGGTCATAATAAACATCAGACATCGGCTCACCCTAGCAATTTCCTGCTGCAAGGACAGGGATACCATCGCTCGGCGAACGGCACTAGCTGTTGACCATGCGGCTGTCGCCGGCGTTAGCAGGCGACGTGGACCAATTCTACGGAGGTCATTTGACGGTTAGTCGAGGACCGATTCCAGCGATGAAGCATCGAGGGTGTCATGCCCCATGTCGCGGATGCAGGCGCCTCACAGACCTTGCTTATGCTTGCGCCACGGCCGGCTCGGCATTCGGGTCCAGACCGCCCGCAATAAATAGCCAGCCGACAAACCGATTTGCGGTGACGGACGGCGAGGCGACAGCAGTTCCCCGACATGAGCCAACTCGCTGGCGCCAGATACTCGCTCAAATCTGTCCACGCCGCCCAGAGAGGACGCGTCGGATGATGCTGTTCAGACAGACCTTGCCCGACGACTGATGGCGCGGTCCACCGGCGCAAACCGGTAGCACATCCATGATCCGCTTCGATCAGGGCAGGTAGCGCAGCTAAGAATTCTGGAGCAAATTGCTCACTCGAGCGGCATTTGTTATTCAGTAACCACCCAGAGCGCTCTTAAACTCTTCAATAAAAATGGATACCGTCCGTTGAGTATGATCCGCGGGCGACCACCTAAACTCGCACTCAGCATGGTCTGGCATCACATGAATCGCGATATAGTGAGACTCCAGCGGCCGACCTCTGATTGGAATGGTTTTTTGCACCGTCAATGGAAAATCGCTTATCACGCCTGAAAGCGAAACCGGGTTATTTTTTTGTTCGGACTGCTCGGGAAAGTCCATAAAATTGAAAAGTGGAAATTGTTTGTTATATGAAACACCCATATCGTCGGACATTAAATCGAGTGGATAGTTTATATATGGTTGCGCCGCAACTGTCATCTCGAATACTTTGAGTGCGACTTCGTGCAATTGCACGTTTTCATGGAATTCGATATTGACCGGGAAGATGTTATTAAAGGGGCCAAATGAAAGCTCAAACCCAATCCAGTTTCGTACACCCGTCAACACTAAAGTCGTGATTTGCGAGCTTCCCGAAATCCGGGTCATTGCCAAGGCATACGCCGCCAGTGTCACCGCGAATGGTGTAACATTCCAAAGAGCTGCTAACCTTTTCACCGTAGACCAGAGATCGGGATCCAGTAAAAATTTACTTGATCGAAGGTACGAATTGCAACGATCGTGACGCCGGGTGCGCTGGGGCAATGCCGTCTTGCGGGATGAAGTTAACTGGCTCCTCCAATAGCGTCGGGCCTCGCGCCCTTGTGGGCCAGCGCACCAGCGCTGTTGCATACGCAGATAGTCCAGGTAATTTGGCGCATGTGCCTGCGTGACAGTTGGCACTTGCGAGTCTATTAACAGCTGTTGAATAAAACCACTGATCAGCAAGCTCAGCGACTGTCCATCCGCGATACAGTGATGCACGACCATCGCAACAACGTACTCGCGAGGACCGGTTTTGATTATGCCACACCGCATAAGCGGGCCGGAATTAATGGAAAATGGCCGCCAAACCATCTCCTTCACTAAGATTTCGAGTGACTCGGAGTCTATACCCGATGATTTGTCCGAATACTCGACTATTGGCTGTAATTCAGAAACTCGGAATGAAGGCACGCCTTCAGCATGGTCGATTCTATACCCGATTATTGGATAAAGATACGCTATATGGTCTAGCGATTCCTGGAACCTCTCGAGACTAAACGACCCGCATAATTTAAAGACAAAGTTGGTCCGGTTCGAGTAGAACTCGGTCAAGTCACCATTGTCGATCAGCTCATGCCACATTTTCCATTGATACATCGGTAGGCGGAATTTATCGTGGATCTGCAAAGTCGTACCATAAGGCGCTTCACTCACCTCGTCTAGCAGAGCCGACTTGGCTTCCGACACCGCATCACGCAAGTCCGGTGTGAAACTGCCGATTGCCGCTTGATAATGAAGCTCTCCATCGCGCTCCGTGATCGAGATGTCTTTTCTTCGAAGTTTTTGAAGGAGTAACTGGATGTTTTTCCAGCCTTCCGAGTCCGTGGCCATATTGGTCCCGAAGTTAGTTTCCTGGGTACGACGTTACAGAGGCCAAGTGCGCGGACCAATCGAAATCTGAGGTACGACCGATTGTTCGCCCTAAGCGCCAATGGCTGTGGCCGATTGCTCGTTTCCTGGAGCGCGTTGAACTGGACGGACAAACTTGCGATCGGTGTCGGACGCCGTTGCACGCCCCCCCGTCCCGCATCGTTTAACCCGGCCGAGCGGTTTACAAACGGTCTCAGGGCCGACTGTGATCGGCGTTGATCGCTGCCGCGTTCGCGTTGAGCTGTGTCGCCCGTACTTCCCTGAATTTGTTGAACGATCATGCTTTCCGGTCACTTTCGCATCCGCGCTCGACACATCGCCATGTATCGGTCTGCAGTCGTTTCGGCAGTTCCGCGAGTCTCTGCGTCCGTGGCCTGCGCTCTGAAATCCGCAGTTACTTCGGCATGCGGCTTTCCAGCCCTTATTGAACCACTTGTTCAACCGCGAGCACGCTCCTGAAATATTCAATCGAGCGCCGCAATCCCTCACGTAATTCAATCGATGGAGACCAGCACAGTTTCGATTGCGCGAGCGAAATGTCCGGCTTGCGCCGCGATGGATCATCGCAAGGCAGCGGCCGATACATCAGCTCGGATCTAGATCCAGTGAGTTCAATGATCGCTTTCGCCAACTGGATTATCGTGAGTTCGTTCGGATTTCCAATATTGACCGGCCCGGTGAAGCCTCGCTCGGTTTCCATCAGGCGCATCATGCCGGCAACGAGATCATCGACGAAGCAGAAGCTTCGTGTCTGGGTGCCATCTCCGTAGATACTAATTGCCCGATTCTGAAGCGCCTGAATGATGAAATTGGAGACGACACGTCCGTCGGCCAGGTGCATTCGTGGACCGTAAGCGTTAAAAACCCGAACGACCTTGATATCCAGCCCGAACTGACGATGATAATCGAAAAAGAGTGTCTCAGCACAACGCTTACCCTCATCATAGCACGAACGGACACCAACCGGATTGACATTGCCCCAGTAGCTCTCCGACTGCGGATGGACCGATGGGTCTCCATAGACTTCGCTCGTGGATGCCTGAAGTATCCGACAATTCAAGCGTCTGGCCAATTCGAGCATATTGATCGCGCCAAGAACGCATGTCTTTGTGGTCTGCACCGGATCACGCTGATAATGAATCGGCGACGCCGGGCATGCGAGATTATATATCTGATCGACTTCAACATCGAGAGGAAGGCAGATGTCATGATGCATGAACATGAACCGCGGGTGGCCGTGGATATGTTCAAGGTTGCGCATGCTTCCTGTAACCAGATTGTCTACGCATAGCACTTCGTGCCCTTGATCAATAAGGCAATCAATCAGGTGTGATCCAACAAATCCCGCACCCCCCGTCACAAGGATACGCTGAGGGGAAACGCTCTTTCTAAACATCACTAATGGTTTCCGTTGACGGCTGACCCGCAATCTGTCGGCCATCCCGGTTCGCACCCGCGATCATCAACAAAACCGATCGTTGCCTGGCACCGCTCAGGCGTCGCAGCTGCAACGTCCCGGCCAACCACGCGCCTGGCCTGGGCGCTATCCAGACGTCGTCCACATGGCCACTTAGGAGCGCTTCAGAGGGCGAGCGTCTGTTCATAGCCAGGCAGCTTCCTTATAAGTCACAACCGCGTACCAACGACCTACTGTCGCCATAAAGCAACGACTCGTGCCAATCGGTCAACAACATTCAAGTGAAATCGATTTAAAGAACGTTTTTAACAATAGTCTATCATCCGGTGTCGCTAAGACGCCAATAAGATTGTTCGGCGCATAGGTTTTTACTGTGATGGTCACATAGCAACAGCCGGAAGGTAGCGGACTTGGGAGAGGAAGCCGCATCACGACGACACTGCCAGCGATGCTTCTTCGCGGGATGCATAGTTGTCGATACAGGTCAAGAACAGCTGCGCATATTTATCCCCATCGCTGTTCGCAGCATGTAATCGCATGGCGTTTTTCTGAATATCAAGCCAACCAGGACCTCGCATAGCGTCGCATGCAGCGTCAATCGCTGCGAGGAAGGAAGTTTGATCGGAGGGCTCGAACAAAAAACCGGTTTGTCCATGCGTAACCGTGTCACGAAGCCCCCCAACGTTCGAAACGATGGGCACGCAACCGTAAATCTGGGCGTGTTGCTGGCTCAGGCCACAAGGTTCAGTCAGCGACGGCATCAGTAGAATATCACCGCCGCCGAGCACTAGTCGAGCGTCACGCTCTTCATACGGGGTCATGACTGCCACGCGACCATGGTGCTTTTGGGCGAGGCTCTTGGCCGCATTTACGAGCCTGCTTTCGCCCTCGCCGACGATGATTACACGACATCCGCGAGCTACCAGGCGATCAATCTGCCTAAACAAGAATCTGAAACCCTTTGCTCGTGTAATCCTGCTGAGTGTGAACAAGATGGGATCGCTGCTTTCAGGCCAGCCTACGCGCCGCTCGAGCGCGGCTCGATTTATCGAGCGTTTGCCGAGATCGTCAGCATTGTATCTGGCCTCAAGCGCTTGATCATTCGCAGGATCCCAGACGGCTGTCTCGACCCAGTTCTTGATCGGCACCAGCCGGTCCAAATCCGGCTCGCGCAAATAGTACCAACTATACCGATCGCGTCTCTTGATATCGTCGATATAACCGGCGCTGGCCGTTGTTATCATATCGGAGAGCCGCAAGCCGACTTGAAGAAATCCAAACCCCGAGAAAATCCCGGCCAATTGATGAATGTCAGGTCTCCGTTCCATTTCAAGGTCGGAAACGACACTCATCGGGAACCTGCCTTGAAACATGAAATTCTGAACGGTCAGAACGAAGGGCACGTTGGTGCCCGGGTCGACATAGGCAGGGGTAAGTGCCGCGTGCCAATCGAGCAGGTGAACGATATGCGGTACCGGAATGGTGGTCGTCCCATTGACGATCGCTGCGGCGGCATAGCACAGGGCGCCAAAGCGCTTGGCATTATCAGCCCATCCCCTGCCGGACTCATCATTATACAAACCGCCAGGCCGATCGAATAGCGAGGCACAACAGGCTAACACGACCTCGATCCCACTATATCTGTGGGCCACTAGTTCGACATCATATCCAAGCGCAGATATCGTGCCCTTATGCTCACCAGCGCCTGCTGTTGTCGACAGCGCCGATCTATAGCCGGGCATGAGAACGCGCACCTCAAAGCCATTGTTACGGAGCGATGTCGCAATAGCGTACACCATGTCTCCCAATCCGCCAGTTTTTGCCAATGGCCAAAACTCGGAGGAGACAATCATGACAGTCGGCTGTCGGTTCATCACACGCCTCCCCGCTCACAATGCTGCCATTTTGAGCGAGCACGTGAATCATCTCTTGCCTTATACGTTCTGTAGCTGCCGAGTAGCTGACATGCTAGGCGGCGTGGACAGATTTCAAGGGCGTCATCTGACAGTTTGAACGGCTGCTCGTTTTCTGGTCCGCTTTGGACTGGTGACGCGCTTTTCTGAAACGCCCCCGGTTTGAGGTAGATTCCTCGATTGAGGAGGACGGAAATGAAGCGCGGCAGATTTGCGGAGGAGCAGAGCATCGTGATCGTGCGCGAGCAGGCGGCTGGCTCGTCGACGGCAGAGGTGTGCCGGAAGTACGGTGTGAGCAGCGCGACGTTCTACAAGCATAGGGCGACGTACGGCGGCATGGATGCGAGCCAGCGTCGCGCATCTTTGGTTCGAATCCATCCATCCGTTCGAGGACGGCAATGGGCACCTCGGTCGCGCGATCACCGAGAAGCTCCTCGCGCTAGGCCTCGACGCGCCGGCGATCACCGCGCTTGCAGAAGCCATCCAACGCCATCGAACGGACGATTACGCGCAACTGCAGCGCGCGAGCCTCTCCAACCAGATCAATGAAGGTGCCATCGTGGCGAGCACACCGTGTTCAGATCCGGTGAGCGTGGAAGGACTGATGCCCAGCCGGGCCTTGCCGTAACACCCGCCGCGCGAGAAGCAGCGGATCGAGCCCGAACAGGGCAGTTGCACCTGTCGCAATTGCTTCGCTGCGGCGCGTCTGGCCAAAGTCCGAAGTCGGCAAGGTCATCGCCCATGACCGCAAGCGCTGGATCGCGCTCTCGCGGTTCATCAACGACGTCCGCCTTTAGATCGACAACAACATCGCCGACCGGGCCGCTGCGAGCTGCTTTTTAATGCTGGATGCACCCCGCCCCAATTGAAAACGGTCGCAGCCGATGAGCGGTCGGGATTATCTCATGTCCCCCCGTTTATTATATGTACTTTATTGCCGTTGTGTTGACTGAACTCCGGATTTGCGCTCTTATTCTGACGACAGCGCGTTGAGTCGCCTAATGATAGAGTATGTGCGACGCATCACGTAGGTTGAACATCAACCGCTCAGTCTCGGGAAAGAGAAGGTCTGGACATAAGGCACTGAGAGATGATTGGTTCGATGCACAGATCATTACATGCGGGTAAGAAATGGCAGTTTATTGCAGGTTTGTAGGTGCTTCAATGAGAATGAACCTGGTTTTGCTTGGCATTTGGGAGGTGCCTACCAGCAAAGGCTCGCGATCGACGTGCTGACCCGATACGTGATCTGTGGCCTTGACGAACTTGAAAGGCAGGCTGCCGACACGTTCACACACCTTGTGTCGATCCGAGACCCAGGTACAGACCCGCCATCGATCTGCGCGTCGTTCAGCGACGATCGCCTTCTATCCCTTGAGTTCGATGATGTGATCGAACCCGCCGCCGGAAAGGTGCTACCGCAGCCCGAGCACATGGCGGAAATTCTGCGGTTCGGCCGCCGGGTGATCGAACATCCGAACGCCAGGACGCTGGTTCATTGCCATGGGGGTATTTCGCGTTCGACGGCAGCAGCCATCGCACTCATGGCCCAGGCGGAGCCCGGGGCGGACGAACTCGCGATCATGGAGATGGTTGCCGAGGCACGGACGCTCGCTTGGCCCAATTCGCGGTTGATTGGGTTTGCTGATGGGCAACTCGGTCGCGGTGGCGGCTTGTCATCGGCGCTGACGGCTTTCCAGGTCCGGCGCATTGTCGCGGCGCCCCACATCATCCCCATCCTGCAAAAGAACGGGCGTGGGGTGGATGTCGCGTCTGCTCAAGCACATTTGGGGCTTCGGTCCGCCGCCTGTGTCGACCAAATCTCGCGACGGCATGACGACGGGCTATTTGCGGCAGCCGTTGACGAAAATGGCGATGGCGAGGCACGGCATCTGGAAGCCCGGCGCAATACGGGCTTTTTCGGCGCCCGGGCGTCTGGCTGCATCTTCATGGCAAGGTCTACCGGCCGCTTTCTGATGGTGCGTCGCTCCGCGATGGTGGACCAGCCAAATAGCTGGGGCACTGTCGGGGGAGCGCATCACGCTGACGAAGACCCAATTAGCAGTGCTCTTCGTGAGGCTCGCGAAGAAATCGGCTATGCGGGCTGTGCAGAGATGGTCGATCTGTACGATTTCACGCGGGACACTTTCACGTATCGCAACTTCCTCGCTGTGGTGGAACGGGAGTTCCAACCCGCGCTCAACTGGGAATGCGCGAGCGCGATGTGGGTCGATTACGGATGCTGGCCGCACCCGCTCCATTTCGGATTGGCGACGTTGTTGGCCGATGCGCAAGCGTTGCAAACCATGAAACATTACTCTGAAACTCGGGATTCGGCACCTTCCATCACAGAGATTTGAGGAGAGGGCGAGCATGTCACCAAATGTGGCGTATCCTGAACATCTCTATCATCTCACTTCGCTAGAGGCATGGGAGAAAATTCGGCAGTGCGGCGGATTGGTGCCGCAAGTGAATCCGCTGGGCAACTATGCTTTTGAACTCAATAGCTTTGTTCACCACTGGACGCGGACGACTCGATTCTTTGGAAGTGCGACTCAGGCTATAACCCTTGGTCTCTTCGGTAGGGGGCATGATCGGCTGATCCTGCTGAAACTCAGGGTCAATCCGGAAGAGGACGAAATAGCAGTTCAGGACCTGAGCAGCATGTTCGATCGTCTGGATACGAGATCGTATATGAGCACCGTCTACACTTGCGCATCTTTCCCTTGGGGCGGCAAATCCATACCGGAGCTCATGATTAGAACAAGGACGGGGGCCCCCTTCCCGCTGGACCGCATCGAGGTGCTCCATGAGATCCGTCTGTCCACGTTCGGAAACGTGAAGACCTTGGGCAGCCGAAGGTACGATCCTGAACGGTTGTGCGCTCGGATCCTCGGCAGAGAGCAGCAGCCTCTAACGTGGCAAAAATACAAGAAAATTCGGTTCATGAAGTGGCACTATCGTCTCCTCGTGATCCGTGCTTTCTTGGGGCGGTGGCGTATCGCTAAAGTGGCCGCGGCTTCGAAGAAATGCCCTGAAGATATTACTCAGTAGAAGTCGCCGATCCGTAACGTGAAACTTCCCATCAACTGGATGTCGACCGGCGCGGGACTTCGGCTCTGACGCCGTCTTGATCATCTCCGTCATCTCGTTCCGGTCAGCCGGGCCTCGAGAAGGTCGAGTTTTTCGCGCCCGTCATCCGACGTTTGACCGTAAGCGTGTTATGAGGGCCGCGGCTTACGGTACTGCTGCGACGGGTTGCTCGTTTGCCCGGCGCCAATTCCAGGGCATCAGCTCGTCCCGACGCGATGGGGGTCAGCCGAGGTCTGCCCGCCCCGTTACGATAGCCCGGACCGGATATAGCCGCGGAAACCAACGCTCCACAACGTCGACCGGGAAGCCCAGCCGCACCGCCGATTTGTGGCTTGGCGTCGTCGCCACCAGCAAACCCTTCGCCAGCAGCGAAGCGACGACCTCACGGCCCTTGCGCTCCTGATAGCCGGTCAGCCGACCCGCTTCGCCACGCGACAATTCGCCGGTCATCAAAGCCTCGCGCAGGATTGGAAATGCGCCCCGCGGAAACGGACCGGCCCGCGCTTCGTCATCGGCATAGGCTTCGATCCGGCGCAGCAGCTCTTGCGGTTCAAGAAGCGAGGCCATGTAGCGCATCTAATCGACGCAGGTCCGCAGGAAGAAATCGCAAAACTCGACCAGCCCCGCCTGTGTGAGCGCGCCCCGCCCATCGCGGTCCCTACGACGCGGGCCATCGGCCACCGCCAGCAGCGCATTGTATCGCTGCGCATCACGGGCAAGCCCGCGCGACATGGACCAGAGGCTCGTCCCGATCCCCAGGCGCTTGAAGAGCGCATGGCTCATCAGCCGGATCACCCGGCCGTTGCCGTCGAGAAACGGGTGAATCCAGAGCAGGCGGTGATGAACCGCGCCGACTGACTCGATCCGCCGCATCTGGTTGAGGCGCGCCGGATTATAGGCCTCCTCGAACCGCGCCAGGAATCGCGGCAGGTCGTCAGCGTCGGGCGGAAGATGCCGACCGACCATCACTTCCCGCTGGTGGAGTCCCGCGCCTGTGGATGACGCGGCAGCTTTGCCTTGGATGCGGCGGCGGGACTAGCCATCGTATCGCTCTTTACGCCCTTGCCGGCAGATCGCGTGCAATCGCTGATCCACGTCTCAACGCGCCCGCGCAATTTGCCAGCCGCATGGGTGTTGCGGTGGCGAAGTTCAGACAGGATCAGGTCGAGTTCACTGGCCTTGTCCCAGTTGCGCTCCGCCATGGCGCTCAACTGATCGAGGGACAGGTTAGCGAGAAGGCGGGCCATGTAGCGACTCGTATCTGAAGTGATGCACGCACGGAAGGATGTGCCTATACAAGGCGCCAATAAGGTCGATGATTGGGAATTTACCTCTCCCTAGAAAAGCTTGTTCAGCAGCTTGGGCTCGCTCGACTTCAACCGTTCCAGCATCGTGTTGACGTAGAACATATCCGGGCTGGCCAGTGCCGGCAGGATGACGACGAGATAATCGGGCGCTTCCTTGTCGAGCAGGAAGGTTACCAGCCCCACGCCATGAATGCTGCACAGCGACTTGAGGCGGCTCATGTCGTCGCTGCTCGTCGTCCGGGGCACGACGATATAGCTTTTGTGCGAGAACAGCCGGTACGCGACCGCCTGGCCAAAGGCGACGACCGGCAGGGAGGGCGTCGCCTTGATTTCTGCGGCGATGATCTGCGGCTCGAAGCGGAAAATGTCCTGCGCACGCGGCTTCATCACGCCGAGCACATCGGGGGTGCCCCATTTGCCGCCCAGGCTGCTCCCGCCCAGCGGTTCGGCGACCGTCGCCTCGTCATTTTCGACCAGCCATTCGGCGAAGCTGGCGTAAAAATCTTTTTCGGTGAGCGTACCGGTCGCACCCGGCGTCGCATCACCGATCGGCACCGTCGCGATCGCTTCGTCGGCGGCAACTGCATCGGCAGCATCGGCATCGACATATTTGGCGAGCTGGTAGGTGCCCCGTGCGACCTTCACGATGTCGTCGGAGCTTGAAAAAAGCCCATGGGTTGCACCCCTGATCGAATTGAATGGCGTGTCGGGATCGACGCGCTGAATCTCCCCCAGGATTTCGTTCCAACGCAAACCGCCGGGCGAATTCTCCAGAATTTCGATGGTGCGATCCTGAATCTGCTTGCGATTGAGCTTTGCCATTCATCCCCCCTCAATTCCGGTTCAGCCCCATTTCGCGGCTCTGCAGCTTGGCCTTCCAAAGTTGTTCGGTCACCAGAATATCTTCGACCGACGCGGAAGACGCACAGACTTCGAGGATGCTGACCTGATAGTCGCTGGGATCGCGGCTCTTGAGCGCGACGTTGCCGCCGTGCCCGGTCGCGACATACCCCAGCCACCGCGACAGGAAGCCGCCCTCGCCGCTCGCCGACCCGACATATTGTTCGCGCGTGCGCGGGCATGTCAGCAGATAGACGCCACGCGAAGCACGCAGCACCGCAGCCCAAGCGGGCGGCATCGCCTCCAGGTCGGAAAGCTGCCGCAGGAAGCGCGCGTGGCCGGGATAATCGGGCTCGCGATAAGCGCGGAGAAGTTCCTCGATCGGCTTGCGCTGGCGGTCGGCACGCTGAATCCAGCTGCGCATCCCCGGTCCCCAATCGACCGTGAGACGACCGATATAGCCCGAGAGCGCTTCGAGCGGGCGCAGATCGTAGAGATCCGGGTCAATGCAGCCCAACGCTGCCTCGGTCTGGCCCGACAAGGGATCGATCCGATCGAACGGCGCGGTGCCGGTGCGCGTCGCATCGTACAGCCCAACGAAAAGCGTCGTTGCCGCCGGCGTCACGACAAAGCTCGCCCAGACCGGCGCGTGCAGCTTGGCGCGGCTCGCCTGGGCCTGGACCGACTGGTAGTCATCGAACTGGCCGTCGCCCTCGCGCCACAGCGTAAACGGCGTCCGGCCAGCGGGGCCGCGCGCCTGATGGCGCAACAGACGGACATCGGCGGGCGCGATCGACGCTTTGCCGAGCAGATCGGCGAAATCCAGCGGCGCCGCTGCGCTCACCCCGCAACCTCGGCATCGGGCTGGCCCGCGATCAGTGCGTTGATCCAGGCGAGGCACAGGTCGCGGCTGCGATAGCTGCCCCATCTTGCCGCCTCTTCGCGTTCGACGATGGGGAAGGTCGAATAGATGTAGCGGATGTCGTCGCGGCTTTGCGCGGGGTCGGCTGGATCGAACACGCCGTAGAGGATAAAATAGAGCGCATCGAGCTTGGCGCGCAGCCGCAGCCGCCGATCCTCATCCCAGATGAAGGGCGGCAACACGTCGCCGTTCGCACCAACATGCACCATGTCGCGCGCGAAGGCAGCGAGGTCGTGCGCGGTGTAGCTCAGTTCCAGCACCGCCGCGCGGACGATGTCGGCGGCGGTCTTGGGGCCGAAGGTTCGGGCATAGGCGGCGGGCGGGATGACCGGGAGTTGTTCGACCAAATACCAGGCGAGGTGATTGCCATGGACCTTCTGGCGGGCAAGATAATCGAGCACCGTGCTGTTGAGATTGGCAAGCGCCAGCGGCGCAGCCTCAACATAGCTTTTGGCGCTCGCACCCTTTGTCGGAAACAGCACGGGAAGGGTATGACCCGCGCCGAAGCGCGGGATGATTGCCGTTATCGTAGTCCTGGCATTGGTGACGGATGTGACGTCCTTGAGCGACAGGCACCAATCGGTCGGGGCATCCCAGCCGGTATCGCTGGCCTTTACCCAATAGCGTGGCGTCGGCTGACGGGCCGGATCGCGGTGATCATCTTCCGTCAGGTCAGCGCCCTGTCCCGACCGGAATACATTGGCCTCAGCCAGCACGATATCCGATGCGCGATGATCGAAGGCCTGAACCATCTTGCCCTCATAGAGCGGCACCCATTTCCCATCGGCTGACTCGAACCGATTGCCGCCCACCGGCCAGGCGCTTTCATCGCCTTCCAGTTCAGCGCGCGTACGAAACTTCCCGCTGTCGTTAGCCATGTCGAGCATTCGGACATAGCGCAGCGGCCATAGCGGTTGACTATCGCCATCGGAACGATCTGCCCACACCGGCAGGCGCGCGTAGATGCCCGACGTAATTTCCTTGTCCCGGCGTGATCGGAAGATCGGGGCTGTGCCGCTGTTTGGATTTATGCGCGCGATTTCTTCAGCGGTGATCGGAAAGACGCGATCGGGGTCGGCGATTTCGGCGAGGTCGCGGATGAAGAAGCCGTAGGATGCGCCGTCGAAATGGCGATCGACGCCGCCCGCGATGTAGGCGCAGAATTTGAATCGATAATAGACATCGGGGAAAAACAGGCTGCCGTCATATCGCTTGTTGAAGAAGTCGATGACCCGATGGACCTGCTTGTCGCCGGTCACCTTGCGGAAGAATGCAGCCGAGCTTTGATCGGAGGCGATGCCCGACGGGATTAGCAGGCCAACCATGCCGCCGGGCTTCACCAGCGCATGGCCGCGTTCGACGAAAAGCGAATTCAAATTGGTGTCGCCACCCGACAGCAGCGGATAATACCCGGACTTGCGGGCCATCCGCGCTGTGTCGATTGCGCGCTGTTCAGCGTGGCTGAAATCATCCCAGAGCGGATCGCCATCGGTCTTCAGCCTGGCGATCATCCGCGCCCGGTCCGATGCGCGCTGCGCCAGCGCGATCTCAGGCCGCCGCGCCGCAAACCATTCGACCTGTTGCAGCTTGATCCGGTCCCACGGTGGATTGCCGACGACAGCATCGAACCCGCCTTCACGGCCCTTGCTCGCCCAATTGTCCCACACGCCGGGAAACGCGATCTGCCAGTTGAGGAAGCGCTCTTCGCCGATCAGCGCGCGGGCACGTTCCCAGATCGCGGTGAAGGCGGCGACTTCCTCCGGCTTCGCGCTGCCCTCTGCCGGGGCCTTGCGTCCGCGCGCGATCGGCATCGGGTCGCCGAAGCGCCCGTCGAGCCACAGCCGCACCAGCGGCCGCTGATCACGCGGCAAGTTGAGCCAGTCGAGCGCGTGGATGAAGCTGACGAACCCGTCGAGCTCGCCGGTCATCAGCTCGACATCATCATACATCGCCGCCGAACGATGCGCCTCGGCGATCTCGACATCGGTCAGCGCCTCGATCGTCTTCATGGCTTCCGCCGATCGCTGGGCATTGCGCAGCGCGTCGATGTAGAACAGCTCGCCGCCCGCACCCGCCTTGTCGATCGCGTCGCGCACCCACAGCCCGAACAGGCTGTCGCCGCTGCGCAGGTGATGATCGATGAACGACAGCGGCGCGCCGACCGTGAAGGTGTGCAGCCACAGCGCGACCTTGGCGAGCTCGACCGCCATCGGGTTCTTGTCGACGCCGTAAACGCAGCGCTTCAGCACCATGCGGCGGACGATGTGGCGATCGTCGAGCTGTTCGGGATCGATCGTCCAATTCGCCGCGCGCGCATTGCGCTGGATCGTGGCGCGGATGTCCTCGATCTTGTCGGCAAGCGGCGAGGTGTAGTGCAGATCGGCGCCAAGCACTGCGACTTCGGCCATCGCGTCGAGCACATGATCCGCCAGCGTATCGACCAGGCTGACGAGGAAATGGCCCGAGCCCATCGCAGGGTCGCACACCCGCAGCGACAGGATGGCATTGGCCGGGTCGGCATCGCGCAAGGTCCGCCGCTGATAGTCTTCGGCATCCTTGGGATCGAGCTTGCCTAGCGCTGTACGGAACGCATCCAGACGTTCGGTGATGAGCGGTTCGAGCGTTTCGTCGAGGATCAGGCCGACCAGTTCGTCGGGCGTGTAATAGCTGCCGCTGTTCTTGCGTGCGAACAGGTTCGGCCGGACGGTGAGCACGCCATTCTCGTCGCGGATCAGCTCGAACTCGAGCAGCCGTTCGTAGATCGACCCGAGCTGTTGAACCGACAGATCGCGGTAGTTGATATAGCGCCGCTCGCCCGACGAGCGCTCGTAGGACAGCGCATCGAGTGCCGGGGCCATGACGCTGTCGGGCACGCGCGCGGCGCTGAGCAACGGCGTACCGGCAGTCGCGAACAGCCCGCCATTGTAGGGCGGGATGCCGACCGATCCGTCGCCCTGGTCGATGATCCGCGACAGATCGGCGACGTGGCTCCAGATGCGCGCGGCGGACGATGAAAACGCATCACCACTGGTGATCCGCCGACCGACATCCAGCCGCAGCGGGCGGAGCGCATAATCATCGTAGCGCGGGTCATTGACCGGCAGCAGGTCGCGATCCTCGGCATAAAGCAGGAACAGCAGCCGATAGAGCAGCACCAGCGCGGCATCGCGCACATCGCCCAGTGGCGCATCCGGCGCACTGTCCGCGATCGCGGTGGCAAGGCTGGGGAAGACGATATCGAACACCAGCTTGGACAGGCTGGCGGCGACGCGCTCTTCGTAAAAGGCTGCTTCGGCACGAGCGCGGTCGTGGAACGAGCGTTGGTCTGTGCCGTCGCGCAGGAACGCCTCGCGCCCGAACATGACCG
The DNA here is from genome assembly GCF_022496715.1 of Sphingomonas sp. SFZ2018-12. Classification (NCBI taxonomy): domain Bacteria; kingdom Pseudomonadati; phylum Pseudomonadota; class Alphaproteobacteria; order Sphingomonadales; family Sphingomonadaceae; genus Sphingomonas; species Sphingomonas sp. SFZ2018-12. Next base: position 241,318 of record NZ_WTFM01000003.1, read on the forward strand.
CGAAAACACGCAGCCAATGGTCGCGCGTCGCGGCATCGGCGAACAGATCGTCGCCGCCCAGCCCAAGCACGCGACCCAGATCGATTTCCAGAAATTCTTCCGAAATCGACCGCGCGCCCGCCCAGTAAAGCCGCCAGCGCGTGCCGTTGGTGAGGATGCCCCAGCGCAGCGCGCCGCCCGTCAGATCGTCAATCCGGCGCAGATAGCGCAGCATCTGTGTGGACGGGGCGGTGGTTTCATCGCGGCCGGATGCACGGTCGAGCGGGCGCGCCCAACGCTTGCTTTCGACGACCGCGAGGCCGTGCGCATAGCGCCGCCATTGGTCGCCTAGCGCGTTGGCGGATGCCTTTGCCGCGGCGTCGGCGAACAGCAAACCATCGGGCACGTCATCGCGCCCTGTGACAGTCAGATTCTGCTGACGAAGTGATTCCGACCAGCCCAGCGCTGCCAGCACCGGCCAGATGAAATCGTCCTCGGTCTGGCTTTCGTTCGTGCGCTGGTTCTGCGGAAACGCCGCGGCGATCTCATTGAACCGCGCGCGCAATCCGGCCACGTCGACGGCGCGATACGCAGCGGTGGCCGTGATCGCTTCGACGAGATAATCGGTGGTGAACAGCGCACCGGAAATGAACAACCCAGAATCAGTCAGATGCGCCCCCTCCGTGTCGTGGAGAGTAGCGAGGCGCACCGCTTCTGGCAAAGTCCAGTGCCACGAAAACCATTCTCGTAGGATATCGCTTTCCCTGCCGTCGTATCCGTCCGGTCGTTGCACGTCAGGCGGCCAGACGATGATTAGCCGCCCAGTTCCACGGCAGGAGATCGTCGAGTCGGTTGGCGGGATGGCCGTCCACCATGCGTTCGATGACGTCGCGCAGCCA
>NZ_WTFM01000004.1:0-158547 GCF_022496715.1 Sphingomonas sp. SFZ2018-12
TGGAACCGATGTTCATGGCGAAAACCTCCTGGTCGATGCTCTCGAACCCCTTGTCCGAGACACCTCACTCTCACCCACTCCTCTCCCCGGCCGTCGGCCGGGCAGGCGCGATAAGCGCCCTCATCGCCAGCGCCCTTCGCGCGGCGATGAACGTCGCCAGCGAGGCGTCAGGGGCCGAAGAGCCGCTGTTTCAGGCGGGTCTGCCAAGGGCTGTCGACCTGATTGGCGGTCGCGGCTCGGTCGGCGTCGAGGGTCGCTGCGAGGTGCTCGGGGATGTCGGCATAGCCCGCCGCAACCGCGATCGCGGCCTCGGGCGTGGGAAGTTCGCCGGGCGCGGTGCCGCACCATTCGAGGATACGGTCCTCGCCATCGCCGTCCGCTGCAGCGAACGCCTGGAAGAAGAAGGTCGCGAGCGGGCGGTCCCACCCGATTGCGGCTTCGGCCACGTCGGGGCGGTCGGCGCGCGGCTGCAGGATGTGGCGGCTCATGCTGCCTGGGTCCGGTGGATGCGGTGGCGGACGTGGCGCTCGGCGCCTTCGGCGCCCTTCATCGCGGTCGCGACCGCGCGCGCGGCCTTGGATGCGCCGGCCTGGCGGAGGAGGTTGCGAGCCTCGCGCAGGCAGTCGATCGAGGTCAGGATCGCGGTCGCGTCCTGCTCGGTGGCGGGTCGTATCGCGGACATGGGCTGCTCCTTTCGCTGATGGGACATTGCCGATGCGCGTGCCGGTGATAGGCTGCGCTTCTCAGGAGGGTGGTCATGGCGACCAATGCGATGAGCGTGCCGGGGACCGGCCGCGCGAAGCTGTTCTCGGGGTGGATCGTCGCAGGGCTTCTGGCGCTGCATCTCGTCACCTTGACGGTGGTCCACTACGTCGCCGGGCCGATGCTCGGTTTCTCGCCGGCATCGCCCGATCTGATCGCGGCGACGATCGTGATCGGCGCGGCGGTCGTCCTGGCGCTCGTCGTCCGCGACCTTGGCGCTGCCGATCGCCGGCGGCGAATCCTGGCGGTGCTGCCAAGGGCGCACGGCAGGACCGTCCTGACGACGGTCGGCGGTCTGGCGATCAGCCAGATCCCGCTGGCGATCCTCGCGCTCCAGGGCAACACGATCTGGCAGATGGGTACGGCCGAGAAGCTGGCGATCGGGAAGGCGCTTGCGGCCTCGGGCGGCGCGTCGTCGATCGCGCTGGTGGTTGCGACCGTGGTCGTCGCGCCGATGGTCGAGGAGCTGCTCTACCGCGGTTATCTGCTCGGCGCGCTGCGCGAGCGCATGCCTGGGTTCGCCGCGGTGCTGGTGTCGGCGCTGCTGTTCGTCTTCGTGCTCCACTTCGAGCCGGCGAACCTCGTCGCGGCGCTCTGCCTGGGGCTGGCGACGGGATGGTGTGCGCTGCGGACCGGATCGCTGCTGCCCGGGATCATCGTCCACATGGCGAGCAACGCGTTCGGGCTGTGGTATCTGTCGCTCGCGGCGGGATGAGGTCCGCGGCCTCGGGTCAGTAATCGCGGGCGAGCATGATGGTGAGGACGCGCGTCGTGATCGAGGCGTCGGCCGGGTCCTCGGAGCCGAACTCCATCGCCGCGTCGTAATAGTCGATCTTGAAGAAGATCGTCTCGCCGTCGAGCTCGAGCGAGCCGAAGTCCCGTTCGGAGCGGTCCTCCGGCGCGAAGCGATAGTCGCGGACCGCTTTCAGGAGGCGGGCCTGGGCGATGATCATGTCAATGTTCCTGTCGCCCTTGGCGATGGTGGCGAGGCAGTCGCGCGTGGCGACGATGCGCGCGGTGCGGTCCAGTCCCATCCGGCAACGATCGTTGAGGTCGGCGATGCGGGTGTTGGGCGGTGCGAGCGTTGCCATTATGCGGCCTCCTTCAGTCCGGCGTTGAAGCGGTCGAGCCATTCCCGCATCGTCGGGCGCTCCTCGAGCGGGATCGAGGCGGCGACGTCCTGGAACCGGATCAGGTCGAGCGGCGCGTCGCGCTCGATCGCGTCGATCTCGGCGGCGGGGAGCAGCCCCTCCCAGCGGATGAAGTCGCTCATGCGGCCGGGACGCGCGCGGGTTGTCTTCCGCCAGAGCCCCTCGACCGTGCGGAGCCGCGGGGCGGCGCGAGCCTCCACGAGTACGATCAGGCGCAGGCACCAGCTCGGGAGCGCGCGAACCTCGTCCGGCGTCATGCCGATGCAGAACCAGCAGCTCGATTTCGGAGGCACCGGCAGGCCCTCGGCCTCGATCCGGCGCTCGCACGCGTTCCGGTCCCAGCCCCATTCGCGCAAGGGGTACTGGCAGTCGTAGAGCGGATCGTCGATCGTCGCGGCGTGGGTGTAGCGGATCGTGTCGCGCTTTCCCGCGTCGAACCCGATCAGCCGCACGACCCGCTGGCCGCGCGCCCATGCGTCGATCGCTGGCTGCCAAGTGCGCAGGAAGGCGTCTTGCGGCGCCTTCTTGTATTTGAGGCTGCAGCTCGACCCGCCCAGCGACTTGCTCGGCAGCGTGGCGTTGGTGAGCGCCATCTCGAGCAGCGAATAATAGGGCGGCCAGTGCTTGAACCGCTTGGGCGTGTACGACACGATCTCATGCCGGATGCCATGCGAGCGGAGCCAGGGGCCGATCACGTCGAGATAGGCGTAGGTCTCGGGTTTCTCGACGCCGGTGTCTGCGGTCAGCACTAGGTCGGGAGCCTCGCCCCGGGCGACCTTCTCGACCAGCAGCGCGGTGCTGTCGACGCCGACCCCATAGGCGAGGACGACGGGGGGCGGCGCGGCGACCATGATGATGTCGGGGTTACGGGCGGCGGTTGAGCCGTCGTTCCCGACGTCGGGCCTCGTGCCGGAGCGGGCGTCGACGGCCAAGGCGGCGAGTGCGTCGTTCGCGGCGCGCATCGCGGGCGTCGTGCTGGTCGTCGGCATGGGGGCGCTCCGGGCTCTGTTCGATCACATGATCGCCCAAGCCCGCGCCCCCTCCCCTTTCCGTTGGCGCGTCGAGCGCCAGGATGTCGTCTAGCGTCGGCGTGGGCGTGCGGAGCGGCCGTCGTCCGAAGCGGATGCCGTGGTTGGTCGCGTACTTGCTGACCGAGCACGCCTTGCGGTCGAGGGCGGACGCAAGATCGGCAATGGCGATGCCGTGGCGGAACGCGAGATCGAGCGCCCGCGTCTCGTCGGCGCTGAACGGACGGATATAGCCGTGGACGAGCCCGAGCAGGTTGGCCCGGCTGAACATGGCGGCCTTGGTGCGGCCGAGCTGCGCGGCCAGCGCGTCGTTGGGCATCTTGCCGTAGCGCTCGCGCAGGAGTGCCTCCTGGGCCTCGGTCCAGTCCGGGCCCATGCGCCAGCCGTTCCTATTGGCGTGGGTGCCGCGCAGCCCGAGATACTCCGCGCGCCAGCGAAGCGAGCAGGCGGTACGGCCGAGCCTCGCGCGCAGCGGCGTCAGGCTCGCGGCCGCCTCGTAGGCGTGGCGCAACAGCGCGTCCTCGTCGGGCGTCCAGGCGCGGCCCCAGCCGCGACCGTAACCGAGCTTGCGGATGATCTGCCCGAAGCCGGAGAGGGTTCGGGCGGGGAAGCCTTCCGAGGCCATCATCGTGATAATCTGAGTGTAGCGATAGCCCTCGGTCGCGAGATAGAGCGCCCGCGCCATCTCGGCCTGCCCCCAGTCCGGCGGGTGGCTGGCGTGAGTGATCCCGAGCAGTCCGGCGCGACCGGAGAGACCGCTGAGCGGTCTGCCGATCAGCGCGGCGAGCTGCAGGAGCGGGACGCTGCGAGCGTAGCCAGCGCGCAGTTGGGCGTCCTCCCATGCCGTCCATTCCGGGGCGTTGCCCTCGGTCAGTCCGAGACAGCCGGCGCGCGCGTAGATCGCGCTGCACGATCGGCCGAAGTCGAGCGCGAGGGTGGCGGTCGCCTCGTCGCCGTAGCGTCGGCGCAGCTCGTCATCCTCGAGGTCGGTCCACGGCCTCGTGGAGTTGCGCCGTAGGCCGAGCGTCGCGACCTTGTCGGCGACGCCGGCACGGCCGCGCCCGATGGCGTCGGCGATCTCTTCGAGCGAGACGTCCTGCCGGAACAGGGTGACGAGGCGCCCGATCTCGGACGAGGTCCAGGCGTTCGCCCGGAAGGCGATCTCGCGGAGCGGGGCTGATGCGGTCCTGGGCCTCGGGCAGGGCTCCAGCTCGACGATGGTGGCGTCTAGGTCGAGCATGTCACGCCAGTCCCACGACGGCGACGTCGCTGATCTTCGCGCGAAGGCGGGCATGGAGGCGAGCGATGCGGTCGTCGCCGCGAGGCATGGTATCGACCGCGGAGAGGGCGGCGAGGATGTCCAGGCCCGCGTCGACCGCGTCGCGCTCGGCGCCGAGGTGCGAGGCGAGATCCGCGGCGGTGGTGGCGTTCGGCGCAATGCGACGGAGGACGCCGACGATGGCGGCCGCGGTCGGTGCTGCAGGTTCGAGCAGGAAGGCATCGAGCGCACGCAGGCCTTTCATGGTGAGGCTGGAATTGCGGGCGCCCGATTGCACCTCCTTCAAGGCGGCGAGGTCGAGGAGGCGCGCGGCCTCGTCGCCGTCCACGTCGGCCGCGCCCTTCAGCTCGGGCGTCGCCCCGAGGTGCTCGGTGATCGTCGGGTCGATCTTAGCGAGGAGGGGCAGCGGGGCGAGCGCCGGGCCCATGGCGAAGAACTCGCCCGGTGCGAGCTTGCGCAGTTGGTCGGCGTCCTTGGCCGAGAAGCCGAGCAGGTCGGCCGCGCGCGCGATGTCGCGATCGAATACGTTAAGGCCGACAAGGAAGTTCTGCAGCTCGGACACGACCGACGACGACAGCTTCGCGAGGCGCTGGGTGGCGATGATCGGCGCGATGCCGCGCTTGCGGCCTCGGGCCGCAAGATCGGTCAGGGTGGCGACGCCGAGACGGCGGGTCTCCGCGTCGCGAGCCGATCCCGCGTGATGCGGGGCAAGGAGATGGCCTTCGTCGATGCAAACGAGGACGGTGTGCGCCCAGTCCTCGCGCGGTGCGCCGATCAGCCCGGCGAAGAAGGCTGCAGCCTTGATGATCCGCTGATCCGGATCAAGGTCGGTCAGGTCGAGGTGGAGGGGGAGCCGGTGGCGACGGCCGCGCGTGGCGGCGGCGGTCAGTCCGTCGGCGGTCAGCTCCGCAGCGCGGAGCGTGGTGGCGCCGATATGCTCGGCGAGGTTGCCGAACTCGCCTTCGGGATCGACGATCATCGTCGTCACGAAGTCGAACGCCTCCTCAATGATGCGGCGCAGGGTCCGGCTCTTGCCGGCGCCCGAGCTGCCCTGGATGAGCAGGCGGCCTGCGAGGAGGCGATCGAGATCGAGGCTGAGGGTGCCGGTGGAATGGCTTCCGATCGGCACGCGATTGTCGGGTTCCTGGGGATGAAGGGTGTGGACGGTGGCCATGGCGAGGCTCCTTGGCAGGCTCGGACTCCAGGCGAGCCCGAACTTCCGACCCCCCTCCCCTTTCGTCGGGTCTCAGAGCATGTGGAGGTCGGGACGCTCCGATCGTGCGGCGGCGTCATAGCCACGCTGCCAGGCTGCTCGGAGGCGGGAGCCCCGGCGGTAGCTCGGGTTCGCGTTGCCGGAGACGAAGCAGCGCCATCCGAGCTTCTCGGCCTCCCACTCGGGGTCACGCGGCGCGGGCGCGAGCAGCGCCATGAGGTCCAGTCTCATGCGGCGATGCCCCTGTCGATCTCGGCTGGCGCGCCCGAGAAGATCGGGAGCATCGGGTGCGGTCGCGGCAGGACCTTGGGATAGGGCAGCCGGGGAAGGCCGCGGCCCTCGCGGCGGGCGTTCCTCGTCAACTCGAAGCAGTAGGCGTAGAGTCCGTCCTGCCGATGGCGGAGCAGCACCCGTTCACGCTGAAGGCGGGCGAGCCATGCCGCGGGCGTCTCTTCGAGGCGCGGTCTGGGAGCCCCGAGACGGACGAGCTGGTCGACTCCTCCGGCAGCGCCGCGTTCGCCGGTGCGGATCTTCGACAGTGTGCGGCCCGAGAGCGTCGTGCCGTTCAGTCTGAGGACGATCCGGGGCTTCGTGACGCCGCGGTGAGCGCCGCTCAGTGCGGCATAGACACGGCCGATGTGACCCGCCTGGGGATCGCTGTAGGAGACGACGGCCTCGACGGCCGGGCGCTCCCGGCGCAGCACGTCGAAGGCGCGGGCGACGAAGAAGCTCTCGCCGTTCTGGGGAACGCCGTCGAGGAGCAGGAGCCGCGCCAGGACGGTGCCCTTGGCCGGGTCGGTGAAGCCGGTATGCGCCGTGATGACGGCGTCGACGGCGGGGCGCGCGAACACGGCGACGCCGGCGAGCGTCCCGCGTGGGCCGAACAGTCCCACGGCGACCTGCGCCGCGGGATAGTTCGGCAGGTAATGGTGCGCGCTGATGAAGGCGCTGGCGACGTCGTGCGCGATCAGGTCGACGCTGTAGGCGCGCGGATCGATGACGGTCTCGTCATTGGTCCAGAGCGCCCGGCGTTCGCGCCAGCGCTGGCTACGGCTGGTGTCCATGGGAATGTCCTCAGGCGGCGGTCGCGAACAGCGTCGGCGCGAGTCTCGTCGCACCACCGAAGGCGCGCAGCGCCGTCGCCATTTCCTGACGCATGCGCGACTTGTTCCCGAAGGTGATGTGCGGATCGAGCGAGCGGCCATCCGCTGTGACGAAGCCGACCGCGGGCGTTCCCGATGTTTCGACGACGATGATGTGGCCGGGGCTGTCCTGGCCCTTGCCGGCATAGCGGACGGTGAACTCGCCGAGCTTGCCGCTCAGCCCCTTGGCGAGCTTGCTCCAGCGGATGTGGCCCGCGCCGACATTCCCGTCGCCCGTCGCGGCGCGATCGAGCCACGTCCGCAAGTGGGCGCGCTGCTGCAGGATCGTGTTCCGGGTCCGCTCCATCGTCCGGCACAGCGGCAGCGCGGCTGCGTGGGCGTCGACGACGGCCATCGCCTCGTCGGGCGCGGCGATCAGGATGTCGTCGATCGTCATGTCGGCGACGAGCGCCCGGAGGCGGGCCGTCTGTCGCGGGTCGCGTGCCAGGGCCTCACACCGGCCTCTGGTCAGTGGTGGCGCGTCCGGCGGGACCGTCGGGCAGAAGCCAGCGGCAGCGCTCAGCACGATGATGTTCAATCCGTCGGCCTCGGGCCGTGCGCGGATCTGGTCGACCAGTGACGCGGTCGGCCCGTTCCCGAGCCCGGGATCGTCGGCGAGGACCAGAAGGCGTCGGGTCCAGCGTGCCGGGCGCGGTTCGTCGAACGGCTTGGGCCAGCTGCTCGGAAGGGGTCGTGCCGCGAGTGCGGGCGCGAGCGGGCGCGGCTGGTTGCCGGTCCGTTCGGCGGCTACATTGCTCCGGCGCGCGGCGTCGAACAAGTCGTGCGCGTCACCCCCGCCATCGGAAAAGCCGCGGTCGTAGGCGGCGCGGTGCGCGGGGAGCCGGTTGCTGATGTCCGGTCCGCCATAGGTCCATCCGGCATGCGCCGCGTACCATCCTCGGCTGTAGCAGACGGCGGTATCCCAGTCGTAGCCATAGGCGTCGCGGCCGCGCAGGATCGCGAGATCGCTATCTCCGATCGAGCCGGTGGCTGCCTTGCCTTCGACGTGGAGGAAGTTCCGCCGCTGTCGCTCGGCTTCAGATGCCAGCTGGATAGCGTCGTTGACCGGGCGCATGGCGCCCACGCGCGCGCGGGTCCGCGCCATGCGGTCCTCGAGGGCGGCAGTCGGCGGCAGGTCTGGGAAGTCGCGCCACGCCTGCGCCAGGGCCTCGGCGTGTTCGGGCGAGCGGCCGCGCGCGATCCAGGTCGCGGCGTCGCTTGGGTCAAAGCGATCGTCCATGGTCAATCTCTGCTGAACCGACGTGCCTCGAAGGCGCGGTAGCGCGCGAGGGCACGATCGAGGTGGGGCGCGGCGCGCGCGTAGAGCATGGCGGGGTCGTCGCCGGCGAGCTGCAGCTGCGGGGCGTCGAGCAGCGACGTGGCCTGGTGGCCGATCTGCCGACCATGCTCCGCGCGAAGGACGGCGCGCAGTGGTGCGCCCTCGGCCTCGGGGCTGGATGCGATGCGCGAGAACAGGCGGAGTTCGACGCGCAGCTGCGCGGGGCTGTCGTCGTTGCGAGGATGGAGCCGCAGCGTGATCGGCGCGCCGTGAGCGACCGACGCGATCGCGTCGCCTCGGTTCCAATGCAGGGCGAGCGGGTCGACCTCCCAGCGGTGCCGCTCGGGCGGGTCGATCTGGCGGAGCAGGCGGACCATCTCGCAGAAGTCGGCCGTGATCTGCGCCTCGGCGTCGGGCGGAGTCATGCCGCGACCTTTCGCAGCCGGTCCAGGCCAAGGTCGGCCACGGTGAGCGTATCGAGCCGTGCGGCAAGCTCGACGAAGCGGCCGGTCAGGTCGTCCGTTCGAGTGAAGATCTGGCCGTCGTCGAGTTCCTCCGGCGCCCGGAACAGCGTCGGGAGGATGGGGTCGCTCATCTCCGGGTAGAGGCCCGCGACGAGCAGCGCCTCGATGCGCCGGCCGACACGGTAGATCTCGCCGCCCAGGCGGTGCTTCTCAAGGCCCGGAGGCAGGCGGAGATAGTCGATCGGCGCGATGACCTCGGGCAGCCGGGCATGCGGACCGCCGTGGCGCTTGCCCCCGAAATCGGTCCGGTAATGGATGCGATCCTGCCGCTCGTAGGAGAGCTGGTCGAAGGGAACGAGGAGCAGGTACTGGTACAGGGGTTCGGCACCCGCGGAGCGGGTGCGCGTGCAGACGATCTGCATGGGGACCTCCGTCAGGCGAAAAGGCGTGCCGGCTCGGCGACCGGCGGGGTCAGGGCGAGCTCGGTGCGGATGCGTGCCGCGAACCTGTCGGGGGCGAGCAGATCCCGGACACAGGCCCGTCGGTTCCGATCCCCCAGATGGTCGCTGCGCCCGCGCACGCGCCGGTAGATGATCTCGTTGTCCGGCCCGAGCGCGCTGAGCGACAGCTGCACCCAGACTTCCTCGCCGTGGAGCGTGATCTCGCCCGACACGGCGGGACCGGCCTTGTTCGAGCGAATGTCGTAGCTGCCCTCGTCAAGGCAGAGCGCCTCCGCCAGGCGGCGCATCGCGGTGCGTCCCTCGGCATGGAAGACGCGCTTCGCCGCCTCGTCGTAGGCGACCCCGCGATAGGCGAGCGTCCGCAGCGCCGGGAAGCGGCGCAACTCGGCGATCTCGGTCATGCAGCGCTGGCGCAGCACGGCGTCGTCGGCGCGATCGGCGGAGACGGCGGCGAGATGACGGGTCAGCAGGATGACGGCGCTGTCCGTCTCTACATCCTTGCCGGCGTTCCGGCAGTCGGTGATCGCTGCCTGGATGGCGTGCAGCGCCGTCGTGATCGTGGTCAGGGCGCTGGGATCGAGCGCCTGCTGGTGGCGGAACGCGACGTCGTAGGTCATACCGAAGCTCCTCGAGCTCCTCACGAGCTCGATCGGCCAGGCCCCCCTTCCCTTTTCGGCACGGTCCTCCGGGACCCGTGAAGGTGGAGAGAAGATGAACCTCTTGTCAGTGGATTGAGGCGCGTTAAAAAGTTACATCCAGATCGGATGCTATTCTTGGGGGGTACGGATTGGCCGCGCTGAGCCTGATGTCGTGCTGGCACGGAGGCGTCATGGACGTCCGCCTGCCTGGGATCACCGCAGAGGGCGAGACGGCGCGAAGTCTGGGACCTGCCGCCACGGGAATCCTGACGGTCGTGGGACCGTTCCACGTCGAGGTGGTGGCCGACGCGCTGCAGGCGCTGGTCGTGGAAAGGATCGTGCCGCTGCGCACCGACGCGATGGAGATCGAGGCGAAGTTCGTCCTCGCGCAGCCCTGGAACCACGACAGGATGATCCGGGCCGTCCAGCTTCGCCAGCGGGAGATCGCGGCGGGGCCGATCAGGGTAAGCCGGGTGGTGATCCCCAACCTGCCCGACCACTACATCGTCGGCGAGGGCGTGCATCGGAGTTTCGCAGCCCGCCAGCGCGGCGACCTGGTCATCGACGCGATGGTCACGGCGACGCTCCACGTCGCTCCCGAGCAGTTCTGCGTCGTGGGCGACACGCTGATGCGTTGTACGTGCGACGGCACGTTCCCGGTATCACCCTCCGGGTCCGCGGCGCGGCCGGTGAGCCGCGAGGCGGCACGTTTGTCGCGCGACGTGATCCACGTCCTCGCGGCGCTGGGGTGTGCGGTCTATCCGGAAAGCCAGTACGGCGTTGTAAGCCAGGGCTTTTGCCCGTGCTTCAAGGTGGTCGGGCTCTAACTGCCGTCCGCGGCGTCGTCCTGGGCTAGGAGCAGCTCGACGGCGCGCGTGATGACAGCCTCGTCCCCATCGTTGAGGACGTCAGCGTCGGGTTTGGCCTTGCGGATCGCTGCGATCACGGCAGCGGGCGAGTTGCCTCTCAGAGGGTAGGTGTAGACCGTGTCGCTCTCGATGGTCATGACGCTGGTCCGCAGCTTCCGCCTCATGGCCTTGGTCTGTTCGGCGACGTCCATCAGGTGCGCGACCTCGTGCTCGAGGCTCGGTTCGAGCGTCACGCCGCGGTAGACGCGGGCCGTCCTGTTCGCCCGCAGCCATGCGTTGACCTCGGCCTCGGTGACGGAGCCGAGCCGGTGATAGTCGTCGGCGCCGCCATGGCCGCGGTTGCTGGCGGCGAAGCTCCGGACACCGTCGATCCAGACCTCGGCGGTATAGCAGGCGGTCTCTTCGGACAGGGCGGCGACGACGCGCAGCTTACGCAGTTCGATGTGCATGGTGCTCTCCTTGAATGTGGCGGATCACCGGCGGCGCGGGGCCGGGCCGATGCTTCGAGCGATGTGGCCGGCGTAGACCGCGCATGCCGCCCAGTAGGCGGCGACGGGGGGCTTGCGCGTGTGCCAGCTCTTGTCCGCCTTCAGGCGCGCTTCGTCGCGGATCTCCAGGAGGAGCCGCTGAAGGGCGACCCTGGCCTCGGGATCGAGGCGACGGAGTGCCTGAACCGCGGGCAGGAGGAGAACCGGGTTGCGGACCTCGGCGCGGTTGCTGCGGGCGCTCATTGAAGCGTTCCCGCAAGCGCGCTGGTGTCGAACCCGTCCATCTCGAACGCGGGTTGCCGGCTGTCGATGGTCAGCGCGAGCGCGCCCGGCTTCACCCAGATGTCGCGCGCCGACAGCGTGAAGGTCTTGCCGGTCCCGGCGAGGAGCAGCGTCTCGCCGATCGTCTCCGCCATGCCGCGCGCGGAATCCGCGGGAATGGCGTTTCCGATCCATTCGCGCCGCTGGGCGTCCGACCCGCCGAGCAGGTCGAAGAAGTCGCGCGCGCTGACGATCGCTTGCAGGGCCGCGAGCTCGAGCGTGGTGAACGGGCGGTGCCAGGTCTGATCCATCGCGACGATGCGGGCGACCAATCGATCGTCCGGACTCGGGAGCGCGACGGGCGTCTCGTCGAGGATCGGCTCGCGCGGGTCGGCGATCGACCATGGGCCCGAGTTGTCCTTGGCGGACGCGGGCACCGCGCCGGTCGAGCCGCTCCAGTCGACCACGCCGTAGTGGCCCTGGGTCAGGTACTTGTCGCGATCGGCGCGCATCAGGCACGTCGGCCTCGGGTCCGCGACGGAGAGCGCGCCGGAGCCGACCCTGTCCGATCCCGTGACGGTCGGGCAGGCGGCGGCGGCCGACACGACGCGCATCTTGTTGGCGTGCGCGCCGAGCGAGACGCCGGCGTACTTGGGATCGGCGACAACGAAGGCACCCATGCCGGTCGTGCTCGCGCCGATGACGGCGTTCGCGGCCGAGCGATAGCCCGTGACCCGGTACTTGCCGTTGACGTGGCGACCCTCTGGGGCGCGCGGGTCGGCGACGGCGAGGCCTCCACCAGGTCCGCCGGGGCCGGCAACGGCCGCGGAGGCGCCGTCGAAGGGGACGATGCGGAAGGTGTTGTTGAAGCGCGGTTTGCCCTCGATGCGTGGGTCCGCGATCGCGTTCGGGCCTGAGCCGACCCACATATTGCCGGTGACGACGCCGGCAGGCTTCGCCCACTCGCGGACCCCGCACTGGACGCTCGACGGATGTCCGTCGATCCGGGGGTCGGCGACGCAGTGCGCGCCGCCCGTCGGTTTGGGATTGCCCGTGACCACGCCGCTCGCGGCCGACCAGGCATGGACTCCGAGAACATGGCGGTGGGTGTCCGGCCCGTAGGCCGGGCGAGGGTCCGCGATCGAGAAGGTGCCATTGGTCGGACCGCTCTTGCCCTGAACGACGCCGGTCGACATCGACCAGGAGAGGACGCCGAGCGTACAATCCCGCTTCTCGCCATAGCGCGGATCGGCGACGCTGAGCGCGCCCCCCGCGACGTGGACTGCGCCGCTGACGACGCGGGTCGACTGGTCGAACGACGTCACCGAGAGGAGGTTGGTGTGCGTGGCGGGGCCATAGCCCGGACGCGGGTCGGCGATGGCGTAGCTGCCGTTGGTCGGCCCCCCGCGGCTGCTGATCGTCCCGACATGGCCGACCCAGCTGTTCACGCCGAGGAAGCCCGATCCTTCGCGCGTCGTGAACGGCCGGGGGTCCGCGACCGAGAAGCGACCCTGCCCCGGCGCGCGTGCGCTGGTCACGAGCGGGCCGCGGTCCTCCCAGTGGCAGACGCCATAGGCGTTCTCGCGCATGTCGGGCTCGGGGACGATGCCGTAATCGGCGAGGACGCCGTTCTCGACGCGGAGCCGGTTGAGCGAGCGCCAATCGGAGCCGGCCTCGACGAACGCGAGGCGCACCCAGGTCTTCCACTGCAGCGCGGGAACACGGTGCATCGAGCCTGCGCGCGGGTCGCCCGGGAGGGGCAGCTCGCCGATCACCTCGCCGACGCCGCGCAAGGGATAGAGCCGGGGCTGGTAGATGAACGGCGGCACCTTATCGGGATGGCGCGCGATCAGGAGGAAGCGTTTGCGGCTCTGCGCAAGGTTGCCGATCAGGCCGCAGTCGTGAACATCCTCGTTCACGCTGTAGCCGTAGGCGTGGAGCAGGGCGATGATCTGGTCGAGGAGCCAGCGCCCACGCGTGGCGATCCGAGGCACGTTCTCGAACAGCAGGATCGGGATCGGGTCGTCCTTGTACGCCTCGAGCGTGAGCCACATCCCCCGCAAGGTCAGCGCGTTCAGCGCCTGGTACTTGGCGGTGAGGCTGACCGCCTGCGACAGGAGGGAGCTGAATCCCTTGCATGGATAGGACGCGAGGCAGACGTCGACGTGGCCGAACACGGCGCGGACGTCGGCGGGGATCGCCTCCCGCCAATCGGGTCCGGGGTCGCGGCCGTGGAACGCGCGGTACTGCTCCCTGTTGAACAGGTCCATGACCGTGCCCTTGACCCCGGTCAGGCGCTCGAAATTGCGGATCGCGCCGGGGTCGACGTCGATCCCGCCGGCGCATTCGAAGCGGGCGCGCAGATGGCCGACGCGCGGCTGCGCGCCATTGAAGCCGCGGGCGCCTGAGCCGATGCCGCAAGCCATGTGCGCGTGCCGGAAGACGCGCTCGGTGACGGGAGAGAAGTGCATGGGGGTCTCCTTGGGGTCCGGCGCGGACTCTTCCCCGCTTCCTCGGCCGCCCTTCCCCCTTCCCCCTCGCCTCGCTCAGGCCGCCAACCGGCGGTCCCGATAGAGGTCGGCCGCCCATTGCTCGACCCAGGCTTCCGTGACCTCGTCGTGGTCCAGGTCGCCGCTCTCGATCAGCCCGCGGATCTCCGCCCGAGCCGCGACGATGGCGGCCTCCCAAGGATCGCTTGCCGATGGCACGTCGGTCGGCTGGGCGACGAGGGGCAGCCGTTTCGCAGGTTCGCTGAGACGGGCGAGCTGGGTGCGGGTCCAGCGCTCCAGGTGGGTCGCGACGAGCTCATCGCTCTTGGAGACCCTCCGGCGCCGCGCATCGTGACGGGCGGCGATGCCGTAGGCCTGGGAGTCGATCGATGCGAGCCGGTGCGCGAAGGGTGTCAGGTACGGCAGCGCGGAACCCTTCACGCCGAAGGCGTGCAGCCGGATCGTTGCCGGTAGATGCCGGTCGAGTTGCTCGATTACGGCAACGAGGCCTTCGGGTCCGCTGATCTCACGCCGGCACATGCTTCCGACCCCGATCACGGTGCCGGGGACGAGCGACCAGCTCAGCGCGTCCGCGCAGCGGATGTAATCCTCGGGGCGACGGCCCTGGATCACCGGCATGAATCGGTCGATGATGCCGAGGTCGAGCGCGCGATCGCGGCAGTCGCGGTTCGCCCGGATGGTGCGCGAGATACGATCGAGGACGGCCTCGCGGTCGCCGGCGAGCTCGGGTTCGACGCACCAATCGATGCTGGCGAAACGGCGGAATGGGTATGAAGCCGCGAGCGCCATGTATTGATCGACAGTCCACGGCATTCCGCCATACCGGACGGCGCAGACATAGCCGCCGCTGTCGAGGTCGAGGCTCGGCAATCCGTGCGCGTTGCGGAGCGTCTGCGTTTGGAAACCCTGCCAATCGGGCCAGCCCCGCGCGCGGGACCAGCGGGACAGGCAGTTCGCGGAGATGAGCACCGGCTGTTGGAGCAGGCGCGCGCGCTGCAGGATCGGCCCCTCATTGAGGTGCGGGAGCCCGACGACGATCTCGATCGTCATGGGAGTGGTTCGACGTCGAGCGCGGCGAATGCGTTGGGGCTCTTGCCGCTGTCGTAGCGATCGGCTGCTACGAGACCGCGATGCTCCGGACCTTCGTAGGTCGGCCACCCGAGGTGATCGACAGAGGCGACCTTGCGGCCGATCACGCCGACTTTGCCCTCCGGCACCCATTCCGCCCATGAGCCGGACGCCGAGGTGACGACGACGCTACCGATCAAGGCCTCGTAGGCGGCGCGCCTGCGCACGACGTGGCTGTCCCGCGGCTCGATGGTCGTGCCGGTGAAGGCAGCATAGGCGTCCGGCCGCCAGTTGCGGGCGATGTCGTGGGCAAGCTGGAGCATGGTGCTGGTGCCGACCGCGGCGGCGCCAGCGAACTCCGCCTCGAACGCGAGAACCGGAAGCGACCAGAGCACGTCTTCCTCATATTGCGGGGTGTCGTGCCGGAGCGCGTCGGGCATCGCGGCTTGCCGCTCGTCGGAGAGGACCAGGCCCCCGTGCGTGGAGGTCTCGACGCGCCAGATCCCGGGCAGGACCTGCTCGGCGGTTTCGATGGCGCCCCAGAGGCTATCGCGTGGCTGTGGTGACGTGGCGAACGGCATCTCTGCTCTCCCTTCAGGTTCACAGCCGCCCTCCCCCTCCCCTCTCGTCGGATCGCTTGACGGTTGGAGGCGTTCACGTTACGTTCTGCGCGCCAGGAGGTCCGCCATGGGTAAGTTGAAGGCTACGCGTTTCCACGACCGCTTCGATCTCGACGTGACGCTGCGCGACGCGTCGTGCGACGAGCAGCTGACGCCCACGCAGCGGATGATCGCGGGTGCGTCGATCGGTAAGCCGGTGGAGGACGCCTATTACTCGGTTCGCGAGCTGCGGGAGGCGGCCGTCTGGGTGCATGAGGGCGATCCCGACGGCAAGCCGCGCCTGGCGAGCATCCTCAGCAACGACGGGACCGACGATTATCAGCGCTGCATCTACTACTGCCTCGCGGGCCGCGGGGTGGTCGCGATGCTGGACGATCTCATGTGGCTCGAGGACCTGCTGGAGGCGCGCGGCATCGTCGCCGGCAAGCTGATGCGCGCCAAGGTGCGGCAGATGCCCGCCATGGATCCTTACGTGTCGGCAGAGCCGGATGGCCCGGTCGGGGTCGTGTCGGACGACTTCAGGCAGGGTCCGTCGTGGTGGATGGACCCGACGCTGGCGGAGTGACCGGCGCCTCGAGCGCCGGCAGCTCTTCGACCGAGAGGATCGTCCAATCGTCGGCGAACCAGTCGGCGCGGCGCGGCGAATAGGGCTGGTCGAGGATCGCGCTGCCCTGGCGGTAGCGGAGCATCGGCTCGGCCATGCCCTGTCCTTCGGGCACGTAGATGTAGATCAGGCCATTGTGCCAGGCGGGGCGGCGCGCGCGGGCGCCTTTCCTGATCTGGCCGAGAATGTCGGCGAGGGTCATGGCTCGCACTCCAGTCGTTCGCCGCGCCGCCACTTCGCGGGATCGAGCCAGGTTCCGGCATGGGCACCGACATGGCCGCGCTCGGCCGCATCGTAGGCGGCAGCATAGGATGACGCCCGTTCGGGGTCGTGGCGGAGATACTTCATCGCGGGGATCGCCAGACCGGCGCGGATCATGGACTCGCCAAGGTCCTTGCCGTCGACCGTGACGGTGGCGACGGGGCGGCCGTATGTCTCTTCGGGGGTCAGCGTGAACGCGGCCGAGGCGTTGCGGACCTGCCGGGCGGCGAGGTCCTGCGCGGCTTTCCCGCACGCCCAGCACGCGCCGTCGCGCTGGCAGAGCTGCTTGCGCTCGAAAGCATCGACGCCGAGCAGGCGGAAGTCGACGCTCACCGTGTCGCCGTCCAGTGCCCGCGCTTCGGCCTCGAACCGGGGCGCTCGCCTGTCGGCATCGCCACGGGCCGCACCGCGGCTGTCCGCTGCGCCGCACGACGCCAGCGTCCCGAGCAGGAGGAGAAGCGAGGTCAGGCGCACAGGACCATCTCCACCTCGTCGCTCCGTGTCGGCACCTCGACGGCGCGATAGGGCTGGAGCGGATGGCCGGTCCGCACGACGCAGGCACGGCGGTTCTGATCGAAGATCTGCGCGGCGACGCGAGCGGCGTTCTCGCGGCTGCAGAGCAACAGGCGCTTGGTCGAGAAGATCGGGATCGAAGCGAGCTGGGTCATGGCGGGTCTCATAGCCGGGGGTTGTCGCAGATGGTGAGCGTCAGGCGAAGATCGTCTTGTGGACCTTGGTCTGGGGCACGACGGTCCACGCGCGTTCCATGAAGCCGCCGATGCGATAGCCGAGACGGCTCGTCGGATCGCGGAGCACGACCCGGCGGCCGCGCTTCTCGACGATGAACTCGTCGCCCTCATGGCCGTCGGTGAACTTCATCGGCTGGGCCAGCTTGATCCGGTCCCCATCCTGGAGCTTGCGCGATCGGCGCTGCAGGTTGGCGAGGCAGCGTTTGCGCCAGTCGAGGGCATGTTCGTTCTGGGTCGGCGTCAGCAGCTTGAGGATCGTCTCGGGGCACGATGCCTCGTTCGGCCCCATCGTCTCGTCCAGTCGGGTAGGATTGGTGCTGCTCATGGAGTCAGCCCTGATCCCCCCGCCGAACCGCACGTGCAGCTTTCACCGCATGCGGCTCTCCACTGTGACGAACCATCACTTTGCCGTAGATCGGGCAGGCGGCCTCTGTGAGTATCCCAGTGGCATTGCTCGCACAGGACCACCGTCCTGCGGGCGCGTGCCACCTTCATTCTCACGACAAAACCGCGGTGCGAAACATCGGCCATCCCCCGGATATGGTGCACCTGACACGGAACATCGGATCGACCGCAAGCCTCGCATTGCTTGGCATTCTGACGATCAACCCAGTCCGTACGTGAGTGGGTGAACACCTGCGTCCAAGGCTGGATATCAATCCTGGACGAGGTGGCCGGATCACGTTTCAGATGAGCCAGTTTCCAGACTTTGACCGATCGGGGCTGGCCATCGACGTCGTAGCCGATGGTGAATTCCTGCCCCGTCCTCATGCGGGCCAAGACCGCTCGCACATTGGTTTTGTGCTTGCTGGCCAAGGTCTTGAACAAGCTCCACCGCTGGAGAAACTCAAGCCTGTTCAGCTTGAAGCTCACATCCTTGGCGAGAGCATAGTAGTTCGCAAAACCCCGCAATTCGGCGTTGTAAGCTAGGACGATCTCAACGTCGCTGCAGCTGAGCAGCAGGCTACGATGACGCGGCTTCAACACCGACAGATCACCATAACCTTTTGCAGAAGCGAACGCGTGGACCTTCTCCCAAGGGACATGCAGCTGCATCACTTCCGACGGCGGCCTACGAAGGAAGCTGACGGAACCTTGTCGGCTCCGGACAACCCGTTGGCGTGTCGTATATGTGCGGACCTCATATCCAAGGAAGGCGGCTCCATCGCTCGCCTTGCGGATACCGCTTTTCTCCTCGGACACCGTGAGCGCCAGCGCCTCGGTCAGGAATGCCCTGACTTCGGCGAACACGCTTCGTGCATCCTCCTTGCTACCGATAACCCCAATCATGAAGTCGTCCGCGTAGCGACAGTAACGAAGTCGGCGATAACCGGGGTCCATCGCGTCTCTCGACGGGATGGACCGCTTTTGCGGCAGTAAGGTTTGGATTTTGGCCAAGGAGGCCGCAACCTTCACCTCGTCGACATTGTCTTTGGCCCGCAGCATGGTGACGCGCTTCCGTTGTTTCTGGATGCGCCCAGCCAGTCGCCCATATTCCGGGTTCGTGGCACGGACCTTCCCCCTCTCGAAAGCCGCGATCCGTTCCGCCATGAACATATCGAGTTCATGGAGGTAGATGTTGGCCAAGATTGGAGAGACGATACCGCCCTGCGGAGTGCCGCTGTAGGTCCGGGTGTGAACCCGGTCTTCCATAACACCCGCCTTAAGCATGCTGCCGATCAAGCCGATGAATTTCTCGTCATCGATCCTTTTCCGCAACAGCCGCAGGAGGATGTCGTGGTCGATGTTCTCGAAGAACCCCGCGACATCCACATCTACGAGCCATTTCACCCCCGTCCATACGGCTTTGACGTGTTCAAGCGCCGTATGACACGACCGGCCCGGCCGGAATCCATGGGAGGCGTTCGAGAACACCGGTTCATAGATCCGTTCGAGCAGTTGCCGCGCCACTTCCTGAACGAGGCGGTCGTCGCGCGTGGGAATGCCCAGCGGACGCCGTTTGCCCTTGCCTTTCGGGATAAACACCCGACGCACTGGTTTGGGATCATAGGTCCCTGCCGTCACGCTGGCGATAATCGGGTCGAGGTCTTCCGGTCCGAAGTCCGCGAAGGTCTCGCCGTCAATACCCGGCGTCATCGCACCCTTGTTGGATCCGATCTTCTGGAGCCCCTCCTCCCAAAGGAGGCGAGACCCCATCAGACGATAGAGTCCATTCACCCTTTTGCCCGACGCAACGAGCGCCGGAAAGGCCTCCAACCGGCCTTTCACAGTTTCTGGCAGCATCAGCACACCCCATGATCGGTGGTTGAAGAATCACAGCTGCCGCCCTTCCCCCGGTCTTCCCCGCTTTCGGCCCGATCGCTCGAGACCTTATACAGTTGCACCGCCGCCTCCGAAGAGGTCGATGTCCCGGGCATTACCCCGGGCATTTGAGTAATATGGCGGCTCCGTACCCATGCAGGCCGGCAGAAGCCGCCTGTTTAGGGCATCCCGTAGTTACGCTGAATGGAGATGCGGCGCGGTTAGGTGTCCCGTTCGTCCACTAAACCCCTCGACGAGAGGCGCACCGGATGGGCTGAGAAACAGGCGGCCAAGACATGAGACCGCTGTCATCATCCGGACCTGGCGTGACAGTCGCTTTCGCCAGTATCGCTATATAGATTGCTGCAGACTGGGATTTAAGCAGTGTAGCCTTCACCATACGCACCTTGCCCTGACCGTCATCGCCTCCATTTGCGACTAAGACGCATCTGGCCTTTTCCGAACATGCTATTGTTCCCCGTCCCTTTCGGGATTTCAGACCTTGTGAGGCCCGAGGTTAGTCCGGCGAGCAGAGGCATTCTCAACTTACCTCATCATCACTGATACTCCATTTCAGCGCCGCAACGGCGCACTGTCCTTGTAGCCGAAGATCATCCCCTCCTTGTCGTTGGGGTTCCAGCGGACAAGGCAGACGATCGCGAAGATTTCTCCGCCGATGCCGTTCGCGAGGACCTGCGCAGCGGCGTAGTAGACGCGGTTGCCGGGGCAGGACGAGGCGATCACCTTCAGCCCCCGGGTCGAGCCGTCGTCCTGGTCGCGGGTGTAGGTGAACTGGTCGTCGAGATAGGCCGTCGGCGAGGCGTGCCCGGCCATCGAGCAACGCGGCATGTATAACCATCCCATGTCGGGTCTCCTGCAGGATCGGATTACCAGTCATGCGTCGGGAGCGCGGCGATGGGCTCGCAGTCCCGGTCGAATTGAAGCCAGTCGGCGCCCGCGGCCTCGGCCGCATCGAGGCAGGCGCGCAGGGTGTCGGGCATCCGGTCGCGGCCGTCCGACCCGACCCAGATCCACCAGCCATAGTCGCGCCAGCGCTCGGCGACGATGAGGCTGTGCCAGGTCGCGTCGCCTCCGGCGATCGGCACGATGCCGGCAACCACGCCGTCCAGCTGGCGGGCGACATCGGCGGAAAGGTGGGCGGTCGAGAGACATGCGAGCCGCTGGATCTCGATCGTGTCCATCATGCCGCCTCCAGAAGAGCCGGCACCTCGAGGTCTTCGGCCTGGTCGGTCACGATTGCGGCGGGCTCGCCGAAGGCGCGGAGATAGTTGTAGGCCTGTTCCGCCTTCGAGGCCGCATGGATGATGGCGGTCTTGTCGGCCCGGAGGATGCCGAGCCAGTGCGCGACGTAGCTGGCGTGATTGTCGTGAAGCTCGTTGGGGAGCCCGATCTCGGCGCATGCGAGGCCAGCACCGATCTCCGCGACAAGCTCCTCGAAGGCGTAAGCCTTGTCGCCGAACCGCTTGCCGAACTTGCGGCCGAGCCGCGAAGCGTGCCCCGACCAATGGACCGTCTCGTGGAGTCGGGTGCTGGCATAATGGTCCATCGAGCGAAACGCGCTTGGCGACGGCATCTGGATGTAGTCGAAGGTGGGCGAGAAGAACGCCTCGTTACCGCCGTGGCGTACATCGGCGGGGATGGGATCGACAAAGGCGTCGATCGCCGCCTGGCGCTCCGACGGCGAGATCGGCGTCTCGATCGGCGGGGGAGCGTAGAAGTAGGCCGGCAGGCCGTCGATCTGGTCCGCGTTGAACACGATGTAATGGCGCAGGAAGCGGATGTTCTTTTCGCTCTCCTGGCCGGTGACGATGTTCGTCTCGGTCTTTTTGAACGAGGAATAGTAGACCGAGACCGCGCCGCGTTCGCCCTTGCGGACGTGCGCGCCGAGCTCCTCGGCCTGGCGGAAGGTCATCCAGAAGCGCGAGCAGTAGCCGCGAACGTCGCCCAGCGCCCACAGGTAGAGCGTGTTGATTCCCGTGTACGGGGTGCCGCAGTGTCGCAGCGGGCGCAACCCGCCGCTGCCCCCACGCGAGCGCCAGGGGCGGTTCCAGGGGGCGACGCCGGCTTCCAGCTTTTCGATGATGAGGTTCGTGATTTCGGCCGCCACATCGCGGCTCGGTTTGTTGTGCCCGGGCATGGTCTGTTGTCCGATCTGGGGGCAAAAAAGAGCCGCCGACGCGGGGAAGCGCCGGCGGCTCAGTCGCCCAGGAGGAGGTAGGTGGGTCGTCAGGCCGCTTCGGCGGTCTCGCCCTCGAGCAGGTCCTCGCCGTCGCCGGCGTCGGGCGTGTCAGAGCGCTCGGCGGTTTCGAGCGGTACGCTCTCGCCGTCGGCGTCGTCGCCGGCACCGGACTGGTCGAGGTCCTCGTCATCGGCGATGGAGAGGGTGTCGTCGGTCGCATCGTCGAGGAAGCGCATCGTCGCCGGCACCCAGGCGAGCGCCGCCTCCTTCACGTCGGCCTCCACCAGCGCCTCGCCGGCGAACAGCTTGTGGCACGACGCCGAGATGTCGGGCTTCTTCGAGGCGGCGTACCGACCCGAAAGCGCGGGACCGCCGACGTCGTGGAGGAGGGTCAGCAGCGAGCCCTTCGGCACCCGGTCGAAGAAGTTCTGCGAGGTGGGCCGCCACCAGGCCGCGACATCGACCTCCATGATCGAGGCGAGCCGGTTCTGAAGCGGGTTCTGCGACGGGCCGGAGAAGCCGTCCTTCGCCTCCAGCGAGACCGCGACCACATAGGCGAGCCACGCCGCCTTGCTGTCGTCGTCGAGCTCGCGGAAGGCCTCGAACCGCTCGACCGCGGTCGCGTGGCCCATCCAGTCGCTGACCAGCCCGTCGTGGCACTCGGCCAGATACTCGCGCGCGCGGGTCGACGGCATCTCGCCCACCGACGGGTCCATCGGCCCGCGGGCGCGGACGGTGGTGCCGTAGTAGGTCGAGCCGTTGTTGCGCGCGTCGATCATCACGAAGATCGCGTAATCGAGCGCGAGTCCCGGATGCTGGACGAGGTTCGCGGCGAGCACGTCGCGGCGCTGCACCGCAAGCTCGTCCTGGAGGCGGGCGGTCAGCGGCTTCCCGCCCGGGGCGATGGTCTCGGGACGGGGTGCCGGGTCGCTGCCAACAGCGCCGCTCCCGCCGGTGACGGTCGCCGTGGGATCGCCTCCTCCGGCGCCGCCTGCCTCCCCGTCGGGCACGACGTTGCCGTCGGCGCCGAGCCGGATCGGCTTCTCGCTGTAGTAGGTGGTGTCGAGCACCATCTCGCCGCGCTGGCTGAGGGTCAGGAAGGCGCCGACCAGCGGCCGCAGCTCGTCGGTGAGGATGCTCGGGCGACTGTTGAGCGTGTTGCGCTCCTCGTCGAGGCGGTCGAACTCAGCATCCAGCTCGGCATAGGCCTCCTGCGTGATGTCCTCGTCCTCCATCTCGGACTGGATCGCCTCGAGGCGGTCCTCGATCTCGGTGACGCGCGCGTCTTCCTCCTCCGTCATGGGGACGGTCGGGAGGATTACCCGATACAGGCCCGAAGCGGCGTTGTAGGTGTGGTGCGTCGCGATCGGACGGATCCAGGCCAAGCCGGTCTCTTCGCCGATGCGGGTCGCCTCGGTCTCCAGCTTCGCCGCGGCGAGGCGTTCGGCGATCTCGGGGTCGACCCAGCGGTCGCCGTCCTCGGAGAACAGGTCCGCGACGATCTTGCCGCCGGCTGCGAGATAGGCCGCGTCGCCGACCAGCAGCGCGACCGGGTCGGTCGCCTTCATCGTCTGGTGGACTATCGCGCGTCGGATCGTGTCGGCGTTCACGTAGCTGTGACCGCTGTAGCTGTTCCAGACGAGCAGCTGTTTGTCCTGGCTGTCGGTCGAGGCGTAGGCCTTCGCGATCTCCAGGCTGATCTCTCCGGCCGCGAGGGCGTCGAAAATCGGTTGCGCGAGCGTGGCGAGCCGGAGACGGCCCTCGATGAAGCGGCGGGTCTGCCCGAACCGCTTGGCGACCGCGTCGATGTCGCCGTCGACCCCGAGGAAGTGCTGGAACGCGCGGCACTCCTCCGCCGGCGTCAGCTTGAGCTGGTGGAAGTTGGCCGCGAGGGAGGTCTCGCTGAGCGCCGCGACATCGGCCTTCACGACGAGGACCGGAACGTCGTACTCCTCCGGGTTGATGGCGCCGCTCTCGGCGAGCATCGACAGCGCGCGCCAGCGGCGGCCGCCATCGAACACCTCGAACATGCCGCGGGGCTTGGTGACGGGGGTGACGAGGAGGTTCTGGAGAACGCCGCGCGCGCCGATGTCGGCCGCCATCTCGGGGATGCGCAGCTGGTCATCGGAAACGGTACGGACGTTGATCGGCGAAAGCCGGAGCTTCGCCAGCTTGACGGTCTGAAACATTGGGGCAACTCCTTCTGGCATCCGGTCCATTCCGGACACCCTCCTCGACCCCCCTCCCCTTTCCCTTAGGCGTCCTTGAGCACCGCGGAGAGGACGTCGGCCGCCCGGTCGACGGGCACGAAGACGCGCGTGCGGTACTGGATGATCTCGGTGAAGCAGCCCTGCGCCTTGAGCCATGCGATCTGCTCGGCCGGGGCGCCGCTGATCTCGACGCGAGGCTTGCCGTTCACGATCGCGCGCTTGACCGTCATCGGGAACGGGCGGGTGAGGTCGACGCTGCTCCCACCCAGGACGGACCCGGCGATGTCGGCGGGCGGCATGTTGTCCGCCTTGTCGATCCCGAGCTTGGTGAAGAGCGAGACGACGTGGGAGTCGAAGACGAGGCGTCCGAGCCAGGAATTGCCCTCGCCGTCGACGATGCGGTTCACGACGAGGTGATCGGAGGGGAGCGAGGACCAGATCGGCAGGAGAAGCCCGGTCGCGAGCCGGATCGTCTCGGTGTCGACCGTGTCGAGCGCCTCCGCAATCTCGGCAGTCCATAGGTCCACCAGCTCGTCATGGCTGATCGGCTCCCATGCGGATTCGAACAGGTCCTCCTCCCGGAAATACTCCTTTCGGGTTGGGCGGAGCAGTTCGACACGGGGTATCGGTGCGCCATCCTCGCTCATTCCGGCACGGGCACGGGTCTGGACGGCGACCCTTCCCGACTTGGCGTTCTTCATCGGGATCGCCGTCGCGTCCGTCTCGACGATGCGGAGGATCCGCTCGAGCGTCACCGGGTTCCGGCGTCGCTCGATCTCGATCGTCAGGAGGTGGGACGTGGCCCCGCTCACCGGGTCGGTGCGGAGCAGCGTGTCGTCGCGGACCGTCGCCCGGTCGACCATGATCGTCTCCACGCCGACATCGAGCGTGCCGGCATCCCGCGCAGCGGCGATGCGCGTCTCCACGAGCGCCAGGAACTCGTCGAAGATGCGGTTCTGCAGGTCGATCGGCAGCGCGAGGAGGCGGTTCAACCAGCGCTGTATCGGAGGCAGTTCCTCCTTCAGCACGCCATCCTGGTCGCAGAGCTCGAGGCCGGTGCGATCCTGGAACTCGCCGAGCGTGGTGCTGGTCAGCTTGCCCGCGTGGAGCAGGTGGAACCAGCTGATGAGCGCGGCGCAGGCGTACTCGCTTTCGAGGTTGTCGGCCGGGTCGAACAGGTTCTGCCCGCCTGTCTGCCGCTGGCCGCGGGTCAGCGCGCCGAGGCTGTCGAGGCGGCGGGCGATGGTGCTGGTGAAGCGCAGCTCGCCCTTGCAGTCGGTCGTGACGGGCCGGAACAGCGGCGAGCGGGCCTGATGCGTGCGGTGGGTGCGCCCGAGGCCCTGGATGGCCCGGTCGGCGCGCCAGCCCGGCTCCAGCAGG
Source organism: Sphingomonas sp. SFZ2018-12 (assembly GCF_022496715.1). Taxonomy (NCBI): domain Bacteria; kingdom Pseudomonadati; phylum Pseudomonadota; class Alphaproteobacteria; order Sphingomonadales; family Sphingomonadaceae; genus Sphingomonas; species Sphingomonas sp. SFZ2018-12. Next base: position 24,900 of record NZ_WTFM01000004.1, read on the forward strand.
AGGTGGACGCGCTGCTGCTGGTTCTTGGCATCGAGCGAGGCGTGGTAGGACCGGCCGGTGCCACCCGCGTCCGAGAAGACGAGGACGCGCTTGCGCCCTTCCATGAACGCCGATGCCTCGACCTGGCTGGTCCGCGTCGAGCGCGACTCGAGCTTCTGGCCGCCATCGCCGCGGCTGACGAGGCGCTTGGTGCGGCCCGTGATCTCGGCGACGTTGTCGTGCCCGAAATGCTCCAGCATGGCGTCCAGCGCCGACATGATCGGGGGCAGCGCGCAGAGGTGCTCGATCAGGCGCTCGCGCGCCGCTTCGGCCTCCGGGTTGTAGACCGCGTTGCCGTCGTCATCGACCATCGGCATCGAGCGCGCGGTGCCGGTGTCGTCGGTGAAGACCTTCATCTGCCGGGTCGGGAAAGCCCGCTGCAGGTAGTCGATGACGTATTCCCGCGGCGAGAGGTCGATCTCCAGGTCCGCGCGCTCGTCGGGGCTGAGTTCGCCGAGACGCCGGTTGAGGATCGATTCCGCGGTGGTGACGAGCTGGAGCACGACCGACTTGCCATCGGTTAGGTGTTCCTCGACCGCGGCGATGACGGTGGGCAGCTTCAGGCTGAGAAGTACCTGGCCGAAGAAGCGCTGCTTGGTCGACTCGAACCGCGAGCGTGCCGACGCCTTCGCCCCGCTGTTGAGCGTCGCGTTCTCGAGCGCGTCGACGACGCCGGTGAGCTCGAGCGCCTGCTCCATGTTGCGGTGGATGATCCCCCACGCATCGGCATAGGTGTCGTAGATCTTGATCTGGTCGGGGGTGAGCGCGTGCTTCAGGATGTCGTACTCGACACCGGCGAAGCTGAGCGCGCGCGCCATGTAGAGGCCGGTCGCCTTGAGGTCGCGCGCGACCAGCTCCATCGCCGCGATCCCGCCCTTGCGGATGCCGCTGATGAACTGCTCGCGGTCGGCGAAGGCGGTCTCCGGCCCCCAGAGCCCGAGCCGCACGGCGTAGGCGAGGTTGTTCACGTCGCTGGCCCCGGTCGCCGATGCGTAGAGCACGCGGGCGCCTGGCAGGTGGTTCTGGAGGAGCACTCCGCAGATCCCCTGCTGCGACCCCTTCTTGGCCCCCAGCGCGCCCTCCCCGCCGGCGACGCCGCCCATCTCGTGCGCCTCGTCGAACGCGATCACGCCGTCGAAGTCCTCGCGCGCCCAGTCGATGAGCTGCTTCAGGCGGGTGTGGTCGCTCCTCGCCGATCGGAGCGCCGGATAGGTCACGAAGATGACGCCCTGGTCGAGCTTGACCACGTCGTCGATCTTCCAGTTGGTGAGGGGCTGGATGTCGGCCGACATGCCGCCCAATGCGGTCCAGTCGCGCCGCGCGTCCTCCAGCAGCGGCTCGTTCTTGGTGATCCAGATGTGCCGGCGCCGGCCCTGGAGCCAGTTGTCGAGGATGCAGGCGGCGATCTGCCGCCCCTTGCCCGCGCCCGTGCCGTCACCCAGGAAGAAGCCCTTCCGGTACTCGCGGCCGTCGTCGGCAAGCTCAAGCCCGACGCCTTCCTTGCTGGGGCGGAATTTGCCCGGCAGTATCTGGGTCCAGGCGTCGCCGGCGTAGACGACGGTTTCGAGCTGCGAGGCGGACAGAAGCCGATCGGCGACGGTGCGCTCGGGCAAGCGCGGGACATGGTGGGGGACCGGCGCCGGGATCGATCCCATCGCGACGGACTCGACCAGCGCCGTCGGATGCTCGCCGGCGGTCGTGAACACGAGGCGGCTCGGACGGTATGGGAGATAGACGCCGGTCTGCTCGAGGATCGGCGCGGGGGTGTCCAGCGGCGTGAACTCGACGGGCAGGACCTCGTTGCGGGTCGGGGCGTGGAACGCGCGGGGCTCGGCCCGGCGGGTGCTCTTCACGGCTCGGAACAATGTCGTGGTCCCGGTCTTGCGGACCGGGGGCGCCGGCACAACCATCTTCGGCTTCAGCCGGTCGATGATCGTGAGGACGTCGAGGAACTCCGCGACGGAGGATCTCTGGATCGTGGACGGCACATTGGTCCCGGGCGCCTTGTCGATGACGTAGAGGCGCACGGCGATCGACGTGCCGTGCTTGGCGTAGCACTTCTCGAGGCGTAGGGAGGTCCGCACCGCCACGTCGCGCAGCGTCGCCCCGTAGAGGTCGCGGAGGCGAGCGCTCGGGCCGAACCAGTCGGACATGATTGCCACGAGGCGACCGCCCGTCCGGAGCCGGCGCAACGCCGCCTGCAGATGGCGCACGGCCGCGAGATCGTCGGCCCCGCGGCCGAGCGATCGGGAGAACGGCGGGTTCATCAGCACCAGTGTCGGGCGTTCGGATGCCGCCATCAGCGAAGTGATCGCCGCGCCGTCGTGCCCCGAAATCTGGGCACCGGGGAAGCTGTGGGCGAGCCGGGAGCGTCGGGCGGGGTCGAGCTCGTTCAGCTGTAGAGTGACGTCCTGGCGCAGCTGGGCCACGAGGAGGCCATTGCCGGCGCTGGGTTCTAGCACGACGTCGCCGGGCTGTGCATTGGCGAGGAGGACGGCGAGCGCCGCGATGTCGGCCGGCGTCGAGAACTGCTGCCACTCGAGCTGCTCCTCGCTCCTGACCGTCTGGGTCGGCAGGTTCGCCATCAGCCGGATCGGAGCCCTGACGTCGGCGAGCGCCTGGAGCTCATAGGGCCGCGTCCGCAGGTGGAGCGCGAGGGCGTGCTCCAGCACCTCGAAACTTTCGCGCTGTGTCCAGCGGCCCTGTGCGTCGCTGCCGCCATAGGCCTCCGTCATCGCAGCGTTGAGAAGGGCGCGGGTGATCGTCTCACCCGACCGGAATCGATCCTGCAGCAGGAGCGCGGCGCATCGGTCGGCGTTCGCTGCCGTCGAGAAAAGGTCGGTCATGGGGGTCTCCTGGATCGGCCGCCAAATCGGCAGCATTACCCTCTCGACCCCCCTCCCCTTTCCCGTTCGCGCTCGAGAACGAGCGCCCAATCCTTGAGAGGCTTGGGAGGCGGCGCGCGCCGGATGGTCAGGTCAGGGCGCGCATAATGCGCTTCAGCGCGGTTGGCCGCACTCGCGCCTTCGGGATCGTTGTCCTCCGCGATCAGGAGCGTCTCTACGCCTGACGGCAAGCGGAGCTGGTCAAGGCGCCGTGCGCCGAGGCTTGCCCAGCAGGGCACGCCATGAATCGCTGTGAAGGCCGCGGCGGTCTCGAAACCTTCGGCGATCGCGAGGATGTCGCCGGCGGGCGCATAACCTTGCCATGCCCCCTGCCCCGGTTGCCCGAGCATGACCTTGCAGTCGTAGCGACCGCTCGCCGGGTCGATAAAGATCCTTTGAAAAGCCACAAGGCGGCGAGATTCACGAACCCCGACGAGCAGCGCTGGTCGGAAGACGGTGCGGGGCTTGGGCCCTAGCGGACAGCGCGGGTGGAAGCGGAGATCTGCCGGACCGTGAGCGATGTATCGGCCTTGAAGGTAGCGCTCCGCGAGCGTTCCATTGATCGAAAGCGCTTGGTCCCACAGCCGCTTCACGTTGCCGGTGCGCCGCAGGTCGGCTTTGGGCGTGTCGAAGCGCTGCCTGAGCGGTATGCGATGCAGCTCGCGCAGGATGTCCTGAGGTGAGCAGCCGGCGAAGCACGTGACCAAGATCCCGCGATCGCCCTGCCGGATGGACAAGCTCGGCGTCCGATCCGTGTGAGCTGGGCATCGAGCAGTCGCAACATAACCGTGCCAGGAGCCGCCGAGAGCGCCGACTAGATCGACAAGGTGCTGCGTGGGTGGTCTTGCGGTCAGCGGCATGGCTCATCTCCTGGGTCATGCCTTCGACCCCCCCTCCCCTTCTTCATCTCTAAAATCGTTAAAACCGCCGCTGCGCCAGCAGCGGAAGTGATTCAGTGATTCTCCAGATTCTGATTCGGGCTAGATTAGCGGCGCGTTTTCAGGCGGTTGTGCGCTCCTACCTGACCGGATGGGGGATTATACCTGACCTTTCGGGGGCGTTGACCTGCCGAATCGGGGGCACAATCCTGACCGGCTGGGGACATCCTGTCCTCTTGGGGTCGACTATTCGCTTCGGCTTATATTCGCTCCAAACAGTCCCCGAGCACAAGAAAACAGCCGCAGCGAGCGACTCGCGCAATCCCGTCGATCGCGCCCCCTTGGCTTCTGCCGACATTCCTGACCTCTTGGGGGGCAAGCCTAGGGCGCCTTACCTGTCCTGTCTTGACGCGGGCGGTCAGGTCAGGCAGCCATCGCGTGGGAGCGTGTGCGATGAGCGATTCGCAGCTGGTCGAAGTAGATACCGAAGAAGAGCAGGAGCGCGCTGGTCGTGCAATGCGTGTCGCTCAGGCTCTTTCTTCTAAGCAGACGGACGAGTTTGCGAAGCCGGGCAGGCTTGTCGAAGTCCGGTTCGTTAAGGGACAATCGCTCAGTCTGACGGCCTCCCGCCTGCTCGCGTTGATGATCCTCACGGCTGGTGGTGATGCCTGGCGAGATGTGCCGCATCGCATGCGGAAGGCTGACATCCGCCGCGGGCACAAAGGCAACGAGCGCATCTCCGACATGCTCGAAGAGCTGCACCGGACGCTGTTCGCGGAGGACGATCGAAGCTGGCGAGGCCGGAAGGCAACGCGCAGATTTTCGTTGATCCAGATGTCGAAGGAGGAAGTTGAGGACGAGGACGGCGCTGAGAGCGGCTGGATCGAATGGGAATTCACGCCGGACGCACGAAAGCTGATCCAGGAGTCGGAGACCTATGCGGTCCTCAACCGCCAAGCCGTGCTGGGCTTTCGATCCAGCTATGCATTGAAGCTCTACGAGATCGGTGCGCTCCGAATTCACCGGCGGCAGCCCACGTGGCGCTGCGACATTACTGCCTTGCGCGCGGCACTGGGCATTGCTCCCGACGTCTACAAAGATTTCGCGCAGTTGCGCCGAAAGGTTCTTCAAACGGCCAAGAGCGAGATCGACCAGCTCGCGCATTTTCGCGTCGAGTGGAAAGAGACGCGACAAGGGCGGGCGGTTGCGGAGGTCGAGTTTCGCTTCGAGGCGAAGGATGCACCGGCCCAGATCGGGACCGTTGACGAGCTTGATCGCCATTCGGCGGGGCGGCGGGCGCGGAGAGAAGGAACTGTAGAGCAGCTGCTGATTGAAACGCCGGATACGATTGCGCCGGTCGGGAAGGCTAAAGGAGGCACGACACCCGGCGCGGTCGCGCGAGCTGCGACCGATGACGAGCCGTCGGGGGAACGAGCGGCCGAAGTCTCGAGCATCGTCAAACAACTTGCTGGACGCATGAACGCGAGCGACGCTGGTCCCCGTCCGAAGTTCGCGAGCTTTCCGTCCGGGTCGCTTCGCTGGCTCGGTGGAGAAGAATTCCTGGCGGTCGGGCGCTCGCACGGAGGCGGGTGGGACATCGACATGATCGCGGAGGCGTATCGCGGTCATATGGGCGATCGGCTTGCCAAACTCAGCGGCACAAAACTGCAGAAATCTTGGCAGGGCTTTTGCGAGAGCTATGTCACTCGGAAGGGTCGTCCGACGTAAATTGCACCGGTGCAATTCGCTTTAGAACGCCGTTGGTGGGCCCCCATACGGACAGGTTTGCGGCATTCCCGACGCACCCGCTCCGCCACTTGCGAAAGGCGGCGTACCGTTGACCAAAAAGCGCAAATCCGGCAGGTCTCCTTCAACTTGCGAAAGGGAGAAGCATGGCAACCGCTATTTCGCGCGTCAGACCGGATCAATCGCGTGTCAGCGCACTGGCGGAACGGTGTTCCAGCATTCTCGAACGTCTGCGCGATGGGGCGCAAAGCCGACGCGCCGACGATCGGCGCCAACCGACCTTTACCATCGGTCGGGCTGCGGATCTTGTCGGCCGAACGCCGGCGGCTATTCGAGAAGCCGAGAAGGACGGTCGGCTGCCCGAGGTCGACCGGACGGAGAGCAACCGGCGGGTGGGCTACACGCTCGCACAGCTGAATGATATGCGGGGGGTGTTTGGCACGCGACCATGGCGCGCCGCTGATGATCCGTGCGCCATCCTAGCGGTCCAGAACTTCAAGGGCGGGGTTGGGAAGTCGACGCTGTCGGTTCACTTGGCTCAGTATCTCGCCATTAAAGGCTATCGAGTGTTGCTGATCGACTGCGATAGCCAAGCGTCCGCGTCGACGCTCTTCGGCTATATTCCCGATCTCGACCTCGAAGAGGGCGATACGCTTTACCCTTTCCTGCGGCAGGATGAGCTGACCAGTCTCGAATATGCGATCCGTCCTACACACTTCGACGGATTGGACCTGATTCCGGCGAACCTGCGCCTGTTCCAGTCGGAGTACGAGCTGGCGGCGCGAATGGCGCGGGGGCAGGGGGCCTTGCTCGATCGCTTGCAGCAGGGGATCGCCTCAGTTGCGGGTCGCTACGATGTCGTGGTCATCGATCCGCCTCCCGCCTTGGGCGCGATCTCGCTCTCGGTGCTGCGCGCGGCGAACGCGTTGGTCGTGCCGGTACCGCCGACGGTGATGGATTTCTCCTCGACGGCCGCGTTCCTGGCGATGCTCGACGAAACGATGCAGGTGCTGCTCGAGCATGGCATGAACACCGAGCTCAACTTCTTGAGGTTCGTCGCATCGAAGGTCGACGAGAACAAGTCGATGCAGCGTGAACTGATGGGGCTCATGGGCCAACTTTATGGCAATGCGCTGGTTCGCACGCCGCTGAAGGACTCCGCAGAGATCGACAACGCGAGCGCGCGATTGATGACGGTCTACGAACTCGAGGGGCCGACAACGAGCCGCTCGGTACGTGAGCGCTGCCTGACGTATCTCGACGGGGTGAACAGCGAGATCGAGGTCGACATCCGCTCGATGTGGCCCAGCCACGACAGCCGGCTTAGGCGTGAGGGGCTGGCGTAATGGGTCAAATTGCACCGGTGCAATTTCGCAGGAAGGAGGGGGCTGATGGCCGCCAAGAACCGTAATTTCGCTGCTGGGCTCGCGGATGCGATCGAGAGCCCAGGCGATCAGCCGCGGTCGTCGCGACTTGGCATGGGCGTGCTGGCCGGGCGGGGGAACCGGTTGGCGGAATTGGCCACCGGAACATTGGTCAATCGAGCCGTCGAACTAATCGACCCGGCGCGATGCCGAATGTGGCACGGTCACAATCGCGATTACGCTGCTCTCTCCGAGGAGCGCTGCCGTGACCTGATCGACAGCCTCAAGGCGCAAGGCAAGCAGGAAGTTCCGGCGCTCGTCCGCCGTATACGCGACGACCCGGATCATGACTTCGAGGTGATCTCCGGAGCTCGCCGGCATTGGTCCGTGAGTTGGCTGCGCAGCCACAATTATCCTGATTTCCGGTTTCTCGTCGAGATTCGCGAGCTCACCGATGAAGAAGCGTTTCGGCTCTCGGATATCGAGAACCGGGCACGTGAGGACATCTCGGATTACGAGCGCGCACGCGACTACCTGCGCGCGCTGGACGCTTACTATGGCGGCAAGCAGCTCGAGATGGCAGAGCGGATCCACGTCTCGACGAGCTGGCTGAGCCGCTATCTCGACCTGGCGAGATTGCCGTCCGACATCACGGGTGCGTTCGCATCACCGCATGACCTCGGCATCAAGCACGTTACCCAAATCAAGCCGTTGCTGAAGCCCGAGGACCGGCGAGATCGGGTACTCTCCGAGGGTCGCCGCCTCGCGCAGGCGAGGGCAGATGGCGAGAGCGTGCCGCAAGCCCCTGCGGATGTCGTGAGATTACTGGCGCTTGCTGCTGACGCCCCCAAGAAGACAGGAACCCCCAAGAAGACAGGAAAGGCGCCGAGCGCCGTGACGGGGACGTCGGGGGCGGAAGTCATGCGCATCGACAAGCAGGGTCGGAAGGGCGTCACGATAACGCTGCTTCCGCGTGGTGGTGCTACTCGGTTCGAAGCAGAGGAAGCCCTTCGCGAGCTACTCGACCGCGTTTGGCCGGCGTCGCCGGACTAACCGCCCGAAGCTTGGTGCTCTAGTCGGTGGCCGTGCGGCTCCTCGAGCGGGATCGCCACCATCAGCACGGCCTCGTCGGGCGAGATATGCTCTTCGGGGCCGAGTGGATCCTCCACGAGCGCGCAGTCGATCGCGTGCTGAAGTTGCGCGCCTGCGGCCGATCCCTTGTGCTCGTCGATGATCGCGAGCGCCTTCCGCATGAGGCCGATCGCCAGGGCATGAGCCAGTCGTTGGTCGTCCATTTCGTCTCCCCGCCAAAGCCGGCGACGCGCCCGTTGCGGGGCGCGTCGTCACTTCGGAACCGGGTGTTGGAAACCTAGAGCAAGCTAGGCGCGAACGCCTTTAGCCGGGTGGCCTGGACATGCGCGTCCGCCACCCGGTCAAAAAGAGACCGGCTCTTGCTCTTCGAGGTTTCCACGCCCCGCCTGCGTCTCCGCAGGAGTGGTCAGCCTAGGTCATGATTGCCGTCTTGAAAAGCCGCGGCAGAGGCGCCGAGGAGGGCTGGTCGGGGCAGTCGTTGATCTTGGAACCCGCAACGGGACGTTGGTATCGAACCCGTCGAAAGGCCCTCCTGGCTTGGAACCTCCCGCCCTGGACATCTAGATTGCCGCTATGTCAATTCGACCTGAGAAGCGCTCAGGTCTTCTCCTGATCGATCGTGAGGGCTGCGCCGTAGCGAGCCTCGAACGCGGCCATCTCACGGTCGAATGCGGCGATCACGTGGGAAAGTGGCCCTGCAGGGTCAGGCGTCGGAAGCCGGCTCGTCGGTCGGCCACGTCGCGGCGGCTTGAGCCCGAGCTCCACCGCGACATCGGGCACGAGGTAGACGCGCCAGGCCCGCCGCCCGCTCACCTCGACCAGCAGCTCCAGCGCGGCAGCTCTCGCTAGCAGCTTCCCGGCCCCTGATAGCGTCAGTCCCAGTGCGTGCGCGGCGCTCTGGGGGCTGAGCAAGGGCCGCAGTTGTGCAAGCGCCAGCAACCTGGTGAGTGCCCCGGGACGGCGTTCCTGCACAATGGCCGCGACGCTGCGTGCACGATGTTGCTCAAGGGCGAGCAGTCGATCGAGGCCTTGTCGCTTGCCTCCGCCGCGTCCAGCAAGCGTGCTGCGATCAGTTCGGGCGGGGCTCCGCCGAGCCTCAGCCGCTTGTCGCCGATAACGAGGCAGGGCAGGACCGATCGGGTGAAACCAATGCGCTGGAGGATCAGCGGGAGCTCGAGCCACGCAGCGATCGAGCGATCGGCGAGGGCGTGGCAGCGGGTAAGCTCGAAGGTTCGCAGGAGAAGGGGAAGGGGGGTCGTCCGACACCGATGCGGGCGTGAACGGAAGCCCATCAGTCCAGTGACGGCGGCCGTTGTCCCGGAAGCGTCCGGTCCACCCTGCATAGGAAGCGAACTCGTCAACGGTGGTCGAACGGCGCGGCCGATCGCATCGAGACTCGGACTGACCAGGTAAGCGAGCGCCTCGCTGGTGATCAGAAACTCTACTGGTCCGATCTCGGTCTCGCCCGAGAAGCCGACGCTTTTGCGCTCCGAAACCCAATAGCCGCCGGTGCGCTCGAAATGGATACTTGGCGATGCCATCGTGCGAGGGTGGGCCGGCAGCAAAGACCGATCAAGCCGGGGGAACGATCCGGGCGTCGGCCCTCCGCGGTCGGTGTGCGTGGCGCTGGCACACGCTTTAGAGTTACCGGTGGTAGGTGGTGCGAACTCGACTCGCCTAGGTCCAGCTTGGTTTGTGCGATGCAATCAGGAATGCGGCCATGATGCACTTACGGCCTGGTTGATAAACCGGTAGTATCGCTTGGTTTAGCACTCTGCTAGGTTGATGCGTCATGAGCGCAGTTCGCGGCCATTTGCTGAACCGTCTCCTGCGGGACCTACCAAGCGGCTATTTGGTCGACACCGCCTGGTTGCGCGAGCGAGGCCTCTCGGCATCCTCGGTACGGGACTATGTGAAACGCGACTGGCTCGAGCGGGTCGGGCCACGTCTCTACCGGCGAGACTCGGCAAACGACACATCGCCGCTTCGCTGGGAGACGACGCTCCTATCGCTGATGAACTTGCTCAACGAGCCGCTGCACGTCGGCGGTCTGACCGCGCTCGAACTCGCGGGATACTGGCATTACGCGATTGTGGGACGGCGGCGACTGTGGATCTACAGCGATAGCCAGCGGACTCGGACTCTGCTCAACCGGCTCACGCTTGACGCCGACCCTGTTGTGCGCTCGCGCAAGCTGTTCAGCGAGCCCGAACTCGGTGTAGCCACGCGGGCGCTGGACCTCGTCACCGGATCGCTCGGCCCGGAGATGCTCGCGGGGGACAAGTCGCCCGTGTCGCACCTCCAGCTGCTCCGCGCCTCCAGCCTCGAGCGGGCGATCCTGGAAACGCTGGACGAGGTCCCCGGCACCGTAAGCTTCGACCATGCGGCCGAGCTGTTCGAGGGCCTGACGACGCTGCGGCCGCGCCTCGCCACTGCTCTCCTGCACGCATGCCGCAGCGTGAAGGCGAAGCGCCTGTTCCTCTACTTCGCCAGCCAGCACAGCTACGCTTGGGTACGTTCGGTCCGGCGCGAGGAGGTGGATATCGGATCAGGCAAGCGGCAGATCGTCATCGGTGGCCGGCTCGACCCGGACTACCTCATCACGGTTCCTCATGAGCGCGGCCCGGGGGCCAGGAGGCGCAAGCCATGACGGTCGAGCGATATGCGGCGCAGGTGGCCCTGCTCGTCCGAATGCTGCCCGAAATCGCCGAGGAGGAAAGCTTCGCGCTAAAGGGCGGCACCGCCATCAACCTGTTCATACGCGACCTGCCACGGTTGTCGGTCGATATCGACCTGACATACCTTCCTGTCGCCGAGCGCGCGGAGTCGCTGGCCGGGGTGACCTCCGCCCTAAACCGCATTGCCGACCGCGTGCGCGCGAGGACCGGCGCCGAGGTCCAGCAGCAGGGAGCGAAGGACGGCACGCGCCTCCTGGTTCGAAGCGGGGCGACTGCGGTCAAGATCGAGGCGAACCCTGTGCTTCGCGGAACGGTGTTCGAACCCGAGCTCCGCAGCGTCCGCGCGCCGGTCGAGGATCGCTTCGGCTATGCGGAGATCCAGGTGGTCTCGATCCCGGACCTTTATGCCGGCAAGATCGCGGCCGCGCTTGACCGGCAGCATCCCCGCGACCTGTTCGACATCCTCTACCTCCTCTCCAACGAGGGGATCACCGACGACCTGTTCACCGCCTTCCTGGTCTATCTCGTAAGCCATAATCGTCCGCCGCACGAACTCTTGGCGCCGCACCTGCTCGATCTGTCAGCGGCCTACCACGGTGAGTTTGCGGGAATGACGCTGGAGGAGGTCTCGCTCGAGCAGCTGCTCGGCGCGCGCGACACGCTGATCACGGAGATCAGCCATCGCAGCCGGCAGCCGCCGGCGCGCGGTTTCCTGCGGAGCTTCTACTCGGGCCAGCCGGAATGGACATTGCTCGGCCTCGACACGGATGTCGCAGCACTTCCGGCAGTGCGCTGGAAGCTTCTCAATCTGGCGAAGCTCGCGTCCGAGCAGCCGGCAAAGTTTAAGGATCAGGTAACGGCACTCGACGATTTCCTAGGGGCGTGAAGTGGAGAAATCTCTGAGCGCTGTGATCCGAGGCTGGAACAGCCTCGGTGTTTTCGACGGCGGTATAGGACCGAGGCGCTAAGTACGACACGATGTTTGCGCGGGAGGTCGACCGTTTGTCTTTCTATCTGCGCCCCCGATGAGCAGCGGTGTGGCTTGTGTTCACAAGCGGATCGCAGCATTTGCTCAGTTCAGGGATCAACACGCCTCGGTCCTGCCCGGAACCGGCCAGTGGTCGGCGGCATCGTTCTCGAGGGCGAGTTATAAGGCTGACCATGGCGCACCTGACCCAAATCGACCTGACCAACTGGGTCGCGCTCTACACGGCCACCGGCCTGTGCTGTGCGATCGCGATGGTCCTGTCAGTGTCAGTCGCCGGCATCCGCCTCTATCGCGAGCAGTCCTGGCAGGAGGTCCGCACCCTTCGCGGCGCCGTGCTCTTCCTGCCGAAAACCTGGTGGCGCTGGCAGAAGCTCTACCTCTTGTCGACGCCGGTGACGCTGGCGATCGTCGTCTCGTTCGGGATGAGCCTGACCTGGAGCTGACCCGTCAGATGTCGAGCGCGCTAGCGAGCTGATCGCAGACGCGGTCGCCCTCGACGTCGCTGGGCTGGATCGTCAGCAGGGGACCGAGAAGCCGCATCCGGGGGTGCGTCGTCGTCTTCGAGGCCAGATACTCCTCGTCGCTGAACCCCATGGCCTCCACGACGAGCTGCTTGATCTCTCCCGTGAGGCGCGAGCGCGCCTCGAGGAGGAAGTCCGGCCTGCAGGAGCCCTGAGAGGTGAGCCGGTCGAAGATGGGCTTCTCGATCGCGAGGTCGACGCCGGCCTTGTCCAGTTGGCGCCGCGCCTTGAAGAGCTCGCGCAGCACCGATCGCTCGAACTCGGAGTCGACCGGAATGAAGCGGTGCCCGGAGAAGATGGGCTGGGCGTAGGCGCGCAGCGGCGCATAGCCGTGAGCCTCGGGATATTCGCCGGCGACGATCATCACCAGGAACGGTCCCTTGATGAGGTTGCCGCGCACGGACGGCGACTGGACGCGGTTCGCCACCTGGATGGGCTCCGCGCCGGGAACGTCCACGATGTGACCGCGGATGTGCGGCGAGAACAGCACCAAGAAACCCTGCGGTGCGTGACCGCTCGGCCAGCTCTTCGCAAGCTGCCGCAGCATGGCATAGGCCCGCCGGCTGTGCAGGGCGTTGGCGTGTGTCCAGAACGCTCGGCCGAGCTGGATACCGGGAGCGATCTCGATCTTGGCAGCGGCTCGGCCGAGAGCCTCGAACTCGCGCTTGATCGAGGCGGGCTCAGGTTCGTGCTGCGAGGGAGGGATCCGGTTGGTGCCGGCAGCATCGATCAGCCGCCACAGGAGCCGCGCCAGACGCGGTACAGACGCGTGGCGGGTCCGATCGTCGCTGGCGGCCTCATCCGGCCTCTGAGCGAGCTTCTCCGGGGCAGGGCGCAACACCTCGAAGAAGCCTGACGGAGGGTCGGCCGGTGTCTCGCGCGAGCGGATCTCGGTGATGCGATGCGTCACCTGGTCGCGGAAGAAGGGGCACTCCTCGCGATGTTCGGGCCGCTTGGTGCTGGTGAGGCGCCGTAGATAGTAGGTTTCCGCCTCCGAGAGGAACGCCGGCGTCAGGATCGGCGGGGCATCCTCGGCCGCGCGGCAGTCGCATGCGATCCATTTCGCCCCGATGCGCGCGTTCTGGACGAGCGTGATGCCGGCTTCCTCGTCACCGCGGGATCCTTCGCCGACGTACCAGCGCACCAAAGCCTCCCGCAGGGGTGGGGGGAGGGGGATGCGACGTCCTCCGACGCCGGTCGTGTCGCGGTCGATGAGCCACATTTCGATCGGTCCAACGGCTCGATTTGAAGCCAGTCTCACCCAGGCCGGGGGGATTGACAACCGGGAATCCGTCGATCTCACTCGTCAGGAACGGGGTCGGGAGGACCAAATGCGAGCGTATTTTCTTGCCGGAGCGGCACTGATTTCGATGGTGCCGACCGTCGCGGCGGCGGGGGCGCAGCCCGCCCGATCCGTCCGGACTGTCCAGCTGATCAGCATGACGGGCGCGCCCTCGCTCGCACCGGAGGCGGCCCCAGAGGAACCTTCCGGACCGGCGCCGGCCGCTGCCCTTGCAGCCGTGCCGCCCGAGGCCGCGGCGCTCCCCGAGGCGTTCCGGGTCCACGATCTCAGCCGGCAGTGGGTCGCCTACCAAATGGCGAACAGCCTCGCGCCCCGACCGGCGGTGGCAGGGGCAGGGGCAGGGGCGGGCGCGATCGGGAACGAGGATCCCTTCGCTCCGATCGGGGTCGCACAGCCTGGCGTCCCGGCCTACGCCTCTGCCGTGAGCGTCGCGCCCGTCTCGGCCATCTCGGTTCCCTTGTGGATGCGTGGGGGCCAGGTGTTCGCCGCAGCGGCGAATTCCTACGTGCCAGGATGCGTCCCAACGGACTACCGGCCGAGCGGGCTACTGCGCCCCGATGGCGAGTTCCGGCGCCGCGTCTACTTCACCATAATGTCGAACGTCGCTTGCGAGTACGGCCTCCCTGTCGGCCTCTTCGACGCGATGATCATCCGGGAGAGCCGCTATAACGCCTCGATCTACTCGCCCAAGAACGCGTTCGGGTTGACCCAGCTGATGCCCGACACGGCCGCGGGGCTCGGCGTCAATCGCTACGACGTCGAGCAGAACCTCAGGGGCGGGGCGCGCTACCTGCGCCAGCAGCTCGATAGGTTCGGTCAGTATCACCTCGCGCTCGCCGCCTACAATGCGGGGCCGGGGAGAGTAAAGAACGGCCGTGTGCCGCGCATCACTGAGACGCAGGATTACGTGTCGAACATCCTGTTGAACTGGTCACGGCTCAGCGGCGTTGCGGGACGCCAAGACACAAGACGCCGCTATGATGTCGCTACCGCTGCACCTATGCAGCGACCACGTACCGCGAACGTGGCGGTGTTCTGAGGCTCAGCGTTCTTTACCGGTCAAACACGAAAGGATCCGCGTCCTTGGACATCCGTGACCGTCGCTCAAGGATGTCGCCGATTTCCTGCACCATCCGATTTACGACGGCGCTCTGGAAGTAGATACCCCACTCTTGCCTGATCTCCGAGCCGTCCATCCCGTCGACCTCGCAGAGGGCGCCCACGAGGCGCTGAGGCAGGCCCTTCAAAAGCGTTGATAGCATGACGGCGAGATTGGCGAAGCGCTCGTCATTCGCGATCACCGGGTCTTGGATGAGCTCCGCCGCGATTATCGCTTGGACGGGGTCGATGTCGAGGGCGTGAAGCAGCGTGCGGAACTCGACCAATGTCATCGCGTGTCGCTTCGCCGCATCGCGGTGCAGGATGCGGCCTAGCCGCGCCCGATTGATCCGGGTCCTGAGTTCAAGCTGGCGAAGGCGCATCTGCTTGACCTCCAGCGCATGCTGGATCAGCCCGATGTACCCAGTCCCAATCTTTTGTCCGACGCAAGAGCCCTCGTCTGCCTCAGCAGCGCAGACCGGCTCTCGCATCCGTTCTGCGGATGCCATGCGACCCCCGATCGATTCGCTGAACGGTAGTCGGGGGCTCGGACTCGACGCAAGCGAAAAGAGAACAAAAAGGGACCACTATGGCTGCGCAACGGGTTGGACGTGCGCCGATCCTTGTCGGTGAGGAGCACCTTTGCGCAAACCCAAACCGTCGAGGATCTCCGCCGCTTTCTTATCGACGAGGTAATCGAACAGCGTCGCTGAAACGGCATCATCGAAGGTGGCGACGAAGCGAAGCTGAGTGCCAAGCCGCTCAGCGGCTTCGTCGAGGCAAATGGCGGCTGAGCGGCTCACCTGGACTTCGATATTCACTGGTCCGTTTGTTGGCACCGTCGCGAAATGCCCGCGGAGGGTGGTCGCATCGTGCTGCTCGAAGCCGCTTCGCGCTAGCTCCGCACGATCAGCGATGATTGACGTCAGGCACACGAATCTCCCCACCTCGTTTGAGCGTAAGCGTATCGCTTCGGTCATCAGGCGGAACAGGTGTGTCGACACGCTGAGCACGCGCGGTGTGTCGACCCCAGTCATCCACCCGTCCCCCAATAATGGCCATCATCACGCAAGCGGCACCAGCTGCCGTAAGCAACACCCCCGAATCACCTCCGGCGCTGCGGAAGCTATGCCTCGAATCCAAGTGCGGCAATGTCTCAAATTAGGGACAGGGAGACGCGGATTAGCGACCGCCCGTCGCGCTCGCGGCCGAGGACATCAGCAACTTGAGACGCCCGTCCCGTTGTTGAGCCGAAATCACGAGTGCAGTGCGGTAAAGTGAAGAACGTCTGTCGGAAGAAGCTGTTTCGTATTGCCCGCCCGATCGCGGCGATCTCACCTTTCAATCGGACGCGACGTTGGCGCGCCCTACTCGAAAGGAAAGTCGTCATGCATTACTCGCTCAGGCGGAGCGGTCACATGGAGATGGCGATCTTCGCCCTCGCCATGCTGGCGTTCGCGCTCTTCTATTTTGCCGGCCCGGCCTTCGCCGGCGCCGACACCACGTTCGATACCGCGCTTACGAAGTTCACGGACTTTCTCGAGGGGTCGGGCGGCAAGATCATCACCGTGCTGTCGCTCGCGGGCGGCATCGTGGCGCTGGCCTCGGGCCGCTTCTCCATGGGCCAGATCGCGATCCCGGTCGGCGTCGGCGTCGGTGCCGGGACCGGCATTCCGATCGTCACCTCGACGGTGACGGCGACGATCTGACGCATCCACGCGCGGTCAGGGTGGCAGCCCTGGTCGCGTCGCGGGGAGGGCGGCGCAATGGCAGCAGACAAGTACGCGATCCCATCTCATCTCGACGACCCTGAGCTGATCGGGCTGTGGACGTTGGATGAGTTCCTGGCGATGGTTCTGCCATTCGTCTGGGGGATCATGACCCAGCATATCGTCATCGGCATCATCGCGGCGTTCGCGGGCTGGTGGGGATTGAAGAAAGCGAAAGCTGGTCGTGCCGCGTCTTGGCTGCTTCACCTGGCCTATTGGCATCTGCCGGCCGGTTTCACCGGCCTGAGAGCCACGCCGCCCTCATACCTTCGATTGATGGCGGGGTAACATGGATCTCTCGTACAGCCACGCGCAGAACCAGCGCGTTCTCAAGCAGCGCAACCTCCTGGTGGTTGTCGCGGCCGCGCTCGCCGGGCTGGCGGCGCTCCTCCTTACCCTCGGCATCTCGCGCGATCGCGAGGTCGTGCTGCAACCAGTGTTGCAGTCGCCGGTGACGGTCAGCAGCGCGGGTGTCTCGCGCCAGTATCTCGAGATGATCACGCGCGACGTGGTCGTCCTGACGCTCGATCGCAGCCCGCAGAACCTCGAATACTGGATGAACCAGGTCCTCGCGATCACCTCGCCCCGCGCGCAAGGCAAGATCAAGGGCGACCTGCTGAAGATCGTCAACGAGCAGCGCGGGTCGTCCATCGCGCAGTTCTTCACGATCCAGTCGATGGAGATCGACCCCAAGAACCTCCGCTCCGAGGTGACGGGCGAGTTGCACACCATCGTCGGCAACAAGGTGATCTCGAACGAGCGCCGCACCTTCCGGTACGACTGGGAGTACGAGGGTCTGTCCCTCCGTCTCGTCGGCTTCGGAATGGTCCGCAAGGGCAAGGAGCTAGACCAATGACCGCTATCTACGCCGTCGGCAGTGCGGCAGTTGGCACCGTTCTGATGTCCCGGATCAGCTGCATCCTGAGCAGGATGATCGGCGCCTGCCTGTTCACGCTCGCCGTCCTCTTCTTTGCGCAGCCGGCCTGGGCCGATCAGACGATCATGGCGGCCGACAACGCGCAGGTCGACTGCCAGGCGTCCGCCAAGGACCTAACGCGCATCAGCCTCGTCGAGGACGATTTCGCGAGCGTGTCGAAGATCTCGACCGGCAACCCGCAGGACGACTTCTCGGTCGTCAACGAGCCGGTGCGCGGCGACATCTACCTGAGCGTTCCCGAGGGCTACGGCCGGCAGGCGCTCTCGTTCTTTGGCACGACCAAGCGGGGCTACGTCTACAAGTTCATGTGCCGGATCCAGGGCGACGCGGCCGCACAGGTGTTCGTGTCGAACCCGGCAATCGCCAAGGAGAAGGCCGCGGAAGCCGCGCCGCAGCAGGTTGCGGCCGGGCCGCAGGACGCGGCGGTCGAGCTCGTTCAGGCGATGTACTCGAACAGCGTCGCCGACGGCTACGAGATGCGCCAGCGCGCGCTCAAGCCGGTCTATGTCGGCAAGCTCAAGGTGCAGATGATCGCCGAATATCGCGGTCAGGACCTGACCGGGAAGGTGCTGCGCATCGAGAATACGGGCGACGCTCCGACCGAGCTCACCGAGCGCACGGTGGCACCCCCAAGCGCGCTCGCCGTCTCCATCGCCGAGCCCAAGCTCGCCCCGGGGAAGGTCACGACGGCCTACCTCGTCTCCCAGAACGTGAGGTAAGCCATGGCCTTCGCCGACATTTTCAAGCGTTCCCGCAAGCCTCTCGACGAGGCCGAAGGGGAGGGGGTCTCCCCTGTTGGCGGCGAGCTCGCCGGCAACGAGGCGGTGCGGCGCAAGCAGCGCATGCTTCTCGCCGGCGTGGCCGGCGTCGGCCTGGTCGTCTCCTCGATGTGGATCTTCAGCGGCGACGACGGGAAGAAGGTCGCCGACACCGATGGCGCGGAGAAAGTCGAGGTCTCGACCAAGGACATGGTCAACCGCAACCTGTCGCAACAGGAGTGGATGGCGCTCTCCGAGAATCGCTTTCAGTCGACGGAAAACCAGCTGAAGTCGGTCAACGGCCAGACGGCGCGCGTGGACAACCTCGCCGCGCAGATCGAGGCGCTGAAGAGCCAGAACCAGGCAATGCAGGCCGACGGGCAGCGCGTCCTTTCGGCCTACCAGGCGGAGAACGAGCAGCTCCGTAAGCAGATCAACGATCGTCCCGCGGCCGTGGCGCCTGCCCCCGGGCCTGCCGCGATGTACGGCCCGCGGGGTCCGCAGGCCTATCAGCGGCCGGACGGGGCGGGGGCCGGGGGCGACAGCGCGGTGCCGGTCGGCCGACCCGCCGAGGTGAAGATGGTCAGCTTCTCGACCACCGACACCGGCACCGCGTCGAAGGTCGCCAAGGGCAACACCGTCTATACCGACAGCCCGAACTACCTGCCGCCCAACAGCTTTGCGTCGGCGAAGGTGATCGTCGGCGTCGACGCCGCAGCAGGCGTCAACAGCCAGACCGATCCGCTGCCGGTCGTGCTTCGCGTCACCGGGCCGGCGCGGTCGGTGCTCCAGAACGGCAAGCTGCTGACCACCAAGATCCAGGGTTGCCTGATCAACGGTGCCGCCCGTGGGGAGCTCAGCTCGGAGAAGGTGTACGTCAAGCTGCAGAAGATGACGTGCCCGCAGCCGGGCGGCCGCTACGCCGTCTCCGAGGTCAAGGGCTTCATCGCGTTCGGTGGCAAGACGGGCGTGCGCGGTCGGGTCGTGTCCCGCGAGGGCGGGCTGGTGAGCCAGGCCTTCATCGCCGGTCTGGTCGGCGGCTTCGGCCGCGGCTTCTCGGCCAATGCGAATTCCCTGCTGACGCAGCCCAACGTCACCGTGAACGGCCGGCGCGAGCAGCTCGGTCTCGGCGACATCGCCCAGGGCGGGTTCGGGGAAGGCGTCTCCCAGAGCGGCGACATGGTCTCGAAATACTTGATCGAGCGCGCCGAGCAGTACCAGCCGGTCATCGAGATGCCGACCGGAATCGACGTGGAAATTGTCTTCCTGGAGGGTGTCTATGTTCGGAATTGATCGACTCCGTCGGCGCCTGCCGACCAAGGTGGCGGCGTTGCTCGTTGCCGTGCCGGTGATCGGCGCCGCTAGCATGGCCGTCGCCGGCCAGATCGCCAGCCCGAGCAGCGTTCAGGTCACGAACCTTCTCAAGACGCGTCTGCCCAAGACGCAGCTGAGCCAGGTCAACTGCGAGAAGGTGCATGGCCTCTGCGAGGTCACGGCCGGGTCGAACCTGTTTTATGTCGACGCGGGCGCGCGCTACCTGATCATCGGGCGCGTCTACGACATGGAGACGCGCCAGGACCTGACCGCGGCGCGTCTCCTCGAGATCAATCCCGACATGCTGGTCGGCGGGGCGGCAAAGGCGAACGCCGCAGCAGCCGAAGGGGGCGGGGACGCGGAAGGCGCGATCGCGCCGACGCCGGGCAAGGTCCAGAAGACCTCCGTGCCGACCCGACCGGCTGTCCTCTCGCTCGACGGGCTTCCGAAGGACGGTGCGATCGTGTGGGGCAACCCCGCTGGCGAGACCGTCACCGTCTTCACGGATTTCCGGTGCGGCTATTGCCGCGCGCTCACCAACGTCCTGCGCGGCATGAACGTGCGGGTGGTGGAGCGGCCGATCTCGGTGCTCGGCAGTCGCGACATCGCCGATCGCGTCTACTGCGCCAAGAACCGCGAAGAGGCGCTCCACGCGGCCTATGCCGGCGAGCCCTTCAAGACTGGCGCGAGCTGCAACACCTCGGGGCTCGATGCAAACGAGGCCTTCGCGCACAAGCACGGGCTCAGCGGGACGCCGGTGATCGTCCGGGCCGACGGGGCAATGCTCGAGGGCTACCGGCCCAAAGAGTTCCTGCAGAGCTGGATCAAGGGGGGTCGCTCGTGAGCGGGCGTCGCCACGGCCGTCAGGTCGCCCTCGCCGCTGTGAGCCTCGCTGCGCTCGCCGCCCTCAATGGTTGCGCCACCCTCGGCGGCAACGTTAAGGGGAGCTTCTCGTGCCAGGCGCCGGACGGCATCTGCGCGCCGTCCTCGACGATTGACGATCGCGCGCTGGCGATGATCTCGGGCGACGCGGGCGACACGGTGATCCCGGCGGGTCCGTACCAGGCTCCCGCCCCGCAGCCCCGCGCGATGCGGACCGCGATGACGACGCCGGCGCCGATGGCGGACCGGAGCGCTGCCGCTGCGTCGCGGACCCGCGAGAAGGTCCTGCGCGTCGTCTTCCAGCCCTACATCGACGATCGCGGCAGGCTGCATGAGGCGACCGCGGTCCACACCGTCGTCCAGTCGGAATGGCAGGCACAGGCGCTCGCTGACGCGACGGCCATCCCCGACCGGAACCCTGCGGCGCGCGCGACGGAAATGAGCCTGGCCGACGCCGTCGACCGTGACGCGCCCGGCTATCTCGACGTCGCGGCGATCGATCCCAACCTGCCCGACCCCGCGGTGGTCGCGGCCGCCCGCGCGCGCAAGCCGGACCCGGTCGAGGCGATCAAGGCGGACGTCCAGACCCGTCTCGGCCAGCGCGGCAGGCGGCGGGCGCCCCTGTCGGGCACGCGCACGTCGTCGGCGGTCCCCGTCGTCCGGCCGATGGCGAGCGCGCCAGCCCCGGTCGCCGCTCGCGCTGAGCCTGCTCCCAAGCCTTTTCAGGTCGCCAACCAGGGCGGCGTGACCGTCCATCGCGGTTCAGCCCCGGCGTCGACCGGGCAGCAGACGCCGCTCGCCCCAGCGCCCAAGACCACGGTCGGGGCCGCGGCGGTGGAGCGCGTGAAGGCGAGCGAGGCGTACCGCACCGCACAGCAGCAGGTCGGGGAGACGGCGCGCAGCGCTGGCGCCGCGGACCCCGCGGCCGGGCTCAAGAGCCTGGCCAGCCCAACCATTCGCGCCGCGAGCTTCCCCGCGTCGGTTCCGGAGGACAAGTGAGATGAGCGAGAAGCCCGGCTTCTTCGACAGCCTGCTCTCCGGCGTCTTCGGAGACAGCAAGCGTCCCGATGCGCAGCGGCCCGACCTGGCGGTGCCCATGCTCGCGCACTGGCTGCCCTACCGCAGCTACGATCCGAAGACGGGCATCTTCTACAACTCGGCGTCGCGCGGTTTCGTGATCGAGGTGTCGCCGCTGGTCGGGGCGGACGAGCGGACAGGCGAGATCCTGACGCAGTTCCTCTCGGAAGGCATCCCGGCGCCGGGGTGCCTGCAGTTCCACGACTGGATGAGCCCGCGTATCAGCGAGCGCCTCTCGAAGTGGTATCTGCCGCGCTACTCCGCGAGCGGCGTGTACGAGCGCATGGCGAAGCACCGCGTCGACTTCCTGACCGACGGCGTCTGGAACTCGCTCTCGGCGGACGCGCCGTTCTGCCTTCGCAACCACCGCGTAGCGATCTCCTACTCGACGCCTGAAAATTCGAGCGTGTCGAACGAGGAGATCGTGGCCGTGATGGAAGGCCTCATCTCGGTTCTCGGGTCGATCGGCGTTTCCGCGCGCAAGATGGATCCGGTCGCGCTGATCGGCTGGATCGACGACATTACGTCGCCGACCACCGCGGCCGGCGAGGACGTGGTCAGCTACAACCCCCTCGATCCGATCTCCGACCAGGCAGTGCGGCGCGACATCGAGATGAAGATCGATCCCGACCGCATCCTGCTGCGCACCGAGCGGTTCCGGCCGACCGGCAAGGAGATCGAGGGCGCGCCGGAGATCGGCGAGATCTATCCCGACGTCTTCGACGTCCGGTCCTTCTCGGTTCGGAACCTGCCCCAGCGCTGGGCGCCCTGGGACTGCGCGCGCCTGATCGGCGATATGTTCGCGGACAAGCTGCGCATGCCGTGCCCGGTGTCGACGAACCTGTGCCTCGACTTCCCCGACCCGCAGGCCACGACCAACAAGGCCAGCTACAAGTTCATGCGGACGACGAGCCTCGCGGATTCGAAGTCCGCCCGCTTCCTCCCGCAGCTCCGCGATCAGTCGCAGGAGTGGAAGTTCGTCAATGACGAGATCCGGCAGGGTCGCAAGCTGGTGCGCCTGTTCTACAGCGTCACGTCCTTCTCGCCGAAGGGTAAGGGTGACTCGAACGAGCGCATCCTGAAGTCGGTGTACCGGGCAGCGGGCTGGGACCTCCTCGACGATCGCTACCTGCAGGTCATGGGGCTGCTCTGCGCCATGCCGATGACGATGGCGAACGGGCTATCCAAGGACCTCGAGCGCATGAAGCGCATGCGGACGATGCTGAGCACGACCGCGGCCAATCTCGCGCCGATCCAGGGAGAGTATCTGGGCGGCCACACGCCGCACCTGCTCCTGATCGGTCGGCGCGGGCAACCGTTCTTCTGGAGCCCGTTCGAGAACGCCGCCGGCAACCACAACGTCGCCGTGTTCGGAAAGAGCGGCAGCGGCAAGTCGGTCGCTCTGCAGGAGCTTTGCGCCTCCCTGTGCGGCGCCGGTTCCAAGGTGGTGGTGATCGACGACGGTCGTAGCTTCGAGCACTCGGCGAAGCTCCAGGGCGGGGCCTTTGTCGAGTTCACGATGAGCTCGGGCTTCTGCCTCAACCCGTTCTCGATGATCGACGAGCGTCAGGCGGCTGAGGACGAGGACTACCTCCTCGACTGCATGGCGATGCTCAAGGCGATCGTGAACCAGATGTCCCGCCACATCGACCGGCTCACCGACACAGAGCGCGGCCTGATCGACGGCGCGGTCAACCGGGTCTGGGAAGCGAAGGGGCGGAACGGCTCGATCGACGACGTGATCGCCGCACTGAACGAGACCGGCAACGAGCTGGCGTCGCATCTCGCCATCGCGATGATGCCGTTCTCGAGCGCGGGCACCTACGGCAAGTTCTTCAAGGGCGAGGTGTCCTTCGAGCTGCAGGCGCAGCTCACGGTGTTCGAGCTGTCCGACCTGTCCTCGCGCGAGGAACTGCGCAGCGTCGTCCTGACTGCGATCATGTTCATGTCGCAGCAGATGATGCGAAAGGTCGATCGCTCGATCCCCAAGGCACTGCTCCTCGACGAGGCGTGGCAGATGCTGCGGGGCGGCGCGATGGCCGACTTCATCGAGACCTATGCCCGTACCTGCCGCAAGTATGGCGCGTCGCTCGTCACCGCCACCCAGTCGCTCAACGACTATTACAAGTCGGCGGGCAGCATCGCGGCGCTGGAGAACAGCGACTGGTTCGTGATCCTCCAGCAGAAGCCGGAGACCATCGCCGACTTCAAGAAGCACGATCGCTTCGAGATGGACGACTATACGGACGCACTCCTGCGCTCGCTCAAGCGCAACGGCTTCGAATATTCGGACATCATGATCAAGGGGCCGGAGACGCTGGCGGTCGGCCGGCTCGTCCTCGACCCCTTCTCGGCCGCGCTGTTCTCGTCGAGCCCGCGCACGTTCGCGGCGATCGAGGCGCTGGTGGCGCAAGGCCTCACGATGGACCAGGCGATCGAGCGGATCGCCTACCCCGACAACCCCGAGAAATGGGCGGTGCCTGCCGATGAACCGGCCGCCATCGCGGCGGAGTGATCTTCATGGCGACGATCCCGGCAGATTTCGACGGCGCGACGAAGGCTTCCCGGCCCAAGGTCGACGTCGGCTTCCTCCTCTACTTCTACCTGCACATGGCGGGGTTCCTGGCGACCACGCTCCTGATCACCTGGGGGCTGTTCGTCCTGTTCTTCCTCGCGATCGGCGGTCTCTCGGTCGACGGCATGATGCACCAGCTCAACAACATGGCGAGCCGGTACGTCGCGGCCGACGCGGCGCGTATTGCCTCCTTCAAGCACGTCCTCATCGTCGCGCACCTGGCTCTGTCGGCCGCGGTCATCTTCTTCCGCCGCCACAGCATCCTCCCCTCGCGCGACCCCAAGCGGAGCAAGGCCAATGGCTGACCAGCCCGAACTCGACCTCCCTTCCCCCGCGACCTCCGCCGCCCCGGCGCCGGTCGTCCGCGCCAAGCGTGGGTTCGGCGGGTTCACCCGCGCGCAGCTCGTCTTGGGCGCAGCGCTCGTGGTCGCGCTGATCTGGTCGATGTGGGTGACGAAGGCGCTCGTCGCGCCGCGCGAGGAGCATATCGTCAAGGCGAGCCTCTCCAGCATCGTCGGCGAGTATGTGACGGCCCAGGCCCGCGCCGCGTCGCCACCCGCGCAGGTCGAGGCCGAGATGCGGACCTTCATGTCGTCGCTCAAGCACGAGATCCAGCGGCGCAGCGCCAACGGTCAGGTGGTTCTCGTCGGCGAGGCGGTGCTCACCGAAAACGTGCCGGACATCACCGACAGCCTGAAAAAGGCGGTCTATGCGAGCGGCATTCGTCAGCCGCGTCCGGCGAGCGCGGAGGAAATGCAGCAGCTTCAGCAGCAGCTCGCCCCGGCCGCGGCGGCGGTTCCGCAGGCCTATGCCGTCCCGCCCGCGACGGCCGGTGCCGGCGCGACGATCGATCCGATGTCGGCGGCGCCACCTGTCTCCGGCGGACAGCAGCCGATGCAGATGCCGTCGGCGATGCAGGGGGTGCCCTCGGGCGTGCCCGCGGCGATGACTTCGACCTTCGGAGGTCCCAATGGCAACGGCGGTCAGTGACCTCGCGCCCCGGGCCAGCGGCCGCAAGCTGCTCTGGGGTCTGTTCGGCGCGTTCGTCGCCGGCAGCGTCATCCTCGGTGCGATCGGCGACTGGCGCGACAAGCACGCCCTCCTGATCAACACCACGGACTCGCTGCCGAACTGGGCGTTTGTCATCCACAAGAACCAAGTGCCGGCGCGCGGCGAATACGTCTTCTTCCTGCCTCCCAGGAGCGACCTCGTCCGCCGGCATTTCGGCTCCAAGCCGGAGATGTTCGGCAAGATCGTCTACGGGATGCCCGGGGATACGGTCCGGCACTGGGGCAGGCTGGTCACGGTCAACCACCGTGTCGTCGCGTACACAAAGCCCTTCACCAAGGCGGGTGAGCCGCTGGCGATCGGTCCGAGCGGGGTCATCCCGTCGGGCTGCTACTACGTCGGGACACCGCACAAGGACGGTTTCGACTCCCGGTACGCGGCGATCGGGTTCGCGTGTCAGCGCCAGATCGTCGGCACCGGCGAGGCGATCCTATGAAGCGGTCAACGCTCTTGTACCTCGGCGGCACCGGCCTTGGCGGCGGGCTGCTCTTTGCGGCGGCGTTTCTGCTGGTCGGCGCGGTGCCCGGCCAAGCCCGTGACTTCGGGCAGCTCGGGCAGACATTCCCGATCGCCGAAGCCGATCTCCTCACCACCATCGAGGCACGCCTTCAGCGGGCGCAGGCGTCTGGCGAGATGGACCGCGTCAATGCGACGTTCGCCAAGCGGGTCGAGGCGAAGGTGCGGCGTCCGGCCGCTGTTGCAGGCATCACCGCGGCCGAAGAGCCGCGGACCTGGGACTATGACCCGACCATCACCCTCGAGCGCGAGATCCGCGATCACAAGGGCCAGCTGATCGCGGCGGCGGGCCAGCGGATCAACCCGCTCGATTTCGTCTCGATGCGCCAGAGCCTCGTCTTCGTGGACGGCGATGACGCCGCGCAGGTCGACTGGGCCACGAAACGGTACACCGAGCTCAACGCGAAGATCATCTTCGTCAGCGGCTCGCCGATTGAGTCCATGACCTCGCGCAAGCGTCGGTTCTTCTTCGACCAGGAGGGCCGCCTGACCGGCAAGTTCGGCATCCGCCACACGCCGGCGGTCGTCGTCCAGACGGGCAAGCTGCTGCACGTCTCAGAGACCGTCCTCAAGCCGGGAGCGAAGAGCTGATGCCTTTGTGGCTGGACCTGCTCCGGACGCCCATGGCTGCTCCGGAAACGCCCGCGCTTCGCCGGATGCGACGCACCTGGCAGGGGCTGTGCCTATCGGTCGCGCTGATGGTCGGCTTCTTCGCGCAGATCCACGCTGCGATCGGCCGCGCCGCCCCGTGCTTCGCGGCCGCGCTGCTCGTCGGCGCGGGCCTCTATACCGCGCTTTACCTCCGCCGGAAGAACGCGGCCGACACCGCGTTCCTCGAGCGGGCAGGGGAGCCGGGCTGATGCGCTGGCTGCGTGCCCTGATGGGCGTCCTGGGACTGCTGCTGGTGACGGTCGCGCTGACGCCGCGTGCCGAGGCGGCGCCGACCTGCACCGGCAAATTCGTCAATCCGATTACGGACGTCTGCTGGAGCTGCCTGTTCCCGCTCTCGATCGGAGGCGCGAAGATCTGGCCGGGCAACCGCCCCGATCCGAAGAACCCTGCCTCCCCGATCTGCGCCTGCGCCGACCCGCTGCCGCGCATCGGCATCTCGGTCGGGTTCTGGGAGCCGGCGCGCCTCGCGGACGTGACGATGAAGCCGTGGTGCTTCTCGAACCTGGGCGGGATGCGGATCGCCCCGGGCTTCGACATCGGCCAAGGCTATCTCGCCGGGCCATCGATGGTCGGGGGACGCTCCCAGAGCACCGCCAAGTGGCACATCCACTGGTACGTCTACCCGCTGCTCTACTGGATGGAGATCCTGACCGACTTCGTCTGCTTCGAGCAGGCGTCGTTCGACATCGCCTACATGACGGAGGTCGACCCCCTCTGGCAGGATGACTCGCTGACCGCGATCATCAATCCGGAGGCGATCGTCTTCGCCAACCCGATCGCGCAGGCGGCATGCGCGGGCGACTGCGTCGCCGGCACCGCCAACCTGCCGCTGGACTCGCTGTTCTGGTGCGCGGGTTGTCAGGGGCCGATGTACCCGCTGAACGGCAACGTCCCGGCCTCCATCGGCCACGTCCAGTCGTCGCGGCTCGCGCTCTCGCGGTTCGCCTACAAGATGCACCGCGAGGGTCTCGCGTGGGGGACGATGGGCTCGGAGGGGCTCTGCAAGAAGTACCTCATGCCGATCATGCGGAAGCAGCAATACCGCTTCCAGATGGTCAACCCGATCCCGACGGTCAGCGGGCGGTTCGCCTGCTCCGCGATCGGCGCGTCGACGATGCCGCCCGAGGCCGGTCGCGCCTTCCCGGCCGGTGGCGAGGACATGGGCTACCTCGTCTGGCGCAAGCGCAACTGCTGCGTGTTGTGAGGAGAGAAGCATGCGCTTTCTGACATTAGGGCTCGCCGCGCTTCTCGGCACCGCGGGCGTGTCCGCGATCCTCGCGCAGACCGTGGACGGGCTCGACGTCCAGGCGGTGAAGAAGCGCGCGGCGGACCTGCAGGCGGAAGCGCAGGCCTTCGTCGACCAGGTGAAGGACCGTGGCGACGAGTTCCGCGAGCAGGCGACCGTCGTCCGCAAGTCGGGCATGGACAACATGCAGCGGGTCGCGGCGACCGACCTTCCGAAGGGACCTGACGGCAAGATCGACTTCGACGAGCTGGTGCAGGGCGCGGCATCGAACGCCAACACGCCGGGCGGGGACGCTCCGCAGTTCATGGTCTTTGCGAGCCTCTCCATGCCGCCGGCGTCGCTCAAGCAGCTGATCGCCGACACGGCGAGGGCAGGGGGCGTGGTCGTCTTCCGCGGCTTCCCGAACAACTCGGCCAAGGAGTTCGTCAACCGCCTTGGCCAGGTGGTCCAGAAGGACGACATGCCGAACATCGGCATCGATCCCCGGCTGTTCCGTGCCTTCAACGTCCAGGCCGTGCCGACCTATGTGGCGGTGTCGTCGACGTTCGACCTGTGCGCCGGCTTCCACTGCCAGACCAAGGTGCCTCCCTACGATCGTATCGAGGGCAACGTCACCGTCGACTATGCGCTCAACACCTTCGCGGGTGCGAACGGGCCAGGCGCGCGGATCGCGTCGGTGGCGCTCGGCAATCTCGCGCGGAGCCGCCAGCAGTGAAGCTCCGCCCACTCCTCAGCACGTTGCTCGGCATCTGCCTGGTCGTCGGTCCCGCAGCCGCGCAGCAGATGACGGCCGAGCAGGCGCGCGAGGAGGGGAAGGCGCTCGGCAACGCCAAGCGGCAGGACGGAAGCCTCGTCCCGACCACCGACGCCCAGGCGAGCGCGGTGCCGGGCTATACCGGGACCGACCAGCCGCAGAGCACCTATTTCGACGATCCGGACGCGCTCGTCGCGGCCGGCACGGCGCAGCGGTCGACCAACGACGCCTACCGGACGGCCACCGACCAGGGCCACACGCGCGCGACGTTCAGTAACTCCGAGATCCTCGCGACGACCAGCCGTGCGACCGCGGTCGAGAACGATCCGCAAGCCTATCTGCAGGGTCAGAGCATCGGCTCCGAGAGCGGGCAGTGCCAGCCGCTGCCGCCAGGATCGGGGACCAACGGCTACTACGAGGCGACGTGCAACCAGGGCACCAAGGTCACGGAGGAGCCGCGATCCTGCAGCATCCGCATGGTTCCGCATATCGTGAACACGGAGCGCTGGTTCTACTTCGGGGCGCCGGACTCGAACGAGGACAATGGGTTCGCGAAGAACTCGGTGATGCAGGCCAAGGTCGCGCAGGGGATCTGCCGCTCGGAGCCCGTCTCCATGCACGTCTGCGACGCGCAGATCGAGCTTGGGGCCGGTGGCGACGACGTCGAGGGCTACCGGCGCTACTGCAAGCGGCTGTCTTCGATGAACAAGGGGCCGGCGCAGCTTTACTCCTGCTCGTCCGCTATCCCCGACGGCGAGATCCCTGCCCACCAGAACTATAAGACCGGCACGAAATACTACAAGAAGGAGGGCGAATCCTCCGTCACGGTGACGCGCGAGGAGAGCGGCTGCGCCGCCCTGGCCTCCGACGGCATGTGTACCCAGACCTCGGGCGAGGATGTCTGCACCGAGGGACCGGAAACGCGGGTCTTCGACGGCGTGTCCGTCACCCAGGCGTGCTGGGCGTGGAAGCGGGACTTCTCCTGCCATGTGTTCACCGCGGGCAACGACTGCGGCGATCTCGAGGGCAACCGCCAATGCACCTACCTTCGCGACGAGTGCCTCGACGATCCGCAGGACGGGCCGTGCAAGGTCACGGAGAAGGTCTACAAGTGCCCGATCCCGGATGGCGCCAACCCCGCCGACAAGCAGTATATCTGCGGCGACGACGTCTATTGCATCAACGGGGACTGCGAGCCGATCACGCATGAGGCCTCAACCGAGTTCAAGGATGCGCTGGTGGCGCTCCACTCGATCGACCAGGCCGGCAAGGAGTTCGACCCCAACAACCTGACGGTCTTCTCCGGTGAGCGGAATACCTGCCACAAGCCGGTGTTCGGTCTCGTCAATTGCTGTGCCGGCAAGACGTCCGGACTGCTGACCGCCGCAGCAGGCGGCGCCGCTCTCGCCGGCGGGCCGGCGGCGATCGCCGCGCTCGCGACCCCGTTCCTCACGACCTTCATGTGCTCGCAGAAGGAGATGCAGCTCGACATCAAGGACCGCATGGGGTTCTGCCACAAGGTCGGCACCTACTGCAGCGACAGTTTCCTTGGCGTCTGCACCTCCAAGTCGACCGCCTATTGCTGCTTCGAGAGCAAGCTCAGCCGCATCCTTCAGGAGCAGGGCCGCCCCCAGATCAACAAGCCCTGGGGTGCCCCGAAGAAGGAGCAGTGCAAGGGCTTCACGATTGACGAGTTCGCTCGGCTGGACCTGTCCGTGATGGATTTCACCGAAGTCTACGCCGAGTTCATCGACGCCGCGAAGCTGCCGGACGAGGTCCAGACGATGACCGAGATCCAGCAGAAGATCCAGAATTACTACGACCTGCACGGGGGTCAGCCATGATCGGGGGGCTAAGTGATCAACATGACGGCAGTGGCGAATGACCTTGTCTCCGCCGGCCCTCCAGCCTGCGACTGGTCAATGACGGTGTTCGAGCTCGCCATCTTCATGTGCGTGTTCCGGGCCAGCCATCCGCCGCGGGTGGAGGAGATCTGTCAGGTGATCGGGTCGTGGTTCGAGTGCGCCGTCGACCCGCCGGCCGCGTCCGCGCCGATCGAGAACATGCTCGCGAACCACTGGGTCTCCGAGGACGGCCGCTGCTTTCGGGCGACCGAGGAGGGCCGTCGAGCGGCCCGGCCGCTGATGAACGGCATGATCCGGCTGCTCGATCAGGGGACGCGCCTGATCGACGTAGCCCTGATGATGTCGGTGCTGCGCTTGTCGAAAGGAGAGCTGGACAATGGCGTTCGTGATCGTTGAGCCCGCGCTCGTCGCCGCGCTGCTCGCCGCGGTGGCCCCGGCGCCCACTCGGCCGGCCGCACGACTGCCCGCCGTCTCAAGCTGCGGTGCCGGCCAAGCGTCCACCGCCGCTTTCGATTGCTGCCTCCACCTCGCGAGGTGGAGCGCACCGGCCTCCACCACCCCCAGCAACCCCGCGCAATCGTCGTCGGACGTCGCGGCCGATCAGAAGGAAGGACGATAACCATGTCGAGGATGGCGAAACTGGCGATGCTCCTGCTGACGGTAGCGCCGATCGCGACACCGTCGCTCGCGCAGGAAGCGCAAAGCAGGGATGAGAGCGTCGAGGCGACGGGTCGCGGCGACGACTTTTACTGCGGAAAGCGCAAGCTCGGGCAGTGGTTCTATTGCACCCGGCCGAAGCCGGCCGAGACGGCGAAGGCCCAACCCCAGGTGCCCGAGAAGAGCGCGGCCGAGCGCCTCGCGGCGATCACCCACCAGCTCGACGAGCTCAAGGCCAAGGCGATCCTCGACCCGTCCGAGGAGAACGTCATCGCCTATGTGCGATTCCAGCGCGAGCAGCTCGACCGGGCGTCGACCTTCTCCGACACCTGGCAGCGCGCGCTCTGGCAGAACCCGGACATCGACTACACGCTGCAGCGGCCGGTCAACACGGTCGCGAAGCGCGCGTGGCTCGACAACCGCAAGGCCGACCGCGACCAGGTGCTGACGAACCTCAGCCAGCGCTACGGCCTGTTCTACTTCTACGCGCAGAGCTGCGGTGCGTGCGAGGTGTTCGCGCCCATCCTTCGCTCCGTGGCGGACAGTCACCGCATGGCCGTGATGGCGGTCTCGATGGACGGCGGCCCGAGCCGCGACTTTCCGAACTACGTGGTCGACTCCGGGCAGCGCGCCCGGATGGGCATTTCGGGCAACGAGACCCCGGCGCTGGTGCTGTTCGACACCGCTACCAAGCGGACGATCCCGGTCGGCTACGGCATCCTGAGCGCGGATGAGATCATGGATCGCATCTTCATGCTCACCAACACCAAGGTGGGGAGCGACTACTGATGACCAGTCCGCGCCAGCATGGCCGCCTGCGGAGGCTCGCGCGGCGCGCGGGCACCGCCCTGACGATGGTTGCCGCCACGCACTTTGCCCTGATCGGCGTCGCTCGCGCTGACGTCGCCTCGGAGATGAACGGCTTCTTCAACGATGCCGGCGGCGCCGCGAACGTGACCGGCCCGACCGCCTTCCAAGGGCAGTCGGCCGGCTATTATTCGCTCGGCAACGTGTGGACGCGCTTCCCGCAGAAGAGCGTGTCGCCCTTCAACCTCCAGCTCCCTAGCGCGCGTGCAGGCTGCGGTGGCATCGACCTCTTCTCGGGGTCGTTCAGCTTTATCAACGCGAGCGAGATCGTGGCGATGCTGAAGGCGACCGCCAACAACGCGCTCGGATTCGCCTTCAAGCTGGCCATCGACAGCGTCTCGCCCGAGATCGGCAAGGTGATGGACGAGTTCAGCCAGAAGGCTCAGCTCCTCAACCAGATGAACATCTCCAGCTGCGAGACGGCTCAGGCGCTGGTGGGCGGCATCTGGCCCCAGATGGAGACGACGCGATCCACGATCTGCGAGGCTGTTGGCAACAGCCAGGGCGTGTTCTCCGACTGGGCGGCTTCGCGGCAGGGCTGCAACAACGGCGGCCAGCGTGACGGTACGCTCGCCGGCAACACCGACCCGCACATGAAGGATCAGATCGTCGGCGACCCCCACAACTATACCTGGGAGGCGCTGAAGAAGTCCGCCAAGTTTGGCGCGTTCGACCAGGACTTCTCCGAGTACGTCATGACGCTCGTCGGCACGATCGTCACCACGCCGCCGGCGGACAGCAGCAGCGGGCCGAAGGTGGTGATCTACGGTCCGGCCGAGGAGGCGGTGGTCACGGCGCTGCTCGACGGCACGGCCAATGCTCCGCCGGTCAAGATCCTGAAGTGCAACAACGACCCTTGCACGGACGTCTCGGACCAGACCCTGAGCGTTCCCGAGGCGACCGCGCTGCGGCCGCGCATCGCGACGATGATCAAGAGCATGAGCTCGAAGATCCGTAGCGACACCGCGCTGAACGCGGCCGAAAAGCAGCTCCTGAACATGGCGACGGTGCCGGTTTACAAGATCCTCGCTGTCCAGGCGTACGCCCACTATGCGCTGACCGACGGCGAGATCCAGACGCTCTCCGAGATCGTCGCGGTCGACCTGCTCAACGCCATGCTCGACAACATGCTCGATCGCGTCGAGCAGGCGAAGGTCTTCTACCAGACGGCGGACCAGGAGACGGCTGGGCAGTGGCGCCAGCAGATCGCCGCGACACGCGCCAAGTTCGCCCAACGCGACGTAAAGCTGAGCAACAAGCTCCAGGTGACGATGCAGATCATCAATCGCAGCATCATGCTGGAGTCCACCCTTCAGAACACGATGACGCCGGGCATGTCCTCGGCGCTCAATTTCTCGCGGGGGCTGAACGCGCAGGGCTTGCTCTAAGCGCGTAGAGGGAGGGTAGCGACGTGCTTGAAGTCTTCACCGTCGGCGGGGGCGAGTATCTCGTCAACACCTTCAACGCCGTCGCCGCCTGGGCCGGGGGAGGGGGCTATCGCTCGCTCCTCCGCGTCGTAATGGTGATGGGCCTCATCTACTCGCTGCTCGTCGTCGCCTTCACCCTCAACTTCCGCGCCTGGATGAACTGGTTCCTGCAGGCGACCGGCATCTACCTGTGCTTGATGGTGCCGACGATCGACATCAAGGTCACGGACCGCATCAACCCGAGCCTTGCGCCGGCGACGGTCGCCAACGTTCCGCTCGGGCTGGGCGTGCTCGCGAGCTTTACGACGCAGATCGGGGACTGGCTCACTCGCACCGCGGAAACCGTATTCGTGATGCCCGGGGAGCTGAACTACACGACGAACGGGATGGTCTATGGCGCGCGCCTTTTCGACGCGACGCGCAACTTCGTGATCCGCGATGCCGAGTTTTCCACTAACCTGGAGAACCACTTTAAGAACTGCCTTTTCGGCGACGTAATGCTCTACCAGAAGTCGCTCACCAACCTCGCCAAGGCGACCGACCTGTGGGCCGCTATCGGGCCGGGGTCGGAGGCGCGCTCGCAGGAATGGCTGGAGCGCCAAGGGGACGGCTCCGTCCAGAACTATATCATCACCTGCCGGCAGGCCTATCAGACGCTCGACGGGCAGTGGACGGCGATGATCGAGGCCAACGCCGAGCCCTGGGCGAAGGAGGTCTATCCGAAGCTCAGCAACGCCGTCGCGGCCGCGAAGCTGAAACACGACGTCCCGATCGTGAACCAGGCCTTCACCGGGTCGGGGAACGACTTCACCGGCGTCATGCGCCAGAACACCGCGATCAACGCCTTCATGCAGGCGCGCAACTCGATGGCGGGTGGCAGCGGCGCCGCCGCTATCGACACCTTCGCGCAGACTCGCGCCGACATTCAGGCGCGCAACACGTACAATTCGATCGCTCAGCAGGCGATGGCGTGGGTGCCTATCCTCAACATCGTGCTGACAGTCGTGTTCTTCGCGATGTTCCCCGTCATTTTCCCGCTCTTCCTGCTGCCCCAGACAGGTCTCAGTACCTTGAAGGGTTACGCGATGGGGTTCTTCTATCTCGCGTCCTGGGGACCGCTCTACGTCATCCTCCACATGATCTGCATGACGCGAGCAGAGAGCGCCGCCAACGGCGTCGCGGCCGGTGGCATGTCGCTCGGTAGCTATGCCGGGATTGGCGCGGTGAACGGGGAAACCGCGACGATCGCCGGCTTCATGCTGATGAGCATCCCATTCCTCGCGGCAGGTCTCGCGCGCGGGGCTATGTCAATCGCCGGACAAGCGACGTCGATGCTCGCTCCCGCGCAGAATGCGGCCGAGGCGGCTGCGGTCGAGCAGACCACCGGCAACTATTCCTACGGGAACGTGAGCTGGGCCAATTCGACCTCGAACATGCGGCAGGCTGACCAGTGGTCGACTGCTCCGAGCTTCATGGGCGGTGCGGCGAGCGTGGGGTGGCGGCAGGACAACGGCGCCGTCATCAACGGCTTCGGGAACGGGCAGGATGTGTTCGATACCGGCGGCGCTATCTCCCGGCTGGGCTTCACGCCCACCGTATCCACGGGCACCGTCTCGGAATGGCGGCAGATGGCGAGCGAGGCGCACCGTCAGTCGCAGGCCTTCGACAACGCTGCTCAAGAGATGCTCACCTGGAGCAAGACGGACCGCAGCGCCTACGGCACGTCGAGCGAACGATCCTCGGGTTGGGACTCGAGTAGCGGCCGTTCGGCGAACACCTCGATCGAGCAGTTTGACCGCACGACCGGCAGCAGTTCGCAAGGCCTCGAGGATAGGTCGTCGACGGGGCAGAGCCAGAGAGTCTCGGATGGTCACGATCGGAACGCCGGGACCGTGGACCAAGTCGGCGGACGACTTGATGCGGGCATCGGTGGGAACCGCGGCGGCGGTGGTGGAAGCGGCGGCCGGGGTGGCGCTCTTGGTCGGGTGCTCGGCGCCCTGCCCGGCGCGGGGCTCTCCGTTAGCAAGACGGGGAGCCAGCAAGACACGCTGCGACACAGCACTGACAACGCACGCTCCTCGGACAGCTCAAGCACTTCCAGCAGCGGCGTTCGTGATGAGCACTCGAACGGTACGGGCGCGACATCGTCCGATGGCACCTACGATCGTTCCGGCGTCTTCAGTCGCGCGTCGAGCACGTCGAGCTCGTCGCTGACCCACGAACAGGCGCTCGCCCGTGCGCGGTCGTACACCGAAACGGCTCGGAAGCTGGAGGAGCTGTCGCAGTCGCTATCGCGTGATGCCAGCTACGCCGAGACTCACGGCATGCAGCTGAGCGAGAACGTGAGCCAGGATCTCGCGCAATGGTATCGGGCGCAGCAGGTATCCAATCCCGGCCTTGACGCGCCGGAGCTCTGGGCGACCGACCTCAGCGATCATCAGCGGGCGGTCCGTGGCGAGATGATCACACGTTGGATGCGCGAGAAGCAGGACGGCATTCGAGAGGAGATCGCCGGGAGGCTGCAGGAGCCGGATCTCGTTCAGGTCCACAGGCCGGGGGTCGACAGTGCGGCCGACGTAAGCGGATCGTACCGACCGCATGGCGTTTCTGGCATCCCGGCCGGACCTGGAGACGGCAACCGTGGAGCGGCACAGGCTGTCATCGAAAGGGGTGGGGAGCAGCTTGAGGGCGACCGAGCGGCGGCTCGTGCCGCGCGCACCGGCGCCGTGCAGGGTTCCGTTGACGTGCAGAGCGAGGTGAACCGCGATCACAACCGCGGCTTCTTCGTCGATCCGAAGCTGCGGGAGTGATCGCGGTGTTAGATTGCCAGCGTCATGTAAACGCCGAGAGCGATGACGAGTGCGACGCCGAGAATTTGGCCGATAACGGTTCCCACAGTCTGGGGCTCATCGGTGTCAGCAACCACCGGAGCATCTTCGATCAGCAAAAGAGGCCCCGACGGCCGATCTTGCGTGACCAAGAGAGTGTGCGTGTCCAGCATGTGACGAACCTCCGAACCTTTCCAACATACAAGGTTCGAGGTTTGTTCACAAGCAGAGCAGGGAGCAGCTGAATGGCGACGCGGCAGCCCCGGCAAGAGGATCGGAAAAGCCCGCTGGACGACCTGAACCTCGCGGACACGGCGGTATTCGGGTTTTCGTGGATGCTGGTTATGGCGGTCGGCCTCATGCCGATCGTCGAGGCGAGTCTGAAGCGCTCGCCGTCGATCTCGATGCCCGTTACCATCGCATTCTTCGTTGCGGTCGCGAGCGGGATCGCGCTTCGCCGTCGCTACAACTGGATGGGCCTCGTGCTCCACATCTTCGGCCAGATCGTGATCTGGTTGTCGATCTTCTGCATGTCCCTGGCGATCGCCCTCTATGCGGCCGGATAGATCGGGTCCGGCCGGAGGTCGTGGCCGCCACCGGGTCAATCGGGCTTGGCAGGGCTATCGCGAGTCCGTGTGGGGCACGGCGCCGAACGCCCGTACGCCGCGGCTTCCGCTCGCGCTGTGGTTGATGCTCGCGGCGTGCGGCTGGGCTGTGGCGGTCCATTTTCGATTTCCGGAACACGCGGCAGGGTTGCTCGGCCGATCGTGAAGTCGGGCGATACGCTCGGCCGGACGAAGGAGGATCGAGCAATCCGGGCCGTGATCGGCCAGAGCCGGGCGTCGCGCAACAGCTCCACGAGAGCCTTGCGGCTAGAGTGCGCCTGAGATCGACTACGGTCCTGCAACGAGTGGGGCGAGAGCCGTCGTTTATCCCGCCTCCCGAGCTTTCGCGGGTGCGACGACGGGGAATGCAAGAGGCGAGGCGTTGTGGGCAAGCAGCCAGGTCCTCGCTTGTGCCTCGTCGAAGAAGAATTGCGCCCCGCGCCCGTGCGCGGCGAGCTGCGCCTGCATGCTCGCAAGGTTTGTCACGATCAGGAAAGCGAGGCGCAGGGCGCGCGGTTCCTGCCGCAACAGCAGCTGACCGAAGGCGGCGAACCCGCTCAATCCCTGTGGCGTCATCTTCCTGATGTCGACAAGAGCGACGTGTCGGTTCTGTGCCGAGGTCAGGGAGCCGAAAGCGCGGTCGCGTTCTGCAATCAGGCGTTCAACGTCTTCGGCCGCGAAGGTGCCAGCAAGTCGGAAGCAGGCGAGATGGACATCGGGTTCGACGTCGACCGTGAACCAGCAGCTCGACACCTCTGCCACCCTATGTCGTCGGCGTTCGGCTGATAGTCGATCACACCACGCCCGAACTCAAGGGAGAATGGGGCTGACGTGCGACGTTCAACCCGTCAGGTCGTCATCATGGCGCATCGATTCGTGCTTTTGGGTACGAATTGGCGATTAGCCCGCGTTGAACGGTGGTCATCGGGTTGCTTCAACCACCGGACGGCTCCGGTTATGGTCACGCGCTATGACCAAGCTCCGTCACGATCGCCCAGCCTTGCGTTATTCCGACAATGTTCGTCGGGAGCTGCAACGATCGTCGCTTCCTGGGGCCGCAGCTCCGGTGGCCGTGACGAAAGCCACTCCTCGACGTCTTCTACGTCCTCGCGATGACAGAGCCTATGATAGGCACTTGGCTGCATTCGATCAGCTTCCCGAGGAAGCACGGGCAGCTCTCGACCAGCTTTTCGCGCGAGCAGGGCAGATGATGGAGTCGCGTTTAGCCTATGTGGAGAGCATAGGCACTCGAAAGCGCCATGGCGAACGGTCAAGCGCTTATGAGGCTGACAAGCAGGCGCTTTACGCCGCATGTTGCATCTACAATGCTCATTGTAGGGATGAGGTTCAGTACGGTCGATCGGTGACGCGCGAATGGTTCGCTAGATTGCGCGTAATAATGGGTGCCGATTGGGGTCATTTTAGCGAGCTTGACGAGCTCCTTGCGGAGACGCGTAACGGCTGACTTCATCAGGCTTCAGCTGTTCGAATCGATGCTCAGCACCTCTTCGACAACCTATGATCGGGACGAAACGGCGGGAGGTCGACAAGCTGCAGGAAGCGTGACTTCATCGACGCCATGTTAGGTCAACGCCGGAAGCGGACGCGAAGCCGCCGTGCTCGTTCGCGGAAGGCGTGCTCGCCGCCTTCCAAGATCTCGCAGACGCGTTCTCGAATGGGCGCGTCCTCCAAGCCGCCCGCCATGTAGCTGATCCCCGGCAGGCCGCCCGCCTCACGTGGCCCGGCTTCCGCAATGATGATCTGATCGGCGTCCGTGTTGACGACTAGGTTGGCATTGTGCGTGACCATGATCACCTGGCGCTTGGCCTTGGCAGCAATGAACAGCCCGACGAGCTCGTCAAAGATGGACTTGGGATCAAGGTTCTCTTCGGGTTGGTCGATGATCAGCGGGCGATCGTCTTCCGTGTCGAGCGCGAGATAGAGCAGGAGCAGCACGATCCCGCGCGTGCCGGGGGACAGGCTTCGGATGTCGGTGCCGTCATAATCGACACTGTAGCGAACCTGGATGTGATCGGTGCTGTAGAGCCACTGCGCGAACCGCTTGAGCCATGCCCGGTAGTCAACGGGGTTGCCCTTCGGCACACGCGCAGCCTCCAGCAGCTCCTCCTGGTTGTCGTCACGAAACGAGGCCATCGCCGCGGTCATCGCTGCCGCGTCGCCGGTGCGCCACGCCGACGCCAAGCCACGCTCGGCTCGCTCCGCCACGGAGCCGCGGCCCTGAAACTTTCCGGTATGGCGAAGGTCGAGCAGCTTCTCCCCAGCCGTGGCCCAGCGTTCCACATCGACCGAGCGGCGCACGCTAAACGACAGTTTGCCGAGTGTGCCTTTCTCGGCCTCCAGCCTCTGCCGGATTGGTGCATACAGATCCCGCAGGACTTGCTCTTCGGCGAGGATGAAGTCGAAGACCCGCGCATAGCCGCTTTCCCGATCTTGTAGCAGCGGTGGGATACGATCCTTGGCGGCCTGATAGTCCGCCAGGCGATCAGACAGCTTGCCGAGCTCGATGTTCTCAGCCGCGATCTTCTGTGTCAGGGCGGTGAAGCGCTTTTGGGTGTCGGTGTCGAGCGCCACCAACTTTGTGAGCCGTGCGACTTCGGCGTCGAGCAAGGCTTGCGTCTGCTTCGACAGGTCGGCGTCGGCGGCGATCAACGGGACGGTCATGTCCGCGGGTACGGCCACCGGCTTTCCACGCCAGCCCGCGGCGCCGGAACGGGCGCTCGCCACCTCGGCCGTGATGAGAGCATCGACGTCGCCCTCATAGTCCAGCAGGAAGGGTGCCCAATCCGGCTCCTTGATCCGACTGGCCTTATGACGCTCCTTCGTGGCGCGCAGCGTGGCCGGGGCGCGGTTGGTCCGCAGGTCGGCCACTTCGTCGCGCAGGACGAGCAGCGCCGCCTCGCGGTTGGTGAACCATCGCACATTGCCCGCCGCCTTCTCCGCAGCCGTTGCGACTTCCGCCAGACGCTCGGCTCTTTCTTCCGTCCCCTTCGACACGAGCCGCGCACGATCGGCGGTGTACCGGGCGACCGTCTGGCGTTTGTCCTCGACCTGCTTGGCCAAGGCAGCCACGCCTTTGGTCTTCTCGATCTCGCTGCCGATGCGGTCGGATAGCGACACCAGCGCCTCTTCCTCACGTCCGCGTGCGAGACGGTGGCGGCTGACCCGGGCTTCCAGGAGATCTTGGAAATCGACTGCGCCATCACGGCTGTTCGCGTCGTGGGCATCGAACACGACACGCTCGACCTCGGCGAGCAAAGCGTCGGTCATACCGTCGGCCGAGCACAGCCCATCGACAAATTGCTGGGACAGGTAACGGGCTTTCGGATAATCCGAGGCGTCGGGATCATAGCTGCCGTCGAGTGGCCGCGTGTCGGTCGTGCCGTCACCCCAGGTCAGGCGGACGCTGTTGCCGGCGAGCAGCTCGGAAGCGCGCGCCAGGAACGACATGGCATTTGGTGGATCCTCGGTTGCGTCGCACCCGTGCGCGATCGCGTCGGCGAGTGCGGTCTTTCCGGAGCCACGCGCACCGATGATGGCGACAAGTCCGGGGTTCAGCGGGATTCGGGGCGTCACCGCCCATGGCGCATCGACCAGATCGACGGTCGACAATACTTGAGAAAAGCTTGCGGTCGCAGGCGGTGCGTCCCCGATCCACGCCCGGCCGGCTGGCTCGATCTGCGCCTGGCGCAAGGCGTCGAAGTGTGGTGCTCCCTTTATCCACGAGTAGCGGTTGAGGTCGGGAGCCGCCACCTTCTCCAGGCTGTGCGCGTCGCTGCCGTGGAGGCAGGGCTTCAGCGCGCCGTAGCGGCCGATAATGTCCGCGGTCGACGACTTGTGACCCAGCCAATAGTCCCGCTGCGACGGTGTGCTTGCGAAGATGATGTGCGCAAACGCCTCGATCTCCTGGCGAAGCGTCCGATCGGCTGCGTCGCGCACGCCCGAAGCGCCATCGGTGCTGCCGCCGGCGACCGCGATCAGCACGTTCTCCTGCGCCCAGTCGCTGTTCGCATAGGCGTCGCGCAGCTGGTCGAGCGAGACCTTGAATTGCCGTGACCCTTCCGAGAGCGCCGCTACCGTGTCCCGGATCTCGGGGACGCTGCGGCGTCCCAGCTCCGCTAGCTCCTCAGGCGTGCAGGCGAACGTCTCGCCATGGGCACGGAAGGTCAGGCGGGTGAGCAGGCGTTTGATCTGGCTGACATGATCGTCGGTTTCGGGGCTGACCAGAAGATGCACATTGACGAAGGCGTTCCGGACCGTGCCGATCCCAAGGCGCATCTCGATGTTCGGAAACAGCAGGGCGCAATTGGGTAGTCGCCCGGCGCTCTTATCCGCGCGAAGGCGCTCATAGCAGTCCAGGCTGTAATAGTCGGTCACGCCGATCGCGCGCAGCGTCGGCTGCGCCTGCTCGAGTCGATCGAGATAGTCGTCCCATGAGGTGGCGCCGCCGAACTGGTCGTTTAGCTTGGTGCCGGGCGCGTGAACGTGCGGGTCCCAGCGATGCCATTGCGCGCCGATGGTCAATGACGCGCCTGCGTTGGCGTCAGGCATCACCGGATCGCCATGACCTTGACGCCGGCAGCGTCGGCGACCTTCTTCCAGTCGAGATCGCTGGTCCAGGCGGGCAGACCGTCGCGCTGCGCCAACGCAAGACAGACCCGGTCGCCCAGGCTCAGCCCCGCTTCAGCTGTGACGGCACGAAGCCGGCCGGCAAGCTGAGCGAGACTCTTGTCGACCGGCACCACGCTCATCGGCAACGGATCGAGCATCGCGTCGACCTCGCGGGCAGGCATGCCGGCATGGATGAAGTGACTGACGACCTCGGCATAGTTTACGCTGCTCACCCGCGCGTCGGCGATGGCACCGGCCACCTTCGCAGCGCCGCGCTCCCCTTTGAGCATGGCAATGAGGGCGGACGCATCGAAGACGACGCTCATTCGCCACTTTCGTCGCGTCGGCGGGCAAGGAAAGCGTCGACCGAAGCGTCGGGGTTGCCGCCGGTGAATTGTTTGGCGAGCGCCTGAGCGCGCGCCACGGCCTGCGCCGCAGTGCGCAGCACGATACCGTCGTCCGTCTCGTCGACATAGACTGCGCCGCCTTGGGCAAGCCCTAAGCGTTTTCGTATGTCAGCCGGTAGGCTCATGCGCCCACTGGCTGTCACTGTGACCTGTAATGTCATTGCACACCTCCGCTGCCTCAATATGGCGGACAAGTCCTAGTCTGGCGTCTTACGCTCGATGAGGCAAGAGCTCCGCTCTTCGCCAGGTTGCCTCTGTCCGATAAACTGCCTTATCGGACCCTTGGCCATTTTGGCTCCGCTCGTTTGGCTAGGCTCCGCAGCATCGATCGTTGCTATTCCGAGCCAGCTGCGGCAACGATGGCTCACAAGGGTATACACAAGAACGCCGGGCAGGAGTGACGAGCAGGTGGCAGGTAGTGAGGTTAGAGCGGCGCGGGTGTACCTGCGGGTGAGCACGGACGAGCAGGACCTGACGCGTCAGGAGAGCATCGTGGCCGGCGCGCGGGCGGCCGGCTTTTACGTCGCGGCGGTGTACCGGGAGAAGGCGTCGGGCGCGCGGCCCGACCGACCCGAGCTGCTGCGGATGGTGGCGGACCTGCAGCCGGGCGAGGTGGTAGTGGCCGAGAAGATCGACCGCATCAGCCGCCTGCCTCTGCAGGAAGCGGAACTGTTGGTGGATACAATCCGGGGCAGGGGGGCGCGGCTGGCGGTGCCGGGCATCGTCGACCTGTCGGACCTAGTAGCTGACAGTGCCGGTGTGGCTCGCATCGTGCTGGAGGCGGTGCAGGACATGCTGCTGAGGGTCGCGCTGCAGACGGCGCGGGACGACTACGAGACCCGGCGCGAGCGGCAACGCGAGGGGATCGAGATCGCCAAGCGGGCGGGGCGGTACACCGGCCGCAAGCCGGACCTCGCCCACCACCGGCGCATCGTAGGTCTGCGGGAGGCGGGCATGAGCATCGCGAAGACGGCAGAGCTCGCCGGGTGCAGCATCGCCCATGTCAAGCGCGTGACCGCGCTCCACCGCTCGAGGGCAGCTCAGCCGCAGAGGACCAGCTGAGTACTATCCATGTTTCACCTGCGGGTCGTGTTAGACCGAACCGCACCGCGCATCGGTCAACGCGCGGAGCTACGGAGCGAGACCCTGGGTGCCACCGCAGGATATCTGCGCATAATCGTTTCCAAACTCCCATTCTGACAAGGCATTCCGCCACCTGTAAAACGGCGGAAATGCTGGGGTGTCCCGCCGGTGTCACAACTGGACGGTTTTGACACCAGGACTCAACGACAGGGCGTCGATAACCTTGCATTCGGCAACGATGCTGGCGTTGCAGGTGTCACCCCACTGAGCGATTTCC
This sequence comes from Sphingomonas sp. SFZ2018-12, assembly GCF_022496715.1. Taxonomy (NCBI): domain Bacteria; kingdom Pseudomonadati; phylum Pseudomonadota; class Alphaproteobacteria; order Sphingomonadales; family Sphingomonadaceae; genus Sphingomonas; species Sphingomonas sp. SFZ2018-12. The sequence continues at coordinate 67,705 of NZ_WTFM01000004.1, forward strand.
GTTCTCAACGCTGTAAGGTCGGCCAGCTTGCGATCGATTTCCGCGATGTGGACCGCAGCAATTTGGTCGGCCTCGGCACAGGAACCGCGCGGATCATCTGAAAGCCGCAGGAGCGCACGAACCTGATCCAGGGTGAAACCCAGATCACGCGAGCGTTTGATGAACGACAGACGATCAAGGTGCGAGCGATCATAGAGTCGATAGTTGCCACCGCTACGGATGGGAGCGGGAACCAGCCCTTCGGCCTCGTAGAAACGGACCGTCTCGATCTTCAACCCGGTGCGCTTTGCGATCTCACCGATTTTCATCGCTCAACCTCTTGACCCTCTAGTAGGATGAGGGTTCATATAGGGCGTCTGATCCACGAATCGAGCTTCGATAATGGCAGACGCTTGTTGCTCATCGAAACGCGACACGATCGCGGAACTTGGTCGCAAGGCCGAGCAGCGCCGCGTGCTCATCATCGTGATGCTCATCAATCTCGCGATGTTCGTGGTCGAGTTTGGTGGCGGCGTCGTCGCGCGTTCCTCTGCCTTGATGGCGGATTCGGTCGACATGTTCGGCGACGCGGTGGTCTATGCGCTCAGTCTCTATGCATTGCATCGAGGCGCGCGCTGGGAAGCGGGTGCGGCGCTGGCGAAGGGTGGCATCATCCTGGCTTTCGGCGTCGCGGTCATTTTCGAGATCGCTGACAAGATTGCGAACGGCGTTCCTCCGGCATCGGGCTTGATGCTCGGGGTCGGCAGCGCCGCGCTGGTTGCGAACCTGATCTGCCTCGCGCTGCTTTGGCGCTTCCGCCGCGAGAATGTGAACATGTCGAGCACGTTCGAGTGCTCGCGCAATGATGTCGCGTCGAACGTCGGGGTTCTCGCGGCTGCCGGATTGGTCGGCCTGACCGGCTCGGCTTGGCCGGACATCATCGTCGGCGGATTGATCGCCGTGATCTTCCTGCGCTCGGCATGGCGCGTGCTTCGGGAAGCCTGGCCGGCATGGCATGCCGCGAAGGCACCGGCTCGCGAGTTATTGCAATGACATGGAAACCTCTCCGTGGTAAGGGCGGGTTCGTGCGAGCCTTTTTGCCTCTCCTGACATGCCTGATGCTGGTCCTCACCAGTTTCTCCGGCATGGCTCACGCCGCCGATCTGGCGGGGGGGAGCATCGCGGGCGTCGAGTTCACAATCCATACCGATGGCGACATCGATCAAGTGCCATCGGATTCGGACAAGAACGTCCCCCACCATCACAATTATTGCCACGGGCATGACGTTGGTGCGCCTGCGCGCACGACGATGGAATATACCCACGTCCTCACGACGCCCAAACCAACTATCTCCGCCTCTGCGTCGCTCGATGGCCGCACCGGCATGGTCCATTTGAGACCCCCCCAAGCCTGACGTCCGATTTGGGCGCGCGTTGGCGCGCCCCTGTCGATCATCGTCAGGAGTCCTATTTTCATGCATCGTATCCTCGCGGCCATGCTGGCCGCAGCGTCGTGCGCCACTATGGCGCAGGCGCAGGTCGGACCGTCCGCGCCTTTTGCGCAGGACGCGCCGGTCTACACGCTTGACCAAGCGGTCAGTGCAGCGGGCGGTTCGGCCCCTGCTGCCGAAGCGGCAACAGCCGCGATCGATGCGGCCCGCGCGGGCCGCACGGTCGCCGGACTGCGGCCCAACCCGGTTGTCCAGGGCCAGGTTGAGAACGTCATCGGCTCGGGTCCGTATCGTGGGGTCCGCAGCGCGGAATCCACGGTCGGCTTTGCGATCCCGATCGAGCTAGGCGGCAAGCGCGGCGCCCGCGTCGCGGTCGCCAATGCGCAATTATCCCGGGCCGAGATCCAGGCCGCGATCATCGCGGCGGATGTCCGGCTTCAGGTGACGCAGCTTTATGTCGAAGCGGTCGCGGCCGATCGCCGGGTGGCGACGGCGCGGGATCAGGCCCGGATCGCCAGCGACGCGCTGCGGGCTGCGAGCGTTCGCGTGCAGGCGGGGCGCGCCTCCCCGCTCGAGCAACAGCGCGCAGATGTCGCGCGCATCAACGCCGACGCCAATGTGGAGCGGCAGCTTCGCTTGGCTGAGGCGGCGCGGGCCAATCTGGCGCGCCGGATCGGGCGACCGATTGACGGTGCGCTCGATGACACGCTGCTCGATCGCCTCCCGGGGGCGAACGTCTATGGGCCGATCGCGCCGGCTGACACGACCGGCACGCTGGCGCTGGCGGCGGCCAACGCGGATTTCTCGATCGCCGAGGCCGGCGTGCGGCTCGCGCGCGCTAATCGCGTCCCTGACCTGAACGTCGGACCTGCGATCCGCCGACTGGAAGCGACCAACGACATGGCGGCGGTGTTCACCGTGTCGATCCCGATCCCGGTGTTCAACAACGGTCGCGCGGCGATCGCGCAGGCGACCGCGCAGCGGACGCAGGCGGATGCACAGCGCCGCGTGACCGCGCTCGACATCGAACAGGCCATCACGGACGCGCAGGCACAGGCGGCCAATGCCGCGACGACCGCACGCGCGGCGTCGGGGCCGGCGCTGGCGGCTGCGCAGGAGGCCGCCCGCATCGCCCGGATTGGCTATCGCGAGGGCAAGTTCGGCCAGCTCGAATTGCTCGATGCGGAACGCACCCTCGCCGAGACGCGGGTCGCCGCGATCGACGCGCTCGCCAACTATCAAAATGCCCGCGCGCAGGTGGAGCGATTGACCGCTCCTGCGCCCAATGGGGGAAACCAGTGATGAAGAACTTCTATCTCGCGGGCGTCGCATCGCTCGCCCTGCTGCTGGCTGCCTGTGGCGGCAAGGATGCCGGGAACGAGGCGACCGCCAATGCCGCAGCCGGTAACGAAGCGGCAGGCGCGGAAAAGGGCGGTGCCGAAGGCGGTCATGCCGATGAAGGCGTGGTCACGCTGGGCGCCGATCAGATCGCCGCAGCGGGCGTGCAGATTGGACGGCCGATTATCGGTGGGGCCGGGACGATCGAGCTGCCTGCGATCATTGAGGGCGACCCGCAAGGGACGCAAGTGGTGTCGGCCGCCATCGCGGGACGCGTAGTTTCGCTAACCCGCAACCTCGGCCAATCGGTCGGCCGCGGCCAGACCATTGCGGTCATCGAGAGCCGCGAGGCGGCGCAGATCAAGGGCGAGGTCGAGGCGGCGCGTGCGCGGCTCCAGCTCGCCAATTCGAACCTCGCACGCGAGCAGCGGTTGTTCGCGCAGAAGGTGTCGCCCGAGCAGGATCTGATCGCAGCTCGCACGGCCGCGACGGAGGCGCGGATCGCGCTGACGCAGGCACAGAGCATGGTGTCGGCTGCGGGCGTCGGCGGCGGCGGTCTCAACCGGCTCGGCATCGCCGCGCCGATCTCGGGCCAGATCATTGCTCGCCCCGTGACGCTGGGACAGACGGTTGCGGCGGACGCGGAACTCTATCGCATTGCGAACCTGAGCCAGGTGTCGATCGCCCTCAACCTGAAGGCTAAGGATGCGGGTCGGGTGCGTCCCGGCAACACGGTGCTGGTCAAGGCGGCGGGCCGTCAGGCGACCGCGCGCGTCACTTTCGTGTCGCCGGCGCTCGATCCGCAAACGCGGCTCGTGCCCGCGCTCGCCACCCTCGACAACAGGGGCGGCGAATGGCGGGTCGGCGAACCGGTGACGGCCGCCGTCCAGCTCACGGGCAGCGGGGGTAGCGGCGCAATCCGCGTGCCGACGACGGCCGTGCAGAGCTTCGAGGGCAAGTCGGTCGTGTTCGTTCGCACACCTACGGGCTTCAAGGCGACCCCGGTGCAGCTCGGCGATGCGTCGGGCGACACGGTGATCGTCCGCTCGGGTCTCACCGGCAACGAACAAATCGCCACCACCGGAAGCTTCACGCTCAAGGCCGAGATCGGCAAGGGCGAAGCGAGCCACGAGGATTAAGCCATGATCGCCCGCATCGTCACATGGGCGGTCGAGAAGCGCTGGCTTGTCCTGCTGCTCACCGCCATCGTCGCCGTTATTGGCGCGTTTTCGCTTTACCGGCTGCCGATCGACGCAGTGCCGGACATCACCAACAACCAGGTGCAGATTAACGTCCGCGCACCCGCGCTCTCGCCCGAGCTGGTCGAGAAGCAGGTGTCATTCCCGATCGAAACCGCGCTCGCCGGCACCCCCGGCATCGAATATACGCGCTCGCTGAGCCGTAATGGCTTCGCGCAGATCACTGCGGTCTTCTCCGACTCTACGGACATCTATTTCGCCCGCCAGCAGGTGGGCGAGCGTCTGCAGGGCGTGCAAGAGAACCTGCCCGATGGCGTGAACCCCGAAATGGGTCCGATCGCGACGGGCCTGGGCGAGGTGTACATGTACACCGTCCGGCTCGAGCATCGTGAGGACGACAAGCACAAGCCCGGTGAACCGGGCCAACAGCCCGATGGCAGTTACATCACGCCAGAGGGTGAGCGACTGACGACTGAAGAGGACAAGGCGACCTACCTGCGCACCGCGCAGGACTGGATCGTCACGCCGCTTCTGAAGAACACACCGGGCCTCGCCGGCGTCGACTCGATTGGCGGGTACGCCAAGCAGTTCCTCGTCGTGCCCGATGTGCAGAAGCTGGCTTCACTCGGCATCACGCTGACGGACCTGGGCAACGCGCTGGAGCGCAACAACACCAGCGTCGGCGGCGGCTTCGTCAATCGCAATGGCGAAGGTCTGGCTGTCCGCTCGGATGCGCTCGTGCGCAATGCCGGCGAGTTGGCCAGGACCGTGATCGCGACACGTAACGGCGTGCCGATCACGGTCGAACAAGTCGCGACCGTGAAGACGGGGCAGGCGATCCGCATGGGTTCGGCCTCGGAGAACGGCACGGAAGTCGTTGTCGGCACCGCGATCATGCGGATCGGCGAGAACAGCCGCGTCGTGTCCACGGCCGTCGCCGAGAAGCTGAAGTCGATCAACGCCTCGCTGCCACCCGACGTCGTGGTTCAGCCGGTGCTCAACCGCACCGAGCTGGTCAACTCGACGATCAAGACGGTCGCCAAGAACCTGTCGGAAGGCGCGGTGCTGGTCATCGTCGTGCTCTTCCTGCTGCTCGGCAATTTCCGCGCGGCGCTGATCGCGGCGCTGGTCATCCCGATCACCATGATGCTGACCGGCTTCGGGATGCTGCGTGCCGGCGTCTCGGCGAACCTGATGAGCCTTGGCGCCTTGGACTTTGGTCTGATCGTCGACGGCGCTGTCATCATCGTGGAGAACGCGCTGAGACGGCTTGCCGAGCAACAGCATCATGAAGGTCGCTTGCTGAGCGTAAGGGAACGGCTCGCGACCGTGGCGGCCGCCGCGCGCGAGATGATCCGCCCCTCGGTATACGGGCAGGCGATCATCATCCTTGTCTATGTGCCGCTGCTCACGCTGACCGGCGTGGAGGGCAAGACGTTCGTGCCGATGGCGCTCACCGTCATCATCGCGCTCGCCTTCGCCTTCATCCTCTCGATCACCTTCGTGCCGGCCATGATCGCGATCTGGCTGTCGAAGAAGGTTGAGGAGAAGGACGGCCGCATCATCACGTGGCTGAAGAAGCGCTACGAGCCCGGTCTTGACCGGGCAATGAAGCGCCCGACCCTGACGATCGGCGCGGGTGTCGGCAGCCTTGTCGTGGCGGCGCTCGCCTTCACGACGCTCGGCTCGGTGTTCCTGCCACAGCTCGATGAAGGCGACCTGCTGATCCAATCGCTGCGCATCCCCGCCACGTCGGTCCAGCAAAGTCAGGCGATGCAGGTGCCGATCGAACGGATGATGTCGAAGCAGCCGGAGGTGGCGTTCGTCTATTCCAAGACGGGCACGGCGGAACTCGCTTCCGACCCGATGCCGCCCAACGCCACCGACATGTTCGTCATCCTGAAGCCGCGCAAGGATTGGCCAAATCCCGATCTTGCCAAGGAGGAGCTGGTCAGCCGGATCGAGGGAAATCTCGCAAAAATCCCGGGCAACGCCTATGAGATCACCCAGCCTATCCAAATGCGCTTCAACGAGCTGATCGCCGGCGTGCGCGGTGACATCGCGGTGAAGGTGTTCGGCGACGACTTCAACACGATGAACCGGACGGCCGAGCAAATCGCCGCCGTACTGCGCAAAACGCAGGGCGCGGCGGACGTGAAGGTCGAGCAAACGACGGGCCTGCCCATGCTCGACATTCGCGTCAATCGTGACGCGATGGCGCGCCTGGGCGTCACCGCGCAGGATGTGCAGGATACCGTCACCGCGACAATCGGCGGACGCACCTCGGGCCAGATCTTCGAGGGCGACCGCCGATTCCCGGTGGTGATCCGCCTGTCGGAGACGCAGCGCGCTGACATTGGCCTGCTGGAACAGGTGCAGGTGCCGGTGGCGGGGGGCGGCTATGTGCCGCTGTCCAGTGTCGCTGACATCAAGGTCGTCGACGGTCCCAATCAGATCAGCCGCGAAAACGGGAAGCGACGCGTGGTGGTGCAAGCCAACGTGCGTGGTCGCGACGTCGGTAGCGTCGTTGCAGACGCGCAGGCGGCGATCGGCAGCCAGGTCCGGCTGCCTGCCGGTGCCTATCTCGAATGGGGCGGTCAGTTCGAGAACCTGCAATCGGCGAGCGAACGGCTGAAGCTAGTCATTCCGGCCTGTTTCATCCTGATCCTGTTGCTCCTTTACGGTGCGCTTGGATCGGTCCGCGATGCCGCGATCGTGTTCACCGGCGTGCCCTTCGCGCTGGTGGGCGGCGTCCTGCTGCTCTTCCTGCGCGGCATGGACTTCTCGATCTCGGCGGCGGTGGGCTTCATCGCCTTGTCGGGCATCGCGGTCCTCAACGGCCTCGTCATGGTCAGCTCAATCCAGGATCTGATCCGGTCGGGGCTATCGCGCGAGGAGGCGGCCCATGTCGGCGCAATGCAGCGTCTGCGGCCAGTCGTCATGACCGCGCTCGTCGCCAGCCTCGGCTTCGTTCCGATGGCGCTTGGCGAGGGCGCGGGCGCGGAGGTGCAAAAGCCATTGGCGACCGTCGTCATCGGCGGCCTGATCTCGGCGACGTTGCTGACGCTGTTCGTGCTGCCGACGCTCTACGCCCGGTTCGGGCAGAAGGCGATCGAGAAGCCCGAGCACTACAATGAGGAGCATGAAGGGGACGACCACGGTCAGACCTTCGTGAACAACTTGGCCTGATGGGTGCGCGGGGCGATCCGCGATCGCCCCGCTCATCTCTGGGAGATGGGGATATGCCTCGCACCATAACCAGCTCAATGCTTCACGGCGGGCCACTGCGGATCTGGTCGGCGATCACCGATCCGGATCATCGCCGGGCTTGGAGTCCGCTCGTATTCCTCGACAACCCGTGCCAGCTTGGCGAGACGGAATGTACCTTCGCGATCCAGGGCATCACCCGGCCAATTCGGACGCCGGCCCTGGTCGATCAATTCGACAAGCCGCACGCCTTCGCTTGGTCCTGCGGCATCCCTTATCTGTTCACGCTCGAAGAGCGGTACGAGCTGGCAGGGGACGACGGTGGCACCAGGCTAACACATAGCTGCACGCTGCGCGGGGCGCTGTCTTTGCCGTTCGCGGCGATGATGTTGCGTCGTCTGCGGTCCCTGATGGTCGATGCCGACGATCGACTTGCGACCTATCTGCGCTGGCGGGTGGGTCAGCCTGCCCGTGGGATCAATCGTCAGCGCGTCCCCTCCCGCTACAGGAGGAAGGCGCGATGACGCCGTTGAAGCGGGTACTGCCCGCCCTCATCCTCGTTGTCGGGCTGGCGGCTTGCACGGAAAGCAAGCCGCCAGCCCCGCCAACGGAGCAGCAAATCCATTCATCCGACAGCGCCGTGGCGACCGGGGAAATGGGGCGCCATCCCTATCGCTGTTCCGACGGGGAACCGCTGTTCGTCGACTACAAGGACAACGGCCTGCAGATCGATTTGCGGCGCTCCAGCAGCGCCGTGCCCATGACGCTGACCGCGCCAGCGCAGGGCCTCCAATATGTCGGCGAGACAGCCACCGCGACCTTCAAGGGGTCGCAGCTCACCATCGTGGAAGGCGAAGGCCGCACGCGGACCTGCGAACGGGAGGGCACCCGATGAACCGTCATGTCTTCCGACACGTCGCACCGCAACGGGAGAGAAACGATGTCTGACACGTCGATCTCGAATGTGATGGCCATTCGCGCCGAAGTAATCGCGCGAAGCCGCGCCTTGCGCGAGGCGCAGCCGACGGCACCGCCCGGCGTGACGCCGACCGCTCCAGCCTCAACCTTTGCCGACACCCTCAATGCCGTGGTGGCGAAGGTCAACGAGACCCAGGAGCAGGAGGATGTCGTCACCGAAGCATATGAACGGGGCGAAACCACCGACATTGCAACCGTCGCGCTCATCCAGAGCCGTGCATCCATTACTTTCGAGGCGACGCTGCAAGTCCGGAACAAGCTGCTGTCTGCATATCGAGACATCATGAACATGCCGATCGGATGACGATCGCGAAGATAACTAAGGCGGTATTGGTATGATTGTCGGCACAAGGCCACGATTCAAGCAGATTATTGTCGAGGTTTGGAAGCCTCTCACGATCCTGTTCGTGTGGGACGTGGCGGTGACGGCATTCCACATGATGACCCCGATCAAGGAACCGCCTTTGCCGACGGCGCTGTTCGGCACTGCCATCGCGCTCTTCATGGGGTTTCGGACCAACGCCGCTTATGCACGCTGGTGGGAAGCGCGAACTCTTTGGGGCGCGCTCATCAATGCCTCGCGCAGCTTGGCCCGGATCACGCGCAGCCTGACCAAGGGGGAACCCGAGGGCAGTGAGATGCGGCACAACATCATCCTGCGGCAGATCGCCTTTGCGCACTCGATGCGCTGCCAGCTTCGCCGACAGTCGCCCTATGAAGAGATTGCCCGGGTCGCTGGAACGGAAGTCGCCGATATGGCGGTCGCCCGCCTGAACCCTGCCAACGCGCTCCTGGAGGACATATCGGGCATTTACGCCGACGCGCTCGCGGAAGGTCGGATCACCGAAATCCAGCAGGCAACTGTGGAGCGCGTCCTGATCGACATCGCCAATGCGCAGGGCGGCATGGAGCGGATCAAGAACACGCCGCTGCCCAATGGCTTTCGGTTCTTCCCGAACCTCTTCACGCGTGTGTTCTGCGTGCTGCTCCCGATCGCGCTGGTCGAATCCCTGGGCCTTGCCACGCCGATCGGATCGACGCTGATCGGACTCGTCTTCCTCGCGGTGCTGAGCATCGGCGAGGATCTGACCGATCCGTTCGCCAATAGCGTCCACGATGTCCCGCTCACGGCAATGTGTCGCACGATCGAGATCGACCTTCTCCAAACCGCGGGACTTCCGGCCCCCGAGCCGCTGACACCTGACCACGGGGTGCTGTGGTGATGGGCATGCGCGCCTTGCTGCATCTGCCCGGGCTGACGATCGCGCGCGTTGGCGTCGTTCTCGTCACCGGCGTGATTGTAGGGGCGTGCAACCCGGCTCCGAGCGAACCTGTCGAACCGGCTCACGACAAGCGTGTGACGCCAAGGCTGATCGCGCAGCGCATCATGTATTGCGACGACGGCACCCGCGCCGATGTCGACTTCATCGACGACGGCCTGAAGATGGCCGTCACCTGGCTGCCGAAGGGCAGGACCGAGATCCTGCGCGCCCAGCGAACCGGTGATGAATTTCGCGGCAACCAGTCACGGGCCGTCGTGGCGGGCGGGGCGATCGCCTTCATGCGGCGCGGGAAAATCCACGTCTGTCACCGAACCCCGGAGGGATCATAGGATATGCAGGCACTGCTTTACACGCTTGCGCCTGTGCTGGCGGTCGTGCTCGGCGCGATTATAGCGAGCCGCTCCAAGTTGAAGCCCAACCTTGTGGCCGGCCTCCAGCATCTCGCGGCAGGGGTCGTGTTCGCGGCGGCCGCGACTGAAATCCTGCCGCAGGTCAAGCATGAGGCGTCGCCCAGCGCGACGTTGATCGGCGGGGCGGCGGGCGTCGCGACGATGCTAGGGCTCAAGGCATTCGAAGCCCGCTTCAAAGGACCGATGGCGCTGCTCGCCGCGATCGGCATTGACATTCTGGTCGACGGCTTGGTGCTCGGCCTCGCTTTCGTGGCGGGCGAAAAGGCGGGTTTCCTGCTGACGATCGCGCTGACGCTGGAAGTGTTGTTCCTAGGGCTGACGCTGACCGACGAGCTGGCGGAAACCTATCGCTCGCGCCTTCGCATTATCGTGATCGTGTCGGCATTGGCGCTGCTGCTGCCGCTCGGCGCGCTTGCGGCCGTGCCCGTCGCCACGCTGTCGCCGGTGATGGTCGCCGGCTTCCTCAGCTTCGGGCTGATGGCGCTGCTCTATCTCGTCACGGAGGAGCTGCTGGTCGAGGCGCACGAGAAACCCGACACCCCGCTCATCAGCTCGATGTTCTTCGTGGGGTTCCTGGCCCTGCTCACGCTTGAGGAGATTATGGGATGATCTCGAGCAATGACAACAAAGGCGGACAGGAGCGCCGCACCCTCTGGATCGTCCTGCTGCTGAACGCGGCGATTGCGGCAGGCTTCTTCGTCTCGGGCTTCTTCGCGGATTCGAGCGCGCTGATCGCCAACGGCGTCGACAACCTGTCAGACACCGCCGTGTACGCGCTGAGCCTCGTGGCGCTCACCCGGGGCAAGACATGGAAGACACGCGCCGCGATGGCGTCGGGCGTCATGCTGCTGATCTTCGCGGGCGGCATTCTGCTCGATGTCGCACGGCGCTACGTGCAAGGCAGCGAGCCGATCGGACCGACGATGATGGTCATGTCGGCGATTGCCGGTGTCGTGAATTACCTCTGCCTGCGGCTGCTTCAGCGCCTCAAGGATCCGGACGTCAATCTCCGGGCCGCCACCACCTTCAGCTTCAACGACTTCATTTCCAACGGCGGCATCCTGATCGCCGGCGTGCTGGTTTTGTGGCTGGGCACCAACTGGCCGGACCTGCTGGTCGGCTTCGCCACCGCCATCATCGCCATCAAGGGCGGTGTCGAAATCCTGCGCGATGCGCGCGCCGAAACCAAGAAAAGCGAAAGGAGGTCGTCATGAACGACAAGCTCGAACTCGATATTCCAGTGCTGTTGCCGGACCTGCCTGATGCGGCCGATGCCTGCCTGGACCGTCTTGTGTCGACCCTATCCAAGCGCGAAGGCGTGGAGCGGGCGCATGTGATCTGCCTCGACGGCGACACGCCGGCGGCGCTGTGCATCCATTTCGATGCTGCCAAGCTGCCGCTGCCGCGCGTGCGCGAGATGGTGCGCGCCGCGGGCGCCGAGATCACCGACCGCTATGGCCATGCAATCTGGCAGGTTACAGGTATCAATCACGAGCGTCGGGCACGCACCGTCAGCGATGCGCTGTGCGCCTTGCCCGGCGTGGTCCAGGCAAGCGCCAGCACCAGCGGCTCGGTTCGGGTCGAGTATGATCGACGCGAAACCACCGAAGAGGAGGTCCGCGCTGCACTTGGCAAGCTGAAGGTCGGTGTGGGCAAGCGGGTCGCGGCCGACGACCATGCCGGCCACGACCACGGGCCGGGGGGCCACGGCATGAGCGAGGAGAAGCACGGTCCCGGCGATGGCCACGACCATAGCCATGCCGAGTTTCTTGGCCCCAACACCGAGCTGATCTTCGCGCTCGCCTGCGGCGCGCTGCTGGGGATCGGCTATGCGATCGAGAAGCTAGTTGCCGGCGCACCGGAGTGGCTGCCGACCGCCTGCTACATCACAGCCTACTTTTTCGGCGGATTCTTCACGCTGCGCGAGGCGATCGATAACCTTCGGATGAAGAAGTTCGAGATCGACACGCTGATGTTGGTCGCTGCCGCCGGCGCCGCTGCGCTGGGCGCATGGGCCGAAGGCGCGCTGCTGCTGTTCCTGTTCAGCCTTGGTCACGCGCTCGAGCATTACGCGATGGGTCGCGCCAAGAAGGCGATCGAGGCGCTGGCGAAGCTCGCCCCGGAAACCGCGACCGTGCGTCGCGACGGGGAAACTAGCGAAATCCCTGTCGAACAGATGGTCGTCGGGGACATCGCCATCGTGCGCCCGAATGAGCGCCTGCCCGCCGACGGCTTCGTCATCAAGGGCACGAGCGCGATCAACCAGGCCCCGGTGACGGGTGAAAGCATCCCGGTCGACAAGGTGCCGGTCGCCGACGCTGCGGCGGCACGCGCAAAGCCCGATGCGTTGGACGCGGAAAGCCGGGTTTTTGCCGGTACGATCAACGGCGGCGGCGCGATCGAGATCGAGGTGACGCGCCGTTCCAACGAAAGCGCACTCGCCAAGGTCGTGAAGATGGTGAGCGAAGCGGAGACGCAGAAGTCGCCGACGCAGCGCTTCACCGATCGGTTTGAGCGGATCTTCGTGCCTGCTGTCCTGATCCTGTCGGTGCTCCTGCTCTTCGCATGGGTGGTCGTCGACGAGCCGTTCCGCGACAGCTTCTATCGCGCGATGGCGGTACTGGTGGCGGCAAGCCCGTGCGCGCTCGCCATCGCAACTCCGAGCGCTGTCCTGTCTGGCGTTGCCCGTGCAGCGCGGGGCGGCGTGCTCGTGAAGGGCGGTGCACCGCTCGAAAACCTTGGGTCGCTCAAGGCGATCGCTTTCGACAAGACGGGCACGCTGACCGAAGGTCGTCCGCGCATCACCGATGTGGTGCCCGTCGATGGCGCCGATGAAGGCGAGCTGCTGGCGCTGGCCGTCGCCGTCGAAGCGTTGAGCGACCATCCTCTGGCCCAAGCGATCGTCAAGGACGGCCGCGAACGACTGAACGATCGTGCCGTGCCGACTGCCGGCGACCTCAAGAGCCTGACCGGTCGGGGCGTCACCGCGAGCGTGGATGGCGAGACGGTCTGGATCGGGAAGGCCGAGATGTTCGGGAGTGAGGGTATTCCGGCGCTGGGGCAGGGAGCGCAGGACGCGATCGCGAAACTGCGCGAGAACGGTCGCACGACGATGGTGGTCCGCAAGGGGGACCGCGACCTGGGCGCGATCGGCCTGATGGACACGCCCCGCGAAGCGGCAAAGACCGCGCTGCGCCGGCTGCACGAGATGGGCGTGTCGCGGATGATAATGATCTCTGGCGACCACCAGAAAGTCGCCGAAGCGATCGCCAACGAAGTCGGGATCGATGAGGCGTGGGGCGACCTCATGCCCGAAGACAAGGTTGCCGCGATCAAGAAGCTCGCCGGTGAAGACAAGGTCGCGATGGTCGGCGACGGCGTGAACGACGCGCCGGCGATGGCCAGTGCAACGGTCGGCATTGCAATGGGCGCGGCGGGCTCGGACGTGGCGCTGGAGACAGCCGACGTCGCATTGATGGCCGACGATCTGGCGCACCTGCCGTTCGCGGTCGGCTTGAGCCGTCACACACGCGGGATCATCCGCCAGAACGTCTTCGTCAGCCTGGGCGTGGTCGCCTTCCTCGTTCCTGCCACCATCCTGGGCCTCGGTATTGGGCCAGCGGTGGCGGTTCATGAGGGATCAACGCTGCTTGTTGTCATCAATGCGCTCAGGCTGCTCGCCTACCGCGATCCGGCGGGGAAGGCGGCATGAAGTGGATGATCGCCTTCGACCTCGACGGCACGCTTGCCGAGAGCAAGCGGCCGCTGTCGGAGGATATGGCCACAACCCTCGCCCGATTGCTCGCCGTCACGGATGTGGCGGTGATCTCGGGCGGGGACTGGCCGCAGTTCGAAAAGCAGGTCGCCTCGCGTCTTCCTGCCGGCGCCGCGCTTGACCGTCTCTGGTTGATGCCGACCACAGGCACAAAACTCTATCGGTTCATCAACGGCGCTTGGCGCGCGGTCTATGCCGAGCTGTTCGACGACGCAGAGAAGGCGACGATCCGCGCGGCCTTCGATCAAGCCCTGACCGATGCCAGCCTCGCCGACGAACGTATCTGGGGCGAACGGATCGAGGACCGGGGCAGCCAGATCACCTTTTCGGGGCTGGGGCAGGCAGCGCCGCTAAAGGAAAAGGAAGCGTGGGATCCCGACCGAAAGAAGAGGACCGCGTTGCAGGCCACGTTGCGCGCGACGCTGCCGGACCTCTCGATCAATCTAGGTGGCACGACATCGATCGACGTGACCAGGGCAGGGGTGGACAAGGGCTATGGCCTGAAGCGCCTGAGTGCTGAAAGCGGCGTCCCGCTCGACGGGATGCTGTTCATCGGCGACGCGATCTTCCCCGGTGGGAATGACTATCCCGCCGCTGAAATTGGCCTCGATACGGTGAGAGTGCGCGACGTTGCGGAAACCACCGCCGTCGTGACAGCCATCATCGCATGTCTGCACCGGTAGGGATCGCCGATGTTCGCGATCCCCGCCTTGGGCCTGAACGTCTGTGGGACTCTCGTCCCGACCTTAGCCCTTTACCTCCGATCTGGAGCAATCGCGTAGAACAGGCAGGCCGGCATGTTTCAAAGCTCGTGGTGGGAGATCGCCACCCATATCATCAGTCTCGCCGTCGCCTACGCGCTCGCCCTTCCTGTTGGCTGGGATCGCGAGAAGGACGCCCGCAGCGCAGGCATCCGTACATTCCCGTTGGTTGCCATCGCCAGTTGCGGCTTCGTGCTGGTGGGCATCGCGATCCTCGGCCGCACGTCTCCAGCGCAAGCCAGGTTGCTCGAAGGTCTGATTACGGGCGTCGGCTTCATCGGGGGCGGCGCGATTCTGAAGAAGGGCGACAAGGCGTCAGGTACGGCGACGGCGGCCAGTCTGTGGGCGACTGGGGCACTCGGCGCGGCCGTAGGCTACGGCCTATACGACATCGCCTTCATCCTGAGCGCCACTACCTTCCTCACCCTGCGCTGCTCTCGTCCGCTCAAGCGTGCCACCAATGGCGACGTTGGCAGCTCGGCGAGCCCATGACGAGCCCTTGGGCGAGCCGATGGATGCGGCCTGTGCGATCCCTTACCCGGCGCTGGTCACCGGCGACGACCATCGCGGCGCGAGACCGCCAACATCGCTTGCTGCGCTGGGCGACGCTGCTGGAGCGCAATCCCCACCAGATAATCGGCCTGCTGTCCCCTCGTGGGCGGGCGGCGACGCGCGCAGCACGATGGTCGATCGGCCGAGCGCGATCGACGTCGCATGGAGCGACGTGGTGCTGCGGGTGATGGGGTTGGCGGGACGATCGCGAGGTGAAGCAAAATCGTTCTTCGGGTTGTCGGATGCCGAGCTGGATCGGATTGCCGCAGGTTCGTGGCGGTGTCCGGTTCGACCCGCTTGGCAGGTCGCCGTGCGGATCAGGACGTCGAATGTCCGCGCCTGGAAAGTCGGATCGTTGGGTCCGTCGTCGCCCTCCTGCTCGTGACTTGCGCGATCTCCTATTGGATCTTCTGACGAGGCTGGTTTGTGTTCGACATCATAACATCGATCCTCGCGTCACTCGGCGGCTTTGGCGTCTTCCTGTTGATGCTGGCTGAGAACGTCTTTCCGCCGATCCCATCGGAAGTGATTTTGCCACTTGCCGGCTACACCGCTGCGCAGGGGCGCGGCTCGCTGTGGGTGGTGGCAATCGCCGGCACCCTCGGATCGGCTGCAGGGGCGGTGCTGTGGTACTATGTCGGCCGCTGGATCGGCATCGAACGATTGAAGCGCTTTGCTTCCCGCCACGGCCGATGGCTGACGTTGACGCGCGGTGAGGTCGATCATGTCGACCGCTGGTTCGACCGCTACGGTCGTTGGGCGGTTCTGTTCGGGCGCATGGTCCCGGGAGTCCGGACCCTGATTTCGGTGCCCGCAGGGGTCAGCGGGATGCCCCTTGGTCCATTCTTGGTCTCGACGCTCACCGGCTCGGCCATATGGACCGTTATCCTCGTGCTGGCGGGCTATGAGCTGGGCGAACGCTATAGCCAGGTGGCGAGCGTCATCGAACCGATCAGCAACGCCGTGCTCGCGCTGGCCGTCATCTGGTATCTTTGGCGGGTCGCGACTTTCGGGCGATCAAGGGGTGGCCATTGATGGCTGACCTGCTGCCCGCGTTTCCTGCCGGCCTTTGGCTCATGGCAGCTTCGATGCTTGTCCGCATCACACGCTTTGCACGTGCTTTTAGCCTGATCTCACCAGCCAGCTCGATCATCCTCATCAGATTGGTTGGAAGGCTTCACCGCAGCGGATTTCACGCATGGCGTCGCAACGGAGGGAAGTGGCGTTGGGCCGGAATATGGAGAGGATCGACATAATGGGGAACAGCAAGCAGCAGGCGATCATCGCCGTTGCCGCAACAATCGTTCTGTCCGGATGCGGGCTGATTAAACCACGCGACGCCGGCTATTTCCGCTTCCACGCGGAAGAGGCGAGACTGGTCGTCACACGCTGCGAGCGGGGCCAAGAGACCGGCAGCGATTGTGAGGCCGCAGCGCAGGCCGTGGCCGAGCTCGACGCGGCGGCGCAGCGAGAGTCCTCCGGCAACGGCCGACGCTGATGGTGGCCGCCTTCGCCCGCACCGACGCTATGGAACACCGTCTATCTCGACCGCGTCGTCCGGAATCTGCTTGGCAACCGGGTCGACGTGCCCGACGAACTGCTCGCTCACGTCGCGCCATTGCGCTGGGAGTACGTCGGCCTCAACGGCGACATTCTCTGAGGCGACATCGACAAACCCCGTGAACAGTTCAGGTCGCTCCGGCTCCACCAGCAAGGTCGGAACGCTTAGCGTACGTGCTCGACCATCCTCTCACCGGTGCACACCCTGCATGTGACGCTCGCGGAAGGGGCGGACCCGGATGCCGTTCGCCGGTCCGTCAGCGGCCTGCTCGCCAAACGGTTCGATATCGAGCATAGCACGGTGCAAATCGAGGGTCCGGGCGACGGCTGCGAGGATCGGTCACATCTGTATCGGTAGCACCGATGCGAGACCTGCAATCGTCATGGCGGGCATGGGTTGACTCCGGACTATGGTACGGACCCCATATAGGCGTTACGATCCCCCGGAGAAGTGACATGGCCGCGGCAGCGAAGAGCGCCAGTATTTATCGGATGGTGATGCCGACGCACACCTGTCCCTATGGCCTGAAGGCCAAGGACCTGCTGCGGCGCGAGGGCTATTCGGTCGAGGACCACTGGCTGACGACGCGCGAGGAGCAGGACGCCTTCAAGGCCAAGTACGACGTGAAGACGACGCCGCAGATGTTCATTAACGGCGAGCGGGTCGGCGGCTTCGACGATCTGCGCCGATACTTCGGCAAGGCCGTCCGCGATCCCAAGGCGGTCACGTATCGGCCGGTGATCGCGGTATTCTCGATGACGGCGCTGATGGCGTTGGCGGCGAGCTACGCCGTGGTCGGGGCACCGTTCACCATCCGCGCGGCCGAGTGGTTCATCGGCTTCTCGATGATCGTCCTCGCCATGCTGAAGCTCCAGGATATCGAGAGCTTTTCGAGCATGTTCCTCGGCTACGATCTCCTCGCCAAACGGTGGGTGCCCTATTTGTAGCCGCTCGCAATCGGATGGGCTCCTGCTCGCAAACAGACCACTTTTCTGCTCGGATTAGCTGACAGTCAGAGCGCGCGTCTGCTCACGCTTTTTGACAATATGCTCGCGATCTCCCGCGGCTGCTCGCAATCAGCGCCCCGCGCTCACGCTCAGCGCTACTGACGGGACTGGTCAGAATCTGATCCCCTCGACCAACCGAGTTGCGGCCTGGCAGCTCGCGGTGGTCGCGCACCAAGCCCTGACTTCAAGGCCCGGGCTCCGAACACGACGACGTTGCGCCTCTGCATCGAGAGGGACGATAGCGGCGTAGAGGAGATCGGGCTCTTTCTGTCCGGGGCTTGCTGGCCTGAACTTCCGGAGAGTCACCCCATCGATGTTGAGCGTCGAGGGCGCGGCCGCGGAAAGGGGCCGGCGAGCCAGGCCGTTCCCGAATGAAATCTCCACCCGATAACCCTCCCCCTCGACCATGCGGCCGTCAACGTCGCCCTCCAACTTAGTGATTCGCGCCTGTCCCACGTCGAACGTGCAGCAGCCGGCGATCAGTAGGCGGTCGCCGGCCACATTGCGGGGGTGGATCGAATACTCGGTTCCGACGGGGCCGGAGAGCTCGGTGGGCCGCGGCTCCTTCTCGGAGCCGCGGTCGCACCCTGCCAGGGCGATGAAGGCCAAAAGCCATCCCGCCCCGGTCGAGGCCTTGCCTCGGTCAGCCATAGAACCCGACCAGCAGCGCCCGCTCGTCAGAGCATAGGCTCCGCTTGATCTGCCCAGGGTTGAGATAGGTCGTCATCAAGCATGGCCCTGTCGAACCATCGGTGCGGTGGTCCATCCCTTTCACGTGACCCATCTCATGCGTCATCGCGGACTGCCAGTCGATATGCTGGCCGATGTTGCTCGACGTGATCGACGAACCGCAGATCAAATCGGTCGATTGCGCCGTGTGGCCCGTGTCGTAGTAGATGCGGTCGGTATTGACGTACACGGTCGCGTCGATCGCCTGCGCAGGTGCTGGCCCGGAATAGCCGTAAATGATGGTCCGCATGATCGCCGACATGCTGGAGCCGTCCTGGATGTTGATGAAATCCGGGTCCTCGGTCGCCGAGTAGTAAGTCGACGTGTAGTTCTGCGTCGTTCCGGTGAGCTGGAACGAGCGCCCTGCGGCGTTGATCGTGTCGACCGCGGCCTTGGTGTTGGCGTCGCAGGCGGCCGGAAGCGCATAGTTGATCTTCACACCCCGCGACCCGTTCGGGAAGTAATAGGGTTGCGGGATCGGCCCGGCGAACGCCGGTGCGGCGTTGGCGAGGGCAAGCACGCGCGCTGTGTTGGACACAACGAACCGGGAACTTGCGAGTAAAGTGCCGGCCGTCACGCTGGGCTTCTGGATCATCAAAATCCTCGCCACCACGCTCGGCGAAACGGGCGGCGATACCGTCTCGATGACGATGGACCTCGGTTATCTGGTCGGGACCGCGATATTCCTGACGGTGCTGGTCGCCCTGGTCTGGTGGCAGGTCGCGTCAACGCGCTTTCACCCGTTCCTTTATTGGGCAACGATCATCGCCTCCACGACCGCGGGAACGACGATGGCGGACTTCGCCACGCGCTCGCTCGGCATCGGCTATACCGGGGGATCAGCGCTGCTGCTCGGCTGCGTGCTGGCCTCGCTGTTGGTCTGGTATCAAACGCTGGGCTCGATCTCGGTCAGCACCGTGCGCGAGCCGAAGGCCGAGCTGTTCTACTGGGTCACGATCACCTTCTCGCAGACACTCGGCACCGCGCTTGGAGACTGGACGGCTGATACGGGCAACCTCGGCTATATCGGTGCGGCTGGCATCTTCGCGGGTCTGCTGGCCGTTTTGGCGCTGCTCTACTTAATGACGAACGCCAGCCGCGTGGTGCTGTTCTGGGCCGCCTTTGTTATGACGCGACCCCTTGGCGCTGCGGTGGGCGACTTTCTCGACAAGCCGTTCGATCATGGCGGGCTCGCGTTCAGTCGGCCGCTCGCGTCCGCAGTCCTGGCGGCCGCCATCCTGCTGCTGATCGTCGTTCTCCCGCAACGTGCCGGAGAGCATCCTGGGCATAGGGAGAGAACCTAGCTCGCTACTTCTCAAATGCCCTCAGGATCGGACACGGCCCATCCGACCCGGACCCGCACTCCATCGCAAGCCGGCGCAGCGCTGTGCGGACCCGCTCGAGTTCCTCGATCTTGGCATCCAGCGCGGCAATGCGCTCGTTGGCGAGCAGGCGCGCGCGCGCGCGATCGTCGGTCGCGTCCAGCGCCAGCAGCTCGCCGATCTGCTCCAGCGTGAACCCGGCCGACTGCGCCGCGCGGATGAAACGGAGCCGTCGAACGTCGTCGTCCCCATAGCGCCGAAATCCGCCGGCCGATCCCGACCCGCCGGGCCGCTCGGGCGTACCCAGCAGGCCGCGGCGCTGGTAGAAGCGAACTGTCTCGACACCGACGCCGCCTTCGCGCGCAAGCCCCGCGATCGTCATGCTCGTCATGCCTTGACTCCGGACTATGGTACAGACCCTATATAAGTCGTGTAACCAATTGGAGAAGCGATATGGCGACCACCGCGCCCAAGAAGGCGGCGCTCTACCGTATGGTGATGCCCGAGCATACTTGCCCCTATGGCCTAAAGTCCAAGTGGCAGCTCGAGCGGCACGGCTATGAGGTCGAGGATCACTGGCTGCGCACCAAGGAAGAGACCGAGGCGTTCAAGGCGAAGCACGACGTCAAGACCACGCCGCAGACGTTCATCGGGGCCAAGCGGATCGGCGGCAACGACGACCTCACCCGCTTCTTCGGCGGTCACGTGCCGGCGAAGGACGAGACCAGCTACAAGCCGGTGATCGCGGTGTTCGCGATGACGGCGTTGATGGCGCTCACCGCCAGCTATGCCGTGCTTGGCACGCCGTTCACCGTCCGTGCGGGCGAGTGGTTCATCGCCTTCTCGATGTGCGTGCTGGCGCTGTTGAAGCTCCAAGACGTCGAGAAGTTCTCGACCATGTTCCTCAACTACGATCTGCTCGCCAGGCGCTGGGTGCCATACGGCTACATCTACCCCTTCGCCGAAGGCGGCGCGGGCGTGCTGATGATCGCGGGCGCGCTGACTTGGCTGTCGGTGCCCGTCGCGCTCGTCATCGGCACGATCGGGGCGGTGTCGGTCTTCAAGGCCGTCTATATCGACAAGCGCGAGCTGAAGTGCGCCTGCGTCGGCGGCGCAAGCAGCGTGCCGCTCGGCTTCATCTCGCTGACCGAGAACCTGATGATGGTGGGAATGGCGCTGTGGATGCTGTTCGCCCCGTCCGCGCTGTCGATGGCGCACTGAGGCTGCAATTGACATCGAAGCGGCGCGCGCGCGGATAGGGAACGTGGGAACCAGGTCGCAACCTTCCGCCAGCCTGCTCCGCGTCGCCCTGCTCGGCGTGCTCGCGGCGCTCCTGCTCCTGCGCCTGGGACCGTGGTGCGAGGCGGCGGCGAGCGCCGCGCCGGTGGCGCCGGTCATGGCCGGTTGCGACTGAAAGGGGACGCCGACGAAGAAGGCACCCGGGTCGGCATGCACAACACCATGCGCGGCCGTCCACCAGCCTACCCTAATTAGGCCTGCGCCGTGGCGCTTGCCGTCGACAACGCCAATTCCTGCTCCGGCTTAAGAGTTGGCCGGGCTGCCGGTGCCACCGGCAACGCCCCCGCCGCGAACGGTGTGACCTCCTCGACAGCTCACACGTTCAACCGACGGAGATACTGATGACATGACTGAAACTGATCCGCGCCGCCCTGGCGCTCGCCCTCCCGACCGCGGCGTTCGCGACCGATGCGGGCTGCTGCTGCGGCGCCGACAAGGCGTGCTGCAAAGGATTGCGCGGACTGCTGCGACAAGATGAAGGCGAAGCCGGGTGATTCCAAGCCTGCACCGATGCCAGGCATGAACCACTGAAACGGGGCGGGGGCGGGCAACCGCCCCCGTTCTCGCTAAGACCCTCGTCTAGCCGCCGTGGCGAGCATAGACGCGCTGGCCGCTCGGGCCGAACGCGATCACGTCATAGGCTTGGGGCCGCATGCCCGCGACCTCCATGCCGGGAGAACCCATCGGCATTCCGGCGACGGCCAGGCCGCGCACACCCTTTGGGTGCTGGGCGATCACCCGCTTCATGTCGGCGATTGGAACGTGGCCCTCGAATGCCATGCCGTCGATGATGGCGGTGTGGCAGGACGCAATTGAGGTCGGCACGCCGAGCCGGCGTTGGTACGCGGCGCGGTTGGCATCATCAACGATTTGCACGTTGCGGCCGAACTGCTGGCGCACTTGCGCCGCCCACTTCTCGCAACAGCCGCAGCCGGGGTCGCGGTGCATGACGATATCCGCCGCAGCCGATGCGACGCTCGGAACGGCGATCAAGAGCATTGCGGCTAGGAAGCGAGGGCGATGGGTCATGGGTCAGCTCCAACGGAAGTGATCCCGCCCTGCCGCGGGTGGTTGGGGGGACGGCAGGGCGGGTGCAGCGCGCCTTACTGCGCGCGCTTGCCATGCTTACGAAGCCAGGCTTGCAGCTCCGCGATGTCCTTTTCCTGCTTCGAGATCGTCATCGTCGCCATCTGGCGGGTCTCGGCATCCTTCGCATCACGTTGAGCGACCCGCGCCATCGCGATCGCGCCGCGGTGATGCTCGATCATCTTGCGGGTCCACATTTCTGCCGCATCACCCTGCTTGGCCGCCATCATCTTCCGGTGCATGTCCATTTCGGCCTGGCCGTAGGGATTGCCCGCCATCATGCCGGCCATATCGCCGTGATCCATGCCCTGCATCTGGCCATGGTCCATGCCTTGCATTTGGCCGTGGTCCATCGCCTGCTTCCCGCTCTGTTGGGCAAACGCGGGCGTGGCGACGAGCGCCAAAGCGGTGAATATCGAAATAGAGCGCATTTCCTTCGAACTCCTCGTGCTACCCCCATCTGCTACGCGGCGCAGCCGCTCACCCCTCAACGTTTTATTTCAAGGCTTGAGCCCGCCACTAAGACCTGATGAGCGACAGGCCGCGCACGCAATCTCCCTATCAAGGTGCAAGTGGCTGAGCAGAGACGCCGCCAGGACGCCGGAGGGGGGCAGACCTGAACTGGCGGGTGAGCGCTTAGATGCTAAGGGCCATGAGGCCATACATCACGAGCGTGAACGTCACCGCGGTTAAGCGGCCCGGCCCGTTCCCATCATCAGCTTCATCTTGTCGGGTTTGTCGTCCGTCACGCATGCCCCTGCTGGAGCGTTGATTGATCCTTGGACGCCCGTCGCGACCGCTTCGGCCAGCGCATGTAAAGGAGCACCGCTCCGCCCAGCCAAAGCGCCACGCCGCCAATCGCGAACGCAAGCAGCCAAGGCGTGTTGAAGTTCTCGTGGTTGCTCCAGTCCATGATGTGTAGCCCCCAGAAGAAGTCGTAGAGCCGCCACGTCCCGGTCCTGACCGCCGCGATGCGGCCGGTGTCGCCCGCGACGAAGACGCGAGTCGCGTCTGCGTCGGCGAAGGCGACACGCCATGCGGGGAGCGGACCGCGATATTCGGGGCTGGGACACTGGATGCGGTCCACCTTGGCCTCCGGTCGGCCGTCTCCGCGCCACGCGGCGCGGGCGACCGCCTCGGCATCAATCGCGGTTGGGGCGGGCAGCGCCGCGCCGGTCCGCGCGTCAAACAGCCGTGTGCCCTTGGCCGCCGTCACCTCGGCAATGGGGCGGCCCAGCCACAGGCGATAGGTGACGGCCTCGACCGGCGCGGCACTGGCCTCGGTGATCGCCGATGGCGGTGCAAGCGGGACGCCGGTAGGCAGCGCCGCCACGGCCTTGCGATTAATCAGGTGATCGCCATGCACGCGGTCGATGGGCAGGAAGCTCATCAATGCGCCGCTGGTGAACCACAAGAGGAGCTGCGCGCCGATGATGAGCCCAAGCCACCTATGCGTGCGGCTCGCGAACAGGTGCAGACGGGCGCGCCGGCTCCTCAGAACCACGTCCTGATACCGGCGACGAAGCTGAACCCGCCCGTGTTCTCGCCCGGCGCACGCGAGTAGCGGCGGGTGTCGCCGAACTGGCGCTCCCACGATACGCCGAAATAAGGGGCGAACTCGCGCCGGAGCTCGTACCGAAGTCGAAGCCCCAGCTCGGCGTCGATCAGCCCGGCACCGTAGCCGTCACGAGGCACGTCCTGCGCGGCCAGGTTGAACTCGGCGCGGGGTTGGAGAATGAAGCGCTGGGTCAGCCGTTGATCGTAATAGCCCTCGATCCGCGCCAGCACGTCGCCCTTGTCGGACAGAAAGGCGGCAGCTTCGAGATCAAACATATTCGGAGCCAATCCCTCGATGCCGAATGTGGCATAGGTGCGCGACGGATTGGGCTTGAAGTCGTAGCGGATGCCACCCTGCAGGTTCCAATAGGGGCCGATCGTGCGCGAGTAGAGCGCCTGCACCTCGGCACTCTCGATGCCCTTGCCGAACGTGCCTTCGCCCTCGGTCTTCGCAACGAAGCGGTTGATGTCGCCGCCATACCAAGCCTCGCCATCCCAGCGATAACCGATCCGCTGACCGGACTTGCGAACCGCCGATCGTTCGAACGCTGCTGCGAACGTCACCTTGCCGGGGGCGGGGGCGGCGCGATCGCAACCTTTGACATCGATCTTTTCAAGCAGGTCAACGATCGCCACGGCCACGCGGCCGGCGATTTGGTCCTGAAGCGGTTCGCGGCTTTGGCCAAAGGGATGGTGCGGGAAGGCGATGTCGTCGCCCGGCTCGGCGGCGAAGAGTTCGCGGTCCTGCTGCCTCGCGCGAACTCCGAACAGGCGCTCGCAGTGTGTGACCGGCTTCGCGATGCGACCCAGAAGATGGCAGTATCGGTCGGCGGAGCGACGATCCGCATCACCGTAAGCGGAGGCATTGCGCCGCTCAGTGCGGACACGAGCCTCGATGCCACGATGGCCGTCGCCGATGCTGCCTTGTACAGCGCGAAGCGGGCAGGGCGGAACGTCCTGATGATGGCTGCTTGAGGCGAGGGGGAGGCGTTGCGCTGGAACTTGTGTGCCGGGCGCAAGCTCCGGTCTACGTCCGCTCCAGCATCTCTCTTACCAGCGCCAGCAGCTCGCGGGGCCGGTATGGCTTGGGAACGAACCGGGCGCCGCTGGCCAGATCCTGCGGTTCAGGCGTAACCTGCCCGGAGGTGACAAGAATGGCGCAATCCGGGCACATGGTCCGCAGGAGACTCGCAAGCTTGAGGCCGTCGGGATCGCCCGGCATCTGGATGTCCGTGAACACGGCGCAGACATCCGCTCCCGATTCCAACAGCTGGAGCGCGGCACTGCCGCTATCCGCTTCAAATACGGTGTAGCCGGCATCGGTGAAGGTGTCCGCCGCCAGCATGCGCAACAGGGGATCGTCGTCGACGACGAGGATTGTGTGTAGACTGGAGGTGCTCACACTCGCTCAACCCGGCATATCCGTCCGCGATCCATTGAAGATGCTGGAACTTCGTCTGATCGGATAATAGGTTGGAGGTTGGGCGCTCTCTGCGCTGCAGGGGACGCCAACCATCATGACCGATCCACAGGACGAACTTGCCCGCTTGCGGGCAGAAGTCGTCAAGCTTCAGAGCAGCCGTGGCCCGCTCGGGCCCGAGAGCTTCCACTCGCTCGAGTGGGCACTGGAGCGTGTCGCGGAGCGGCAAGCGACCGATCAGGCGCGCTATCGATCCTTGCTGGACAGCACGACCGACTACGCCATCATCATCATGGATGTAGAGGGCGTGATCACTGATTGGAACGAGGGTGCGCGGCGCATTCTCGGGTGGGAGTTTGAAGAGGTGAGGGGGCTTTCTGCCGACCTCATCTTCACACCCGAAGATCGCGCTGCAGGCGTACCGAAGCAAGAGATGCTCGGCGCCCGGGAGAACGGCTGTGCCGAAGACGACCGCTGGCACCTGCATAAGGGAGGTAAGCGGTTTTTCGCCACCGGCATGATGATGCCGCTCCTCGTCGAGGGCCAGGAGCAGGGCTTCGTCAAGATCCTGCGCGACCGTACCCGCCAGCGGGAAGAGGCAGAGCGTCGCGCGCGCATGGACGAGCGCCTTAAAGCGGCGCTTGCGGCCAGCCCTGGGTTGACCACTTTCGAGCTCGATCTTCCGTCAGGTGTCCTGCGCGGCGACAATCGCTTCTGGCAGCTGCACCGACTGTCAGCAAGCGACGAGCAAGAACAGTCGCTTACGCGCTTTCTGGGAGCGGTTCATGACGCCGATCGCGCGCATGTCCAGAGCGCGCTTGAGAGCGCCCGTAACGATGGCGTGGCGGTTGCGATCGACTATCGGGTTCCACAGCATGCCCAACTTCCGCGCTGGATCACTCTTCAGGGTCGACCAACCTTCGACCACGAAGGCCGATCAACGCGGCTGCCAGGAACGGCGCTGGATATCACGCGTCGAAAAACGCGGGAACTCTGGGCTGCGGCGCTGGTCGAACTCTCCGATCGTTTGGGACGAGCCCGGCATACGTCGGAGATGACGCAGGCGCTCGGCGAGATCCTCGGGCGAACATTCGAACTTACCCGTGCCGGCTATGGGACGATTGATCAGGCTGCGGGGACGCTCACAATCGACCGCGACTGGACATCGCAAGGTGTAGCGGGTCTCGCCGGTTCCTACCAATTCGAGGACTATGGCCTGCCGCTCGACCAACTCGCAGCGGGACAGCCTGTCGTCATCGACGACATCGAGTCTGATCCGCACACTGCCGGCCATGCCGAGAGGTTCCGTACGCTTACCATTCGCGCGCTGGTGAACGTGCCGCTGCTTGAGCATGGCCGGCTGGTAGCCCTGATCTTCCTGCATGACCGTAACGTTCGGCATTGGTCCGATGACAAGCTGGCCTTTCTGCAGGAGGCGCTTCGTCGGACGCGTGAGGCGATCGAACGGCGACGTGCCGAGGATGCGCGCGAACTGCTGACGGGCGAACTCCATCACCGCGTCAAGAACATGCTGGCGGTGGTCCAGGCGATCGCCACGCAGACCTTTCAAGGCGAAGGCGTCGAGGACGCGCTCGACACCTTTCACGCGCGTCTCACTGCGCTCGGGGCGGCCAATGAAGCGCTTACGCAGGACAACTGGCGTAAGGCGTCGCTTGAGTCCGTCGTCCTTAGAGCCTGTTCGGCGCAGGTAGGGGCGGCCGGGCGCATACGCTCCTCGGGGCCGCAGCTCGTGATTAAGGCGCAGGCGGTGACCGCCTTCTCCTTGGCGCTTCACGAACTCTGCACCAATGCTGCAAAGTACGGGGCATTGAGGAACCCTGAGGGTTTCGTCGAGGTAAGCTGGACTGCTCAGGACGAGCAGTTGCAGTTCAGCTGGATCGAGGTCGGCGTGAGCGACGTCACGCCTCCGTTGCGCGACGGGTTCGGGAGCAAGCTCATCGAGCGGAGCCTAGTGCGACAGTTCGGGGGCAAGTGGAACCGAGATTTCGAGCCTACAGGACTGCGGGTTCGCTTCGATCTTCCGCTTGACCGACTTATCGCTGATTGATTCCCAGTCTGCCAAGCATGCGTCGCAAGCCATCGCCCCGCATCCTTCAACCACGTCGTAGCGAGAACGAGAAGCGTGACCTTTCGCCGGGGATGCCATCGGCCGCCGAGCGCGCCCAACTAAGCGGTCGCGCAACATACGGCGGGTATGCCAAGCACAAGCGCGATCCCTATGCCTGGGGGCTGGAACCGTATCGTGGCCGTGCTCCCGATCGGACATTTTGTGAGGACACCGGCTTCGGGATCGCCGATCAGCAACGTATTCCGCAGCTGTTGCGGCGAGGAATTGACGCCGGCCTGTTCGGCGACCTCGTCCGGCAAGGCGACCCGACGATGCTCTGGACGCTGGACGACGATGGATGGATCTACGAATTGCGGCAAACCATTCCCGGGCGCGCGCTCTACCACGGTTATCCTTTGCTGCCGACCAATGCACTGGGCCGCAAGGTGATTGCGCGTTTCGAGAACTGGTATCTGTCGCTGTCGCGCGCGCAGAGACAGCCCGCAATGCTTGCCGCGTTGCGAGGAGCCCAGGAGCGGTATAGATAGAGCTGTGAGCTTCGACATCGATCTTGACTGGCCGGCAGGGGACCGGTCGCAGGGGGTCGCCGACATCCGCATGGCGGTCGGTCGAACGGTGTTCACTCGCCTGCTCGACGAACATGAGGGGACCCGGCGAGACTATTTTCGGGCGTCGCCGCTCCTGCTCGGCTTCTGGTTCGTCGACAATTTCTGGCGGCTGCGCTGGGAGCCGCTCGACGATCCTCATTTTCCGAGCACCGAATGGCGACTGCGCCATGAGCTCAGCGCCGCGTCCGGCGATACCGTCCTGCCGCCCTTCATGATCTATGGGATGGGACCGCGGGTGATGGTAGCGCCGGTTACCGGGGTCGAGGACGATGGCAGCGTCATCCGCTATCTCCATGAGCGCCCCCTGACGATGCTCTCGGACGAGTTCGAGACCGGCCTCGAGCGCTTCTTCGACGCGTTGCTGCGCTGTCGCGATCTGCCCGACAGCGCGGCCTTTGCCGATCTCATCGGGCAACTCGCCCGCGAGCGCGCAGACGACGAGCTCGCGGGATGGCGACGTCTGGAAGCATGTCTCGGCTACGATCCCGACCAGGCTCCCCAGGCGGTCGTCGAGGCGCTGCTCGGCTTCGAGGAGAGGGTCGGCGAGGCGGCGATCGACGAAGCTGCGCTCGCGACCAAGGGGCAAGCTGCGCCAGTTGCGCTGGAAGCGGTGCTGGAGGCAGTCGAGGCGTCCGACGTCGTTGTCGACTTCGCCTCGGTACAGGGTCAAATCGATCCGGCAACGCTGCCCGGCCAGACCCCGTGGCAGGCGGCCGAAGACGCCGCGATCGCGCTGCGTGCTGCCCTCAACCTCGGCAATACCGTGCGCTGGGCCGATCTGGGCGACATTCTTCAGGTCCGGTGGGAGTTGCTCAAGGAAGCAACGGCGACGGCGCGTCATCTGCCGTTCTCCGCCAAGACGGAAGGTAACGGCTCACAGTCGCGATTGGCCTTGGCGATGAAACCCCTCAACGATCGCCGGTTCGAGCTGGCGAGGATGATCGGCGACGAGGTTTGGACCGGTGGCCAAGGCTTCGGCGTGATCAGCCGGTCGCGAACCGACCGCCAGAAGTTCCAGCGCGCGTTCGCCCAGGCGCTGCTCTGTCCGATGGAGGCGCTGCGCAACGTCGTCGACGTGAACCGTCCGACCCGCGAGCAGATCGTGCGCGCCGCGAGCCGCTTCGGGGTACGCGACAGCGTCATCGTTACGATCCTGCGCAATCGCGGGTATCTGCCACGGGAGTCGATGGCGGACTGGCTCGAGGCGGCCTGACTACCTGCCAAACGATCTACGATTTTACATAATCACTATTATCAGCCTAGCAGATTGTAATAGTGATTATGTTAAACATGCGAGCGTCATCTTCCGCGGGCTCCCGTCACTGCAGCGCCTCCGTCCAATCAATTCAGCCTGGAGCCACCGTCAGCATGCTCCTGTCGGGAAGGCTCTCAAGAAGGTCCGCTTCGGCTCGGTTCGGACCGCTTACGACGCTATTCACGCCTGCAACGCCGGTCCGAGCTTCCCGCATGCCTGCCCTGCCGCGCTGGTTCACGCAGCCCGCTCCTGCAAGCCCCAGGAGGTGCAGGCCCGGAGGTCGGCCATGAGCTCCAAATGTTGATTGCGGTTTGATCGAGGAAGGACCGACGGAACAGAACGAAGCGACGAGATTAGAACCCCTCACCGTGCCTGACCGAGGCACGGCAGGACGAGGACGAACCTGATGAACGAGAACAACCTGAAGAAGCTGGTCGCGCAAGGATTGTCCGCGATGCAGGCCGGCAGCGACGTCGCCGCCAAGGCGACCGACGAGATCAACAACGACGCGCGCCACCCGGCGCTGCGATCCGCGCTCGAAGAGGGCAACCGGACTTCCCGCCAATGGGCGGACCGCATCCGTCGCGCCGCCGAGCAGGCGGGCCCGGCCGATCAGCAGGACAACCCTGTGCTCGAAGCGCATTACGAGGTGAGCCGCAGGATCCGCGAAGCGGCACCGGACGATGCCTCACGCGACCTCGGCATCATCGCCAGCGGGCAGCTCGCGCTTCATTACTGGATCGCTTCGTTCGGGACCATGGCCAATTACTGCCGGCAGACCGGCATGGACGATGCGGCGCGCGACATGAAGGCGTGCGCGGACGAGGCCAAGCAGGCCGACGAAAAGCACAGCCAGCTCGCCGAGCAGTTGCTGTCAGAAGGCTGAACCGGTGCCGGCCCGCCTTGCTACCGACGACCGGCCAACCGGCATGATCTTACAATAGGAGATAATTGGTGCTTGAGCAACGAAAGCTGGGCGACGGGCTGCGCGTATCTGCGCTGGGCATCGGTTGCATGGGCATGTCCGAATTCTATGGGCAGGCCGACGAAGCCGAGGCGGTCGCGACCATTCACCGCGCGATCGATCTCGGCGTGACGTTTCTGGACACCGCCGACATGTACGGGGTAGGCCGTAACGAGGAGCTGGTCGGGCGTGCGATCCGCGATCGCCGCGACGCGGTGGTTCTCGCCACCAAGTTCGGCAACGTTCGCGGCGAGGACGGCACCTTCACGGGCGTGTGCGGGCGCCCGGATTACGTCCGCTCCGCCTGCGAGGCGAGCCTGCGACGGCTCGGCGTCGAGACGATCGACCTCTACTATCAGCACCGCGTCGACCCCGACACGCCGATCGAGGACACGGTGGGCGCGATGGCCGGGCTGGTCCGCGAGGGCAAGGTGCGCCACCTCGGCCTCTCCGAAGCGGCGCCCGCCACGGTCAGGCGCGCGCACGCCGTGCATCCGATCGCGGCGCTGCAGACCGAATATTCGCTGTGGAGCCGCGATCCCGAGGGCGAGATCCTCGACACGGTGCGCGAGCTCGGCATCGGCTTCGTGCCGTACAGCCCGCTCGGCCGCGGTTTCCTGACCGGCGCGATCCGGCGGGTGGAGGATCTCGCGCCTGACGACTATCGCCGGCACAGCCCCCGCTTCCAAGGCGAGAACTTCCAGCGCAATCTCGATCTCGTCGCGGCGGTCGAGGCGATGTCGCGGGAGAAGGGCTGCACCCCTTCCCAGCTGGCGCTCGCCTGGGTGCTGGCGCAGGGCGAAGACATCGTGCCGATCCCGGGCACCAAGCGCCGCCGCTACCTGGAGGAGAATGTCGGCGCGCTCGACGTGACGCTCACCCGAGGGGAACTGGAGCGGCTCGACCGCGCGGCGCCGAAGGGGGCAACGGCGGGCGAGCGCTACGCCGCGCCGCAGATGCAGGCGCTGAACCGATGAGCGGGAGCGACGGACACGGCCTTGCCGGCCGCGTCGCGATCGTGACGGGCGGCGGTCGCGGGCTGGGCCGCGCGATGACGCTCGGGCTGGCGCAGGCCGGCGTGCGGGTCGTCGCCACCGCCGCGCGCGAACTCGCCGAGGTCGAAGCGGTCGCACGGGAGGCAGAGCGGGCATGCGGCGACGATCGGGTGCGGCCGCTGCTCGCCGACGTGACGCGGGCGGAGGATTGTGCCGCAGTCGTGCGCGCCGCGCTCGTGCGCTTCGGCCGGCTCGACATCCTGGTCAACAATGCCGGGCGCGGCATGAAGTATGTGAGCGACACCTTCCTGACAGAACCGACCCGGTTCTGGGAGGTCGCCCCCGACACTTGGCGCATGGTGACCGACACCAACGTCAACGGCCCGTTCCTGATGGCGCGCGCCGCCGTCCCCGCCATGCTGGAGGCGGGATGGGGCCGAATCGTCAACATCTCGATGAACCGCGAGACGATGCGACGGCGCGGCTTCTCGCCCTACGGCCCGTCCAAGGCGGCGCTGGAATCGGAGACCGCGATCTGGGCGCAGGACCTTGCGGACAGCGGCATCACGGTGAACGCGCTCCTGCCGGGGGGCGCGACGCTGACCGGCATGATTCCCGAAGGACTGCCGGATAGTGCACGCGACGGACTGCTGTCGCCCGAGATCGTGGTGCCGCCCTTGCTCTGGCTCTGTTCCGATGCTGCCGCGGCGGTGACGGGTAAGCGCCTGGATGCCCGGAAGTGGATGGGGGTGCAGCCCGGAAGTCAGCCCGCACAGGACGCGCTGGAGGATGTCGGGTGGTAGGGCAGACCACAGGATTTATCTGTTCGACCAACCGTGATCGCTTCGTCCTTTTGTGCGATATCGCCAGCGACATTTCTTCTGCTGGCCAATTCGGTGGGAGACCTGAAATTTGCGGCATCAGACCGGGATCATTCGATCCCGGGCCATTCAGCTTGCCAAACAGCGATCAGCAGCACGCTTCGTACGCCAGCTTTGCAACAGCTCGATCTGCTTTTTATGTACATCGTCAATTATCGCTGGCTCAACCTGACAGGTTGTATCGCTCGCCTCGATTTGAGGTTCCGATTTGTAGCGCCTGCTACTGTTAGCGTGATCCAGCAGTGCACGCAGCAGTTGCCGCCCTCTCACGACCCGGCTCTTGATCGTGCCGACAGGAACACGTTCGATCGTGGCTGTCTCTTCGTAGCTCAAACCCTCGATCCCGACAAATTGGATGCACCGCTGCTGCTCGGGTGTCAGACGCGGCCACAGACGGCGAACATCGCCCAACGTCACGACCGATTCCTGGTTTGAAGCCACCGGGATATCGATGAGTTCGGCGGTCCCGCCTGCCTGTCCCGCAACTTTACGACGAACCTGCGACAGAAAGGAGTTGCGAAGGATACGGAAGGTCCACGCCTTCAAATTCGTGCCGGGCTCGAATGACGCACGGCTGCGCCAGGCTTTCAGTACGGTTTCCTGAACGAGATCCTGGGCAGCATCGGGATCCCTGGTCAGCGATCGCGCGTAGCTCGCCAGCCTGGGCGTCAGGTCGCTCAGTGCAGCACCGAAGTCAGACCACTCCTCATCCGGTACATGCGGTTCTTGATCCGGTTGTTCCGACACGCGACAGCCCTTGCTCGATCGAACCAGGGCGCCGTTTATACACCGACTGGTTTACTTACTCGAAAACGCCACCTCTCCCGGGTTGTTCCACTCCTCCGTGATGAGGCCCGATAGGCGAACAAGCGCGTGATAGGTCAAGGGCGGGGATCCGGATATGCGGAAGGCTGGGCAGCCGGAGGTCAGCGCCTCTATCTGCTCGCGAACCAGGCCCAGGCTGCTGGCAGCACCGCAGACGCCATCATCATTGCGCCGACAACATCATGGTCGCGCTGAAGGATCGCGCCGGCGACAAGCAGTCCGGCTGACAGGATGTTGGGATCGGCGCGCCGGGGCGACGTCGGCGTTGGGGAAACCGCGCCTCCCTGTAATTCGATCGGCAGCGCGCCCGACCGCGCAACCCGCTCGGCGAAGGCCACCAGCTCGGGCGAGGCGGCGGCCAGACGGCCAAGGCTCGTCGCCAGCCGGCGTCCGCCCCGCTTGAGGCCGGCCGGGCCGATCCGCTCCCGCAGCAGTTCGCGCGCGATCGGCGCGGCGCGCGCCGCAATGTCGAAGCCAGGATCGAGCCGTCGCACGAACCCTTCGGCGATCAGCAGGGTGCGCAGCAGCAGGGCGAGGTCGGGTGGCAGCGCCAGGCGGTACGTTCGTAGCAGCGCGAAGACGCGTCCGAAGATGTCGGCCAGCTCGATCTGCTGAAGTACCGCCCCGCGGAACTGGCCGATCAGCGCGTCGAGGTCGCGGGTCAGCGCCTGGCGATCGACGTCGGTCTCGCCCGACCATTGCAGCAGCACGTCCGTCACCGATCGCGTGTCCTCGCCGGCGATGGCGAGGACGAGCGTGACCACCTCATTCCGCCGGGCGGGGCTGAGCACGCCAACGGCTCCGAAGTCGATAAACGCCAGAGAGCCATCGGCCAGGACGAAGACGTTGCCGGGATGGGGGTCCGCGTGGAACCGGCCGTTGAAGATTATCATCCGCAATACCGCATCGGCATATCTGCCGGCGACACCCGCACCGCCCTCACCCACCCCGTCGAGGATTTCGCGGACCGGCATGCCGTCAAGCCGCTCCTGCACGTTGATACGGCGGCCGACCTGATCCCAGTAGAAGGCCGGCGTCCGGACGCCGAGCGGCTGCAGGAACGCGCCGATGCTCTCGCAGGCTGCCGCTTCTGCGCTGAGGTCCATTTCCTGCGACAAGCTCTCCGCAAAGAATCGGAGCAGTTCGTCGGGCTTGAGGCGGCGGATCTCCGGTGAGTGCCGGGCCGCGAGCCGCGCGATGCGGCGGAGCAGCCGTAGGTCGGCATCGACGCGTTCCGCAATCCCCGGCCGGCGTACCTTGACCACAACCTCGGTTCCGTCGCGCAAGGTTGCAGCATGAACCTGCGCAATCGACGCCGCCGCGATCGGCTCGCGGTTGAAGTTCGCGAACACATCAGCGATCGGGGAGCCGAGCGCGGCCAGGATCGTCGGCTCCAGCGCCTCGAACGGCAGCGGGGTCACGCGATCCTGCAGCGTCGACAGCGCCCGCACCCATTCCGGCCCGAGCAGGTCCTCGCGGGTGGCTAGCACTTGCCCCAGCTTGACTGCGACAGGTCCAAGGTCCCGCAGCAGCGCGACGACCCGCTCGGGCGTACCGACGTCCACTGGCTGCTCCGAGCGACCGGGCAGCAGGCCCAGGCGCGAGGCGAGCCCGTTCAGCCCATGGCGCCCCATAATCTGGATGAGCTCGGCCAGCCGCGCGCGCTCACCGATTTGAGACTCGTCGTCGGTGGTGGGCATCACGCGCTGCAACCATCCTCCTGCCGCGGGCGGCAGCCATCGAGGAACAGGTCGATGCCGCGTGAAATGCGATCCCGCGCTGCCTCGTCGTATGCTGGAGGAGACAGCCCCAGCGCTGCGCGGCGCATGGGTGCGACCACGACGAGCGTGACGAACTGCTCGGCAGCGAACACGGGGTCCGCCAGCGACAGTTCTCCCTTCGCATCGGCGTGGGCGAGGATCGACGCCACCCATTGGACGGCCCGCTGGTAACCGAAGTCATGGATGTTCGCCGCTAGCGCGGGAAAGCGCACGGCTTGCGCAATGACGACGCGTTCCATGGAGGCGATCCGGGGTGTCAGAAGCCACTCGAGCAGGCGATCGGCGATCACGCGAAGGCGCGATCCGATGTCCGGCTCGTCGCTGCCGGAGGGTTCGAGCGCGCGCAGCTGCGTGTCGATCTCATCGAGGATCACCGCCTCGAACACGCGGGCCTTGCTACCGAAGCGCGCGTACAGGGTCCGCTTGGAGATGCGCGCCTGTTCGGCAATCATGTCGGCACTGGCACCGTCGAAACCGTGTTCGAAGAACAGCTCGCGAGCGCTCTTGAGGATGTGCGATGTCAGGCGGAGCGCGTCCTCGGTGGTCGGTCTGCCCATCTTCCTCGGGCGCCGGCGTTTCTTTTCGTCATCACTCAATCTCGTTCTCCTGGATCGAGGGTAGCGCGATCCGGACCCGTTTACGAGAAATCAAGCCGAGAGGGGCGGTTGCTTGCCTCCCGCCCGCTCTCGGGCGAGGGCTCATCGATTGTTCCGTGGTTGTTCACCGCCGTGACGTCGGCTTGTAGGTCGGGAGAGACGGAGCACCCACTCCCAGCCCCTCCTGATCGATGCGGGCCGCCGTTTCCCTGACGCCGCCAACCTTGTTCCTTGCTGAACGAACCGTCTCGGCCAGCTTGGACTGCTCGGTGGTGGTGTCGCGTATTGTAGGCCGAATAGCCTCGACGCGAGCCGTGAACCGCTCGGATCCGTCACGGGCGTTCAGCAACGCGCGATTCGCTCTGGTGAGAATAGTCGCGCCGCGATCCTCCAGAACGCCTCCCAGCCGTTCGGCGCTGTCGCCGGATCGCTGCAAGGCGTTCCCCACGGCCACGACACGCCCGCGCGTGCCGGTAAGCGCGTCGGACGCCGCTCCCGCCTTGTCCGACCAGCCCGCGGAGCTCTCCGCCAGCGCCGCCAGCCGATCGCTGGCGCGCTGCTGCTGAGCGGCATCAAGGTTGCGCGACACGGAATCGATTGTCTGGCTGATCTTCTCCACGAGTGCGACGGGATCCCCTCCCCCGCCAAGAAGCCCACCTTCCTTGGCGGGGATGATGGGGAGCTCGCCGTCGCTCCTCGCAACAATCCGGGGCGCACCGGATGTCGCGCCGTCGAGACTGATGTTCGCCGTTCCCGCCAGCGCCGATCGCGCGATCGTCGCCTTTACGCCTGCGACGATCGGAGTCCTCGGTTCGAGGCTGACGGTGACGAGAACCGCTGACGGATCATCTTTGTCGAAACGTATGGACGTGACATGGCCCGCCGGGACGCCCGAGAAGGTCACTGGCGATCCCTTTTCCAGGCCGGCGACGCTCCCGGTGAAACGGATCAGATAGGGGTTTCCGTCTCCATTGCGTGCATCAAACAGCCAAAGGGTAAAGACGAGGAGCGTGCCCAGCAGAAGGCTGGTGACCGCGAGCACAAGGAATTTGTTGGATTGCGTTTCCATCTCAAGACGCAGGCATTAAAGCGGAGACAAAGGTAAGTAAACCGTACCGTTTCTGATCCGGCTGGCGTGTGGGTGCAGTGCGGATCAGTAAGGGTCAGGGCAAGGAGGGGTTTGTGGCTGGAGACTGGAGCCTGCAACCAGGAAGCATACCATGGGGCAATAGGCTTGGCCTTGAGGTGGTTTCTATCGGCGATGGCCTCAGCTCGCTGCGGGTCGGTTGGCGTCGGGAGCTGGCGGACGAGGACGAGGTTCTCGCAACCGGCGTGTTGACGAGCCTCATCGATCAGGCCTGCGGCGTTGCCGTGATGTCCCGATTGGGCAGACGGCTGGCGATCTCCACCCTTAACCTGAAGGTGGACCATGTGCGATCCGCCGAGGCGAGATGCCCCGCGACGGCGTGGGCTCACTGCTACGACGCGACCGAGCACCGTGCGTTCGTACGCGCCGAAGTCTGGGATACAGATCCGTCTCACCTGATCGCGACTGCCCAAGGCGTCTTTTCGATCAATCGGGCTGTCGCCCCATGAACGAAGGCGCGATCGGGGCCAGTACCGGGCGGAACGGCTTTGCGAAGCTACTCGGTACCATGATGACGCAAAGCGGTGAAACGTTCACGCTGATCCCCACGGAGGAGCTTGTCGGGAATCCCATTCTGCCCGCCTTGCATGGAGGCGCGATCGCGTCCTTTCTTGAGCTGGCCGCACAGCTTGCTCTCTCCCGCACACTCTCGCCAGGGCAGTCCTGCCGGCTGATCAGCATGAACCTTCAATTTCTCGCCCCGGTCAGACTGGGCGCAGTCAGCACGACGCCGACGCTGGTGCGCGTAGGGCGTCGTGTCGCAGTGGTGCATGCCGAAGGCGTCGAGCGAAACGGAACCGGAAAACTGTGCCTTGCGCAGCTGGAATTCGCCGTCGGACAATCCTCCGGAGACGAGGATCACACCCGACATTCCTGATTGGTTCAGCGGGCCGATCTCCAGAGAGCAAGGATGCTTCTGAGCGCCGTCGCGAAGGCGAGCGGCTCATCCAGCATCAGGTGATGGCGCGCGTTGGGCACCGCGACGATCGGGATCGCGCCGGCTCCCAGTTCGCGCAGATATGCCGCGGAATCCCTGCCGAAGAGCGCGCTGTGCTCGCCGTAGATGATTGCCAGCCGACCGGGCGCCGCGGCGACACGGCGACCCATCGTCATCCATTCGTCCGCCGAGTTGCCGCGCGCGAACACCGCGGGCGAGAACTTCCACGTCCACGCGTCCCCGTCCCGCCGGAGCGAATGATAGGCCATGTAGTCCATCAGGAACGGCTCACCCGCGGGCTGTGGCGGCGCGAGCACGTAGCGCGCGCGTGCGGTCGGGTAATCGGGATACCGGCTGGCGGGCTTGTTCGGGTCGCCCGAGCCGGGGCTGCCGCGTCCGCCACGCCAGTAGGCGGCAAGCGCCTCCGGCCGCATGATCATCAGGTCGCAGATGATCGCGCCCGCGAACCGTTCGGCCGCGATCGTCATCGCGGTCACCGCGACCCCCGCGCCGAAGCTGTGGCCGATGATCACGGGCGGCGCAGCACCGTCGAACAGCCCGGTCGCCTCCGCCACCGCGATCATCTCGCGCCCGCGGCCGTCACCATCGATCCCCACGCGCGCGTCGCTGTCGCCCATGCCCGCAAGATCATAGGCGACCACATGGTAGTCCGCGGCGAGCAACGGCGCGATAAACGCCCAGCAGCGCGCATGGGCAAGAAAGCCGTGCGCCATGAGCACGCCCGGCTTTGCGCGGTCGCCCCAGCGCAGGTAGTGGATCTGCGCGCCCTCTACGGTGACGAAGCCTTCTTCCCGCGGAACGGCCAGCGCATCGACGAACCAGTCCGGCAGGTGCGACCCGTCCTCGGCCCATATCGGGTCGATGTCCGACGATCCGGTAGCCTCGGCGGCGCTCATGCCGACAGCCGGAAACCGCTATAGCCCGCCTCGGCGACCGCATCGCAGATCTCGGCATAGCCGACCACAGACGGATAGTTGAGTAGCTGACGCGGTTTGCCTGGGATGTTCGCTCCCATGTACCAGGAATCGGCCCTGGGAAAGAGCGTCATGGCGGCGATCTCGTCGATGTGGCGCGCCCATGCCGCGTGCGCGTCCGGCTCGGCCTCGAAGCGGGACCACCCGCCCGTGCGCAGATGCTCGAGGAACCGGATGACCCAGTCACCCTGCACCTCCGCGGCAGTCGGACCATTGGAGAAGCCGGACGGGCTCTGCGGGCCGTAGAGGAACACCATGTTAGGGAAGCCCGAAACCGCGTAGCCGAGATGCGTGCGTGCGCC
This sequence comes from Sphingomonas sp. SFZ2018-12, assembly GCF_022496715.1. Classification (NCBI taxonomy): domain Bacteria; kingdom Pseudomonadati; phylum Pseudomonadota; class Alphaproteobacteria; order Sphingomonadales; family Sphingomonadaceae; genus Sphingomonas; species Sphingomonas sp. SFZ2018-12. The sequence goes on from NZ_WTFM01000004.1 coordinate 105,994, forward strand.
TTCGCCCCACGCGTGCGCCAGCGTCGCCCCGCCGCGCCCGCGAATGTCCATCTGCATCAGCCCTCCCGTCACTGCGTCGAAACCGGTCGCGAGCACCAGGACGTCGTGTCGGCGCTCACCGACGCTCGTGGCTATGCCGTCGGGCAGGATCCGTTCGATCGGCTCTTCCCGCAGGTCGACGAGTTCGACGTTCGGCTGGTTGAAGATGTCGTAATAAGTCTGCTCGAGCGACGGCCGCTTGACCCCGAACGGATGCGGCGGGTCGCTGGGTGCGAGCTTCTCCTGCAACGCTGGGTCGGTGATCCGCTCGCGCACCTTGTCTCGCCAGAAATCGTAGGCCAGCCGGTTGGCGCGCTCGTCCACCAGGATGTCGGCGTAGTTGCCGACCCAATAGTGGAAGCCGCCCGCCGCCCACAGCCGCTCGAACGCCGCGGTGCGCTCCTCGCTTGACACCTCGAGCGCGGACTGGTCGAGCCGCAGGATCTCGAACCCGCCGCTGCTCAGTCGGCGTTGACGGAAGATCTCGGGGTAACCGGGCTTGGCCTGCTCCTGCTCAGCCGCGGTCAATGGGCGCTGGCGCATCGGCAGAGCCAGTATAGGTGTGCGCTGGTAGATCGTCAGCTGCGCAGCCTCGCGTGCCGCCTCCTGAGCGACCTGCACACCGCTCGCGCCGGTCCCGATGATCGCGACGCGCTTGCCGCCAAAGTCGATGCCCTCCTGCGGCCAGTGGGCGGTGTGGTGGGCCGGGCCGGCAAAGCTGTCGAGTCCCGAAAGTGACGGGATGTACGCCTTGGCCGCAAAGCCGGTACACGGTAGCAGATAGCGGGTGGTCAGCCGCTCTCCATCGGCGAGTTCCACTCGCCAGAAGCCGGCATGTTCGTCGAACACGGCGGAGCGCATCCTGACGCCGAGCGTCATTGCAGGCCAGAGGTCGAGAACGTCGCAGGCATGTCGGAAATAGCGACGCAACTCGCGCCAGCCTGGGAAGCGTTCCGACCAGGTCCAGTCGCGCCACACCCGCTCGTCCGAGAACTCGTAGATCGGAACATGCGAATCGACTCGCGCGCCAGGGTAGCAGTTCCAGTACCAGATGCCGCCCGGCTCCGCCGCCGCATCCACCAGCCGAACGTTGAAGCCGTTCTCGCGCAACTTCCCGAGCAGGTAGATCCCGCTGAAGCCCGCGCCGATCACCAGCGCGTCGATGTCGGGCACGCCCGTCATCGCGCAGCGACTGCCGCGACGGCGATGTCGGTCGCCGCCTTGTAATCCGCCTTGCCGTTCGGCGCGCGCAGCGGTCGGTCCGTGACGACGATCGCTTTGGGCGTCTTGTAGCCGGCGAGCGCGGCGCGCACGTGAGCGCGCACCGCCGCCTCGTCTACTGTCGCCCCCGGTGCGGCATGGACCACCGCCGTCACCGCCTGGCCCCATTTCTCGTCGGGCACGCCGACCACAAGCGCGTCCGCGACCGCTGGATGCGTCTTCAGCACCTCCTCCACCTCTTCCGGATAGACCTTCTCACCCGCCGTGTTGATGCACACGCTGCCGCGCCCGAGCAGCGTCAGCGTCCCGTCCGCGGCGACGGTGCACCAGTCGCCAGGCATCGAGTAACGGACGCCGTTGATGGTGCGGAACGTCTTCGCGCTTTTCTCCGGATCCTTGTAGTAGCCGATCGGGATCGCGCCCTTACGCGCGATGAAACCGGGCGTGCCGCTGCCCGGCACGACCGGCCGGTCATGCTCGTCGAACACGTCGCACAGCCCGCCGATGGTGAAGCGTGCGGTCGCCGTCTCGCCCGCCGCGCTGGTGACCGACAGGCCGAACCCCAGCCCTTCCGACGCGCCGAAGCTGTCCATCAGCACGACTTGCGGGATGTGCCGGATCAACCCAGCCTTCACCTCGCGGCTCCACATCACCCCGGATGAAACGATCGTGACGAGGCTGGACGTGTCGTAGCGCCCGGGCGCGGCATCCAGCGCGGCCAGCATCGGCTTGGCGAAGGCGTCGCCGACGATCGCGATCGATTCGACGCGGTCGCGATCGACCGACCGCCACAGCTCGTCGGCATCGAACGATTCACCGCCGAGCGTCACGATGCAGCCGCCGCTCATCAGCGTGCCGATGGACGTGATGAAGCCGGTGCCGTGCATCATCGGGCAGGCGGGCATCGTACGCCGGCCCGGTCCGTCGCGCGCGGTCAGCGCCGCGGTTTCTGCAAGGTCGGCGGGCGTCGGCCCCATCAGCCGCTGCGCGTCGAGTTGCGCCTCGCGCATGTCGGTGTGCCGCCACATCACGCCCTTCGGCATCCCCGTCGTGCCGCCGGTGTAGATGAACAACTCGTCGTCGGGCGAGCGCGCGATGCCGAGCGGCGCGCCGTCGCCCTCCCGCGCGAGCGCCTCGTAGGGCAGCGCGAACGAGGCGCGCTCCGCCTCAGGACCGATCTCCACGAAGGTGTGCACCTTGCCGAGCCGGCCGTGCAGCTCCTCGATGCAGGCGCGGAACTCGGCGCTGTAGACCACGACCTCGCTGTCGCTGTCGTCGAAGATGTAGAACACCTCGTCGGGCCGATAACGGTAGTTGATGTTGACGTGGGTCAGGCGTCCCTTGAAGCACGCCGCCATCAGCTCGCCGTATTCGGGCCGGTTGCGCATATAGAAGGCGACCTTGGCGCCCGGTCCCGCGCCCCGCGCACGCAGCGCCCGCGCGATGTTGTTTGAACGGCGCGCCATCTCGGGCCAGGTGATGACCCGGTCGCCGTGGATCAGCGCGGGGGCGTTGTGGGGCATTACGGGCTCGATCGCGTCGAGGATGTCGCCCAGGTTCCACTGCGTCATGCCTGCTGCTCCTCGTCTCAGGCGGCGCGTTTGCCCCAGCCCTGCAGCGCGGCCGCCTCCGCGCGCACGATCTCCGGCCCGCCGAGCAACTGCCGGTCGAAGCCGATGCGCTTGAACCAGTAATGGAGGCCGAGCAGGTCGGTGAACCCCATCCCGCCGTGGACCTCCGTGGCGGTACGCGCGACGAATCGGCCCACCTCCCCGGTGTGAGACTTGGCATGACATGCCATCAGCAAAGCCTCATCCGGGACCGCGTCGAACGCATGCGCCGCGTACCAGACGAGCGATCGGCACGGCTCCAGCCGCGCCGCCATCTCGGCGCACATGTGCTTGACCGCCTGGAAGCTGCCGATGACGCGCCCGAACTGCTCGCGCTCCCCGGCATAATCGACCGCCCGCGCGATCATCACGTCGCCCGCGCCCACGCTGTCCGCCGCGAGCAGCACGCGGCCCGCGGCGACAAGCCGGTTGGCGGTCCCGCCGTCGTCCTCGCCGAGCGGCTCGGCCGCGACGCCGTCGAGCCGCAACTCTCCCACCGACCGCGTGAGGTCGATCGTGGACAGCGGAAGGCGTTCGAGCCCGTCCGCCTCGCCGGCGACCAGATGCAATTGGCCGCCCTGGTCGGCGATGACAAAGGCATCGGCGTCGGCGCTGTCGAGCACGAACAGCGCGGAGCCGCTGAGCGTGCCGTCCGCGGCCGTGACGCCGCCGCCGTCGCGACGGTTGACGACCTCGGTCAGCCCGACGCCGAAGCGCGCGCTGCCGTCGGCAATGCGCGGCAGCCAGCGCGCCTGCTGCGCCGGCGTGCCGGCAAGCCGCAGCGCAAGCGGGGCGAGGACGCAGCGCGCCACGAACGGCACCGGCGCCACCGCTGCGCCGAGCGCCTCCGCCACTACTAAGGCATCGAGCAGGCCCAGGCCGAGGCCGCCGTGCTCCTCGAGCACCATGATGCCGGAAAGGCCAAGCTCGGACAGCGCCGCCACCACCGCCGCACTGACGGCATGGCCGCCCTCCGCGACCTCGCGGACGTGATCGAGCGGGCAATGTTCGCGCAGCAGCCGATCGACCGCGTCGCGCAGCATCCGCTGCTCGGGGGAAAGACCGAAATCCATCTATGCCGCCTCCGCCTTGGGTGCGCGCGCGTGCTCCAGCTTCGGCTCGCGCGGCATGCCGAGCCCCCGCTCGGCGATGATGTTCTTCTGGATCTGCGCGGTGCCGCCGCCGACGATGAGGCCGAGCTGGAACATGTAGTTCCACTGCCAGCTTCCGCCCGCCCGCTCGCGCCGGCTGCCGCCGTACAGCAGGCCGAGCTCCCCCATGGCGTCGATCGCCAGCGCCGAGATCTGGTGCGCCAGTTCGCACGACTGGAGCTTGACGATCAGCTTGGCGAGGCCGCCGGGTTCGCCCTTCAGCGAATTGGACAGCAGCCGCAGGCCGTTGAACTTCATCGCCGCGACTTCGGCCTGCAGCGCCACCAGCCGGTCGCACAATGCCGCGTTGTCGATCGCGCGCACGCCGTCGATCCGTTCATCGTGCATCAGCTGCACGAGCGCGGCGAGGCGATTCTCCAGCGCCGCCGGGTCGCCCAGCATGCCACGCTCGTAACCGAGCGTGGCGTTGGCCACCATCCAGCCCTGCCCGCGCTGGCCGACGATCTGGTCCACGGGCACGCGCACGTCGGTGAAGAAGGTTTCGTTGAACTCGGCGTGGCCCGTCATCGTGCGCAGCGGGCGCACCTCGATCCCGGGTGTTTTCATGGAGAAGATGAGGTAGCTGATCCCCGCATGCTTGGGCGCGTCCGCTTCCGTCCGCACGAGGCAGAAGATCATGTCCGCCTGATGCGCGGTGCTGGTCCAGATCTTCTGCCCGTTGATGACGAACTCGCCGTTCTCCTCGCGCGCGCTGGTGCGCAGCGCCGCCAGATCAGAGCCCGCGCCCGGTTCCGAATACCCCTGGCACCAGACGATCTCGCCGCGCAGCGTCGGCGCGATCCAGCGGCGCTTCTGCTCCTCCGTGCCGAGCTCGAGCAGCGTCGGAACGAGCATCGAGATGCCCTGGTTCGACAGCCCGCCCGGCACGCCCGCCGCGGCGAACTCCTCGGCGATGATGCGCGAGGTGAGGATGTCGGGTTCGGCGCCGAAGCCGCCATATTCGCGCGGAATGGTGCGCGCGGTGTAGCCGTGTTCGAGCAGCAGCTGCTGCCACGCGACCGCGTCCGCCCCGGCGCGCTGCGCCGCGCCGGGCGCGGCCGGGGCACGGTGGCGGTTCTCGGCGATGAACGCGCGCAGCTCATCGCGGAACGCCTCGTATTCCGGGCCGTAACTCAGGTCCATCGGTTCACGCTCCTGCAGCTGGTGTGAAGACGGGCAGCCGAAACCCGTCGCCGATCGTTTCGAAGGCCAGCGCCACCGGCATGTCGAGCGCGAGCGTGGCAGGGTCGGCGCCGGTCAGCCGGGTCGCCATGCGGACGCCCTCGTCCAGCTCGACCACCGCCGCTACATACGGCACGTCGGCCGCGAAGGCGGGGTGAAGCGCCTGGTGCGTCACCGTCCAGGAAAACAGCCGCCCGCGCCCGCTGCTCGGCTCCCAGGCGAACGACGGCGAGCCGCAGCGCGCGCACATGTAGCGGGGCAGGTGGCGCCACGTCCGGCACTCGCCGCACCGTTGGAAATGGAGCGTGCCGCCCTGGCAGCGCTGCCAGAACTCCTGCTCTACCGGATCCTGCGGGTGCGGCAACGGCTTGGGCGGCGAGACGGCGGGTGCCCGCAGCTTGGGCGCAATGTCGTCGTCGTTCATGCGAACCTCCGCAGGATGGCGATGCTGCCGTCGCCCAGGTCGCCCCAGCCGGTGACGAGCCCCGTCTGTGCTCCCGGCACCTGGCGCTCGCCGCAGTCGTGCCGCAGCTGGCGCACGGCCTCGACGACGTGGTTGAGCCCCCACACGTGCGCCTCGCTCAGCAGCCCGCCATGGGTGTTGAGCGGAAAGCGCCCGCCGAGCTCGATCTGCCCGTCACGCACGAAGTCGAGCGCGCCGCCCGGCTCGCAATAGCCCATCGCCTCCAGCTGGAGCAGCACGACGTAGGTGAAGCAGTCGTAGACCTGGAGGAAATCCATCTCCTCGCGGCGCACACCGGCCATTTCGAAGGCCTTGGGCGCGGCGTAGCTCAGCCCGATCTTGAACGGATCCGGGCGCGAGGGGATATCGTCCGCGGGATAGGGATGCCCCTCGGCGGCGCCTGCGATTGTGACGGGCACATGCGGCATGTCGCGCGCGCGGTCGGTGCGCGAGACGACGACCGCGCACGCGCCGTCGGTCTCGAGGCAGCAGTCGTAGAGCCGGAACGGCTCCGACACCATCCGGGCGTCGTGGTAGGTTTCCCAGTCGAGCGGCCGGCCGTAGGTGAACGCCTTCGGATTGAGTTGCGCATGCCGTCGGCACGCCATCGCCACCGCCCCCATGGCTTCCGGACCGACGCCGTGGAGCTGCGAATGCCGGGTCGCCAGCCAGGCATACATCTGCACCGGCAGGAACACGCCATAGGGCATGTAATACCCGCGGATCGTGTTGGTCAGCGTGTTCATGTTCATCGGCCGCGTGGGCGGAGCGCCCGGCTTGGGCCGCAGCGCGGAGAAGCCGTTCCAGCCGAGCGTGACGAGCACGTGGTCGCACAGCCCCGCCGCGATCGCGATCGCCGCATGCTGGAGCGCGGTCGTCGGACTCGCGCCGCCCATGTGGACGGTCGCGGCGTAGCGCAGCACGTCGATGCCGAGGTTCGCCGCCAGTTCCTCCGACGTGGTGTAGATGGGCGGCGGCACCATGCCGTCGATGTCGGACGGGCGCAGCCCCGCGTCCGCGATCGCGCGCCGCGACGCCTCCAGCATCATGTCCACCGCGGTGCGCTCGGTGCCCTTGACGTAATCGGTTTCCCCGACGCCGGTGATCGCCGCCTTGTCCGAGAAGGTCATATCTGTCCCTCCTGTACCAGCCGCGACCCTCAGCGGAGGCCCGCCGCGCGGCCGAGCGCGCGCTCGGCATCGGCGACGAGGTCGCGCATCACCTCGGCGGCGGGGCGCACGGCGTGGATCAGCCCCATGCCCTGCCCGGCGAAGCCCGGGATGATGTCCTTGCGCTTCGCACGGATGCCCGACGCCATCACCGGACCGGCGATCATCGACTGGTATGGCATCGGCAGCGGCTCCTTGCCCGCCGCCACCCAGGCGTCGGCCCACTTGCTGCGGATCATGCGGGCAGGCTTGCCCGTGATCGAGCGGCTTACCACGGTATCGGCATCGCCGCTGTCGACGATCGCTTCCTTCTGGAAGTCCTCGATCCCTGCCTCCTCCGTCGCAAGGAACGCGGTGCCGACCCAGGCGCCCTCGGCGCCCAGCATGAAGGCCGCGGCCACACCGCGCCCGTCGGAGATGCCGCCAGCGCCGAGCACCGGCACCCGGTCCCCCACGGCATCGACGACCTGCGGGATGAGCGAGATGGTGCCGATCGGCGAATTATGCCCGCCGCCGTCGTGCCCCTGCGCCACGATCACGTCGATGCCCGACTCCACCACCTGTAGCGCGTGCTTTACCTTGCCGACGACCGCCATGACGACCGTGCCGTTGGCGTGGAGTCGATCCATCCACGGCCCCGGATTGCCGAGCCCCGCCGCGTAGACGGGCACCTTCTCCTCGACGACGACCTCCATCTGGGCCTCGAAGAACTCCTTGGAGAACAGCGCCGCGCCGCCGTTTGCCGCACCCTCCGTGACGGCGCGGCCGGAATCACGCGCGACGATCTCCAGCCCCTCGCGCTCCATGAAGTCGCGCGTGAACGCCTGATAGTCGGCGAGCACCGCGCGCGGGTCCGCCGGCGCGGCCCCGGTTTGCGGCGCCGAGCCGCGCCGCACCGAGGCGGGCAGGAGCGTGTCGACGCCGAACGGCTTGTCGGTCAGCGCGCGCGTTTCGCGGATCCACGCGCGGAGCTGCTCGGGTGAGCACGCTGCCGCGCCGAGCACGCCCAGCCCGCCCGCGTTGGACACCGCCGCCGCCAGTCGCGGGACGCTTGCCCCGCCCATGCCGGCCAGGACGATCGGATAGTCGATGCCGAGCATCCCGCAGATTCGGCTGTTCAGGGCCATTGTCCGTCTCTCCCACATCGTTCTCGTTGCTGATCTACTCCGGCGGCTACGCCTCGAACGCCTGGGTCCAGCGCACCTTCTGATCCATCAGGTCGGGGCTGCGCCGCCCGAGATATTCCGCCGATCCCTCGACGAGCCGTTCCATCTCGCGCCGCGCCGTGACCGCGTCGCGCAGCCGCACCGCATGGACGACGCGCGCGAGGCGACGAACCTGGTTCTCGCGCTCGTGCTCGGAATAGCCGAGCTGGCGCGAAAGGTCGCGGGTCAGCAGATGCAGCGCGGACGTGAGCAACCCGAACAGCGGATTGCCGCTCGCCCATGCCAGAAGGTCGTGGAAGCGCCGGTTGGTTTCCTCGAACAGCATCGATTCCACCTGCTGCTCGAGATCGGCGAAGCAGCTTGCCAGCGCCATCAGATCCGCCGCCGTTGCGCGCCGGGCAGCGTGAGAGGCCGCCCGCGGGGCCAGCGCCTCGCGCAGCTCGATCAGCGCGCGCAGGTCGGTGCCGACGAAGTGCAGTACGAGCGCAAGCGAACTCGTGAAATCGCCAATCTGCGGCCGCGCGACCACCGGCCCGCCGCCTCGACCGGGCTGCAGGTGGAGCACGCCCTGCAGTTCCAGAAAACGCAGCGCCTCACGCAATGTGGCGCGGGCGACTTCGTACCGCGCGAGCATGTCGTGCTCCGGAGGCAGCCGGTCGCCGACCTGGCGTGCGTCGGCCTCGATGTCGTGCACGATCGCCTGCGCCACGCGAAGCGCGCGCTTGCCCCTTGCGAACGAGAGCGCCTCGCCCTGCTCATCCACGTCCGGCATCAATGAATCCTTATCATGGTTTTATATTGCTCCACTGCTTTATCTTTGTCCAGCGGCAAATTGCTGCCGTCGCCGGCTTGCAAGGCTATTAAAAGGGTATAATGTTAAAGCGCGGGAGGGGAATTGATGACCGACAACGCAGCCTGGATGGAAACCGATGGATATATCGCCATCATCCATCTCAACCGACCCGCGGCGCGCAACGCGCTTGATCCGCAGATGCTGGTGGAACTGGCCGACTGCTGGAGCAGGGTGCGCGACGCCGCCGAGATCCGCGTCGCGGTCGTGACCGGCACCGGCGACGCCTTCTGCTCGGGTGCCGACCTCGGCCGCCTTATCCCGCTCGTCAGCGGCGGGCGACCGCCGGAGGACGAGTGGGATCGCCGCGTGCTCGCTGACCGCGATATTCTCGGCACCGCGCTGCTGCGCACATTTGACGTCGTCAAGCCGGTGATCGCCGCCATCAACGGGCATGCGATCGCAGGCGGCATGGAACTGGTCCAGGGTACAGATCTCAGGATCGCATCGAGCGCCGCGCGCTTCGGCGTGCAGGAGGTCAAATGGGCGATCTTCCCGGGCGGGGGATCGACGGTGCGACTGCCGCGCCAGCTTCCCTTTGCGCGCGCGATGGAATTGCTGCTCACCGGCGATCTGATCGATGCCGGAACCGCGCTCGACTATGGCTTCCTCAACCGCGTCGTTGCGCCGGAGGAGGTGCTGCCTGCGGCGCTCGACTTCGCGCGACGGATCGCCGCCAACGGCCCGATCGCGGTGCAGGCGATCCGCGCGTCGGCGCGCGCCTGTATCGGGCGGCCGGAGAGCGAAGGCATGAACCTCGAGTCGGGCTTCGCCGCGCCGGTGTTCCGAACTGAAGACGCGCGCGAAGGTCCGCGCGCCTTCATGGAAAAGCGTACACCCGTTTTCAAGGGACGTTGAGATGGTTGACGAGGCATCCTCGGGTATCGCGAACGGGCTGGCGGGCGCCGCATTGCAAGGCGCGCTCTCGATCGCGCCGTTCCACGCCTGGCTCGGGCTTCGCGTCGAGGACGTGACAGACGGTGTCCTTCACCTCAGCATGCCGTGGCGCGACGAGATCGTATCGAATCCGCGGATCCCGTCCGTGCATGGCGGCGTGCTCGCCAGCCTGATCGATCTCGCCGGCATGTATGTCCTGCTGACGAGGACGCGTGCGGTCAGCGCCACCGCGTCGCTCCACGTCGATTATCACCGTCCGGCAAGCGGCGGCCCGCTTCACATCCACGCGCGCGTCGTGAAGATAGGACGGACGCTGTCGGTCGCGGACAGCGAGGTGCGCTCGCCCGACGACGTGCTGCTCGCCAGCGGTCGCGGTTCGTATCTCATGCGGGACGGCGGCATCGCGACATGACCGTGCAGAGAATAGGAGAGATCATGAGCATCGAGACCGCGTCGGCGGACGCCAGGCGCACTCCGGCCGAGCCGCGACCGGCCGGCACCATCCTGCTGCTGCGGGATGTGCCCGAATATCAGGTGCTCATGGTGCGACGACACCACCAGATCGATTTCGCCTCGGGAGCGCTGGTGTTCCCGGGAGGCAAGATGCACCCCGGTGACGACGATCCGCGCTGGCGCGATCACGTAACCGGGTGGGACGAAATCGACGCGACCCAGCGCGCGCTGCGCATCGGCGCCATCCGCGAGGCGTTCGAGGAAGCGGGGATCCTGCTGGCCAACTATCCCGACGGCCGCGGCTTCTCCAGTGTATGCGACGCCGAGGCCCGCCGGAAGGTCGATACCGGGGAACTCGCCTTCCTCGATGTCGTCGCCGGATTGGGGGTGAAGCTCTCGCTGACCGCCCTGACCGTTTTCGCCCGCTGGATCACTCCAGAAATGATGCCGAAGCGGTTCGACACCTGGTTCTACGCTGCCCCCGCTCCGGCCGACCAGGTCGCGATCTGCGACGGACATGAAACGGTCGATGCCGAGTGGATCGCGCCAGAGTCGGTCCTGGACCTCGCCCGAAGCGGCGCCCGAACCGTGATCTTCCCCACCTTGATGAACGTGAAGCTGCTGGCCGAGGCCGAGAGCGCAGCGGATTGCCTCGCCCGAGCGGAGGCACGTCCGCTGGTCACCGTGCTCCCGCAGATCGAGACACGGGACGGAGAGCGCGTTCTGACCATTCCGCTCGATGCTGGCTATGGTGAAGTCACACAGAGTTTGACTGAGCTCAGGGCCTGACATCCCAGGTTCCGACTATTGCAGAACCTCCCCATGCCGCTCTGGCAAAACAGAGCGGCCTTTTCTTGGGACTTTGGCCTGACACCTGGAAGTTGCCGAAGGCCGACGTTTCGCGTCGGCTGGCGCCCGGCCAGATCGAGATCAGGATCTGCACATACCGACCGTCACATCTTGGGTGGCGGCGAGACACAATTCGAACGTGGTTTGGCCAGCGTCGGATTAGCTTCCCGACGCGACTCATTCGGGCGTCATATGTGCGACGCCCGGAATGTCTGTAGCGTTACTCTCGAGCTCCGACTATGCTACGGTTCGGTTTACATTTGACGGGACGGCAGGGTGGCTGACGATCGGGCTGAGAACCACGAAAACAAAGTGAGACATGACGACCCGGACGCGAATTTTCACCCAGAATCCAGGTCGGAGGACGGTTCCGAGGAGATGAATGGCGAAAAGAAGCCGTCGCTTCTCGAGCGCTACCCCATCATTCGCTACGTCCTCATCGCCGCGCTTGTCGCCGGCATCATCGCGGCTATCGTTTGGTACATGAATTACCGCGCGAGCGGCCAGTTCCTGCAGTCGACCAACAACGCCTATGTGCGCGCGGACTTCGTGACCGTCTCGCCGAAGGTGGGCGGCTATGTCGAGCGTGTTCTCGTCGCCGACAACCAGCCTGTCCGTCGCGGTCAGCTGCTCGCCGTGCTCGATCCTCGCGACTACCGCGCCAATGTCGAAGAGGCGCAAGCCCAGATCGCCGCAGCCGGCGCCAACATCACCACTGCGCGCCGGACACTTGATGAGCAACAGGCCACGGTCGCCCAGGCGGCCGCCCAGGTCGCGAGCGCCGAGGCTGCCGCCGCAGCGGCAGAGAACGAGGTAAGACGCTACGAACCGCTCACCCGGACAGGGGCGGAATCGCGTGAGCGGCTGGCAAGCCTGGTGCTTCAGCGTGACCGGGCTGCCGCGGAGCTGCGCGCGCAGCGAGCGGCCTACCTCGCCGCCCGTCGCAGTGTTGCAACCCAAGCGGCTCGCATCGGTCAGGCGGAGGCGCAGCGTGGCACCGCGCAGGCGCAGCTTGCGCGCGCCTCGACGGACCTCGGGGCCGTCGAGATCCGCAGCAGCATCGACGGCGTTGTCGCCGACAAGGCCGTCCGGGCTGGGCAATATGTCCAGCCGGCGACCCGGCTGATGTCGGTGGTGCCAGTCGATCAACTCTACATCGAGGCGAACTTCAAGGAAACTCAGGTCGCGCTGATGCGCGTCGGGCAGCCCGTGACCATCAAGGTGGATGCACTGGACGGTGCCGAACTGCGAGGCCGGGTCGCCAGTTTTTCTCCGGGGACGGGCGCGCAGTTTTCACTCATCCCGCCCGAGAACGCGACCGGGAACTTCACCAAGATTGTCCAGCGCGTGCCCGTGCGGATCAGCATCGAGGCGGGTCCGGAGGCGCGGCGGGTGCTGCGTCCCGGACTGTCGGTGGAGGTGACGGTCGACACGATCGGCGCCAAGGGAAGCCGGGAACGAATCAAGCAGGAAACCGAGCGGCTGAAGCGCGGCGAGACGCAGGGCGCGCGCTGATGGCGGCGGAACGCGCCGGCCTGCGCGACTGGCTTGCCGTCGCTGCAGGCACGATCGGGTCGTTCATGGCGCTTCTCGACATCTCGATCGTCAATGCGGCCCTGCCCACAATCCAGGGCGAAATCGGCGCGAGCGGCACCGAGGGCACCTGGGTCGCGACCTCCTATCTCGTGGCGGAGATCGTCATGATCCCGCTAAGCCCCTTCCTGGTGCGCCTGTTCGGTCTGCGCAACTTCCTGCTGGGCGCGGCGATCAGCTTCACCGGCTTTTCCGTCGTGTGCGGCATCTCGACGACGCTGCCGATGATGATCGCTGGCCGTGTGGGCCAGGGCTTTACCGGTGGTGCGCTGATTCCGACTGCCATGACCATCATCGCGACGCGGCTGCCCCCGTCACAGCAGCCGATCGGCACCGCCGCGTTCGGCGGCACCGCGATCCTCGGCCCGGTGCTCGGGCCGATCATCGGTGGTTGGCTCACCGACAATTACAGCTGGCATTATGCCTTCTTCCTCAACGTGCCGGTCTGTGCCGGGCTCGTCCTGCTCCTGCTGTTCGGGCTCAAGCACGAGAAGCTGCGGCTCGACCAGCTGCGCCATGCCGACTGGTTCGGGATCGCGGGGCTCGCGATCGGCTTGGGAGCGCTCACCGTCATGCTGGAGGAGGGACAGCGCGAGATGTGGTTCGAGTCCGCGATGATCGTGAAGCTCGCGATCGCAACGGTGTTCGGCTTTGCGCTCATCACGATCGGACAGGTCCGCTCCGCGCATCCGGTTCTCAAGCTGTCGCTGATCTTCAGCCGGTCGTTCGGCAGCGTCTTCGTCCTCAGCCTTGTCATCGGCGTCGTGCTCTACGGCGTGACCTTCCTGATCCCGCAATTCCTCTCGTCGATGGCGGATTACAGCGCCCTGCAATCGGGCAAGGTGGTCTTCGTCTCCGGCATCCCTGCCCTGATGCTGATGCCGTTCCTGCCGCTCGCGTTCAAATATCTCGATGTCCGGCTGGCTGTCTTCGTCGGGATGACGCTGATCGGCGTCAGTTGCGCCATGGATTGGCACCTCACCGCACAATCGGCGGGGGGCGATCTGAGGGATTCCCAGCTCGTCCGCGGCTTCGGGCAGATCTTCGCCATGATGTTCCTTAACCAGGCCGCGATCAGCGCCGTGGCGCCCGAGGATGCCGGCGACGCGTCCGCGCTGTTCAACGCGGGACGGAACCTTGGCGGATCGATCGGCCTCGCCCTGATGGCGACCCTCCAGGACCGGCAGACTTTCCTGCATTTCAATCGGCTAGGGGAGACGGTGTCGGCCAACGCGGCGACCACGCAGGAGTGGTTCGCGAAGGCCATGTCCATGCCGTCCGGCGAAGCGGGCGCCTATAGGCAGCTTGCCGGGCAGCTCCTCGAGCAAGCTACCGTCATGGCCTATAACGATCTGTTTTTCGCGCTCGGCGTCGCGATTGCGATCACTACCCCGCTGGCGCTGTTCCTCCGCCCGATCTCCTCCGACACGCAGATGGCGATGCACTGATGAAGCGACTTAGCTGGGCCATTCTGCCCGCCCTCCTGACCGGCTGCGTCGTCGGACCCAATTATGGAGGCCCGCCGGGCGTCGCGAGCGGCGAGCGTCCCGGAACGACATTTCGCCGCGCAGATCAGGTAGTCACGTCACCGCAAGCCCCTGTTGCGCGCTGGTGGGAAGGCATGGGCGATCTGCAGCTCACGACGCTGATCAACCGCGCGCTTGCCTCAAATCCCGACGTGGCGATCGCGGAGGCGCGCATCCGCAAGGCGCGCGCCAGCTTGCGCGAACAGCGCGCGAACCAGCTGCCCACCGTCTCGGCGTCGGGCACTGCGATCGTCGCCGATCTTCCCGCAGGCTCGCTCGCGCTGCCGACGCAGGGCGAGCAATCCGATCGTATCAGGGCCGAATTCTACAATGCCGGCCTTGATGCGTCGTGGGAGATCGATCTCTTCGGCGGACGGCGCCGCGCGGCCGAAGGTGCCGAGGCCCAGGCTCAGGCGGCCGAAGCCAATAGAGCTGATGCGCAAGTTCGTCTCTCGGCGGAGGTGGCCCAGAACTATGTGACCTTGCGCGAACTCCAGCAGCGCCTGATCCTGGCGCGCCGCTCCGCGCAGCTTCAGCAGCGATCACTCGCCCTGCTGCAACAGCGCGAGCAGCGCGGCGCCTCATCGCGCGACGAGGTGGTGCGTCTGAAGACCGAGCTGACTCGCACGGAGGCGGGACTGTTGCCGCTTGAGGGACAGATCGCGACCACGCTGGACCAGCTTGCCCTGCTCACCGGCGACGAGCCCGGTGCGCACGACGCGGCGCTCTCCGCGCCCGCTCCGATTCCGATGATCCCCGGGACTGTCGCGATCGGCGATCCCGCCGCCATGCTTCGGCGCCGCCCAGACATTCGCGCGGCCGAGCGGCAGCTGGCGGCATCGAACGCAAAGATTGGCGTCAACATTGCCCGGCAGTTCCCTTCGGTCAGTATCATGGGCATCATCGGCCTGGGTGGTCCCAATATTGCCGATGCGGTCGATCCTGACAGCGTAGCGGGTCTGCTGCTGCCGCGGATCAGCTGGAGCTTCCTTGACTTCGGCCGCAATCGTGCCCGGGTCGAACAGGCGCGGGCCGACCGTGACGAGGCTGAAGCACAATATCGGAAGGCTGTTCTCGGCGCGCTGTCCGATGCGGAAACCAGCCTGACCCGCTTCGGCAATCAGCGACGTAACCTCTTTTCGAGCATCGCGAGCCGGGATGGTTCCAGGCAGTCGGCGACCTACGCCAAGCAGCGATACGAGCAGGGGGCGATCCCGCTGACCACATCCATCGAGGCCGAACGCGCGGCGCTGGCTGCTGATCAGTCGGTCCTGGAAGCGACGGGTGAACTTGATCGTGCATTCATCGCCTTGCAGAAGGCGATAGGACTGGGATGGAGCCAGCAGTGACGGTCTTGCAGCCATGCCAGGGAGGGGCCTGACCGCGTGACGGCGCCGCTTCTGCCGCCACCTGCCCAGTATCTGCGTGATGACGCGATCAGGGGAGGGATGGACCTGATGTTCTTTGCTCACCGATCCCATCTGGCTCATGTCGATACCGAGCTGGCTAAGCAGAACCTCGGGCGGGCACACCACCGCGTTCTTTATTTCTTGGGGAGGCATCCCGAAATTTCCGTCAGCGAACTCCTGGACGTTCTAAGCGTCACCAAGCAATCGCTTGGCAGGGTCATGAGGGACCTCATGGATCGCGGGCTCGTCTCCGGACGGGTCGGGGAGCGCGATCGTCGTCAGAAGCTGCTTTCTTTGACCGATAAGGGACGAGCGCTAGAAAACGCGCTTTTCGAGCATCTCAGGAGCAACATGGCGAACGCTTACCAAGCGGCAGGAGAAACAGCCGTCACGGGCTACTGGATTGTTATGCAGCAGCTCATGCGCGCCGAAGCACGGGAGCAATTCCGCCGGCTGCACTCCAGACAGTGATCGCCGCAAACAGATGCCGGACCAGGTCGAAGGGGGGCTTCATCGACCTGGCCCGGCCGGTTTCACCTATCCTGCAAGCCCGGAGGGGGTAAGGGACTTGCCAGTGGTGAGCTCGTTCTCCAGCACCGGGACCGCAGTGCCGGCGACCTGCTGCAGCGCCGGATCGGTTCCATCCTGCGCGTAACCCTTGTGCACGGCCCATGCGGCCTGCTGGACCTGCGCGGACTGGGTCAGATACAGATTGTCGAACGCGCTTTTGGGCGCCTTCTGGAGCAGCTTGAGCAGGGCGGCTCGGTTGGCGGACAGGCTCGAGGGCGGCGCCTTTATCGTGCGCTGATCGTTCTTCAGCGCCGCAAGTAGCGCCTGGTGGCTGCTCTGCGTTTCCGCCAGCACGCGCTTGGCATAGGCCTTGACGTCATCCCGCTGCGCGCGTGTCGCGGCGAGCTGCGCGGCCTTGATCTGGTAAAGGTTGGCGTCGGCCGCCGCGAGCACGTAATTGGGTCCGCTCTGGCTCGCGATCGGCGAAACGCCGACGTCGGCGCTGGTCATCGTTCCCGAAGTGGCGGGCGAAACGGCCTGCGCCAACACTGGTATCGGCGCCAGGGTGAGCAACGCAGCCACTATCGCAGTCTTCATTGAGATCCTCCATTGGTGTTGTGAGGCGTTGACCGAAATCAACGAGCTGAACGATAAGGAAACGGAACGGTTCCCTTTCTCTAAACTCGTTTGGTGAACCCACTGGATGGATGGCCGCTCGGACGGCTGGAGGTGCGCGGCGATGAAGAACACGACGGCCAGGGGGACCGTTCCCGCGCCGGCAGCGTCAAAAGCTGAAGCGCCAGGCCGGACTGCCGGGTCCTTCTTGCGCAGGAGCGAAGTCTCGAGTGCCTCGATCGCATCCGTCCTGCTCTGCGTCGCCTGCCTCGCTGGCTGCGACCGAACGCCTCGCCAGGCGCCGCCGCGAGCGACGGACACGATCAACGTGCCACCGCAGACGTCCACCGTCGATGTGCCGATCGTCGCGGACCTGGACAAGCTGGCCCGAAGCCTCGAACAGGCGATTCCACGTCGCCTCTGGTCGATCGACAAGCCGGGGCAGACCTGCCTTCCGCCGAAGAAGGTCAAGATCCTCTTCGCGAAGATAAAGACGCCCGCCATCCAGTGCCGCATCACCGGCACCGTCGTCCGAGGGCCGCTGGTGCTGGAGGGCTCGGGAAAAACGATCATTGTCACCATGCCGCTTCACGCCGCGATCAGCGCGCGCGACGTGGGAGGCGTACTCAGCCGGGAAACGGCCGAGGCGGACGCCCGCGTCCGGGCTGTGATCAGGCTCGACATCGCCCGCGACTGGTCGCCGCGCGGCACGGTGTCGATCGCCTACGACTGGACCGACGAGCCCCACGTCGACTTCCTTGGCCAGCGCATCGAGTTCACCAGCAAGGCTGACGCCAAGCTCGCCGGCGTCGTCGCGCGCCTGGAGCGTTCGCTGCCGCAGGAACTCGGCAGATTGCAGCTGCGCGAGCAGGTCGCGCAGGTCTGGGGGTCGGCGTTCACCTCCGTCCAACTGAACCGGGCGAACCCGCCGGTGTGGATGCGGATCACGCCCCGGCAGTTGAGCTACGGAGGCTACACCATCTCGCGCAACCGGGTGAACCTGGCTCTAGGGCTGACGGCAGTTACGGAGACGTTCGTCGGCGACCGGCCACCTGATCCGCAGCGCCGGCCGCTCCCCGACATGACGCGCACGCAGCCCGGACCCGGCCGCATCCTGTTCGCCATACCCGTCATCGCCGACTATCGTCAGCTGGAGCCGGTCCTCGCCAAGGCATTGGTGAAGCGGTCGCGCCGCCCCTTCGAAGTGCCCGGTGTCGGGGCCGTGCGCGCGCAGTTCCACCAAGTGACCATCTACGGCACGACGGGCGGCAAGATCGCAGTCGGGCTTCGCTTCAGCGCGGCAGCCGAAGGCGGGGAGCCTTCGCGGGGCACGATCTGGCTTACCGCCACGCCGCGCAACGCCGTCAACGATCGCCGTGTCGCGTTCGACGATCTCACCGTCGCCAGTGTGACCGACTCGGTCCGGACAAGCCTGCTGCTGAAGCTTGCCAACACTCCCGGCATATCTGGCACTGTGTCAGCCGCGCTGACCCAGAATTTCGAAAAGGATTTCGACAAGCTGTTCGGCAAGATCACCCGTGCGATCGACGAGAAGCGTATCGGCGACCTGATCGTGCGCGCCCGCATCACGGACGTGCGGACGGGCCAGCTGAAGGCGGCGGGGCAAGGCGTCTACCTGCCGGTATGGGGGCGCGGCACGGCCACGATCGGCCTTGCGCCACGGCGGGCCGGAAATTGAGATCTCTGCTGCAGCCTTGACGCCTGCTTGATCGTCCCAGCGGCAACGCTGCAGCCTCTTTCGATCTTGGCAGAACTATTCAAAGGTCAAATCAAATCATCCGGCTCTGTCTCACGGTATCGTCGGACGCGCATCGCTCTGCTTGGTCGCCCGGTGGAGGGCTGTGACGCGCTTGACTTGTGCGATGCTGCAACCCGCCAGCGCCGCCGTTTTCGCTATGCTCATCCCAGCCTCACGAAGTGAGACGATGCGGCGATGATGGGCCAAGTCTGGTTTTCGACCGGTGTAGCGTCCCTCCCGCTTGGCGATCGCTATGCCTTCCCGCTGCCGCTCGCGGCGCAGTTCGTAATCATCGCGAGCGGTCTGAAGCGCAACCCTCAGTAACATGTCTTGAATTGCCTCTAGGACGATGCGCGTCACCCCGCCATTGTCCTCGGCAAGATCGGTAAGATCCACGATTCCTGGTACGGCTAGCCTCGCTCCCTTGTCGCGGATAGCGGTGACGAGCCTCTCCGCCTCAGCCAGCGGCAGGCGACTGATCCGATCGATCTTTTCGGCGATAACCACTTCGCCCATTTGCAGGTCGGCTATCATGCGAAGCAACTCGGGCCTGTCAGGACGCGCGCCGGAAGCCTTCTCGCGATAAACAGCTGCGACATAATACCCCGCGGCACGCGAGGACACGACCATCGCCTCTTGTCGTTCAAGATCCTGCTCGTCGGTGCTGACGCGCAGGTACACGCGAGCAGCGCGGACTGTCGTACTCATGTTGGCTCCGTTGGGTACACCCTTGTGAGCCACCGCTGTGGCAACCGGCTCGAAATAGCAAGCGCCGATCCTGTCGAGCCTAGCTCAGCAAGCCAGGCCTAAGTAGCTAATGGGAGCGGACATGAACGAGGACTGATCACCAAGCGCGCTAAAGTGCGCTGCTTCGCGCTTCCCGTCAGCGCCAAATCCGGTATGATCTGGAAATTGGGTCAGCCAAGCGAGTTCAGTGCAGATGGAAGCGCAGAGGGTCAAGATTGTAGATGGTGGTAAACTCGTGATCCCCGCGGCCATGCGCCGTGAGCTCGGGATCACCACGGGTGACACCGTTCTCGTCGATGTGGACGATGGCGAGCTGCGGGTACGGTCCGTGCCCAAGGCGCTCGAACGGGCTCGCGCGATCCTTCGCAAATATGTGCCCGAAGGCGTCGGCTTGGCTGACGAACTGATCGCGGAGCGCCGGCGTGAGGCGGAGCGTGAGTAGCAAGATCGTACTCGACGCCTCCGCCCTGCTCTGCCTTTTGAACGACGAGCCCGGGGCGGATCGGGTAGTCGACGTCCTCACCCGTAGCATCATCGGAACGACCAACCTCGCCGAGGTCGTCTCCAAGCTTCGGGACCGAGGATTGCCGCTCGACGAAGTGCGTGAGGCACTTGGCGGGCTACACCTCGACGTCCGGCCGCTCTCTCCTGCCCAGGCACTGATAATAGGCGACCTCCGGCCGTCGACCAAGGCGCTTGGCCTCTCGCTTGGTGACCGAGCGTGCCTTGCCTTGGCGATCGACCTGCAGGCGGAGATGTTCACGACTGACGGTCCGCTGGCGAGCGCTGCGGTCGGCGTCACCATCACCAACGTACGACCGCTGGCAGATTAGCCGCACATTCGTGCTTTTGGGTACGGTAGGCTCAGGCAGGCGAGTTGTGGCGGAACAGAGCGCCTGACGTCCACTGTTTCGGGCGCAGATCCACTCTTTTCAGATGCTGCTGGAGGACGGATTGCGTCCACCATTTCAGGGAAACCTACAGGCAGATTCGCGGAAAGAAGTTTCCGAAAACCGGCAACTCGTTTCCGAACTGGCCCGCCTCGTGCAACACCCGACCGACCCCGAACCGCTGCCAACCTCCCGCGCTCTCGTCGTCGTCGAGCCGGCCGAGCTGGTGCCGGCCACGACGGATCTCGCGCTACGACCGACGCCGACACTGCCCGGGATCGTCGACCTCGAGACCGAGCGCGCCGACGCCTATGCGCGCGCCGCCCGCGCGGACAACACGCACCGGGCTTATGCCGCCGATTGGGTGATCTTCACGACTTGGTGCTCGGAGCGTGGTGAATGTCCGCTGCCGGCGTCGGCCGAGCTGGTGCGGCGCTTCGTCGCTTGGGATGCCGATCGTGGGCGCTCGCCGGCAACGATCGAGCGCCGGGTGGCGGCAATCGGGCACTATCACCGTGCCGAGAACTTCGTGGCCCCGACCGCACAGCCCGATGCCGGCAGACTGCGCGAAACAGTGGCTGGGGTCCGCAACAGCCGCGGCGGCAAGAAGACGCGCAAGCGCGCGGCCGATGCCGGCATCCTCGAGGCGATGCTGGCTGCCATCACCGGTGATGGACTCCGGGCGCTGCGCGATCGGGCAGTCCTGGCGATCGGAATGGCGGCAGCGCTCCGGCGCTCCGAGTTGGTCGCGCTCACGGTCGACGACGTCGAGCTCGTGCCCGAGGGGCTGCGGGTCACCATCGGGCGATCAAAGACCGACCAGGGACAGGAAGGCGCGGAGGTTGCGGTGCTTGAGGGCTCGCGGCTGCGGCCCAAGGCGCATCTGCTAGCGTGGATGGCGGCGGCCAAGCATGACGGCGGCCCGTTGTTCCGACGGCTGACGCGGGGGGACGAACTTACGGCTGAGGGGATGAGTGATCGGGCGGTGGCGCGGCTGGTCCAGGCCGCGGCGCGCAAGGTTGGGCTCGACGAGCGGCAGTTTGCCGGCCACTCCTTGCGTGCCGGATTCCTTACCGAGAGCGCCGCGCACGGCGCGACGATCTTCAAAATGCAGGAGGTCAGCCGGCACAAGACGGTGCAGATCCTCTCGGAGTACGTGCGATCGGCCGAGCGGTTCAAGGATCATGCGGGACGAGGCTTTCTATGAGGAGCGTAACCTCGGCCAGGCTCAAACCGCCACTGCGGCATGCAAAGCACCATTGAGGTCGTGCTTCGGCACAGCCAAGGCATACCGCCGCATGTTCCGCTAGACAGGTTTGGTCGCAGTGGCAGCGGCCGGATCGGGTGTTGCCATTTCTTAAGGGGGAGCGGCAAATCGCAGATTTGCGAGAAGGGTGGCAGCTGCTGACCAACCCGTTCCCACCCACTGACGGTGACGACTTGCTCGCCGATATTAGGAGCAGTTTGGACTTGGGCGAGCGCGATTGGACCACCACGCGCTTTCCATCCGACATGAACAACATCGTGATCTCTACGAAGGCCGAGATGGAGCTGACCTCGCGCCAAGACGGTCTCGGCTACTTCCAGCGGGACAACCCGCTCTTGCGGCACGTAGTGCTGAGAAAGCGCCGCGACCTCGAACGGCTCGGCCTCATCCCGAGCCTCCCTGTCGACATCCACCCAAGCGAGGATCTTCCCGGGCCGTCTCATCTGTTCGACGGCCTCAGCCTCTACACGTCGTCAGCCTTTGATGCCGCGCTGACGGCGGTTAACGGGTTCACGAAGGCCTACGCCCGTCGAGACAAGCCCGCCGGATTTATGAAGACGCTCCTGCTCCAACGCCTGTGCTCCAGTCAGGCGGCCGCCATCGGGACCGCGAAGGCCCTGCTCGGAGAGGAGGATTTGGACGACGAGGTGCAGGAGGAGCTCGACGGAGACGGCTTTGACGCCCGCGAGGATGAAAGGCGCCACCTGAGAATCATCATCGACGCACTGTCCGGAGGTCAGGACCCGAAGCTGCGCGCGGTCGAGTATTTTCTGGACGAGCACCAGACCGGTCCGAAGAGCTGGCGTGGCATGGGATGCATCGTGTTCAGCCAGTATTACGAGACGGCCGCATGGATGGCCGGGGCGCTTAGCAGGAACGCTCCGAGCCAGGTCGTCGCGTTGTACGCCGGCACTGGCAAATCGCGCCTTCTTGTAGGCGGCGATGCCACGAATGTGGATCGCGCACAGATCAAGCGGCTCGTTGCGGAGCGGGAGGTAAGACTCGTGGTCGCTACCGACGCGGCCTGTGAGGGCTTGAACCTTCAGACACTCGGAACACTTATCAACGTTGACCTGCCCTGGAACCCCGCGCGACTTGAACAGCGCATAGGCAGGATCAAGCGCTTCGGACAGGCGCGGTCTAGGGTCGACATGGCCAATCTCACATACGCGGGGACGATCGACGAGAAGGTCTACCGCGTGCTGAGCGAGCGCCTGAGGAAATCGAGCGACATACTCGGCACCCTACCGGAGACGATCGACGCAGATTGGATCGACGACATTGAGACGCTGGAAGAGCGGCTACGCGCCTACACGGTGCCGCGCCGACGGTTCGATCCCTTCGAGGCGCGATACGGGACCGACCTGCTGGAGCCGGACACATGGGCGGCCGCGAGCGAAGTATTGGCCCGCAGCGACGTCGAGGCGCTGCTCAGCAACGCATGGAGCACTCTGAAGGCGACCTGATGACGGCGTGCAACGGGCAGCAGAAAGGTTCAATGTGGACCCTTACGGCCGCGCCGGGCCTTAACGTCGTGCTAGCCGTCGTCCCTTTTCCACTCGGCTCCTCCGATCGGGACGCGAATGCTTGACCCACAGGAAATCCTTAGCGCGGCAATCACGCTTGCCCGCCAGGCACTCGATATGCTGGACAGCATCGACGCGTCGCACCCCGCGGTTCATCTTCAATACGCGATAGACGTGATGACCGACGCACCGATCCCGCGAACCGAGGAAGAAGCCGAAGCGATGCTGCAGACGCCGGAGTGTCAGGCCCTGATGCGTCGTCTCAGCTTTGCGGCGGCGCAGCTGCACTAACAGGTCGCGACGTGGCACGGTCTGGTAAAGCTCGGTCGGGCGCGGAGGTGCTCCGCTTCCTGGACAATCATCGGCTTGATCACACGCCGGCTCATTTCGCCTTCGCGCACAGCTACCTGTTCGGCAGTGACCCCGGCCTGGTCGAGGATGTCCGTGCCGTCGTCGACGGCGGCGTAAGGATTTCGCCGGCGGAGGTTCTCAGAATCTCGTCCAAGCGCGAACCGCGGGGCAGCGTTGGCGATGTGGTCGGTCCGCAGCTCGATCACATGACAGTGCGCGTCCTCGACATTATCCGTGACACGCTCAGCGCTACCGGCGATCTCAACCGGGATCTGGTTCAAGCATCGGCATCGCTTCTGGCCGAGGACGTTCCGAACGTGCGCGCCGTTGTGGCTGCAATGATCGAGCGCACCGCCACGGCGGAAAGGAGCCTCTCCGACGCGACCCTGCAGGCGCAGCGCCTTCGGGAAGAGCTCAATGCGCTCCGTAGCGAAGCCAATCGCGATCGGCTGACCGGGCTTCTCAATCGCGCCGCGCTGGAGGACCACCTCGCCGCGGCGCCGGATGGCCTGTGCCTCGCGCTGGTCGACGTCGATCACTTCAAGCGGGTCAACGACACGCACGGGCATGGTGTCGGCGATCGAGTCCTGCGGGCGGTCGCTGGGGTCCTCTCGGAAACGTGCGCGCCCCACTCCGTCGGCCGCTGGGGCGGCGAGGAGTTCATGGTGCTGTTCGAGCGAGGCGAGCTGGCGATGGCCGTCGATCTCATCGATCGCGCGCGTGTGGCGCTCGCGGCGAAGCGGTTCCGGCTTCGGGAGGACGATAAGCCGCTTGGCGAGGTGACGTTCTCTGCCGGCGTGGTTTCGCGACGTGGCCGTACCGTCGAGGCGACGATCGCCGCCGCGGACGGCCTCCTCTACGCCGCCAAGAGCGAGGGGCGAAATCGCGTGTCGAGTGAGCGGCACCTGGTCGACGTCGACGCGCGTCGTGCGCCCCGTTCAGGCTGAGCGCTTCCCGAGAGCTAGGGTCAGGCAGTCCCGGATTGGCTTAGCGATGCTGGGGTGAGCGTACGGATTGAGAGCTCCCCATGCGTGCCGAGCTGCTCGAGGAGCGCAATGCTGTGTTCCTCGACGTCGTCGGGATGCTCGAACACCTCCATCGTGTAGCAACCCCGCGCCATCTCGCAGCCGGGCGTGTCCCTCGCGACGCGCGAATATGGCTCCGGCCAGCGGCAGACCAGCACCCAAGGCCACCCCTCCTCTGGCGGCTCATAGCGGGAGATCAGGACGTTGTCGGCGACCATTGCCGACGGGCGTCGATCGAGGAGGTCAGGCGCGACGGCGGCCGACCGTGGCTCGTCGAGGAAGCGGTCCAGCTCGGCGCGTTCCTCGTCTGTCTCCAGAATGATGGCATAGTAGCGGCCGAGCGCCAGCCCCTCCCCGCGGTGTCGGGCGGGCATGTCGATCAACATCACGCTCGGCGCGGCGATCATCGGCGAGGCATAGAGCATGCGTTCGCGCGCGAGGGTCTGCGAAAGGGGGTACATGGTGATGGTCGGCCGTTTCCAGTTTACCTGTGCGGTCGGGGCGATATGGTCGCATGATGACCGACACCGAGCAACTCTCTGCGGAGCAATGGCGCGAGCGGATCCAATCGCTTAGCGACCGTGAGGTGATCGCGCTGTACGAGCGGGAGGAAGGTCGCGGGCCGATTGCTGACGTCGCCGCTAATGAGATGGAGCGGCGCAATCTCGATTACTGACGCTCGGCCGACTGGCGCTGCCACAACCCTGTCAGTGATCGTCAACGCATGGCGCTGACGTTCAATGCCCTGCTCGACGACGCCGGCGTTGCGCCGGCTGAGGTGCGGCTCCTCCGGCATCAAACCCAGGCGGGCGCGGGCCGTACTCCTTATTCGCTGTGGCGCGACGATCGAGCGGGCTTTCTGACCTACCAGAGCCTGCAGACGGCACAGAACCGCCCGCGCCTCGCCGGCAGCTACTGGGCGAGCTTCGTTGTGACGCCCGCGGCCGCGACGCTGTTCGTCGGTCTGTATGAGGTTTCACTGATCGGGGACGCGCCTGACGATCTGATCGACCCTTTACGTCACAAGCTCGCCACGGAGGGCGGCGCGCGGCCGCTTGATCTCTATGCGCAGGGCCCAGTCGCCGCGCTAGACGACTTTGTCGGTCGCGTGACGATCGACTGGGGTGCTGGGACCCGCAGCTGGATCCAGCGCGCGGGCAGTCAGTCGAAGCCGATCCTCGAACTGAGCCGGTCCTTTCAGGAGGAGGCCTTCCCCGGCTACGTTCGGTTCCTCGGCAACTTGTCGACGCTCGAGGCGCTGCCGAAAGGGTGGATCGCGGCGCTGGCGGCTGCGCGCGGGGTGTACCTGCTGACCTGCCCCCGCACCCGGGAGCAGTATGTCGGATCGGCGACCGGCGAGAGCGGGTTCTTCGGTCGCTGGCTGACTTATGCCGGAGACGGTCACGGCGGGAACGTCGGATTGAAGAGCCGCGATCCAAGCGACTATCAGGTGAGCATCCTCGAGGTGAGCGGATCAAGCGCCACGGTTGAGGAGATCATCGGCGCTGAGCAGCTTTGGAAGGCGAAGCTGCAGAGCCGCGAGATGGGCCTCAACCGAAACTGACGATGACAGTCGCCGAACGTGTGGGGCGGAACGAACATATTCGTAGCGTCGCGCCCGGTTGCGCAATGGATCAGATTCCGCCTTGTCGCAGCGGAACGGAGTGTCACCATCTCACGGGAGTATGGTTCTGGTCCCTAGAGTCTTCAAACGAGGTCGAGGATGTTGAGCAAACGCGGCAGTCGCCGAGCTCTCCAGGTACTGCGCTGGACTATGCTCCCATCGGGAGTGGCGCCTTGGCTCTTCCTCGTGATCGACCAGTCGTGGTTTGTGTCGGCGATGCAGTTTCAGGTGCCGATGGTGACCCTTTTCGCCGCGTACATGATGCTGGCTTTCTACTGGGCCGCTGTTGAGAAGCATTATATCACGAGCAGGAAAGGCGAGCGTCTTGGGATGAGCATAGCAAGAGCTTTCCTATCCGTTTCCGTCGCGCTGATGGTCCCGATATCGATGAAAGTCGGCGGATCAGCGGCTGAGTCTCTGGCTCAGCAGATTCCAAGAATGCCCAACACCTCGGAGGCTCCGGGTTTCGTGGCGGTGCTTTTGATTTGGCCCGCTCTATGGGGGTTGGTTTGCCTTTACGCACTCAAGCCGACTTTAGACCATGCTGTCGATGCCATCCGGGAAAGGCTCGTGCAGCCCTCGTTTGACTTCGCGCGTGTAGGGGCTGACGCCAGCCCTTAAAGACTTAGCTGGCCGGGTTTCAGCGACCGGGGTGAAGCGCGCGGCGCGCCTCGTCGGTGATGGTGTAGACCGCCTGACGCTGGGCGCCGCGGTTGTGGTGGTCGACCCGGTAGCCCTGATAGTGGCGTCTGACCAACCCGGCCCTGACGAGCTCGGAGACGGCACGGCTGACGTTGGTCCGGCCCGACTGGCGGACCCGCTTGCGGACCTGAGCGTCGACGATCCGCTCGGCCGCGTCGGGGTCCAGCGGGAGCGCGCGCTTCGCTTCGAGCTCCTGGCGCACCTTGTCCGCGATCGCGCGTCGGCGAGGATCGCGCTGCGCGACCGGCACCAGCGCATCGCATAGCCAATCGCGCACCGGGATGCGCCGGCTTCCCTCACGGATGTACGGACCGGCCGAACCCGTTTGCGCGCTCGCCTGGGCGATCAGGTTCAGTACCATGAAGCTGTAGCGTGGACGCTCGCAGACGACGGTCAGCCGTTCGAGGATCGCCGGCAAGTCGAGCGGACGCTCCTGCACCTCCGCTTCGATCGGCCGAGCGCGCTCCTCGAGGGAGAAGAGGTCGGGCTGGAACATGGAACATTAAGAGCACAGACGGCCCGCCAAGTGAATCCCACACGTCGCGCCGAAGTGAACTTTGACCGCTCGCGGCACTTCACCGGGAGGGGCAAAGTGCCGCTGGCGTTCTTGTGGTCGCGCATCCTTGCGTCGCGATGTCGCTGCCGCTTTCAGCCGGCTAAGACGTGGACACTTGACGGCGGGCGAGGTGAAGTGCCGCCTCCGGCAACGTCGATGAGCGGCCAGAAGCCGTGCCAGGCTCTCCGCGCCCGCCGGCGCTGAACGTGGGCGCGGTACTCGGCCGGTGACAGAGCGGGTGTTGCGCGGCCCCGTGGATGTCGGTGATGGTTGCAGTAGTTGCACGCGGCCGCGATGTTTCCTGCGACGTCTCGGCCCCCGTCACATCTCGGTCGGAGGTGCTCGGCGGTGGCCTGATGGCGGGCGGCTTGCCTTCGCGAGAGGCCCCATCGCGTCGCAAAGGCCGTTGGGTCGACCAGCCACATCGGCTGATCGCAGTAGAGGCAGCGTCCTTCTTGCGTATGAAAACTGGCTGAGCGGTGGTTCTTGATACTCGGCACGACCGGGCTCCTCGATGTCGATCAAGGTGGTGCGCCGCGGCTTACGCCGGTTGGGAGATGAGCTGCTGCTCGCGCACAGACGGCCTTCGGCTCGTCCCACGGTCCCATGAACGTGGCTGTTGCCTCCGTTCCGGTGCAGAATGTCACGCCCCATGGCTCGTCGCAAGCCACCGCTTTGCGCCAGTCCGATCCGCTACCCCGTTCCCAAAATGTTCTCATGCGCGTTATGACGGCTTGATTGCCCGCACGAGACCCGATTCATGTATGCTGTTCGCCTGACAGAGATCCCCTATGAGATGGTCCCGCGTGAGGTCCGCATCCTGCTGTGCCGGACTCCCGCGGGCTTCCCCTCCCCTGCGCAGGACGATCTCGAGGAGCCGATCGACCTTGGCGAATGGCTGATCGAGCAGCCGGCCGCGAGTTACGTGATGCGGGTGGACGGGCATTCAATGACTGGCGCCGGCATCAACGACGGCGATCTGATCGTCGTGAGTCGCGCGAAGACGCCCCGGCCAGGGCACATCGTTGTCGCCCTGGTCCATGGCGACCGCACCCTGAAGCGGCTGAAGCGGATGGATGGTCGACTCTGGCTGGTCCCGGAAGCGGAAGGCTACCCGCACACCGTCGTCGACGAATATGTCGAGATTTGGGGCGTCGTCGTCGGGCTCGCGCGTCGGTATGTATGAGCACCCCGATCGCGCTTATCGACTGCAACTCCTACTATTGCTCGGCCGAACGCGCCTTTGATCCAAGATTAAAGGGCGTTCCCGTCGTCGTCGCCAGTAACAACGACGGCTGTGCAATTGCTCGTTCCGACGAGGCCAAAGCACTCGGCATCAAGATGGGTGATCCCATCCATAAGATTAAGGACAAGATCAAGGCGCATGGCATCCATGTGCTCTCTTCGAACTACACCCTCTATGGCGACATGCAGCGCCGGGTGCTTGCAGCGGTCGAGCCGTTCGCGCGGGACATAGAGGTGTATAGTATCGACGAGAGCTTCTTGGATCTGGCGGGTTTCGAGGATCGTGATCTTGTGGCGCACGCGCAGGCGATGCGCGCTCAGGTCCTGCAGTGGACCACCATTCCGACCTGCGTGGGGATCGGACCGACGAAGACGCTGGCGAAGCTCGGGAACGCGGCCGCGAAGAAGAACCCGCTCTTCGACGGCGTCGCCGACCTGCGCGACGAGCCGATCCGGGACTGGGTGCTCGAGCGGTTCCCGGTCGAGGACGTCTGGGGCGTGGGTAGCGCGACGGCGCGGAAGGTGAAGGATCTCGGCATCCACACCGCGGCGGCGCTTCGCGACATGCCTGTCAAGCAGGCCAGGAGCATGGGGACGGTCGTGTTGGAGCGCCTGGTGGCTGAGCTGCGCGGTGTACCGGCCGCGGTGGTCGAGACGATCGAGCCCCAGCGGAAGGGGATGGCGGTGACGCGATCCTTCGGCCAGCCGGTTACGGACTTTGACGTGCTGATGGGCGCGATCGCGCAGTATGCGATGCGCGCCGGCGAGAAGCTGCGGTCGCATGGGCTGGTTGCTGGTCGACTCACGGTCCTGTTCCACACCAATCGCTTCGCTGATCGGCCGCAATATGGCGCGTCGAGGACGTTGAGCCTCCACCCGATGACGGCCGACGGGCTGGAGCTGGTCCGTGTCGCTCGGAAGGGCGCTGAGCATGCTTGGCGCGACGGCTACGCCTACACCAAGGCGGGGGTGATGTTAGAGGATCTCGTCTCGGCCGAGCTGCGCCCGCGCACGCTGTTCGAGGACGAGGCCGACACTGGGCGGCGCGAGCGGCTGATGGCGGCACTGGACGACATCAACGGCAAGTTCGGTCGTTTCACCGCCGTTCCGGGCACGCAGGGGTTCAAGCGCGAGTGGCGGATGCGAGCAGCCGCAAAGTCGCCGGCGTACACGACGCGGATCTCCGACGTGCCGGTGGTGCGCGCGTAGCGATCGGGAACGAGTCCGAGCGGCACGCGATTCCTCCCGGTGAAGCGCCTCGCATCGTCTCTCCGCCGGGAAGAGCTCAACGCCCTTCCAGTTGTCGCGCCGGACCTGCCGGAAGCGATGCACTTCATGGACTGTCCGAGCTGCGGGCAGGCGATCGACTGTCGCAACCTGGGCGACGTCCTCCACCACGACCAGCCGGGCCACGCCCCGATCCCTGGCGTCGCAATGGCGGCCCGTCTCGCGTTCGTTGAGCCGATGCTTCCTACTCTGGTCGACGAGCCTCCGGCGGGCGAGGGCTGGATCCACGAGATCAAATATGACGGCTATCGCACGCAGATCGTGATCGATGGCGCCGGTGCCCGGGCGTTCACTCGGAACGGCCACGACTGGAGCGACAAATACGCGCCCCTCCTGAAGGCGACGGGGCTGCTTGGGTGTCGGCACGCGATCATCGACGGCGAGGTCATCGTCCAGGACGAGGCCGGTCGCAGCGATTTCCCGGCGCTCCGGACGACGATCGGGCGCACACCGGAACGGCTCGTCTTCATGGCTTTCGATCTCCTGCACCTTGATGGCACGGACCTGCGGCCGCTCGCGGTCGAGCAGCGCCGGGAGCGCCTCGAGGAGCTGGTGGGTGACTTCGACCCCGGCGCGCCGATCCATTTCAGCGCCGACGTGCGTGGGGGCGGGGCGGACTTCTTCAACGCGGTCGACGCGATGGGGCTCGAGGGTATCGTGTCGAAGAAGCGCGGCACCCGTTATGCGAGCGGCCGCGTGAAGACCTGGCTGAAGGTCAAGGCGTGGACCGAGGAGGAGTATCTCGTCGTCGGAACCGAGGCGAGCCCCGGCGAGCCGGTGTCAGCCCTCCTGGCCCGTGAGACGGATGGGGGGCTGGAATATGCCGGGGGCGCGGCCATCACCCTGCAGGCGGACAGCCGAGAGCTCTTCTACGCGGCCGCGGAGCAGCTGCAGCGGGATCGACCGCCGACCGGGATGCCGCGATCGAAGCGAGCGCGCTGGATCGACCCGAAGATGCGGGTCCGTGTCCGCCACCTGAAGGGTAGCGAGAAGCTCCGACACGCAACGGTGGTCGATGTGACCGAGCTCGCGGGGATCCGACGATCGAACGGTGTTACCAGCGAACCGAAGGCCAATCGGCGCCGACCCAGGACTCTAGCTCCTTAGGGTCGAGCAGCGCCGCCGGCGGCTGGTCTTTATGCGAATAGAGCCACTTTCCATACATCGGGTCGGTGCTCTCAAGGAGCGCGGGTAGGTAGGTTCCCCGTTGTTGCTTGGTCCACGAACAGAAGGCTGCGCATCGCGCGTCGAGTAGGGGCGTTAGGAAGGCGTCGTGTTCGGGTCGCAGCTGGCGCCAAGCATTCTGGACAGCGTCCGCGCGTGTTTTGAACGCGTCACGGATGGCGTCCTCGAGCATACTTTCGAGCGAATACACGACGGCCTGCTGTCCGGATGTGCTCGGGAAAAAGGCCATCGACGCTCGCATGGTCGCGACGATGCCGAGTAGGAAGGGCCAGACGACCCGAAAGCCGAACGCCGGCCCGACCTCCTGCGCCTCCTGGGGCTTGAAGCGTTCTCGGTCGCCTTGCATCGCGTGACGGACCTCGTAGGCGAAGCCCAGGAAGAACTCGCCCTTAGCTCCCCTTGTCAGGGGTGATGCTTCCGCGATCTCGTGCAGGCGGCGGTAAAGATCCCGTAGGGTCAGAGTGTCGCCGATGACGACGAGCCCCGCGTTGTTACGACCCAAGCTATATTGGAACACCGTCCGGCCCCCTGGTGATGCTGCATTTTACTTATCCGTGAGACACTCGCCTATGTGTTATTGGGGCCTAAGACCCTGACCGGACGCTTTAGACGGCGTTAGGCGTCGATTTCGATGAGGTCGTCCGCGGGCGTCTCGACTTGGCGGATCATCGCGCCGTCATAGGGCGTCACTAGCTCCAGAGCCTCCGCCGCGTTGCCGTCGAGCCATTGCAGGAGATCGCACGGGCGCAGGATGACCGGCATCGCCTTCGGGTGCCACGGCTTCACGAACTCGTTCGGGTCCGTCGTGGCGAAGGCATACGCCTCGCCCCGGTCGGTCGGCCGCCACAGCCCCGCGAAAAAGCCGATCGGCTGATCCGGTAGCGCGAACCACATCTGACGCGGCTTGTTGTCGTCACCTAGCCCGCCCTCGGGATGCGGCTCGGCGAACCAGGTGAACGGCACGATGCAGCGACGCTCTGCGCTCGCAAGCGACGGCTTCCACATCGGCGACGATCTGAGGTTCCTCGCGTTCGTGACGTACTTGTCGAGCTTGGTCTCAGGGTTCCGCTTGCTGGGCACCTTCGTCGGAAAGCCCCATTCGAGGAGCGCCATCTCGAGGGGGCGGTTGCCCGCGGTGCTGCGGCGGACGATCGGGCCGTGTCTCGCCGTCTTCTTGCCCGTCGGGAAGATCTCGCGCGCGGGCGGGAATATCTCGTCTGGCGCGTATGGCGGCTCGAACCCGCACGCGCGCATGACGGCAGCCTGTTTCGCGGAGATGCGGTAGCGGTTGCACATGCTCGATGTTCTGCCACGTTCGCGCGCGACTGTCAGGCGATCGACAGCAGGGAGACACGATGAAGCTGACCAGCGACGCCGTCGAGGTGGTGAACCGGAACGCGCTCGTCACCGTGGCGCTCAACCAGGGCTACAACGCGTATCTGCCCGTCTACGACAACGGGATCGACCTGATCCTACTCAACGAGGCGACCGGCGACACCAAGCTGGTGCAGCTGAAGGGCCGGTGGACGATCGACAAGAAGTATATCGGCCGGAACATATGGGTCGCGTTCCCCGATCGCGGCGTCTGGTACGTGGCTCCGCATGACGAGATGCTGCGCCTGGGTGAGCGTCACACCGCCACGGAGAGCTGGGCCAAGGGCACCTATAGCAAGAGCCCGCTGAGCAAGGCCGATCGCGAGGAACTGGTGGCCTATCGGTTCGGCGACCCTGATGCGGTCATGGACGATGCGGCGAAGCTGGCGGTTGACGGATGATCCTCGGTGCCCGCCGGCGCCGCCATCCCCGATGTCGAAGTCAGACCCTGTGCTCGGTAAGGATCGGGAGATTGCGCTCTAGCAGCGCCGCTTCGTAACGCCGGACGCCATCGCTCGACAGCGGCGAGGCGCCGAAGCGCGCCATAAAGGCGGCTTGCTCGCGCATGGCCGCGAGCCATTGCTCGTCGGGCTCGCCATCCTGGTTCAGGCGACCCGCTGCAAGGTCGGACATCGAATACCAGCAGTAGCGCAGCGATCGCCATCGCTTCTCCAGCTGATAGTTGCGGCGGGCAAGGAAGGCGATCACCGCCAGCGACAGGATCAGCAGCAGTGTCATAGAGCGATACGCCCGACTTCCTGACCCTGGTTCACGATCACGGCGCATTGCGCGATCATTCCCAAGTAGAATTGAAGGTAGGTCACGTCGTTCGGATCGCTGATCGTCGGCCTACCGCGCTGACGCTCGTAGGCGATGTATGGCGAAAGCAGCGATCCGACCAGAACAAGCGAGCCGTTCTCTTTGAGGGAGCGAGCCGCATCGGGCGCCATGGTCGAAGTTATGGCGGTCTGTCCCCGGGCGGGCAGCAGCATGTAGAACTGCGTGAAGGTGTGCCGGGAAACTTCGGTCGACGCCCCGTAGGCGTTGCTGCCGACGTAGGTGCTCTCGCCATCGATGTCGCTGTAAGCCTTGACGGTGATGACGTTCTCTTTGATCCGCTTGTCGACCGGATTGATGGTCAGCGTCGACGTGTCGGCATCGTATTTCATCATGTCCCGGATCGGAATGACGGCAACGATCCGATCGGTCCCGCCGAGCTTCGCGCTCAGCTCGTCATGCACCCGCTGATCGAACGCTGACGTGGACTCGAACTCACCCTTGGTTGGCGGTCCCCATGGGTAGGCGCTGGCGATTCCATGTAGCGCCTTATCGATCGGTACGACCGACCTGGCTCGCGCAGCGACATTCGTGCAGTCGACGCCCTCGACGCTGGCCGCGTAGGCTTTCGGATCGAACGGCCGCGGCGCCGCCGTGGCCGCGCGTGCCGGCACCGGACGGCGCGCTGTTCCTCGCTTTTGTGGTGCGGCCGTCAGGCCCGAAGCCAAAGCAACGAGCGAAATGGCAACCGCCAACTTGAACGTCTGGAACATCTTCCCCCCAATTGGTTGCTCTATGCCGTCCCGGGGCGCGGTTGAACATAGCGCGCGGGTGCCATGGACTCTTGCCAGCTCAGGCGCGGGTTTGGCTGTATCTCTTGCTTGTGCCGCCGCGCTCACTGTCTTCAACGCCGCAACATGCTCGTCGTAGAACTTCATCTCGCCGCGAAGCGACCACATGCGACCGAGCACCCCAGGGAAGCCGATATCGTCGAGCGAGCGACCCTGACCAACCGCGGTCTCCGCATAGCCGGCGTAGAAACGCGTCGCCGCGTCGAATGGCGTGCCTCCGTCCTTTCGAGTGAGGTTTACCGCGCCCCGGAGAAGGCGCGCCTCGAACGGCGGCAGCGGGTTTTTTAGCGGTTGATCGTAGTAGGTCTGCAGCACGCCAAGCGATCGAGCCTCAAACCATGGGCGTGTAAGCCAGCCTAACATTCCTTCGTCCCCCCGTCCGTCAGCTATGCCAAGTCGAGCCGAGCCTCTCCACGCCGAATATCTTAACCATCTGCGTGTAGCGTCCTGCCACGAGGGAGTTCTCGGAAACCATGACGCCGCGCAGCACGGCTCTCACCGAAGCCGCCTGGGCCGCGCTGTGCCGGTCGCAGGCCGTGATCGAGTTCCACACATCGGGAACGGTGCTGTGGGCGAACGACGTCTTCCTGTCCCTCATGGGGTACAGGCTCGCCGAAGTCGTCGGGCAGCATCATCGCATCTTCTGCACCCCAGAACTGGCCGCCTCGCCTGCCTATGCGGAGTTCTGGCAGAAGCTCGGGTCCGGCGATTTCCACACCGGCGAGTATCCGCGCGTCACCCGCGGCGGGCAGGTCGTCCACCTGCAGGCGACGTACAATCCGGTCCTCGATGCCGATGGTCGACCGGAGCGGATCCTGAAGACCGCCGCCGACGTCAGCGACCGGCGCGAGATCCAGTCGGAGCTTCAGCGCGGCAACGAGCAGCTGAAGGCGGCGCTGGAGGAGCTCGGCGGCATCGTCACCAGCATCAGCGAGATTGCGAGTCAGACGAACCTGCTGGCGCTGAACGCGACGATTGAGGCGGCTCGGGCTGGGGAATCGGGGCGAGGTTTCGCCGTCGTCGCCATCGAGGTGAAGAAGCTCGCCGGCGACACACGCGCCGCGACCGAGCGCGCGGCCGGGATGATGGCGAGGGCAGGCTCCAGCAAGACAGGCGGTTGAACGAGGCTCTCGCTACAGCGCCAGGCCGACGCATAGCAGCAGGATCGCCGCCACCCCGGCCGCCAGCTTCCCGCCCGCGAACACCCGGGCTGCAGGTCCGGAGCGGAAGCGCCTCCCTGTCTTGTCCATGCCGGTCCGAAGCCCCAGCACGCCGTCGGCCGCCAGCACGCTCCCAATGATGAAGAGAAGGACAGAGAAGCCTTTCGCGAAGGCGTGTGGCGAGAGCCCGGTGATGACGAACGTGGCGACAAGCCCGATCGTCAGCAGGCCGTAGATAGCGAAGCCGACGTCGAGCAGCCCGCGCAACCTCTTCGGGCCGTTCCAGTCGGTCGGCCAACGCACGAGAACCATCGGACGGAGACAGAGCTGGCAGCTCTGAAGGTTGGTGTCTCGGGGCCAGTGGTCGATCAGGTGCCCGCAATAGGGGCACCCAGGGCGTCGGTAGGGGAACGCGCTCGCGGGGCTCAGCATGTCGGTGTCTCCGTTCGCGGCGCCAGGTAGTAGGCGGCGATCGCCGCCCCATCGATCGTGCCCTCGACCGTCACCGGCGTTCCGACCAGGTGCTCGGTCGTCACGTCCCCGATCAGCCGCCAGCGCATCCCGTCTGCCTCGAGGAGCATCGGGCCGCGTGGTGTCATCTCCACCACGCCGGCGAGCCGGGTCGGGCCGCTGGCCGTCATTCCGCTGCCTCCGCAAAGGTCGGGGTCTCCTCGGCCGACGTGCCATTGAAGCACTCCATGGGACAGTGGAGGAGCAGCCGGCCATGCGAGCGTAGCTTGCGGCCGTCCAGTCTGATCGGATCGCGGGCAAGTCGCTGGCACGCCTTGTTCGAGCGGTTGCGGAAGCCGCAGGGCGCGGCGAGCGGCGGGAGGGCCAGCTCGACCACTTGCTCCGGCTCGGGAGGCGGCAGCGGTTCACCGAATAGGTCGCATTGATCCATGACGTGCTCCGTTCAGCCCCCGAGTGGGGCCGCGTTGCCGAAGCGGTTGGCTCGGCGGGTGCCGGGCTCGATGCAGAGCCACAGCTGGGCGAAGATCGAGATCGCGGCCACGCCCATCAGGAGCGGCGCGCTCGTATCGAGCGGGTCGCCGAGCAGAGCGAGAAGCGCGATCCAGATCGTGTTGAGGCCCGACCATCCGACGTCGTGGAGCCGCTTCACCATCACCGCCGAGGCTACCCAGGCGACCATCGCCATTGAGCCGAGGAGCGCCGGTTGCGAGAGACCGGCAAGGAAGTGGACGAAGCGCAGGTCGTAGCGGCTCGCGAACAGCATGATCCAGCAGGCCAGGGTCGTCAGCACGAACGGCACCCGACCCACGCGGCCCCTATACGCGAACAGAACCTCGCCTACGTCCAACCCCCCTCTCCTCTATTTCGGCGATCCCGGAGCCGCGGGCGGCGCGCTCGGCACCGCGGCCGCCGGTGGCGCGATCCGTGCCTGTGCGTCCACCGTGAGCTTGCGAAACGAGTCGAGCAGGGCGAGCGACGTGATCTTGCCGATGTCGGTCGAGGTATAGGCACCCCCGAGCGCCCCGACTCCAAGGCTGAGCAGGAGCCCCCCGCCGACGACGGTGACGTCGCGCTTGCGCGCGGCTCCGGTCGCCACGGCCGTCTGGACGCCGGTCCGCACGTTGACGAGCGTGAGCATCGTCTGGCTCTCGAGTGTCTTGGTCTTGAGCCCGACGGCCGAACCGAAGGTGCCGCCCACCCCGCCTCCGCCACCCCGGGCGTTGCTGTCCGAGTAGAGCACCTGGGCGGTCAGGAGGTAGTCGGCGGCACGAAGCGTCGCCTGGTTGAGGGCGGCGCCGTTGGCGACCGAGCCGCCGGCGGCGAGCTGACGCTCGCGCTGAAGCGCGTCGAAGGCGCCCCCACGCTCCACGACCTCGAAGCACCCCGATCGGGCGGTCAGGAGCTTCAACAGGGGCAGCGGGTCGACCTTGGCGGTGGAACCCCCGTTTTGCCGTTCGGCAAGCTGCACGAGCGCGCGCATGCCCGGAGGAAGCTGATCCTCGACGCCGGCGACGCTGCGGTCCTCGACGAGCGCGACGGTGCCGAGCGGCTGCGGGCAGCGGGGCAGCTCGGACGTCTCGTCGACGCCCGTGCCGCCCTTGCCCAGCTTCTGTGCGATGGCGGTTGCAGGGGTGACGGCCGCGAGAGCGGCCGTCACGGCGAGGAGAACAGCCCGGTTAGGCACGCTTCTTTGCCACATGCTTGGCCGGATCGCAGATGCCGGCACGCTCCTCGGCGGACGCGACGGTCTTCTTCGCCTCGTCGCAGTCCTTGCAATCGGCGCAGTCCGCGCAATCCGCACAGTCGGGGCAGTCCTTGCAGTCGCCCTTCGCGTGCGCGGCTGCGTGTGCCTTCCAGTGTGCCTTCTTCAGGCTCACCTTGGCGACCGAGTCTTCCCCGGCCTTCTCGCCGGCATAGCTCGCCATCGCGAGCAGGACCGGGCTGGCCGGCATGGCGCTGGCCGCTGCCGGCACGCCGACGGAGAGGGCGATCGCCCCCAGCGCGGCGAAACGTCGTAGCATCATGGTAGTCGTTCCTTCCTTGCTTTGAAGAGACCGCGGCAGGTCCGCAGCGGCCGTGGTGGAGACACCACCATTCCCGGGGGCCGGTAGCGGCCCGTCGAGCTCTGGCCCGCCGCGTTCGGGACGCGGCTGGGGATCGCGTGAGGCGAGGGTTGATCTCGCCGGCAGGGAGACGTGTGCTGTCATCATCCTGGTCACAGCGGGTCGGGATTATTGAAGTTGATGCGCGTCGGCAGCTTGCCGTCAGGGCGACGATGAAGGTCGATGCCGTTCCCGCCGTTGCGCGGGAACTCCATGAGCTGCGCCACTGTCTCGTAGGTCGTGCTCGACCCGAAGAACTTGCGCGGCCCGTGCCAAAGCTGGCCTTCGGCGACGCGCATGCGCCAGGTGCCGACGGGAGCGGCCAGTTCCACGCGATCGTTCTTCTGGACGTAAACCGATAGGATATGCTGGTCGGTCTGCGGGTCGAAGAGCTGGACCACCGCGTTCGCGGCCGCGGTTGTCACCGCCATGCGGGATCTGAGCAGCCTCGGATCAAGGTCTCGCCATACCGTGACGCTGCCTGACGCGGGGAAAGCGACGGCCGGGCTCGTATCGGGAAGCCACCCTGCCCGCTTCATCTCGCGGTACATCGGGATGAGGGTCAGCAGGGCTGAAAGGCCGAGAATCCAGCCTTGGATCGGGTGCGCCCGAAACTGCCGTCCCGCCCGGTAACGGCCCGTCTGGTAATCGTGGCCGCGGTTCTTGTCCTCGAACCAGGCGCCACCATGCTCGACGCGCGACTTGCGGTCGTTCCAGTACGTGCCGCCGAGGCCCTGCCGCTTGCGGTAGCGGTCGCGCATGTAGTCGCGGTCATCGAGACCCATGTTGGCCTCGCTGCGCTGGTTGCTTGGCCGCAGGCGGGACGAAGGTGCCACCGTCGGTGTGCAGACTGGCTCCGATGAGGCCGCACCCGATCGCCCACGCGCCGGTGAACGCGGCGAGCGCGGCAACACCGATCACCGCGACGCGAAGCGGCGACCGGCGTCGCCGGGGCCCGTGGATCCTCGAGGAGCGGGCGGGTCCGGCCTCCAGCACGACTCCGTCGATAGGACGGCCGTCCAGGCGGGTGACGCGGCCGGGCCGAGGCGCTCGCATGTAATCGCGGTTTCCGAGGCTCACGCGCCGCCTCCCGCGTGACCGTAGACGCCGTGATCGCGGTGCATCGCGATCTTCAGGAAGACGAGGCTCTCGACCAGTACCGCCATTAGGGCCGCGCACTCGCCCCATCCGACCGTCGGCGACCTGTCCGCCAGACCGGCCCATGCAAGGAGGGCAACGCCAGCCACGGTCCCGAGCCGGACACCCAGCCGCAGCCCGCGGGGGAGCTCGCAGGCGTTCGGCCGCCGCATCCAGCTCGGGCCGGCGAGGTTGCCGGCGAGGTACAGCAGCGCCGCGGCGTAGATTGCCAGGACGATCTGGGTATCAAGCATGGCTTGCCTGCCGATCCGCGATCGAGATCGCACCAACGGAGCCTTCTGGGTGGAGCAGCGGAGCGAGCGCCTGCCGCACGTTCGCCAGCGTCGGCTTGGTCCGGCCGGGGATGCGGATGGTCGTGTAGCCCGCGCGCGCCGTCATCGCGTCGCGCTTCGCGTCGCGGGCGGCATTATGCGAATAGTCGTCGACCTCGATCAGGGCGACGATCGCGCCGGTGTTGCGGTCCTGAACCACGAAGTCGACGATCTTCTGCGAGAAGCTGTTGCGGTCGGCGTAGGAGGGCTTGCGGCCGAGCCGGCGTGGAACCTGCAGGAGCGCGCCCATCGCGACCTGGGCATGGACCCGGTGCGCCGGCAGGATGCGCTCGATCGCGGCGAGCATCGCCAGCTCGCGGTCGGTGAGGAACCGCTTCGCGACCGGGGCGGGTGGCCCGCCAAGCCCGAGCGTGTTCTTCAAGAGGGTCAGCAGCGCGAGCCCGCAGACGATGAAAACGAGCAGCGCCACGGGTGAGCCGGCGATGTGGTTCATGGGTTG
The DNA here is from genome assembly GCF_022496715.1 of Sphingomonas sp. SFZ2018-12. Lineage (NCBI taxonomy): Bacteria > Pseudomonadati > Pseudomonadota > Alphaproteobacteria > Sphingomonadales > Sphingomonadaceae > Sphingomonas > Sphingomonas sp. SFZ2018-12. Next base: position 145,525 of record NZ_WTFM01000004.1, read on the forward strand.
CGAGCTCCGCCGTTATGGGGCGCCGCCGAACCGTCACCTGGCGTCGATACCGCCATCCACTCGCGCTGCGGGATCATGTCCGCGGCGGTGATCGGGTGATCGCGAGGGGACGACTCCGGGCCGGACAGGGTCGCGAAGGCTACATAGGCAGCGAGGCCGAGCCCGCCGAGGCCCAACGCTTTCCAGAAACGCCATAGCGCTCGATGCTGGCGCGCGTCCGGAAAGACGCGTCGGGGCTTTACGATGGCGGAAAAGGCCGGCTCCATCGGAGGGCGGGCTGTCCAGTCGATACCGCCAACGGCACGCTCGATCCGCTCCGCGGCGCGTTCCGCCGTCACCACGGCTCGCACGATCCGGTCGGTGTGCTCGTCGGAAATCGACCTTATCTCGTCGCGGACGGTCGACTCGGTCTCATGGCCCGTCATCCAGATTTCGTGAGCCGTTCTTTCCCGAGCAGCGCCCATAGCTCGAAGTACGCGCGAGATTTTCCAGAACGGATCGTTGCTGCCGTATCCCGCGTGCTCGGCGAGAGCACTGGCTAGGTCGCTCAGATCTCGACCCTGGAGTTCCAGCATCGCCGCGCGCTGTCGCCAATCGAAAGCGTCATCCTGATACATTGCGCCGTCCTCGAATGAACGGCGCGGCCGGTCCGCCCAGCCGCGCCGGCCTGCCTGTCACCACCCGTCGCGCCGGCCCTCGCCGCTGTCCTTGAGCTCGCGGCGATCGAGGTTGGAGCGCCGGATCTCCAGCTCCACGCCGTCGCCGGTGTCGCGGGTGCGGACGTCCCGCACGTCCACGTTGTTGCGCTTGGCGAAGTCCTCGGCCGCCTTGGCGCTGCCGAACTTGCCAACCTCGTCGAAGTCCCATCCACTCATCGTCGTCTCCTCGCATGATCCGGCGGTCCGGCCGGGCGGTCTTCACAGATCGAGCCCCAGGCTGCGTTCCGGCAGCGGCGGCAGGATGTCGCCGCGGTCGGGCTTGAGGTCGGGCGGTGATTTCAGATCGTCGACCTTGGGCAGCGGCGTCTTGCCCGTGCCGTCGGCCGCGGGCGGGGCCGGCTCGCCGGGCAGCAGCGGCAGGTCCTTGAGGTCGATCGGGCCGGGGTCGAACTTCTCGCGCGGGCCGGCACCGGGCGCCTGCGTTCGCTCCCGGTCGACGTCGAGCCGGCCGATCGTCTCCAGCGCGGAGGTCTTGTTGCCGGCGTTGTTGTCGAGTTGCCGCTCGAGCTTCTCCTTGTCGTCGAGCACCATCGTCAGCTCGTCGCGGACGCGGGTGACGCCGACGTTGAACAGGCGCTGGTTGGAGAGATTGCGTTCCTGGCTCGACATGACGGTGATCGCCTTGTCGGTCGTGATGCCCTGAGCCATGTGCATGTTGAGCGAGTAGGCGAGGTCGAGGCGCGACAGCATCGGGTCGCCCAGGTCGAGGGTCAGCCTCTCCTTGCCGGCGGTCTCGACCGTGACGCCGTTCGCTCCGATCGTGAGAACGCGGGCGAGCGCCGAGTTGTGGAGACCGCGGTCTTTGTCGTTGGCGGTCCAGCGGATGCGGTCGCCCTCGCGGAGGTGGAGATCCTTCTTCTCGCTGAGCTGCAGGCGGTCGCGCTTCTCGGTGGGCGACAGCTTCTGCGGGTCGAAGCGGATGCGCTTGGTGCCGAGTCTGAGGTCGACCTTGCCGTTCGGGTGGACCTTGTCGACGTCGTAGCGGCCCGCGGCGAGGCCGACGTCCTGCCCGCCTCCCCTGCCCACCTCGAGCGTCTGCCCGGGCTGGTAGGTCGAGGCGTAGCGCAGTTCTTCGCGGGTGGTGTTGACGCGCTCGTAGACGGTGAGGTGGATGCCGTCGCCGCGCACGCTGCCCTCGCTGGCAAGCCCGTCCTGGATGCGCTGGTTGATGATGGCGCGCGAGGAGCGGCCGGAGGCGAAAACCGCCGTCGCCTCGCGGTCCTCGGGCGAGAGGCCGAGCCACATCTCGGCCGCGTGGAGCGCCGGGCTCTGATGCTCGATGACGCTGTCGCCGAGCACCTTCATTGCCTGCCCCGCCTCGCCGACATTGGCGAGGGCGGCGACCGTGCGGAGCTGGTCGGTGCGCTGGCGGATGTTCTCGTCCATCCGGGCCATCGTCCCGCCCCCCGCCTGGATGAGCGCGAACGACTTGCCGGCGTCGATCGAGGAGAGCTGCTGCCGATCGCCGACAAGGACGAGCTTGTCGACGCCGAGCGCGGCCGAGATCTGGTGCAACTTCAGCATGTCGTCGCTCGACACCATCGAGGTCTCGTCGACGACGAGCATCTGGCCGGCGAAGGTGGCGCGGGCCTGGTCGTAGGCGTCGCTCTGCCGGTTGGTGAGGTGCCGCTCGTTGGCGAGGATGAAGGAGGCGATCGTCTGCGACTTGATCCCGGCACCCTCGGCCAGGTCGGCGACCATCTTGTTCTGGAAGGCAAGACCGGTGACGGTGCGGCCTTCGGCTTCCGCGACGCGTGCGACCGAGTGAAGCATGGTCGACTTGCCCGCGCCGGCGATGCCCTGCACCACCACGGTCCGATCCTCGGACGAGACGATCAGCGTCGCGGCCGCGAGCTGGCCGGGGTTCAATTCGCGTTCCGCGACCGCCTGTAGCCGCTCAGGAGCCGCGCTGGCGTCGATCATGGGGGTAGCCTGCCCCCTGCCCTGCTCGACCGCCTTGAGGATGCTCTCCTCGGTCCTGAGCGCCTCCTGCGTCGTCACCATCCGGGGTCGCGTATCGTTCTCGCGCGCCTGCCCGGCGATCAGCTGCCCGCGTTCGACAAGCTGTCCGATGCGACGCTCGACATGATCGATCGTGACGCCCTTCAACCCGAGGTCGAGGGCTGTCTTGCCGAGCAGGTTGACGTTGAATGCCGCCTCCCGCTCCGACAGCATCCGGACGGCCGACGCGACGGCGAGCTGCGCGCGCGCCTCGGCCGGCGATTGGGTGATGCGGCCAAGGCCACGGTCGACGAGCGGATCGTGCGGACGAAGGACCCCACCCAGCTTGTCCCACGCGCTCGTGACCGCGTCCGTGACGGCCCGATAGCCTCGCTCGAGCGCACTGCCGGGCGCCCGTTCCTGTGAGCGGGCAAGTGCCGCGTCGAGAAGCGCCTTGCCATCGAAGCCGAGCGCCGCGGCCTTCTCGGTCCACGCTTTGCCGAGCGCTTCCCGATCCTCAATGTTCAGCTTGGGATCGCGGGTCCGGGCGGTGACGTCCCGGAGGCCCTGGGTGCTCTTGATGCCGAGCTCGGCTGCCTTCGCCAGGATGTCCGTCCGGCGCTGGCTGAACGCCTCGATGACAGCCTTCGGCACGCCGGCGATCTCGAAGGTGCCGTGCTTGCCCTTGAGCTCCACCTGGTAGCCGAGCTTCTCCATCTCCTCGCGCAGGAAGGCGTGGTAGATCGAGCCGATCACGGAGTTGTTGCTCCAGATCTTGTCGGCATGGAGCGCCTGCCACTTGCCGTCGGGCATCTTGGTCAGGTTGGCGATCACGGCGTGGATGTGCGCCTGCGGGTCCAGCGCGCGGCTGGTGTCATGCTGAAACAGGGCGAAGACGAGGTTCCCGGTCTTCACCGGCACCTTGCGGCCCTCAACGTCCTTGCGGCCCTCCGCGAGGTTGCTTTCGATCCACCCCATTGCCTTGGCCGCGGCCTTCATGGTGGCGCCGTTCTCACCAAGGATGCGCTTGTCGCCGGTGATGTAGGCCAGCACCGAGACCGACTTCGGGGCGGAGAAGGTGAGATCGACCCCGGAGCGCCGATTGTCGACCTGAGCGACGGCCTCGCCGCTCGGCAGCACCCCATTCAAGATGCTCTCGAACGCGTCCTTCGTGACCTCGCCCGACAGCCCCAGGTCGGCCGCTCCCTCGCCGCCCCAGGCGCTGATCTCCGAGCTGCCTTCGGCCGTGTAATAGTCGTCCTTCGCGAAGTATGTTGCGGCGCCGGATGCGGAGCGGACGGAAGCGACGGAGAGCACCGGCTAGATCCCCATGTCCATGCCGTCGGTGTCCCGGCCTGCGGAAAAGTCCTGGCGCAGCTCGATGATGGTCTGGTCCTCGACCTGAGGGGCAGCGTGTTGGCTCCGGGCGTCCCGCCGATCGTCGCGATCGCGGGCCTGCGCGGTCTCCTGATCCGGCCCGCCACGCGCCGCCTGGGCACGGTCGGCGGCATGCTCGCGGGGGGTGTCCCCTTCGTTCCGATCGCTGTTGTTGTCGCGTGTCCGGGCGGTGCCCTCCTTCTCCTCCTCGACCTCGCTCAAGAGGATCCGGGCGGCCATGTCCTTCGCCACATTGACGGGGTCGGAAGCCTCCTCGATCACCTGCAGCGAGCCATCACGCCCGCCGGCTTCTTCCCCATCCTCCCCATCGAACACCGCATCTCCGCGCTTGGACCGCACAGGCTTCATGTCGGGGCGCGGCAGGAAGCCGTCGGCGACCTGCGGATAGTCCTTCCAGACGAGCTTGATGCGGGCGGCGGGGAAGCCGTCGGGGAACTTCACGAACCCGTTCATCGACGGCAGGTTCGTGATGTCGTCGGCGATGACGAGCGGCTCGACCTGTTTCCTCGGGGTCAAGGTCGAGGCGTCGCGGGTGTTGTTGTAGCCGTAGCTGTAGGCCTCATCCATCTGGCGGACCTCGCGGTTGCCGATGTAGCGGGCGCACTGCTCTGCCGTGTCGAGATCGGCGGTCGCGAGGATGAGCTTGGAGCGGGCGAGCGAGGCGAGGTTCCGAGCGCCCTGCTCGCCGTAAACCTCGATCAGTTTCTCGAAGCTGTGAATGCCGAGGATCATGGCTCCGCCGAAGGCGCGGGCAGTCTGGAGGCCGTTCTCGATCGCGGGCAGGCGGTGGAGCGCGCCGAGCTCGTCGAACATGAACCAAGTCCGCAAAAGGCGGGTCCGGGGCATGGTCATCAGGCGATTGATGGCGAGGTCCATCCAGAGCGTCAGCAGCGCCCGATTCATCGGCAGGTCGACATAGTTGGACGTGATGAACAGGATTGAGCCGGGCTTCTTCTCGCCGGTGATCCACTCCCGGATCGAGAAGCGCGGACCCTCGTCGGGGAGGAAGCGGAGGACCTGCGCGTTGGTGTTGAAGACGGCGCGGATCGACTCCGCCATGCGGGCCGCTTCCGGAGCGGTCAGCGGATCCGCGATCGTGTTCTGGAGGTAGCGGTGGACCCGCTTCAGGTCGGCCGTCATCAGGTGCTCGGAGAGCGCCAGATTGGTGGTCTCGCCCTTCTCGATCAGCTTGACGCACATCTCGATGAAGAGGGTGCGGGCGGCGAGCGCCCAGAAGGGTTCCGACGAGCCGCCATCGGACGGGATCAGCGCCGCTGCGGCGGCGGTGAACTCGCTATGGGTCTGGCAGTCGTTGAAGATGGACCAGGCGGGACAGCGCCGGTCCATGGGGTTCAGGATCGTGTCCCGATCGGGGTCGTAGAAGGCCTCCACATAGGCGCCGGTCAGGTCGAAGATGACGGCGCTGTCCTGGCGGTCGCGCATCTGCTTGACGAGGCTGCGCAGCTCGGTGGTCTTACCCGAGCCGGTCGTGCCGATCAGCATCGTGTGCGACTGCTCCATCCGGTGCGGGAACGGGACGCCGGCGAGCGTGTAGGGATGGTGGAGTCCGCCCGCTTTCCGTTCCACGAACGGCAGCTGCAGGACCCGCTTCGGCGGCACGCCCGGGAAGCACTCGCGGACCTCCTTTTCAAAGGCCGCGTAATTGTGCTGGGAGACCTCGGCGAGCAGCACGTCGCGCTCCACCAGCATGGCTCCGCGCTCGTGCCGCTCCTGCAGGATCGACTTGCCTCGGCGGCGTGAAATATCGACGAACCAGATCGTCAGCGGGATGGTCAGGAAGATGCTGACCAGGAACGCGCCGAGCAGCCCGCGCATGGCGACGCTCCACGCCCTTTGGACGTCGGGAATCTCCTGCACGACGGCCATGATCGTGTGCCGGACTTCACCGCTCGGGAGCGTCACGTTGACCTTCTTGGTCGGGTCGAAGCCGATCCAGTCCCAGAGCATCGCGTAGAGCTTCATGCAGATGAGCTGGAAGCCGTGCTCGTCGAGCTTCAGCCCCATGATGACGAACCATGCTGCGGCGAAGGCGAAGAACCACAAGACGACGGGCATTTTCGCGCCCGAGAACCACATCAGGAGCTCGTGGGTGAGGAGCTGACTCCCTCGGGTGAAATTGCCCGAGTTGCGCTGGACCTTGCCGCGCGCGGAGTGGTGGTGGAGCGGGATCGCCCGGCCGTCGGTGCGGATGTCGCTACGCGCCATGGTACTGCTCCAGGCGCTTGTCCGTGTTGGCGATGATCCGTTCGCGGAACTCGGGATACTGCTCGCTGATGATGACGTCGAGAGCGAGCTGCATGAACTCGCTGATGCGCGCCATCCGGCGGTTGCTGTTGGTGACGACGGCGGCGGTGCCGAGATATGCCGCGACGGCCGTCCGGATCACCTCGGAGGGCTTGCAGTTCTGGTTCGCCGCGAGCGCGAGGATGCGCTCATACTGCTCGCGTTCAAAGCGAACGGTGCAGTGCCGTGTCGTTGAGGACAAGCCAACCTCCTAGCAGGGAGGCTGGTGGGGATCGAAGAAAGCGATGCCACCTATACGCGATCGCGTGGACGGCGGCAAAGAAAATCAGTATAGGCCAGACCGTGTGTTACGTCGTGGGACGCCTAAGCGGCTGTAATCCCACGACAATCGGGTCCGGCTAGGGCCGTCCCACATTGTCCCACACGTCCCGCGACCGCTAAGACTCTGTAAACGCAGGTAAAACCAGCACCTTCAGGTGCGTTCGGTGTGCATATCTACTAGGACTGATCCGTTGGTCCTGGGTCGTGTTGGTCGTCCATTCATGGGGATCGTTCCGGGGTCCGGCTTGGCATCGTCCGCCCTGTGGGCGGAGGGGTTCGGACCGCGATTCCGGGCGCATAAACAGGCGTGGAGCGATCCCGTCCGGCGCGCCTGGTCGCCAGACCAAGCGCGCTCATCGAGCCCGGAGCAAAGCGACGGGATCGGCTCGGCAGGGATCGTCACCCGAAGGGCGAAGACGGCGCAAGGCGGCGGCTTCGTGAGCGGGCCGAAGGCCCGCGAATAGAGCCCGTGCGGCGGACCCGGAGGGACCGCCGAGCCGCCCACAACCTTCTTCTTCCGAACCGGCTTCCCAGCCGCTACAACACCCCCGTTCGCAGCCCGATCAGCTATGAACAGCGAGGCCATCATGGCGCGTACAATCGAACAGGAAATGCAGGCGCTCGAAGAGGAGGAGCGGCGGCTCGCGGAGAAGCGGGAGCAGCTCGCCAAAAGGGCACGGGACGAGGCGATCAAGTCGGTCGAGAAGACGGGGTTGCTGAAGCTCGACGGCAAGCGGCTCGAGGCTCTCACCGGGCGGATCAAGACGCTCGGAATCGAGGAAGTCGAGAAGCGGCTGGCGGCGTGAGGCCGGTCTGCCGCGACGTCAGTCGCGGCACGGGCATGGGGGGCTCGATGCCCCTCATGCCCGTGTGCCCTGACAGCAAAAAAGGGGAGAGGCGTTGCCGCCCCTCCCGATCGCTTAGAACTCGTCGGACATGCCGCCCGGGACCGTGTGAACCACGCGGTCGATGACCCTCATCGGCAGGGCGTCGTAGTCTCCCTCGTCGATGGCGATGAACCCGTCATTTTCGTCCTCGATGACATGCTGGTCGAAGAAGCTGTGGAGGGCGCGGCGCTCCGCGCAGGCCACCGCGGCGAGATAGGCGGCGTGCTCGTTGGCGATGGACGTCGAGATGATCTGCATGGGAGCCTCCTGCTGTCTTGAGTGACAGCGGAGCGGGCGTCGGGCGTCCGGGATCGGGTCAAGGACCGCCGGCACCGCCGGCGGCCGCGTAGCGGGCGACGGGGGTGCCGATTTTGTCGCGGTTGCCGTGGAGCGCAGCGGAGCGGCGGCCGCGGCAAAATTGGGGGGACCGTCGATCCTTGAGGCGGTCCCGGACGCCTGACAGAATTGGACGTCAGTGAGAGATATTCATTCTCCGGCCCGGCCGATGCGTAGCGACGTGCGGCCCGGCGGGGCCGTGCGGAAGCGAGCGAGCCGGGGCGGACGCCGGACCCCGGAGCTCAAGCGCAGCTGGCATGAAAAAGGGGCGCCACGCCGATGCGCAGCGCCCCTCCGCGGTGTCGAGTGAGGGAGGCTCAGGCCCACTCGAACCGCGAGCTGTCGTCCGTCTCCGCCGTCGCGATCAGTCGCTCCAGGCGGTCGGCATAATGGTCGATGTTCTGTTCCCGCATCCGGCGTCGAACGGCGGGGTTGTCGAGGCGTTTGCGGACCTCCGCGACGGGCAGTTCACCGACGCTGTCGGGGCGCAGTCCGAGGCTCTCCAGCAGCGCATAGGCATTGCCGCTGGCGAGGTCCATTTCGACGCCGAGATCGGACGTGATGGACGGTCGCATCGCGACCGGACCATCCGGCCGGCTGCGGTAGAAGGAGACGCGCCGGCTGCGGAACTGCGCCTCGTCCAGGACCGCGATCACGTCGGCGGCGAAGTCGAACACGCGTGCCATGCTGGCGAGAGCCAGCGGGCAGACGCGAGCCTCGAAGCTGTAGGCGAGAGGGGTCTCCTCGTCGTCGTCGGGGTCGATCAGCGCCAGCCCGAGACGGCTTCCCTCCGCGCGAAGCAAGGAGCGGAAGGCGGCGAGCTGGCGGGCATTGATCGTGGCGATCGGACCGTCGCGATCATCGGCAGCAGTGGCAATGCGAAATACGATGGACATCTCGACCTCCCTTGGTTCGATCACATCCCTCGTTCCCCCTCCCCTTTGCTTCCCCGGGGCCGTCGCGCTGCGGGGGTGCCGACGGGCGGGCGAGGCGTAGCAAGCGGGCAACCCGAAGGGGGTTGCCGCGATGCGAGCGAGCCCGCCCGTCGGCGGGTCATCGTCGCTGGTGTTCGGTCGTCGCCGGGCTCTCGTCGCGGATCTCGATGGTCTCGCTATCGCCGTCGTCGCGCACGAGGGCGGGCTTGCCCGAACGAGCTGCGTCGACGGCGGCGTCCTGTGGCCAGTCGCCATAGTCGCGCAGCACCTTGGTCATGTGCGCTTCTGCGGCGAGCCGGTGCGGGTGATCGATGATGATGGTGTCGAAGGAGAGCGACTGGTGGACGGTTCGGATCGGCATGACAGGCTCCGATTTGAGGCGCGGAAGGGATCGCCGGCGAGGCGTAGCGAGTGGCAGGCGCCGGCCTGCCGCGACGCGAGCGAGCCGTGCCATTGTGGGTGAAGCGGAAGCGCAGTCTCAGGCGGCGCGATGGGGCTCGATGCCCCGGAGCGCCGCACCGGCATGACGTAAAAGGATGGGAGGAACGCCGGCCGAAGCCGACGTCCCTCCCGGGTTGCGCTCAGGCCTGCTTCGCAGAGGCCTGGTGCGCGAGCTTCACGATGTGGAGCGGCACGTTCGCCTGCCGCAGCTTCTGCGCGAGATTGGCCTGGATGCCCGTGCCCTCGCAGACGACGGCTTCCACCGGCTTCAGCCCGAGGATGCGTTCGTTGCGGATGAACGCTGCCCGGTTGCCCGCGCTGCGGTCCAGCATGAACTTGATGACCTTCACTCCGCGGGATGCGGCCCAGGCGTGCGCGATGGCGTCGGCACCCTTGGACTGCGCGGTGGTCGCGAGGATCATTTCGGGGATGCGCGCCTTGATCTTGTCGAGGCCGCGGAAGAGCAGGTCCGCGTCGTTCCAGTCCTTCTGACCGCCGGAGAAGGCAACCACCGGACCCTCGGGTGCGAACTGCTCCCGGCGTTCGCGGCTGCGTGCGGCGAGATAGTCCCGCGCGTCGATCATCGAGGCGGTCAGGCCGCTCGAGACCCGGCTCCCACGGACCGGCGAGAAGGGCTTGCCGGTTTCGACGCGGTACACCTCGGCGGCGTGGTCGCGCATGCACTCCATCGCCTCGCGGCAACCCTGCAGCGTCTGGCAGAGCGTCTGCGTCTCCTCCAGCTCGGTCGCGTAGATCTCGCTGGGGTCGAAGGCGCGTGCGAGATCCCGCAGCTTGTTCGCCGCGTCGTCCTCGCGTCCCTCGATGCGCTTCGCAACGACGTGGAAGCTGTTGGCGAAGCCCCACGCGAGGTCTGCCGCGAAGGGCTCCATCCGAGTGTCGCGCAGCACGTCGAACATCGTCGCCATCATCATCTCGACGGCGGCCCGCACCTGCTCCGGATCGGGCATGTCCAGCTGCTCCGGCGCGTCGACGACGCTGAGCTTGGCCATCTCGCTGTGCTCGATGAACGCGCCCTCGTAGGTCTGCGTCAGGGTGTCGTTGCGGCGCTCGTCGGCAACGAAGCTGGCGAGATCGGCGAAGTTCGTGAAAGTGGTCATTTGAGCCTCCAAGGTGTGATGTTCTCATCTTCTTGATGAGGCTCCTCCCCCGGCATTCGGTGGTCAGGTCGGTCAGGGACGTTAACCGGGAAGCCGGCGAGCCTCGTGCTCGCCGGACCCCGGTTAACGCCGCGAAGCGGGGCGTGGGGGAGCCGATTTTCTCGTGGTCGGCCCGCAGGGTCGGCCGCGTGAAAATTGGGGGAACCGCGCATCCTTGACCGGCCTGAATCCCCGGATGCCAAACTAGGAGGTCAGAGAGAGAGTTATTGGTTTGAGGTGAGATACGACGACTGCCCAGGGGACCCGGCCGCCCCAGCGGCCGGTGCCACGATGGCGTCGTCGGATGCGGTTGGCAGTTGAAGTGCTGACCGATCGCCGCCTGACGGCGAGCGGGGTGTCAGTTGCTATCGCCCCGCAAGGGGATCGTTACCCGAATGGGCGGAAACCCGCCTGCGGGGTTCCGGTCGGCGCAGCCGACTAGAGCCCCGGTCCCGGCAAGGCCGGGATGCGTCGCACCACTCCTCTTTCCTCCACTCTCTCCTCGACCTGGCAGCCTCGAAAGGCCCCGGTCCTCCTCCCCTCCCAACCCCGGGGCGGACCCTGTCCGGAGAGGTCAAACCGTTCGTGGCGGGTCGTACTGGCGTCGACGGAGGAAGGCCCGCACGCGGAGGTAGCGGAGCAGGAGGTGGACACCCATCCAGCCGAAGAAGGCGACAACAGCCGGCGGCCGAGCGGCGCTCTCCGGGTCGATATGCGTGATCGCGATGACGGCGAGGCACCCGATGAACAGCAAGCGGCCCGAGCTGGTATCTCGCTGGAACAGGGTGGTGGCGACAGCCTCCAACGTGCGTCGCATGGCGAGCTCCTCGCGGGGATCGATCGGGTGGTAGCACCGGCGCGGAAGAGCAGCTAGCTTCTGTCTTTCCAGGGCGCGAGCAAGCGGAAAGGGGCGGCTTTCGCCGCCCCCCGCGGGTCAGTAGAACTCGACCCGGTCGGCGATGATCTCGCAGCCGTAGCGGTCGACGCCGTTGTCCTGCCACTTCGTGTAGTGGAGCCGGCCCTCGACGGCGACCAGGTCGCCCTTCTTGCGGTTGTTGGCGATCGCCTTGGCGAGGCCATTGAAGGTCGTGACCTTGTGGAACTCGACCTCCTTCGCGGTGAAGCCGGTCTGCGGATCCTTGTAGGTCTTGCCCTCCTTGTCGAGCTTGGGGCGGTCCGTAGCGACGATGATGGTGGTGATGTCGGTGCGGCCGGCGGTGCGCAGCTCGGGGTCCTTGGCGATCCGGCCGACCAGGTTCACGTTGTTCATGTAAGCCTCCTTGTGCCGGCGGCCTCCCCGCCGGTGCCACTGGTGGGCGGCGGCCGGGATCGCGTCGCACCGCGCGGGCGCAGCCCGCGCGGGGAACCTCCGGAGCGAGCTGGCGCGGGCAGGCGCGCCGAAGGCGCGACAACACGGGCTCGTGGAGGAGGTTGCGACGCGGTCGCGGTCGCCGCAGGTGGCACTGCGAGGCGGGGCGGCTTCGCCGGCGCCTCAAAAGAGGCTGGAATGGGCAATGTGGACCGACCAGGGCGGTCCTGTCGCCAAGGTCCCCGGGCGATCAGCGCACCGCGGGCCGCACCGGCATTGCCATCTGCGCGCCGGACCCAGCGAGAGGGGGCAAGCCCTACAGCGAGCCGCGATCGGCCGCGATCGAGGTCGTGGGCCACTCCGGTCGCGGCACGGCCCGCCGGCGAATGCCGGCAATCGCAAGCGGGGCGCTGGCGTCGAGGGTGGCGCGCGCGAGGTGGCGACGTCGGCGCCGATCGCCCTGCGAGAGCGCCTTCGGGTCGTTACTGACCCGCGAGGGGCGGCATCTGCCGTCCCGATCGACACGCGAGCGTCAATACCGCAAGGGGATCGTCACCCGTATGGGCGGAAACCCGCTGGCGGGGTTCCGGTCGGCATGGCCGAGCCCCGGTCCCGCCCGGCCTGAGCGAGGCGAAGGATCGGGCGGGATGCGCCGATCAATGCGGCGTGTAGTCCCGCGGCTCGCGCGCGATGCGGAGGATCGAGTCCGGGCCGGGCGCGTCTGGACCGGCGTCGGCGGACCAACGGCCGAGATGGTCCATGTAGAGCCAGAGGCTCGCCAGGTCGTCGTTGATGAGGTCGTCCGTCATCGACGCTTCGCGCGCGAACTGCTCCTCGAGGGCGGTCCAGTCGAGCGCGTCGAGGAACCGCTCGCGTCGAACCGCGAAGCGGGAGAGCGCGGCATAGTCGCGTTCGGCGATGGCGAGGTGGTGTTCGAGGGAGATCGGCACGGCGGCGGCTCCTGTCGGTGAGCCCGTGAGGGCGAACAAAGACAGGGCCCGCCTCGCCGGGGGGAGCGAAGCGAGCCCTGCAGGTCCGCGCGCGGGGGCTTGGACGCGCGGTGGGGAGGAGAAAGCCGGGGTGGGAGGCACCCCGGCCGGTCCGTCAGACCGTCTCGGGCTCGGCCGGCTGCGCGGCGCGGCGGCGACCGCCCTTGGCGGGCGTCTCCGGCGCGGCGCCGAAGGCGTCGCCGGCGGTGGATTCGCCGAGGCCGTCGCTGGCGGCACCGGCGGGCTCGCCCGTGCCCGCACCGTCCTCGGTGCCCGGGAACGGCGGCAGGCCGTCGTCGCCGCCCTTGGGCGCCATCGCGGCCGT
>NZ_WTFM01000005.1:0-57500 GCF_022496715.1 Sphingomonas sp. SFZ2018-12
TCATCGCCCGGCTCGAGCACCAGGTCGGCCGCATCCTCGTCAACGGCTGGCCGACCGGGGTCGAGGTCTCACCCGCCATGGTCCATGGCGGACCGTTCCCCGCCACCTCCGACGGCCGCTCCACCTCGGTCGGCACCCTCGCCATCGACCGCTTCCTCCGCCCCGTCTGCTACCAGTCAGTCCCCGATGCGCTCTACCAGAGACTCGGGTGATGAACTTTTAGTCAGGCGCTGTCAGACGAACGAGGCCATTGCCCGGGGTGTGGCTGCACCGCTGCACGACGCGCTGGGCATCTGGAACCCCGACGCCATCGAGAAGCAACGTGCCGCCTGGCTGCGCCCGACGAATCGTCGCCGTGCGAATTCGTTCAAGCACACTTCAACCGACAGCGTTCTTGCGCAGATTTTCCGTCCGACTGCTGCCAAGCTCGTGAAAAACTGGCGCACCCGACAGGATTCGAACCTGTGACCTCTGCCTTCGGAGGGCAGCGCTCTATCCAGCTGAGCTACGGGTGCCGGCGCGAGGGCGTGCCTAGCAAAGCGTTGCGGCGTGCGCCAGCCCGGAGTGAGGGCGGGTCGCGATCCGATCTCCGGGGCTATTTACTGGCTGGCGGCTTCGCCAGCTCGACCGGCTGGAATTCGCCGAGCGCGCAGCCCGCGCCGGCCTGAAGCCCCGGTCCCTGGTTGAGCAGCACGGTGATGATGTCGACCGAGCACAGCTGCGAAATCGTCGTCGAATAGGAAAAGCGCCGCTCGAATCCGAGCTGCGGGCACGACTGGGGCAGGGTGTTGCGATACACCTTGCGGTTCGTCGTCGTGAAATCGATCACCCGGTCGTTGCGGACGATGCTCTGGCGGATCTGGCGCAGCGGGATGCAGCTCACCGGCTTGCCGACCGGCGTCGCCTCGGGCACCTGGTTGCGGTCCTTGGCCATGCCCGGCACGGCAATGGTCATCAGCATGGCGGCGGCGATCGGGTGGCGCATCGGTCCTGCTCCTTCATCGCCCGGCACGGTCGACGGCCGGTTCGGGCGTCTTGGCCTTGAACGCGCACAGCTCGACCACGCTGCATCGCCAGCATTCGGGCCTGCGCGCCTTGCAGATATATCGTCCGTGCAGGATTAACCAGTGATGAGCGTGCAGGCGGAACGGCGCCGGCGTCGCCTTGTCCAGCTTCAGCTCGACCGCGAGCGGCGTCTTGCCGCGCGCCAGGCCGGTGCGGTTGCACACGCGGAACAAATGGGTGTCGACGGCAAAGGTCTCGGCACCGAACGCGACGTTCATCACGACATTGGCGGTCTTGCGGCCGACGCCGGGCAGCCGCTCCAGCGCGTCGCGGTCGGCGGGCACCTGGCTCGCATGATCGCGGATCAGCGCCTGGCTCAGCGCGATCACGTTCTTCGCCTTGGCATTGAACAGGCCGATCGTCCTGATATGCGTCTTCAGGCCATCCTCGCCCAGTTCGACCATCTGCTCGGGCGTCGTCACTTCGGCGAACAGGCGGCTTGTGGCGCGGTTGACCCCGGCGTCGGTCGCCTGCGCCGACAGCACGACCGCGACGAGCAGCTGATAGACATTGCCATAGGCCAGCTCGGTTTCCGGATGCGGGTTCGCCGCCGCCAGCCGGGCGTAGAATTCGATGACGTCGGCTTTCTTCAAGGGCGCGGCTCTTCCTTCAAAGGCCCAGCACCGCGTCCATGGCAAAGCGCCCCGGCGGCTGGTCGATCAGCCAAAGGGCAGCGCGCACCGCGCCCTGGGCAAAGATCGCGCGGTCGTCGGCGCGGTGGGCGAGTTCGATCCGCTCGCCATTGCCCGCGAACAGTACGACATGGTCGCCGACGATGGTGCCGCCGCGCATGCTGGCGAAACCGATCGTCCCCGGCGTGCGCGCACCGGTCAGCCCGGCGCGTCCGGTGACCGCGGTCTCGGCGAGCGTGCTGCCGATCCCGCGCGCGGCGGCTTCGCCCAGCATCAGCGCGGTGCCCGATGGTGCGTCGCGCTTCTCGCGGTGATGCGCCTCGACGATCTCGATGTCCCAGTCGGGGCCGAGCCGCGCGGCGGCTTCGGCGACCAGCCGCGACAGCAGCGCGACGCCGAGCGAGGTGTTGCCGGTCTGCAGCACCGCGATCTCGCCCGCCGCTGCGTCGATCAGCGCATGATGCTGGGCGTTGAGGCCGGTGGTGCCGACCAGGATTGGCCGCCGGTGCGCGCGCGCCGCATCGAGATGCGCCTCCAGCGCCCCGGGGGCGGAAAAATCGACCAGGACATCGCTGTCGCGGGCCAGTGCGACCGGATCGTCGCCGGCGTCGGCGCCGCTGGCGGTCACGGTGCCCATCTCGCCGACCACCGCGGCGATCGCCCGGCCCATGCGCCCATGGCTGCCGTAGATGCCGATCCGGGTCATGCTGCTCTCCTGCGCGTTCGACGTTGCCCGCGCCTTTGGCAGAAAGCGGCAGGCGCGCCCAGCCTGTTCGCGGGGCGCGGCGCGGGATAAGGACGGGGAATGACGGAAATTCGCAACATCGTCGTGCTGACCGGCGCGGGCATTTCGGCGGAAAGCGGCATCGCCACCTTTCGCGGGCCGGGCGGGCTGTGGGAGGGGCACCGGGTCGAGGACGTGTGCACGCCCGAGGCGCTGGCGCGCGATCCGGTGCTGGTCCACCGCTTCTATGACGAACGCCGTGCCGCGCTGGCGCGGGTCGCGCCCAACGCCGCGCATGTCGCACTTGCGCGTCTCGATGCCGAATGGCCGGGCGGGCTGCTGATCGTGACCCAGAATGTCGACGACCTGCACGAGCGCGCGGGGGCGAAACGACCGATCCACATGCATGGCGAGCTGAAATCGGCGCTGTGCGCGCATTGCGGCGATCGGCGGGCGTGGGAAGCGGCGTTGCCGCCCGCCACCGAATGCGGCCGCTGCGGCCTGCCGGCGCTGCGTCCCGACATCGTGTTCTTCGGCGAGATTCCCTATCGGATGGACGAAATCGACACCGCGATTGCCGATTGCGACCTGTTCGTGTCGATCGGCACGTCGGGCGCGGTCTATCCCGCCGCCGGCTTCGTCCGCACCGCCCGCCACTGGGGCGCACACACGCTGGAGATGAATCTCGATCCCTCGGAGGGCAGCCTGTTCTTCGACGAAACCCGGCTGGGGCGGGCGGGGGAGCTGGTCCCTGCCTGGGTGAATGCGGTGCTCGCAGGCTGACCGCTCACCCCCGCTCGACCAGCCCAGCCTTTTCGCGCCGGTCGACATGCAGTTCGAACACGTCGGGGCGGGCATAATGGCCGTCGGTGTCGAGCGCGGTCAGCGCGCGGCCGATCTGGCTGAGGTCGAGGTCGGCGACGAGCAACTCCGCCTGCGCGCCAGCCTGCGCTGCGACCGTTCCTTCGGGGGTGATGATTGCGCTGCCGCCCATCTGGAGCTGGCCATCGGCCATGCCCATCAGCAGCGCGCGCGCGTCCGTATCGCCGCCGACCCGCGCGAGCCCGTCGAGCACCTCGTCACGGTGCTGGATCGTGCCTGCGGCCAGCACGAAGCAGCGGCCCTCGAACGCATAGTGGCGGCTGGCGACCGCATACATCTCGCGCACCGTGGGCCAGGCGGCGACGTGTACCGCTTCACCGGCATGGTGCATGGCCGCGCGCGCCAGCGGCATCCAGTGTTCCCAACAGATCAGCGACCCGACCGCGCCCCAGTCCGCCGCATGCACGTCCAATGTCGACCCGTCGCCGCGCGCCCAGATCAGCCGCTCGCCATGCGTCGGCACCAGCTTGCGGTGGGGTAGCGGCGGCTGGCCGGGACGGAACAGATATTGCGTGTTGGTCAGGCTGGACCGCACGCGGGCGTGCGCACCGACGCTGACCAGCACGCCCGCCTTGTCGACCAGCGCCTGAAGCGGCTCCAGCCGCGGGTCGTCGTCACGCACCGCCTGGTCGAGCAGGATGGCGTGCAGCGCGCGCGTGCCGGGATGGTCCCACATCGCCGCGTCGGGGGCTTCGTCGAGCCAGAGCGGATAGCCGCCCAGAAACGTCTCGCCAAACGCAATCACCTGCGCGCCCGCGTCGATCGCGCGTTCGACATGGCCGATCAGTTCGCGGATGCCCTCGCCGATCGCCAGCGGCAACGGTGCCGCCTGAACGATTGCTGCGCGTATCTGTTTCGTCATTCCACCCAGTCCAGCCCCATGTCGCGATAGAGGGTGCGATCCTCCATCCATTCGGGCCGGACCTTGACGTGGAGATACAGGTGCACGCGCACCCCCATGATCCGCGACAGCTCGGCCCGCGCCCGCGCGCCGATCTCCTTAATGCGGCTGCCGCCCTTGCCTAGGACAATAGCGCGCTGTGTTTCGCGCGCGACCAGGATCTGCTGGTGGATTTCGACCGATCCGTCCTCGCGCTCCTTGTACAGCTCGGTATCGACCGCGCTGGCATAGGGCAGCTCGGCGTGGAGCTGGAGGTAAAGCTGCTCGCGGGTCACCTCGGCGGCCAGCATCCGGTCGGTCGCGTCGGACACCTGGTCCTCGGGGAAATGCCACGGCGCTTCGGGCATCCGCGCCGCCAGCGCCGTCTTCAGCTCGGCCACCCCGTCGCCGGTGGTGGCCGACACGAAATAGGTCTCGGTGAACCCCACCCGTTCGTTCAGCTTTGCGGCGAGGGTCAGCAGGCGCGGCTTGTCGGCGATGTCGACCTTGTTGAGCACCAGGAACTTGGGCTCGTGCCGCGCCGCCAGCCCCTCGGCGATGTCGGCGACGCGCTGGGGCAGCCCGCCCTTGGCATCGACGACCAGCGCGATGACGTCCGCGCCCTCGGTCCCGCCCCAGGCGGCGGCGACCATCGCGCGGTCGAGCCTGCGTTCGGGGGTAAAGATGCCCGGCGTGTCGACCAGCAACAGCTGGGTCGCACCCTCGATCGCCAGGCCCATCAGCCGCGCGCGCGTCGTCTGCGCCTTGGGACTGACGATCGCCACCTTCTGGCCGACCAGCGCGTTGACCAGGGTCGACTTGCCGGCATTGGGTGCGCCGACGATCGCGACCAGACCGCAATGCTGTAACTGGGTTTCGGGGGTTTCGGTCATCGTCCGGTCACTTTGTCAGTTGCGCAAGCAGCGCGGCGGCGGCGGCGGTTTCGGCTTCCTGCTTCGATGCGCCTTCGGCTTCGGCCTCGGCCAGTTTGCCGATCGAGGCACGCACGCGAAAACGCGGCGCATGGTGCGGCCCGGCGCGCTCGACGACTTCGTACACCGGCGCGCGGCGCTGATGCGCGGCCGCCCATTCCTGCAACGCCGACTTGGGGTGGCGCGGCGCGTGCGTCTGGGTGTCGATCCGGTCCGCCCAGGCGCGGCGGACGAAATCGCGCGCGGCACCCATGCCCTGGTCGAGATAGAGCGCGCCGATCAGCGCCTCCATGACATCGCCCAGCACATTGTCGCTTTGTGCCGCACCGTCGTCGCGTGCCTGCTTGCCCAGCCGCAGCAGCGCGGGCAGGCCCAGCTGCCGGGCGACCGCGGCGCAGACGGGTCCGGTCACCAGCGCGTTGAGACGCCTGGACAGCGCGCCCTCCGGCTCGCCGCCGAACCGCTCATACAGCCATTCGGCGATCAGCAGCCCCAGCACCCGGTCGCCCAGAAACTCCAGCCGCTCGTAATTCTCGGCGCGCTGACTGCCATGGGTCACCGCGCGCAGATAAGGGGCCAGGTCGGCGGGCGTGTGGCGGAAATGGGTCGCAACCCATCCCGCCACGTCCGTGTCGCTCAAAAGCCTTCCCCGATGCGCCCCCAGCGTGCGGCGGTGAACCACGTCCAGGGCAGCAGCCACTGGGCGCTGCCGTCGGTCGACCAGAAATTGACCACCGCCTTGCCCTCAAGATTCTGCATCGGGACATATTCCAGCCCGCCCGCCTCGCGCGCGAAGCGGCTGTCGGTCGAATCGTCGCGATTGTCGCCCATCATGAACACATGGCCGGCCGGCACGGTGAAGACGGGGGTATCGTCGCCGGGGCTGAACCCCTGGTCGAGCACCAGATAGCTCTTGCCGTTGGGCAGCGTCTCGCGGAACTGCGGATAGCGACAGATCGGGGTGCCGTCGGCGGCCTGGTCCTGGAACGCGCCGCGGCATCCGAAATTGGGGGTGACCGGCAGCACGAAATCGGCGACGCGCTGGCGCGGCACCTGCTTGCCGTTCAGGTACAGGACGCCGCCCTGCACCTGCACCGTATCGCCGGGCAGGGCGATGACCCGCTTGATCCAGTCCTGCTCGTCCGCCGGCGGTGCCTTGAACACCACCACGTCGCCGCGCGCGGGATCCGACGCCAGGATGCGACCGGGGATCAGCGGCAGGCTCCACGGCAGCGAATGGCGCGAATAGCCGTAATTCCACTTGGTGATGAACAGATAGTCGCCGATCAGCAGGCGCGGCAGCATCGACCCGGACGGGATGTTGAAGGGCGAGAAGATGAAGCTTCTGACCACGAACATCAGGATCGCGAGCTTGAGCAGAAAGGAGAGGGTTTCGCGCCACTCGGAACGGGGCGGTTGCGCGGCTGCGCGGATCGATCTGGCCATGACCGCCCGCGTAGCGCCAATTTTTGCGCCGCGCCAGCTTTGCGGGTGGCGGATTGCGGGACGGGCGGTTAGGGCAACGCCAACCAGGCTCGCCCGCGCTTCTGATGGTTTGGTTCAGGGAGGGCGTCACCCCGGACTTGATCCGGGGTCCCGCTTTCTCGCGACCGGTCCGGCAGCGGGACCCCGGCGCAAGGCCGGGGTGACGGTGGAGCCGGGGCGTGGGGAGCGGTCCGATGTTCCGAGTCACGCGATTGATTAAGACCGGGTGGTGAGCCCGCAGAGGAGTCGCAGTATGAGTGAAGCCGACTGGAGCGCCATTGACGCGCTGAAGCCTACGCCGATCGCCAGCCTGTTCGACGGCGATCCCGACCGGCTGGCACGCCTCACGCTAGATATCGCCGGCATCCATTTCGACTGGTCGAAAACGCATCTCGACGCCGCCGCGCTCGATGCATTTCAGGCGCTCGCCACCTCGGCGGGTCTTGTGGCCAAGCGTGACCAGCTGTTCGCCGGCGCCGCGATCAATGTGACCGAAGGCCGCGCCGCCGAACACAGCGCAGAACGCGGCGAAGGTGCCCCCGACAGCGTCGAGCGCGCACGTGGCTTTCAATCCCGGATGCGCGCGCTGATCGACGCAATCGAGGCCGAGGCGCTCGGCCCCGTCCGCCACATCCTGCACATCGGCATTGGCGGCTCGGCGCTCGGCCCCGACCTGATCGTCGACGCGCTCGGCCGCGATGCCGACCGCTACGACGTGGCGATCGTGTCGAATGTCGACGGCCTGGCGCTCGAGGAGGCGATTCGCGACTTCGATCCCGCCGCGACCCTCATCGCAATCGCGTCGAAGACGTTCACCACCACCGAAACGCTGCTCAACGCGGAAAGCGCGATCGCGTGGCTCGCCGAAAGCGGCGTCGCCGACCCCTATGGCCGCATCGTCGCGCTGACCGCCGCGCCCGACAAGGCGATGGCGTGGGGCGTGGACGAAACCCGTATCCTGCCGTTCGCCGAAAGCGTTGGCGGGCGCTATTCGCTGTGGTCGTCGATCGGCTTTCCCGCCGCGCTCGGGCTCGGCTGGGACCAGTTCGAGGAGTTGCTGGAGGGCGCGGCCGAAATGGACCGCCATTTCCGCCTCGCCCCGCTCGATCGCAACGCGCCGGTGCTCGCCGCGTTCGCCGACCTGTTCTATACTCAGGTGATGGGCTGCGCGACCCGCGCGACCTTCGCCTATGACGAGCGGCTGCGGCTGCTGCCCAGCTATCTCCAGCAGCTCGAAATGGAATCGAACGGCAAGCGCGTGACCGCCGATGGCCGGCCGGTGGCCCGCGCGACCGCGCCGATCACCTGGGGCGGGGTCGGCACCGATGCCCAGCATGCGGTGTTCCAGCTGCTCCATCAGGGTACGCATGTCGTCCCCGTCGAGTTCGTGGCCGTGGTGGAGCCCGAGGACGCGCTCGCCGACGCGCACCACCGCCAGTTGCTGCTCAACGCCTTCGCCCAGGGCGCCGCGCTGATGAAGGGCCGCGCCAACGACGATGCGGCGCGCGCCTATCCCGGCGACCGGCCATCGTCGACGCTGCTGCTCGACCGGCTCGACGCGCGCACGCTCGGCGCGCTGATCGCCTTCTACGAACAGCGTACCTTCGTGAATGCGGCGCTGCTCGGCATCAACCCGTTCGACCAGTTCGGGGTCGAGCTCGGCAAGGAAATGGCCAAGGCCGCCGACCAGGGCGGGCTCGACTTCGATCCCTCGACCCAGGACCTGATCGCCCGCGCGTTTGGCTAGACCCTGCAACTGAGAACCTTGTCACCCCGGCCTCGTGCCGGGGGCCCGCTGCTTCTCGCGCCGGATCAGGCAGCAGGACTCCGGCTACAACACCGGGTGACGGGGCGTCATGGGCGGATTGGCCTTCGTCCTTGCGCCGGTCAGGCTGCCACCCTATGTGTATAGAGTCGCCCGAGGATACACATCATGCGCACCAACATCGACATCGACGACGACTTGATGGCGGAGGCCATCAAGGCAACCGGAGCCAAGACCAAGAAGGAAGCCGTGGAGATCGCGCTCCGCAAGACCGTGCAGATCGGTCGCCAGCGCGAAATCCTCAAATATTTCGGCAAGATCGACTGGCAAGGTGATCTCGATGCCATGCGGCGCGACGATTGATCGTCGTTGACTCGAGCGTTTGGATCGACGCGCTGCGGGGCAACCACACCCGAGCGGTCGCGGCGTTCAAGACAATGACGATGAGTGACGAGGTGATCGTC
The DNA here is from genome assembly GCF_022496715.1 of Sphingomonas sp. SFZ2018-12. NCBI lineage: Bacteria > Pseudomonadati > Pseudomonadota > Alphaproteobacteria > Sphingomonadales > Sphingomonadaceae > Sphingomonas > Sphingomonas sp. SFZ2018-12. The sequence continues at coordinate 8,830 of NZ_WTFM01000005.1, forward strand.
GGTGATCTTGTTTTGATGGAGGTCCTCCAGGGGATTCGCGAGGACAAGCTGTTTGAAGCGTTTCGACGCGACATGCAGGTATTCCCGGTGATCGAGATCGGCGGCGAGGAAATCGCCATCGCCGCCGCGCGCAATTATCGCATCTTGCGCGCAAAGGGTGTCACGGTCCGCAAGACGATCGACACGCTGATCGCGACGCGCTGTATTCGCGACGGGCTGGCGCTGCTCTACAGCGACCGTGATTTCGACCCCTTTGTCGAGCATCTGGGGCTGATCCCCGTGCTCGACCCCGCATCCGGAGTGAATTGATGGCATTCGACTACGACCTCTTCGTGATCGGCGCGGGATCGGGCGGCGTGCGCGCCTCGCGCGTCGCCGCCGCGCATGGCGCGCGCGTCGCCGTGGCGGAGGAGCACAAGGTCGGCGGCACCTGCGTCGTGCGCGGCTGCGTGCCCAAGAAGCTGCTCGTCTACGGCGCGCATTTCGCCGAGGATCTGAGCGACGCACGCAATTTCGGCTGGGACGTGCCGACCTGCGGCTTCAACTGGCCGAGGTTGCAGGCGAACGTGCTGGCCGCGGTCGACCGCATCATCGATTCCTACACCTCGACCCTGGAGCATCATCAGGTCGAGATCTTCCGCGAGCGCGCGACGGTCAGCGGCCCGCAAGAGGTGACCCTGGCCAGCGGGCGGACGGTTACTGCCGAACGCATCCTGATCGCCACCGGCGCGCGCCCGCACATTCCCGATTTCCCGGGGTGCGAGCATGGCATCACCTCGAACGACGTGTTTCATCTGGAAACCCTGCCCAAGCGGGTGCTGATCGCGGGCGCGGGCTATATCGCCAACGAATTTGCCGGCATCTTCAACGAATTCGGCGCGCAAGTGACGCTGATCAACCGCAGCGACGTGATCCTGCGCGGTTATGACGAATCGATCCGCGACCGGTTGCTCCAGATCTCGATGACCAAGGGCATCGATTTCCGCTTCAACACCAGCTTCAAGTCGATCGAGAAGCGCGACGACGGCACTTTGCGCGTCGATCTCGACGGCTCGGACGCGATGGAGGTCGACACCGTGCTGTTCGCCACCGGCCGCGTCCCCAATACCCGCGGCCTCGGCCTCGAAGCTGCCGGGGTCGAACTCGACAAGGGCGCGGTCAAGGTCGATGCAGACAACCAGTCGAGCTGCCCCAGCATCTATGCGGTCGGCGACGTCACCAACCGGGTCCAGCTCACCCCCGTCGCGATCCGCGAGGGTCAGGCCTTTGCCGATACCATCTATGGCAACAAGCCGACGCGGGTCGACTATAGCTGCATCCCCAGCGCGGTGTTCAGCCATCCGCCGATGGCGGGTGTCGGCATGACCGAGGGCGAGGCGCGCAACCGGCTCGGCTCGATCAAGGTCTATCAGTCCGATTTCCGGCCGATGAAGAACGTGCTCGCCGACCGCAACGAGCGCGCGCTCTACAAGATGATCTGCGAAAGCGACACCGGCCGCATCGTCGGGCTGCACATGATCGGCCCCGACGCGCCCGAGATCCTTCAGGTCGCCGCAATCGCGATCAAGGCACGGCTGACCAAGGACGCGTTCGACCAGACGGTCGCGCTCCACCCGACCATGTCGGAGGAACTGGTGCTGATGCGCTGACGGGCGTCGGGCGCGGACGCCCGAAACCGACCCCCGTCACCCCCGACCTGATCCGGGAGCCGGAACCACGTCGGCTTCGCGCGGGTCGTCGCCGTCCCCGCGGTCGGCGATCGTGGCGGTCACCGCGACGTCCATCGTGACATTGCCGAGCGTGCGCATGATGTCGGGCAGGGTTTCGACCGCGACCAGCAGCGCGAGCGGCTCGATCGGGACGCCGATGGCCGAGTTGATCGGGGCGATCGAGGTCACGAAGCTGATCGTACCGGGCAAGCCGACCGACCCCATCGTCGTGATCGCCGCCGCCGCAATGCCGATCGCGACGCTGTAGGGGGTCAGCTCGATCCCGTACCAATGCGCGATGTAGAAGGCGACGGCGACGTTCATCGTCGGGCTGGTCGCGCGAAAGATCGCCACCGCCATCGGCAGGATGACACTCGACTGCGCATGGGCTGCGCCCAGTGCATCCGCGCCGCGCAGCATTGCGGGCAGGCTGGCCAGCGAGGACTGCGTGCTGATCGCCACCGCCCATGCGGGCAGCATCGCGCGGACAAACGCACCCGGCGATCGCTTGCCCGCCAGGGCAACGAAAAAGGCGAGCAGAAAAATCATCAGCCCCACCGACGAGACGATCAGCACATAATGGGCCAGTGCCCCCAGCGCCGCGCTGCCCGTCCGCGCGCCCAGCCCGAATGCGAGCGCGGTAACGCCGACCGGGGCCAGCCACAGCACCCAGTTGATGATGATGATCATCGCCTCACCGATCGCATCGAACAGCCCGACCAGCGTGCCGCGATGCGGTTCGGGCAAGCGCACGACCGCAAAGGCGAAGATCAGCGTGAACACGATCAGCGGCAATAGCTGATCTGTCGCCGCCGCGTTGATCGGGTTGGTCGGCACCATGCCCTTGATGAACTCGACGAATGGCGGCACCTCGCCCACGTCGCCGGCCCTGCTCAGCGCGCTTTTCAGCGCATCGGCCGATGCCCGCGGCATCGGGAAGAGGGCCAGCAGTCCCAGCGTCATCAGCCCGCCCAGCGCCGAAAACACCCATAGCAGCGCGACGAAGCGCGCCAGTACCTTGGCCGCAAAAGCGGTGGCGCTCGCCGCGCGTGCCGCCCTGGCGATGCCGACCACCAGCAACGCGACGACCAGCGGCACGATCGTCATGCGCAGCCCGTTCAGCCACAACGTCCCGATGGGGTCGGTCCAGCCCGCGATCCGGCTCGTCGCGTCGGGGGCCCATTCGCCCATGGCGATGCCGGCCACCAGCCCCAGGATCAGCGCGGCCAGGATGCGGGTTGCCTGTGACATGCTCGCCCTTCTTGAAAACGGGCGCTATCACACCGGCCCAACAGACTGCGCAAGGTGAAGACAGGCAGCGTAATGGCAAGAAAATATTTCGGAACCGACGGAATTCGCGGACCCACCAACGCATCGGCGATGACGGCTGCGACCGCGATGAAGGTCGGCATGGCGGCCGGCGCGCATTTCCAGCGCGGCGATCATCGTCACCGCGTGGTCATCGGCAAGGATACGCGGCTATCGGGCTATATGCTCGAAAACGCGCTGACCGCGGGCTTCACTTCGGTCGGCATGGACGTGGTGCTCGTCGGGCCGATGCCCACCCCGGCGGTGGCAATGCTGACCCAGTCGATGCGCGCCGATATCGGCGTGATGATCTCGGCCAGCCACAATCCCTATGCCGATAACGGCATCAAGCTGTTCGGGCCCGATGGCTACAAGCTGTCGGACGCGGACGAGGAAGCGATCGAGGCGCTGATCGACGGCGACGTGCCGCTCGCGCCCTCGGCCGAAATCGGACGCGCCCGCCGGATCGAGGATGCGCGCGGCCGCTATATCCACTTCGCCAAGTCGACCTTTCCCGCCGACCTCCGCCTCGACGGGCTCAAGCTGGTGGTCGATTGCGCCAATGGCGCCGCCTATCAGGTCGCGCCGTCGGCGCTGTGGGAGCTGGGGGCCGAAGTCATCACCATCGGCGTCACCCCAAATGGCAAGAACATCAATGCCGGCGTCGGCTCGACGGCACCGGAAACACTATGCGAAACCGTGGTCGCCAGCGGGGCTGCGATCGGCATCGCGCTCGACGGCGACGCCGACCGGCTGATCGTGGTCGATGAACAGGGGCATATCGTCGACGGCGACCAGCTGATGGCGACGATCGCGACCGGCTGGGCGCGCCAGGGCCGGCTCGCCGGCGGCGGCCTGGTGACGACGGTGATGTCCAATCTGGGGCTGGAACGGCATTTGTCCGCCCAGGGGCTGGGCATGGTCCGCACCAAGGTCGGCGACCGTCATGTCCTCGAAAAAATGCGTAGCTCCGGCTACAATGTCGGTGGGGAACAATCGGGGCACATTATCCTCGCGGATTATGCAACCACCGGCGACGGCCTGGTCGCAGCACTTCAGGTGCTCGCCGAACTGGTCCGCGCCGGCGCGCCGGCCAGCGAAGTGCTCCACCGCTTCGATCCCTTGCCCCAGCTCCTCCGCAACGTCCGCTTCACCGGCGGCAAGCCGCTCGACGACCCGCGCGTTCAGGACGTGATCGCCGCCGCCGAAGCCGAACTCGACGGCCGCGGCCGCCTCGTCATCCGCCCGTCGGGCACCGAACCGGTAATCCGCGTGATGGCCGAAGGCGACGATGCCGATCAGGTCGAGGCGGTAGTCGACCGCATCTGCGACGCGGTCAGGGTAGCGGCGGGGTAGGGGTCCGGGGACCATAAAGCGCGAGCGTCACCTTGGCCCCGGCCCGGTTGACGTTGGTCACTTTTCCTCGCTCGTCACCCCGGCCCACGTGCCGGGGTCCACCGCGCCGCCAGACGCAACGCTTGCCGAGCCGGGCGGAGGTCGCGCTCCTTCCGCCCTATTGCCGACGTCGCACATCGTAACGCAAGCCAGCCCCGGCGGCACGGTGGACCCCGGAACACGTCCGGGGTGACAAGCCTGGTAACGCGACAATCGTCACCCCGGCCTCGTGCCGGGGTCCACCGGGCCGCCGGGCTCCACCCTCAGAGGTTCAAGCCCGAACCCCACCGCCAGGTCATTCCACGCCGGGTTCTGCGCCTCGATCAGGTTGCGCTTCCACTCGCGCCGATAGCGTTTCAGCTGTTTCTCGCGCGAAATCGCTGCGTCCATCGTCGCGGCGACTTCGAAATAAACCAGCCGATGGACGCCAAACTTTGCGGTGAACCCGCCAAATGTCCCGTCGCGATGCTGCACGATCCTAGCAAGCAGGTTGGACGTCACGCCGACATACAGCGTGTCATTATACCCGTTAGCGAGAATGTAGACGCAGGGATTCCGCTCAACGATCATGGGCCGGAGCGTGCCGCCCGGTGGACCCCGGAACAAGTCCGGGGTGACGACTCTAGGCAACATTCCCGTTACCCGGCCCACGTGCCGGGGTCCACCGGGCAACCGGGCGCTGCGCCCGACCATCTTTCCAACCGCGCCCGCCACCGCTACCACCGCCGCCATGCTCGACATGCGCCCCGATTGCGAACGCTGCGGCGTCGATCTGCCCGCCGCCGCGCCGGGGGCGTTCATCTGTTCGTTCGAATGCACCTTCTGCGCCGAATGCGCCGACGCGCTCGACGATCGCTGCCCCAATTGCGGCGGCGAGCTGATGGACCGGCCGACCCGCACCGGCGCGGCGTTGAAGCGCCACCCCGCCAGCACCGAACGCCGGCACAAGGGTTGATCGGCACGCCACGACCCTGTCCTACATCCACCCCATCGTGGCACACCCACCGCCGATGTCGCGGCACCTTCGCCTTCGCCGGAACCCCGGCTTGACACCCCCGCCGCGCCGGTGGGACAGACATCGCGCCATGCCCGCAACTTCCGCAACTTCGCCGTCATGACTCCGCGCATCCTGATCATCGCCGGGTCCGATTCGGGCGGGGGCGCGGGCATTCAGGCCGACATCAAGACGGTGACGATGCTGGGCGGCCATGCGATGACCGCGATCACCGCGATCACTGCCCAGAACACGCAGGGGGTCGACGCCGTCCACGCGGTGCCCGCCGACATAGTGCTGGCCCAGATCGACGCGGTGGTCGGCGATATCGGCGTCGACGCGATCAAGATCGGCATGATCGGATCGGCGCGCACCGCGCTCGCCGTCGCCGAGCGGCTGGCCGAGCTGAAGGGCGTACCGATCGTCTTCGATCCCGTCATGGTCGCAACCTCCGGCGCGGCGCTGGCCGACGATGCGACGATCGGCGCGTTCGAGCGGCTGATGCGCGTCGCCACGCTCACCACGCCCAACCTGCCCGAATTGAAGGCACTGTCGGGCATGTCGATCCTCGACCGCGACGCCCAGCGCGCCAGCGCGCGCTCGCTCGCCGATCGCCGCCAGTGCGCGGTGCTGGTCAAGGGCGGGCATGGCAAGGGCCGCCAGGTCACCGACCGGCTGTTCCAGGTCGCGCCCGATGCGCCGCCCGAGATGGAATGGAGCGCGCCGCGCATCGACGGCGACGCGACCCATGGCACCGGCTGCACGCTGTCGGCCGCGATCGCGACCGAACTCGCCAAGGACTGGACGCTGGCCGAGGCGATCGCGCGCGCGCGCAGCTTCGTGCGGATCGCGATGCAGGATGCGGCCGGGCTCGGCCATGGCCATGGCCCGATGGCGCAGCAATCGGTGCGGCTCGACCTCAACCTCAGCCGCTTCGCGCCGATGTTCAACCAGGTGACCGTCCCCGCCGACGACTATGCCGCCAGCGAGCATTTCTATCGCCTGCTCGGCCTTCGCCAGATCGTCCGCGCCAAGCCGCGCTATGCGCGCTTCGAGAGCGAGGGCGGGGCGACCTTCTCGATCGCCCAGCGCGACGCGGGCGCGCATGCCCGCCCGATGGTCTATTTCGAATGCGGCGACCTCGACGTCACCTTGTCCTATCTGCGCGCGCAGGGGGTGATGATCGACGAAGGGCCGGTCGACCAGGACTGGGGCTGGCGCGAGGCGCGGCTGACTGATCCCGCCGGCAACGCGATCTGCCTGTATCAGGCGGGCGAGATGCGCCGCTATCCGCCGTGGCGGATCGACGACGATGCCTGATTTCGCGCATGAGCTGGAACACGGGCCTCCGGTCGCCGGCGTGGACGAGGCCGGGCGCGGTCCGCTCGCCGGTCCGGTAGTGGCCGCCGCCGTCATCCTCGACCCCGATTGCATTCCCGACGGTATCGATGATTCCAAGGCGTTGAGCGCCATCGCCCGCGCGCGGCTGGCGGGCGAGCTGCTGGGGTGCGCGCGCATCGGCATCGGCGTCGCCAGTGTCGAGGAAATCGACCGGCTCAACATCCTGTGGGCAACGATGCTGGCGATGCGCCGCGCGGTCGACGCGCTGGCGGTCGCCCCGCGCATGGTGCTGGTCGACGGCAATCGCTGTCCCGACTGGCCCTGGCCCAGCCGTGCGCTGGTCGGCGGCGACGCCATCTGCCTGTCGATCGCCGCGGCGTCGATCGTGGCCAAGCATCACCGCGATACCCTGATGGCGGAGGCCGATCGCGCGCATCCCGGCTATGGCTGGGCGTCGAACAAAGGCTATGGCAGCCGTCAGCATCTCGCCGCGCTGCGCGACCTCGGCCCGACCCCGCTCCACCGCCGCAGCTTCGCCCCCGTCGCTCAGGCGCTGCTGCCGTTGTAAGGCCGCTTACTGCCAATTTCCGTCACCCCGCACTTGTTGCGGGGTCCACCGTGCCACCTGTGGCTGTCCAATCCGATCCGGGCGTCATCGGCGCCATTGGCGAACTTTCGCCGCGCTATCCAACCACAGCGCGATTGGCTCGGTGGACCCCGGCACGAGGCCGGGGTGACGCGCGTGCGGGCGAACAATTCCACGGCCAGAGTCTTTTCGGCCACACCCCCATTACTGGGTGAAGTCGTTTCGGCGCGGACTCAATATCTGGTGGCCGGGCCGCATTTCCTTCGGCGTTAACGATTTGCTCAGTCTTTTCGTTAACCAATGTTTGCTTGACGCGGCGGGCCATTTGCCGACCTTCGCGCTCCGGTTTGAGGGGGGAAGAGCATGACCGTGCTGACCAGGGTTCGACAAAGATCGGTCGCCACGCCGGCCCCCGTGCTGCCGCTCGGCCAGATCCTGATGGACGACTGCATCGCCGCGATGCGCGCGCTGCCGGCGGCGTCGGTCGACATGATCTTCGCCGATCCGCCCTACAACCTCCAGCTCGGCGGCGACTTGAACCGCCCCGACGGCAGCCATGTCGACGCGGTGACCGACGACTGGGACAAGTTCGACAGCCTGGCGGTGTATGACCGCTTCACCCGCGACTGGCTGGCGCAGGCGCGCCGCATCCTCAAGCCCGACGGCACGATCTGGGTGATCGGCAGCTATCACAACATCTTCAAGGTCGGCGCGGCGATCCAGGATCTCGGCTTCTGGATCCTCAACGACATCATCTGGCGCAAAGCCAATCCGATGCCCAATTTCAAGGGCACGCGGTTCACCAACGCGCATGAGACGCTGATCTGGGCGTCGATGGGCGAAAAGGCGCGATACACCTTCAACTATCGCCAGATGAAGACGCTCAATGACGAGCTTCAGATGCGCTCCGACTGGGAATTTCCGATCTGCGGCGGGCAGGAGCGGCTGAAGCAGGACGGGCACAAGGTCCACCCGACCCAGAAGCCCGAAGCCCTGCTCTATCGCATCCTGCTGGCGTGCACCAAGCCGGGCGACGTAGTGCTCGACCCGTTCTTCGGCACTGGCACGACCGGCGCGGTTGCCCGGCGTCTGCGCCGCGAATGGATCGGCATCGAGCGCGAGCCCGCCTATGTCGCCGCCGCGCGCGCGCGCATCGACGCCGCGCTGCCGCTGGATGAATCGGCGGTGACGACGATGAAGTCTGCAGTGAAGGCGCCGCGCGTCGCCTTCGGCCTGCTCGTCGAAAACGGCCTGATCGCCCCCGGCACGGTGCTTAGTGATGCCAAGCGGCGCTGGCACGCGACGGTGCTGGCGGACGGATCACTGGCGTGCGGCGATGTCGCAGGCTCGATCCACAAGGTCGGTGCGATCCTGCAAGGCGCGCCGTCGTGCAACGGCTGGACCTTCTGGCATGTCGAGGGCGACCGCGGCCTCGAACCGATCGATGCGCTGCGTCAACGCTATCTGCTCGCCACCCAGCCTTGAGGGGGGATGGTTGCTTAATCGACCTTTTTTTCGGACCCGCTCATCCTGAGTAGTCGCTGAGCTTGTCGAAGCGGCGCATCGAAGGACGAACGCGCGGGTGCCTCCTTCGATACGGGCCTTCGGCTTCGCTCAGTCCCTACTCAGGATGAGCGGGTTGAGTTTGGACGGCGTACGGTGACATCCCGTTGCGTCATGCATGGAGCCCGGCCTTGAACCCACCCGCCATTCCGACCGCCGCCGGCGTCTATCTCCGCCCGGTCCAGTTCGTCGATACGCCGGTCGGTCGTGACGGCCAGGTCGCGCGGCTGGCGGGCGGGATGAGCTGGTTTGCCGGCTGGCACGTCATCGCCGTCGATGGCGGGGCGCGAGTGGCCGAACGCCATGTCGCCGTCGCCGATTTCGATGCCTTCGCCGCCACGCTGGCTGAACCCCAGGCGCAGCGCCTGCAATCGCTCGCCACCGCGATCCAGCGCCCGCGCGCGCCGCTCAAGCTGGGCGAGCGCACGCTGCGGCTCGACCAGCCCCAGGTGATGGGCATCCTCAACCTTACGCCCGACAGCTTTTCCGATGGCGGCAAGCATCTCGGCGACGTCGACGCGTCGGTGCGCGCGGCGGTCGAAATGACCGAGCAGGGCGCGGCGCTGATCGATGTCGGCGGCGAATCGACCCGCCCCGGTGCGGCGACGGTGTGGGAGGGCGATGAGGTCGCCCGCGTCGTCCCCGTCATCGAACGCCTCGCGCGCACCGGCACCCCGGTGTCGATCGACACGCGCAAGGCGGCGGTGATGGAGGCCGCGCTCGCCGCCGGCGCGCACCTGATCAACGATGTCGCGGCGCTCGCCTTCGATCCGCGCGCGGTCGAGGTCGCGGCCGGCGCCGGCTGCCCGGTCGTGTTGATGCACTCGCCCGATCCCACAAAGGGCCCGCACGGCGACCCCGGTTACGCCGACCCGCTGATCGAGGTGTTCGACTGGCTGGAGGCGCGGGTGGATGCGGTCGTGGCGCGCGGCGTCGATCGCGCCAATATCGTCGTCGATCCGGGTATCGGCTTCGGCAAGTCGGTTGCGGACAATCTCGCGCTTCTGAACGGCCTGGCGCTGTTCCACGGGCTCGGCTGCCCGATCCTGCTGGGCGCGAGCCGCAAGCGGCTGATCGGCGCGCTGGCGAACGAAGCGCCGGTGGACCGGCGTCTCGGCGGTTCGCTCGCGCTGGCGCTGACCGGTGCGGCGCAGGGCGCGCAGCTGATCCGCGTCCACGATGTGGCGGAAACGGTGCAGGCGCTGCGCGTGCGGCGGGGCATGATCGATGCCGCGCTGACCGCGCGCGTGCCGGGAGCTTAGGGACGCAGCTACTTCATGACGTGACGACGTCATCCCAGCGAAACCCGGGATCTCAAGCCAATCGAAGCGCCAAGCATGGCTTGAAGCCCCAGCCTGCGCTGGGGCGACGTCCAACGATATTCACGCCGCGCTCTGGTCGATCCCCAGTTCACCCAGCTTGCGGTACAGCGTCGATCGGCCGATCCCCAGCCGCCGCGCGACTTCGGTCATCCGCCCGCGATAATGGCCGATCGCCAACCGTATCACATCGGCCTCGATCTCCTCGAGCGCGCGCAGATTGCCGTCGGACCGGAACAAGGTGACCCCGGCATTGCCCCCATGGCTGGCCGCCGGCGGCCCGCCGCCGGTCGCGCGCAGCGTCGACAACTGGGCGATCTGGGGGAAATCGGATTCGGTCAGCGCCAGCCCGTCGCACAGCACCGCGGCGCGGAACAGCGCATTCTGAAGCTGGCGGACATTGCCCGGCCAGTCATAGGCGTTGAGCAGCGCCAGCGCCTCGTCGGTGATGCCCAGCGGGCGCAAGCCCGGCTGCTGGGCGATCCGCGCCAGCAGGTGGCGGGCGAGCGGCGCGATGTCGCCGGCGCGCTCGCGCAGCGGCGGGATCGTCACCTGGACGACGTTCAACCGGTAATACAGGTCCTCGCGGAAATTGCCGGCCTCGACCTCGGTCAGCAGCGTCTTGTTGGTCGCTGCGATCACGCGGACGTCGACTTCGCGGACATGGCGCGCGCCCAGCGGCTGGATTTCGCCCGACTGGAGCACGCGCAGCAGCTTCACCTGCGCGTCCAGCGGCATTTCGCCGACTTCATCGAGGAAGATCGTGCCGCCATCGGCCTCGGCGAAACGGCCCAGCTTGCGCTCGAACGCGCCGGTGAATGCGCCGCGTTCGTGCCCGAACAGCTCGCTTTCGACCAGGTTGGCGGGGATCGCGCCGCAATTGACGCGGATCATCGGCTTCTTCGCGCGCGGCGATGCGGCGTGGATCGCCTCCGCCACCACTTCCTTGCCGACCCCGCTTTCGCCTTCGATCAGCACGGGGACGCGCGCACGCGCCGCCTTTGCCGCGATCGCCAGCGCGGCGCGGAATTGCGGGGCGGAGCCGACAATCTCGTCAAAGGCCAGCGGCATCGACAGTTTCTCCGTCAGCGGGCGCAGCTCGCCCGCGGTGCGTGCGCCGACCGCCGAATCGAGCGCGGCGAGCAGCCGTTCGGCGGCGAGCGGCTTGACCAGGAAGTCGCTGGCCCCCGCACGCATCGCGCCGACCGCGGTCGCGACCGAATCGTCGGCGGTCAGGATCAGGATGGGCAGCGCCGGGCGGTTGACGCGCAGCTCCGCGATCAATTCCGCCGCATCCAGATCGGGCGACCAATGGTCGAGGATGATCGCCTCCAGCGCCATCCCGTCGGGCGTCCCCAGCATTGCCAGCGCCATTTCCGCGCCGGTCGCAAAGACGGTGCGCCAGCCACGCCGCGCCGCGATCGCCGCGATCAGGCGGCGCTGCGCCGGTTCATCGTCGATCAGCATCAGCAGGCGCTGGCGATCTCGCGTCATCAAACCGTCCTTATTGTCCCGATTCCGGTCACTGCCTTAACCGTCAGCGGTAAAGGGGGGCTTAAATGCCCCGCACTTCGTTGCGCCGTCGCGGCTCTTGAGGGGCGGGCGGGTCGCAGCTAAAGCGGGGGACAGGCAATGATGGAGGGGAATGGCAAATGGCCGGAAACGGCGACATCAAGGACCATCAGGCGACATTCGACTTCTTCATGTCGCTGCTGAAGGTCAGCACGGTGATCACGATCGTGGTTGCCGCGTTCGTGATCTGGCTGATCGCGGCTTAAAGGTGCGGATCGCCGTCCTTCGCGAACAGGCTGCGGGCGAAACCCGCGTCGCGGCCACCCCCGAAACCGTCAAGAAGTTCATCGCGCTCGGTGCGACCGTCGCGGTCGAAGCGGGGGCGGGCGAACAGGCGATGGTCCCCGACCAGGGCTATGTCGACGCCGGCGCGACGACCGGCGCGCGCGCCGACATCGTGAAGGATGCCGACATCCTGCTGGGCGTGCAGGGCCCCGATCCCGCCAGCCTGGCGGGTGTAAAACCGGGCGCATGGCTGGTCGCCGGGCTCAATCCGTTCGGTGAGCGGGCGCGGGTCGATGCCTATGCCGCGCTGGGCGTCGAGGCGCTGGCGATGGAGTTCATGCCGCGCATCACCCGCGCGCAGTCGATGGACATCCTGTCGTCGCAGTCGAACCTGGCGGGGTACAAGGCGGTGCTCGATGCCGCGGCGGAATATGGCCGCGCCTTTCCGATGATGATGACCGCCGCCGGCACGGTTTCGGCGGCCAAGCTGTTCGTGATGGGGGTCGGCGTCGCCGGGCTCCAGGCAATCGCAACGGCGCGGCGGCTGGGCGCGCAGGTGTCCGCGACGGACGTGCGCGCCGCGACCAAGGAGCAGATCCTGTCGCTGGGTGCCAAGCCGATCTTCGTCGAGAATGTGAAGGGCATCGAGGGCGAGGGCACCGGCGGTTACGCGACCGAGATGTCGGACGAATACAAGGCAGCTCAAGCCGAGCTGGTCTCAAGCCACATCGCCAAGCAGGACATCGTCATCACCACCGCGCTCATCCCCGGCCGCCCCGCGCCGCGGCTGATCACCGACGCGCAGATCGCGACGATGAAGCCGGGCAGCGTCATCGTCGATCTGGCGGTCGAAAGCGGCGGCAATGTCGAGGGATCGGTCGCGGGCGAAGTCGTGGTGCGCCACGGCGTCCGGATCGTCGGCCATCGCAACGTGCCCGCGCGGCTGGCGGCGGATGCGTCGGCACTGTTCGCGCGGAACCTGTTCAACTTCCTGTCGGCCTTCTGGGACAAGGAAGCGGGCAAGCCGGTGCTGGATGCGGAGATCGGCGACGCGATCCGCGTGACCCAGGGCGGGCAGGTGGTCAATCCACGGCTGCTGGCCGCCTGATGGGCCTGCTCAACGCGACCGAGGCGAGTGTCGACGCGGTCGCGCGCGAATATGGCCCGATCCTGCTGCCCGACGAGCGCATCCTGATTGCGTTCAAGACGATCCGCGACCTCGTCTTCCTCACCGACCGCCGCGTGGTGACGACCAACGTCCAGGGGCTGACCGGGCGCAAGGTCGATATCCTGACCATCCCCTATCGCTCGATCATCCGTTATTCGATCGAGCGCGCCGGCACCTTCGACCTCGATTCCGACATGAAGATCTGGATGACCGGCACCGCCGAGCCGCTGCTAGTCAAGGTGAGCGCCGGCGCAAACATCGTCGCGGTCCAGCAGGTGCTGGCCCGTTATGTGCTCGGCGGGGGGAAGTGACGGGGATGCGCGTGCCTTTTGCCTTCGAGCCGGAGACGGCGACCTTCGTCCGGTCGGTCGAGCAGGGGCCGCCGACCGAGGGGCTGTCGATCTCGGCACTTCGCGACGGCTATCGGGCCACCGTGATCGCGAACTCGGTCGAACCGGACTCCGGCGTGACGACCCGCGATCTGGCGATCCCGGGCGAAACGGGCGAAATCGCCGCGCGGCTCTATGTGCCGGAGTCGAGCCGCGAGGGCGGTGGCCTGCTGATCTATGTCCATGGCGGCGGGTTCGCGGTCGGAGATCTCGATTCGCACGATCGACTGGTGCGGCTGATCGCTGCGGCATCTCGCCTCACGGTCCTGTGTCTCGACTATCCGCTTGCTCCCGAGCATCCGTTTCCGGCGGCGCGCGATGCGGTGGTCGCCGCGTTTGAATGGGTGCGGGCGAATGCCGCTTCGCTCGGCATAGATGCGCGGCGCATCGCACTTGGGGGCGAAAGCGCCGGCGCGACTCACGCGATCATGGCGGCGCTTGAGCTGGTTCGGTCGGGCGGTGACGTGCCCGCGATTGTCTGGGCACTGGTCCCGGCAACCGATCCGGCGGGCAGCACCGCCAGCCATCGCGATTTCGCCAACGGGGCCGGTCGCACCGCGCAGGAATTTGCGTATCTGTGGAGCCTTTATCTGCCGGATGAAGCCCAGCGCAGCGATCCGGCGATCGTCCCGGCTCTGGCCGACCTGGCCGGGATGCCTGCCCTGTTGATCCACACTGCCGAGTACGACCCCGCCCGTGATGACGGTGAGCAGCTTGCCCAACGCGCACACGCCGCCGGCGTTTCGGTCACGCTCACCCGACACGCCGGTCTGGTCCACCAATTTCCCGAAATCACCGGCATCTCGTCAGCAAGCCGCGAGGCCATCGTTCAGGCCGCGCGCGAACTTGCCGACGCGCTCATGAAAGGCTGATCTTCCATGGACTTCATCTCGATCCTGTCGATCTTCGTCATGGCCTGTTTCGTCGGCTATTATGTCGTCTGGTCGGTGACGCCCGCGCTGCACACGCCATTGATGGCGGTGACCAACGCAATCTCGTCGGTCATCATCGTCGGCGCGCTGGTCGCCAGCGCCGCCGCGGGGTCGCTGGTCGCGAAGTGGCTCGGCCTGCTGGCGGTGGTGCTGGCCAGCATCAACATCTTCGGCGGCTTCGCGGTCACTGAACGGATGCTGGGCATGTACAAGAAAAAGGAGCGGCCCGCGGCCAAACATTAATCGTCATCCCGGCGAAGGCCGGGATCTCTTGCCAATAGCGGCGCGGAAAATGGCCTAAGGCCCCAGCCTTCGCTGGGGCGACGTTTTGGGGGGAATGAGTTCGATGCATGAAGCCGCACCCGTCAATCCCTGGGTAGCCCTGGCCTACCTGGTCGCGGGCGTCCTGTTCATCCTGGCGCTGCGTGGTTTGTCGAGCCCCCAGACGAGCCGGACGGGCAACCGCTTCGGCATGATCGGCATGGCGATCGCGGTGGTGACGACGCTGGTCACGCACAGCATCGCCAGCCTGCCCGAAATCCTCGGCGCCATCGCCGTCGGTGGCGCGATCGGCATCGCCGCCGCACGCCGCATCCAGATGACCGACATGCCCCAGCTGGTCGCCGGCTTCCACAGCCTGGTCGGCCTGGCCGCGGTGCTGGTCGGTGCCGCCGCCTATCTGAACCCGGACGCCTTCGGCATTGTCGATGCCAATGGCGACATCCTGGCGGTCAGCCGCATCGAGTTGGGCCTCGGCGTCGCGATCGGCGCGATCACCTTCAGCGGCTCGGTCATCGCGTTCCTGAAATTGAACGGCAACATGAGCGGCAAGCCGATCCTGCTGCCCGGCCGCCACGTCATCAACCTGGGCACCCTGCTCGCCATCCTCGGCATGATCGCGGCATTCGCGCTCAGCAACGGGGCGGCATCGGGCGGTGGCCAGCTCTTCTGGTGGATCGCCATCCTGTCCTTTGCGATCGGCTTCCTGCTGATCATCCCGATCGGCGGCGCGGACATGCCGGTGGTCGTGTCGATGCTCAACAGCTATTCGGGCTGGGCGGCGGCAGCGATGGGCTTCACGCTCGGCAACACCGCGATGATCATCACCGGCGCGCTGGTCGGATCGTCGGGCGCGATCCTGTCCTACATCATGTGCACCGCGATGAACCGCAGCTTCATCAGCGTCATCGCCGGCGGCTTCGGTGCGACCGACAGCGGCGGGGGCGCGGCCGCGGCGGTCGACCGCCCGTGGAAGCGCGGATCGGCGGAGGATGCCGCCTTCCTGATGAGCCAGGCCGAACAGGTCATCATCGTCCCCGGCTATGGCATGGCGGTGGCGCAGGCGCAGCATACGCTGCGCGAGATGACCGACAAGCTCAAGGAGCATGGCGTCCGCGTCAAATACGCGATTCACCCGGTCGCCGGCCGCATGCCGGGCCACATGAACGTGCTGCTCGCCGAGGCCAATGTGCCCTATGACGAGGTGTTCGAGCTGGAGGACATCAATTCGGAGTTCAGCCAGACCGACATCGCATTCGTCATCGGCGCCAACGACGTGACCAACCCGGCGGCCAAGACCGACAAGTCCTCGCCGATCTACGGGATGCCGATTCTCGATGTCGAGAAGGCGAAGACCGTGCTGTTCATCAAGCGCAGCATGGGCGGCGTCGGCTATGCCGGCGTCGACAACGAGGTTTTCTATCGCGACAACACGATGATGCTGCTGGCGGATGCCAAGAAGATGGTCGAGGAAATCGTGAAGTCGCTCGACTGATGCGGATCGTGCCCGGCCGATGAACCCGTTCGATCAACGTCTCGACCCGGTCGGTCCGCTGCCGTTCGCGCTGATCGCCGTGCCGGCGCGCGCGGCCCTGCTCGGCACGCAGTTCGGCGCGGCCGGGCGCGCGCCCGCCACGATGATCGGTCCGGGCGAACAGGTCCCCGACGACGCGCGGCTGGTCGTCGCCGATGTCGCGGGATGCGTCCGCGATGAGGTCGACGCGCTGCTCGCCACTGTCGACGCGATCGACCCCGCAGTTCCGGTGCTCGTCCTGCTGACTTTCGACCAGGTCGACGCGGTCGTCGCGGGCGTGACCCGCGATGACGTCCGCTTCCTGTGCGATCCGACCGAGGCGGAGTTCCTGCGCGCGACCTCGGGCGGTGACGGCCATGTCCGCGAACAGGGCGACGACAGCGAAGCCGAACGCCTGCGCCGTATCGACGAGGAAGTGGCGCGGATCGCCCAGGTGCTGGCACGGCTGACCGCGGGCCGCGAGGCGCCGGGGGCGCTCGGCGACCGGGAACTCGCTTACGATCCGGGGCCGCCCCGGACGGGCGCCGGCGCGCCGGTCACCGTCAATTCCGCGCTTGTCCGCCGCATCATCCGCGCGCGCCGGCTGCGCGACCAGCATTTCGACGCGACGCTGTTCGCCGACCCTGCCTGGGACATGCTGCTCGATCTCTATGCTGCCGAACTCGATCGCGGCCAGGTGTCGGTGTCCAGCCTGTGCATCGCCGCCGCCGTGCCGCCGACCACCGCACTGCGCTGGATCACGTCGATGACCGCGCGCGGCCTGTTCGTGCGCACCGCCGATCCTTTTGACAAGCGCCGCATCTTCATCGCGCTCGGCACGTCGGCCAGCGCGGCGATGCGCAGCTATTTCGCCGCGCTGATCCGCCAGGGCCTGCCGTTGGTCGGTTAGCGCGCGCGTGGGCTTGCTCCGCCCGATCCACTCGCCTATCGCCACCGTCGCCGGGCGCTTAGCTCAGTTGGTAGAGCATCTCGTTTACACCGAGAGGGTCGGCGGTTCGAGCCCGTCAGCGCCCACCATTCCGGACGTTAGCACGCAACGTGCATCGCTGTCCTAGCCGCCGCTTTTCTGCGATCCTCCGCCGCATGCGTTGTCCTGCCGCCCTTCCTGTTTCCGCGCGCGCCATGCGCTGGCGCGGGGGTCGATGCGAAGGCGTGCACAGTCGGCAACTTCCGCACCTTCGCTCGCCCGCATGAGCGCCGACCTGCCGATTTTCGCGGTGCTGCCGCAGCTGCTCGGCGCCTTGCGCGAGCGGTCGAGCGCAGTGCTCGTCGCCCCGCCGGGCGCGGGCAAGACGACGGCGGTTGCCCCCGCGCTGCTCGATCAGCCCTGGTGCGACGGCGAAGTTCTGTTGCTCTCACCCCGCCGCATCGCCGCGCGCGCGGCGGCCGAGCGCATGGCCGCGCTGGCGGGCGAGCCGGTCGGGCGGACCTATGGCTATGCGACACGGCTCGACAGCAAGCGGTCGGCGGCAACGCGCGTGACCGTGATGACCGAGGGCATTTTCGTCCGCCGTATCCAGGCTGACCCCGATCTGCCCGGCGTAGCGGCGGTGCTGTTCGACGAGGTGCACGAACGCAGCCTCGACAGCGATTTCGGCCTGGCGCTCGCCCTCGATGCGCAATCGGGGCTGCGGCCCGAGCTGCGGATCGTCGCGATGTCGGCGACGCTCGATGGGGCGCGCTTCGCCCGGTTGATGGACGATGCCCCCGTCATCGAAAGCGAGGGGCGCAGCCATCCGCTCGAACTGCGCCACATGGGCCGCGACGCGGAAACCCGGATCGACCAGTCGGTCGCCGCCGCGATTCGTCAGGCGCTGGGGGAGGGCGAGGGCGGGGTGCTCGCCTTCCTGCCCGGCGTGGCGGAGATCGAACGGACCGCGGAACGGCTCGAGCCGATTGGCCCCGGCCTGATCCTCCACCTCCTGCATGGCCAGGTCGATCCCGCCGCCCAGCGCGCCGCGATCGCGCCCGACCCCGATGGTCGGCGCAAGGTGGTGCTGGCGACGTCGATCGCCGAAACGTCGCTCACGCTGGACGGCATCCGTATCGTCGTCGATGCCGGGCTGGCGCGCCGCCCGCGTTATGACCGCGCGGCCGGAATGACGCGGCTGGTCACCGAACGCGCCAGCCAGGCCGCGGTCACCCAGCGCGCCGGGCGTGCCGCGCGCCAGGGGCCGGGCATCGCCTATCGCTTGTGGGAGGCCGCGGCGACCGCCGGCCTGCCCGCCTATGACCCGCCCGAGATCCTCGAGGCCGACCTGTCGGCGCTCACGCTCGATTGCGCGATCTGGGGGGTCGGCGATCCGCGCGACCTGCGCTGGATCGATCCGCCGCCGGATGCCGCGATCGCGGAGGCGCGTGCGCGGCTGATTGCGCTCGACGCCATCGATAATGATGGTCGCCCGACCGCGCATGGCCGTGCGATCGCCGCGCTGCCGCTCAGCCCGCGTTTGGGCCATATGCTGGTGCGCGCCGCCGAGCTTGGTCTCGGGCAGACCGCGGCCGAGATTGCGGTGCTATTGGGCGAGCGCGGGCTGGGCGGCAACGACCCCGATCTCGACCTGCGCCTGAAACGCTGGCGCAGCGAACGCGGTGCGCGCGCCGAAAGCGCCCGCAAGCTTGCCCAACGCTGGTCAAAACTCCCTCTCCCCCCGGGGGGAGAGCGCAACCCTCGCCAGCCCCTCTCCCAACCCTCTCCCCAAATGGGGAGGGGGCTAGATGCGCCTGCCATCTGTGTCGCGCTCGCTTATCCAGACCGCGTCGCGCGACGCCGCGACGCGAGCGGCGAGCATTGGGCGTCGGTCGGCGGGCGCGGCTTCCGGCTCGATCCGGCCAGCAGCCTGGCGCGCAGCGAATGGCTGGCGGTGGCCGAAACGCAGGGGATGGCGGCGGGCGCGCGCATCCTGTCGGCCGTGCCGCTGACGATCGAGACGGTCGAGGCGATGTTCGGCGACCGGATCGAAGTGGTGCGCGAGGTGCGCTTCGATCCCGCGACCGGGGGCGTCACCGCGACGCGCGCCCGCCGGCTGGGCACGATCCGGCTGGCAAGCGGACCCGACAGCGCGGCGACGCCCGCCGCGATCGAGGCGGCGTTGCTCGACGGCGTGCGCAACCATGGCCTCGACCTGCTGCCCTGGAACGACACGGCGCGCGCGCTGCGTATCCGTGCCGCTTTTGCCGCCGCGCATGGCGGTGCGGATGTCGCGCTCGACGACGCCGCGCTGCTTGCGCGGCTCGACGAATGGCTCGCGCCGCTGCTTGCGGGCAAGCGCCGGCTCGACACGATCGACCCGGGTGCGCTCACCCAGGCAATCGAGGGGCTGCTCGGCTGGGACGCGGTTCAGGCAATTCAGCGCCTCGCCCCCGCACGATTTGAAACGCCCGCCGGGTCGAGCCACGCGATCGACTATGCCGCTGAAGGGGGGCCGCGCGTCGAACTGCGCGTGCAGAGCCTGTTCGGGCTCTCGGTCCATCCGGCGGTCGCGCAGGGCCGCGTCCCGCTGGTGCTCAGCCTGACCTCGCCGGCCGGGCGCGCCATCCAGACTACGCGCGACCTGCCCGCATTCTGGGCGGGCAGCTGGGCGGCGGTGGCAAAGGAGATGCGCGGCCGCTATCCCCGGCATCCGTGGCCCGACGATCCGGCCGCCGCCACCGCGACGCTGCGCACCAAGAATGCGGATGCACGGCGCGGCGGATCGCGCTAGATCACCCGGCGAACTGCCATTTACGGAGTGTACCTTGCCCACCGCCCGCATCTATCAGCGCCCCAAGAACGCGATGCAGTCCGGCCGCGCCAATACCGACCGCTGGATGCTGGAATTCGACGCGGCCGAAGGGCAGCGGCCCGATCCGTTGACCGGATGGGCGGGATCGGGCGACACTCGCAACCAGCTGCGGCTGAGCTTTCCGACGGTGGAAGCCGCGACCGCCTATGCCGAGCGCGAAGGGATCGCCTATCGGGTCGTGCCCGCTCCCGCGCGCAAGCTCAAGCTCCAGGCCTATGCCGACAATTTCCGCTAGGGCAGCGGCAGGAGCGCGTCGGCGAGCAGCAGCATCAGCCTGACGTCGACCGCTACCCCGGCCGCGCGGCGCGCGGCGATGAAGGCCGGCAGCGCGTCGAGCGCGACGCGATAGGGGGTAATCCCCTCGCCCGCGACGCCGCCGCCGTCGGACACGCGGGTCAGGCCCGTCGCGCGGACCAGCGTGAAGCTTTCGGACACCATGCCCGGCGACGAATGGAACTGGCCCAGCGATTCGACGTGCGCCGGACGCCACCCCGTCTCCTCCTCCAGCTCGCGCGCGGCGGAGGCGAGCGCGTCCTCGCCCTCCGTCTCGTCGCCGATCAGCCCGGCCGGCAATTCCAGGCAAGCCCGGCCGAGCGGCACGCGATATTGCTCGACCAGCAGGACATGGCCATCCTCGACCGCCAGGATCACCGCCGCGCGGATGCCGCGGGCACGTGCGACATATTCCCACCGCCCCCGCTTCTTCGCGACGATGTAGCGGCCTTCCCACATCGTCTCGACCGGGGCGTCATGGTCGGGGGGCAGGGTCATAGCTCGATCAGCCGGTCGGGCAGCTCGTTCACGTCGTCGGCGGTCTTGGGGAAATGTTCGGCCAGCACCGCGCCGATCCGCGTGACCGCCGCCACCATCCCGCCCGCCGCGTCACCAGCGCGCACGCGGTCGACCAGCGCCGCCATCGCCTCGCCCCAGATTTCGGGTGCGACCCTGGAATGGATCGCTTCGTCCGCGACGATCTCGGCGATGCGTTCATCGAGCGACAGGAACAGGAGGATGCCGACGCGCTGCCGCGTGCGCTTCTCCGCGCCCGCCTTGAAGAACTGGATGGCGCGCCGGCGTACCCGGCGCTCGCGGGTCGACAAGGGCGCGATCCGGATCCGCAGCCGCCGCCACGCGAGCCCGTACCGCACGAACAGGAAGACGACAGCCTGAAGGACGAACACGCCGACCAGCAGCAGCGCCAGGTCCGCGCCCGCATCCCAGCCGCCGCCGAACAGCGCAAGCTTGCGCGCCAGCAGCGCGGGGGCGGCGGCGAGCAGCGCGGGAACGAGCAGCATCGCGGCGACCGCGAAGTGCAGGGCGACGTCATGATATTCGTCCGACCGCGGCGTCACGATCGTCACGATCTCGCCGTCCGTGCCATGTTCGGCCTCCGCAACCGCGTGCGTGACCCGTGCATGGTCGGTGTCCGAAAAGACGATCCCCGCCATCACCATCCCCCCGATGCGCCGCCGCCACCGAACGATCCGCCGCCGCCCGAAAAGCCGCCGCCGCTGTCCCAGGACGATCCGCCGCTCCATGATCTGCCCGGGGACGACCCGCCGCCCCAAGACGATCCGCCGCCCCAGCCGGGTCCCCAGATCACCACCGGCGCGCCGCCGCGGCGATAGCGCCGACCACGCGGGCCGCCGAACAGGATGGGCAGGACGATGAAGATCAGCACCACGCCCCAGAAGATCAGCGCGACGGGAATGCCGTCGCGCTTGCGCGACGACTGTGCCCGTGTGGTCTGCTGTACCGCGCGTTGCTCGGCGACTTCGAGCGGCAGGCGCATCTGTTCGCCGATCGCCTCCGCACCCGCAAGGATGCCGCCGGGCAGGTCGCCGGCCTTGAAGCGCGGCAGGATCGTCTGATTGATGATGACGCTGGCCAAGGCGTCGGTCATGACCGGTTCCAGGCCGTAGCCGACCTCGATTCGCACCTTGCGCTCATTGGGGGCGATCAGCAGGATGATGCCGTTGTTCGCCTCGCCCTGGCCAATCTGCCACGCGCGACCGAGGCGGTAGCCATATTCCTCGATCGGATAGTCCTCAAGGCTGGGCACGGTCGCGACCACGAACTGGCGCGACGAGGCCTGCTCGATTTCTGCCGACAGCGCGCTCAGTCGGGCTTTCTGGTCCGCGTCAAGCAAGTTGGCCGCGTCGACCACCCGACCGGTCAGCTTCGGAAAGGTCTGCGCCGCCGCCGGCATCACCGCCACCAGCAGCATCAGCCAAAGGCCGGCGATTAGCCGGCGCAGGGTCATAGACCGGATCCCATTTGCCGCTCAGTTGGCGTTGTTCAAAAGGCGGTCGACCGGCGGCGCGGTGTCCGCCCCCGGCGTTGTCGCCTTGAACGGCGTCAGCGGCTTCGCGCCGTAGAAGATCCGTGCACCGATCGCGTCGGGAAAGGTGCGGATGCGCGTGTTATATGCCTGTACCGCCTCGTTATAATCGCGCCGGGCGATGGTGATGCGGTTCTCGGTGCCCTCCAGCTGCGACTGCAGCGCCAGGAAATTCTGGTTCGAGGTGAGCTGCGGATAATTCTCCACCACGGTGCGCAGCTGGCCCAGCGCCTGGGTCAGCTGGTTCTGCGCGGCATTGAACCGTTCGAACGTCGCCGGATCGGACAGGTCGTCGGTGGTGATGTTGATCGACGTGGCGCGCGAGCGTGCCTCGGTCACCTGGGTCAGGACGCGCTCCTCCTGCGCGGCGAACCCCTTCACCGTCGCGACCAGATTGGGGATCAGGTCGGCGCGGCGCTGATACTGGTTCTCCACCTCGCCCCACTTCGCCTTGGCGTTCTCCTCGGCGGTGGGCACGCTGTTCAGGCCGCAGGCGGACAGCAGCACCGCTGCAAACAGGACCGTCATCGCGCGAAATCGCATCAAACCCTCCATCGACCCCTTGTCGATCGCCCTTCTAGCGGACCAGTATTTGCGCGCGAAGGAAAATCGGGGCCATCAACGGCCCGGCAGGGAGGCTAGAGCCATGTTGCAGGAATTTCGGACCTTCATCGCGCGCGGCAACGTGCTCGACCTGGCGGTGGGCGTCATCATCGGCGGCGCATTCGCGACGATCACCAAATCGCTGACCGACGACCTGATCCTGCCGGTCATCGGGGCGGTCTTCGGCGGACTCGACTTTTCGGGCTTTTTTGTCCGGCTCGGCCCGATCCCGGCGAGCTACACCGGATCGCCGACCAATTATGCCGCGCTGAAGGAAGCGGGTGTCCCGTTGTTCGGCTATGGCGCGTTCGTGAGCGTGGTGATCA
Source organism: Sphingomonas sp. SFZ2018-12 (assembly GCF_022496715.1). NCBI lineage: Bacteria > Pseudomonadati > Pseudomonadota > Alphaproteobacteria > Sphingomonadales > Sphingomonadaceae > Sphingomonas > Sphingomonas sp. SFZ2018-12. Next base: position 32,199 of record NZ_WTFM01000005.1, read on the forward strand.
ACTTCCTGATCCTCGCCTTTCTGGTGTTCCTGCTGATCCGCTTCGTCAACCGCGCGATCGCCGCGGTCCACAAGGCCGAGGAAGCGGCACCCGCCGCCGATCCGGCAGACGTCGTGCTGCTGCGCGAGATCCGCGACGAGCTGAAGAAGCGGCCGGGCGCCTGAAGCGTCAGGCCGCGGCGAGATCCTCCGCCAGCGTGTCGGCGAGGCTGGTGCCGTCGAGGATGCGCGCGGTTTCGTCGCGCACGCGCGCCATGGCATGACGGATCGCGCAGGTCGCCTCGTCGCGACAGTCCTTGCACGGGCGATAGGCCGTCCGGCTGACACATGGGACGAGCGCCAACGGCCCCTCGATCACCCGGATGATTTCGCCGAGCGAGATCAGGTGGACCGGACGCGCCAGGCAATAGCCCCCGGCCTTGCCGCGAAAGCTGTGCAGGAACCCCGCCTCGCGCAGATCGGCCAGGATCAGCTCGAGGAACTTGCGCGGTACGTTCGCGGCCTCCGCAATCCGGTTCATTGGCACGGGGGTGCCGCCCGCCGGCTGGCCCGCAAGGAAGATCATGGCACGAAGTGCATACCGGGAACGCTGGGTAAGCATGCATTCCCTATAATCAGGGCAATGCGGCAACGAAAAGGCGAAAGCGCGCCTCTTTCCTATTTTCCCGAAGCGCCTATATCCGACGGTGCCGGGTTCGCCCGGCTATGGCGATAAACTGCGGCGTGAAATAGACGCAGCGGACCCGGGGGCAGTACCCGGCGGCTCCACCAGGTGAGCCGGTTGGCCAGTACGCGTAAAGCGTGCCGGCCGAGCGGCTCAGCTGACGGGGCCGAACCAGGATCGACGTGTGTTGAAAGGCGCTGTTTTCGCTCGGAATGGGACCACCGCAACGGCCCATCACACAAGTGCTAACGATAACGAAGCACTCGCGATTGCGGCCTAACCCAAGACCTAACGGTCTAGGTTAGTCAGACAAAAGCGCGGTCGGGCCACACCGGGCAACAGAAGTGGATTCCAGCGGCCGCCGGGGGGCCGGGCAACAGAACCCCCGGCACCTTGCCGCGACGCGCCGTCCGGCCACGCACATCTTCTGATCGATGTCGCCCGGCCCGCCGGGTCAGGCGGGCAGCACCAGGCGCGCGATCGTGCCCGATCCGCGGAGCAGGGCGAACTGGCCGCTCAACTGGCCGGCGAGCATGCGCGCGATGCGCAGGCCCAGGCTGTCGCTGTCCTCAAGATCGAAGGTCTCGGGCAGGCCATGGCCGTCATCGCGGACCTCGACGCAGACGCGGCCCTCCGCGTCGCGCGTCAGTTCGACGTCGATGATGCCGGCGTCGCGCCCGGCAAAGCCGTGTTCGATCGCGTTGGACACCGATTCGGCGACGATCAGCGCCAGCGGAATCGCCGCGTCGGGGGCAAGCGGCTGGTCATGTTCGGCATTCACCCGCAAAACGATGTCACGCCGGCCGCTGGCCTCGATCACGTCGCGGCAGAGCTCCTCGAGGAAAGCGCGCATCCCCCGGGCATTCCCGTCCGGATTGTAGAGCTGACGGCTGATCCGTCCGATGACGGCGAGCCGGCGAGTCGCCTCGTCCAGCGCGGCGCGCGCCTGCGCATCGACGATGTGCCGCTTCTGAAGCATCAGCAGCCCGGCGGCGACCTGAAGGTTGTTGGACACGCGGTGCTGCAGTTCGCGGAACAGGAGTTCGCTGGTCTGGGCGAGCGAGCGGCTCACCTCGCGTTCGCGGGCTAGATTGGCGTTGGCGCGTTGCAGGAGATGGATGATCGTCAGCTCGGTCCCGACGACCAGCACGTAGAGGAGAAAGGCAAGCGCGGCACCGCGGTTGACGGTCCAGCCATTGTCGGGCGCAAGGAAGAACCACCAGGATGCCGCTCCGCACAGCAGCGCCGAAAGCCCGCCGAACCGCGCCCCGAACAAGGCCGCGGTGATGATCACTGCCGGAAAGAAGGTCAGGAACGGAAAGCCGCCCGGCAGCAGGGGGTCGAGCATGATGCGCAGCAGCAGCGCGGCCGCCGCCATCGCGAGCGTTGCCGCCAGCGCCAGCCAGGGCCGGTCGCGCGCGATGGGCAAGCGTTCGATCCAATGACGGCGCGGACCGTCGGTGCGGGAAGGCGTCATTGCCGTTCGGCCCTTTTCGTTCCGAAGCCGGAGTATCCAGGCCGTTTCGACAAGCGTAAGCTACGGCGATCATTGCGTAAATGCAATATCATTCAAAACCGATCTACCTCGCGGCCGAAATGAAAAGGGCCCGCCGAAGCGGGCCCGATCCAGCGCCGGTTGGCATCGCCGTGCGGCGATTCCGATCAGCTTTCGGTGATGAACGACGGCAGGCCGATCTCGTCGCCGCCCTCGTCCTTGGCCGCTTCGTCGCGGCGCGGCCGGTCACCGCGATCGCGGCGCGGGCCGCGATCGCGCCCGCCGCCGCCGTCGCGACGGCGATCGCCGCGATCGGGACGGTCCCCGCGCGGTTCACGCGGCTCGCGCGGTTCGCGGGCCGGGCGCGTGTCTTCCAGCTCGGCACCGGTTTCCTGATCGACGACGCGCATCGACAAGCGGACCTTGCCGCGCTGATCGATCTCCAGCACCTTGACCTTGACCTCCTGTCCTTCGGACAGGACGTCGGCGACCTTCTCGACGCGTTCGTTGCGGATTTCGGACACATGGACCAGGCCGTCACGGCCGCCCATGAAGTTCACGAAGGCGCCGAAATCGACGAGGTTCACGACCTTGCCCGAATAGACCTTGCCGACCTCGGGCTCCTCGACGATGCCGAGGATCCAGTTCTTCGCGGCCTCGATCTGGCTGACGTCGGACGAGCTGATCTTGATGACGCCCTCGTCGTCGATGTCGACCTTCGCACCGGTCGTCGCGACGATCTCGCGAATGACCTTGCCGCCCGTGCCGATGACGTCGCGGATCTTCGACTTGTCGATCGTGATCGTCTCGATGCGCGGGGCGTGCGCGGAGAGTTCCGAGCGGACCTCGCCGAGCGCCTTGCTCATCTCGTTCAGGATGTGCGCGCGGCCATCCTTGGCCTGCGCCAGCGCCTTTTCGAAGATCTCGCGGGTGATCCCGGCGATCTTGATGTCCATCTGCATCGTGGTGATGCCTTCGGACGTGCCGGCCACCTTGAAATCCATGTCGCCCAGATGGTCCTCGTCACCCAGGATGTCGGACAGGATCGCGAAATCCTTGCCCTCCAGGATCAGGCCCATCGCGATGCCGCTGACCGGGCGCTTGATCGGCACGCCGGCGTCCATCATGGCGAGCGACCCGCCGCAGACCGACGCCATCGACGACGAGCCGTTGGACTCGGTGATGTCGCTGGTCAGGCGGATGGTGTAGGGGAACTCCTCCTTGGTCGGCAGCACCGGGTGCAGCGCGCGCCAGGCGAGCTTGCCATGCCCGACTTCACGACGCCCCGGCGCACCGAAGCGGCCGACTTCACCGACCGAATAGGGCGGGAAGTTGTAGTGCAGCATGAAATGTTCGTAGCGCAGGCCGCCCAGGCCATCGATCATCTGCTCCGCATCCTTGGTGCCCAAGGTGCAGGTCGCGATCGTCTGGGTCTCGCCGCGGGTGAACAGGGCGGAGCCATGCGCACGCGGCAGGAAATGGGTTTCCGCGACGATCGGGCGGATCTGGGTCGTGGTGCGACCGTCGATGCGCTTGCCGGTCTTGAGGATGTCACCCCGGACGATTTCGGCTTCCAGCTTCTTGGTCAGCTTGATGCCGGCCATCACCGCCTGCGGATCAAGGCCGTCCTCGACGAACTGCGCCTTCGCTTTTGCACGCGCCTCGTTGAGCGCGTTCGAGCGCGCCGACTTGTCGGTCAGCTTGTACGCTGCGGCGATGTCCTTGCCGATCAGCTTCTTCAGCTTGTCCTTGATCGCGGCATTGTCGTCCGACGACGCCATTTCCCACGGATCCTTGGCGGCCTGTTCGGCCAGCTTGACGATCGCCTTGATGACTTCGCGGCAGGCGTCGTGCGCGAACAGCACGGCGCCGAGCATGACCTCTTCCGACAGCTCCTTGGCTTCGGATTCGACCATCATCACCGCGTCATAGGTCGCGGCGACGACCAGATCGAGCTCGCCTTCCGCGACCTGCTCGTCGGTCGGGTTCAGGATGTACTCGCCATTCAGGTAACCGATGCGCGCCGCGCCGATCGGGCCCATGAAGGGCACGCCCGAGATGGTGAGCGCGGCCGACGCGGCGACCATCGCCAGCACGTCGGGCTCGTTCTCGCCGTCATAGCTCAGCACCTGAGCGATGGCGTTGATCTCGTTGTAGAAGCCTTCGGGGAACAGCGGGCGGATCGGCCGGTCGATCAGGCGGGAGACCAGCGTCTCCTTTTCCGTCGCGCCGCGCTCACGCTTGAAGAAGCCGCCCGGAATGCGCCCGGCGGCCGAGTATTTTTCCTGATAATGGACGGTGAGCGGGAAGAAATCCTGCCCGTCCTTCACGCTCTTGGCGGCCGTGACGGCGCAGAGCACAACGGTTTCGCCGAGGGTCGCCATGATGGCGCCGTCGGCCTGACGGGCAACCTTGCCCGTTTCGAGGGTGAGGGTCTTGCCTCCCCACTCGATCGATACGGTTTTCTTGTCGAACATTTCGTTTCCTTCACTCCCGCTGCCCAATGCAACGGGGGCCTCTAGAGTGGGTCCGCCCATCGGACCCGTTTGGGGAGCCGTTCGTGGCTCGGTGAAGGGGCAACCGGATTGCGCCCCTTCGAACTTCCCGATTGGTTACCGGGAATAACAGAAGGGCGCCCGGAGGCGCCCTTCGAAACTACTTGCGAAGCCCGAGCTTCGCGATGAGGGCCGTATAGCGGCTCTCGTCCTTCTTGCGCAGATAGTCGAGCAGCGCGCGACGCTTGTTGACCAGCATCAGCAGGCCGCGGCGCGAGTGATTGTCCTTGGCGTGCGTCTTGAAATGCTCGGTCAGGTTCTGGATCCGTTCGGTCAGGATCGCGACCTGCACTTCGGGGCTGCCGGTGTCGCCGCTTTCGCGGCCATGTTCGGTGATCAGCGCTTCCTTGCGCTCTTGCGTAATCGACATCGTCGTCCTTTCACGTCAGAGGTTGAAGCCGCGCACGACCCGGACGATCCCGTCCGAAACCTCCACGAGCGCGACCGGAACCGTGTCCAGCTCGGCAAAGCAGAGGCCATCGTCAGCGGCGATCCCGACCAAGACCCGCCCCTGGCGGAGCAGCCCTGCCTGATCGGGGGTGAGGGGTAGAGCCGGGATGTCGTCCAGCCCCGCCCTCAACGGCAGGATCACGTCTTCAAGGGCGCGGGCATTAGCAGCATCGGCCAATTTGTCCAGCGAAATCGCGCCTTCCAGCCCGAACGGCCCCGCCCGCGTCCGCCGCAGCATCGTGACATGGCCCACCGTGCCGAGTGCCCGTGCAATGTCGCGGGCCAGGCTGCGGATATAGGTGCCTTTCGACACATGGGCGGTGAGGGTGATTTCTTCCAGATCCTCCCCGGCACGGGGAGGGGGACCAGCCGCAGGCTGGTGGAGGGGGGCAGCCGCAGGCGGATCATTTGGTCTCTGCCCCTCCGCTACGCCCTGCGGGCGCGGTCCCCCTCCCCGAGCCAGCTCGGGGAGGATTCGTAGCGCGTGCACCGTGATGCGGCGCGTCGCGAGCGTGACCGTCTCGCCGGCGCGGGCGAGGTCGTAGGCGCGTTCGCCGTCGACCTTCAGCGCGGAGTAGGCGGGCGGCACCTGGTCGATCGGGCCGGTGAAGTCGGGCAGCACCGCCAAAATCTCTGCCGATGTCGGGCGGCCTGGGCTCTCCGACACGACCTTGCCCTCCAGGTCGAGGGTGTCGGTCTCCGCCCCGAAGCGGATCGTGAAGTCATATGCCTTGTCGCTGTCGAGCATCCGCCCGGCGAGCTTGGTGGCTTCGCCGATCGCGATCGGCAGCACGCCGGTCGCCAGCGGGTCGAGCGTTCCGCCATGCCCGACCTTTGCCTTGCCCAGACCCGCGGTGCGCAGCGCGCGCTTGACCGCGCTGACGCCCTGTGTCGAGCCGAGGCCGAGCGGTTTGTCGAGGATGATCCAGCCGTGCATCGCGCCCCCCTAGGCCGTGTCGCGCCGCCGCGAAAGCCGCTGTGCCGCGCCGATGCCCGGTTCATCGGCGATACAGGCACAGGCAGCCATTTTCCGGAAACACAGGACGGGCAGGGGAGCGGGCCATGCGTGCCGTGATGATGCTGGCGATCGGGCTGCTGGCGGCGACGCCCGCTAGTGCGCAAATCTGGGACGGCGGCGGCGACGACGGGGATCGCGAACCCGCCCCGGTGGTCCCGAGCGTGCGGCCGCTGCTGGCCGAAGCGCGCAGCGACATTCGTGACGGCCGCCGCGCCGGCCAGCTCGACCGGCGCGAGGCGCGTGGCCTACGTCGCGAGGCGCGGGCGGTGGCCGGGCTGGAGGACCGATATCTCGCCAACGGATTGTCCGAGGCCGAGCGGGCGGAGCTGTCGGTCCGGGCGCAGGCGCTGCTCGGGCTGGTCAACGCCCGCCGTGCCTGGTCGCGCGGTCAGTAGAGCCCGTAGCGGAGGACGAGCAGCGCAGACAGCGTCACGATCATGATCGCGACCAGCGGCAGCCCGGTGCGGGTATAGTCGGAAAAGGTGTAGTCGCCCGCCGACATGATCAGCATGTTGGTCTGATAGGCGACCGGGGTCGCATAGCACAGGTTGCAGCCGAACAGCACCGCCAGCACCAGCGGCTCGACCGGAATGCCGAGCTGCTCGCCCAGGCTGAACGCGATCGGGGTTCCGACCGCAGCCGCGGTCGTGTTCGACGCGAAGTTGGTCAGCAGCGTCACGAACAGCATCACCGCCGCGAGCACGCCGGCAGCGGGCAGGAACTGGAGACCGAGGGCGATCAGCTGGCTCAGCCACGCGGCCGCCCCGCTTTCCAGGATGATCCGGCCGATCGCGATGCTGGCGGCGACCAGCACGATCACCTTGGCCGACAGCGCGCGGCCGATGCGGTCGAAGCGCACGCAGCCGGTGACCAGCATCGCGATCGCGCCGCCCAGCGCCGAAATTGCGATCGGGATCAGGCCGATGCTGGCGGGAACGACCGCTGCCGCCATGATGGCGAGCGCCAGCGGCGCCTTTGCCGTGCGCGGCAGCTCCTTGGCGCCGTCGAGCATCAGCGCGTTTTCACCGGCCGACATCTGCTGGATGTTGGGCAGCGCGCCCGCGACGAGCAGGATGTCGCCCTCCGCAAAGGCGCTGTCGCCGGCATCGCTGGTGTCCCAGCGGCCCTGCCACGGCCGGCGTGCGCGGTGCACGCCGAGGATCGCAAGATTATAGAGCTCGGCGACGTTGGCCGACACCACGCTCTTGCCGACCAGCGCCGAATCGCGGCTGATCGACAGTTCGGCGACGGTCAGGTCCTCACCGCTGCTGGCATAACCGCGTTTCAGCCGCTCCATCAGCCAGGCCGGTGCGGCGGTCGCGCCCAGCACGCGCATCGCCTCCTCGAGCATTGCGTGCGATCCGCGCACCCGCATCCGCCCGTCGGCATCGGGCAGGCTCAGAATCTCCAGCCCGGCGGGAAGCCGCTCGGCCAGCGCCTCGCGCGTGCGTTCGCGCGAGGCCGACGGATCGCCCAGCCGGAGGGTCGCGGTGAACGCACGCGGCTCGTGCCCGGCGGCGGTCGAGTGATCGGGCAGCAGGCGCGGCATCACCAGCCAGACAAACGGCAGCGCGACGACCGCAGCCATCATCACGATCGGGGTGAAGTGAAACACGGTCATGCGCGGCAGGCCGAGATCGCCCGCGATCGACACCACGAGCAGATTGGTCGACGTGCCGATCGTCGTCGACATGCCGCCGATCAGGACGGCGCTGTTGACCGGGATCAGCGTTTTCGACGCCGGCATGCCGCCATTGGCCGCGATCGACGCAATGATCGGCAACAGCAGGACGAGCACCGGGGTGTCGTTCACCACCATGCTCATGCCGAATGCGAGCGCCAGCGTGACCAGCAGGCCGATCCGGTGATTGAACTGCCACACCCGCGTCAGCAGGCGCGACACCGGTTCCAGCGCACCCGTCGTGACAAGGCCGCGCCCGAGCACCATCAGCGCACAGATGGTGACGAGCGCGTAATGCCCGAAGCCCTCGAAAGCGAGTTTCAGTCCGTCGGTCGGAACCTGCCCCGGGAGCGGCAGCAGATAGAGCCCCAGCGCGATTGCGCTGATCGTGAGCAGCGAGATGATCTCCACCCGCACCCGGCCCGAGATGAAGCCGTAGAACATCGCCGCAGTCAGCAGGATCGCGCCGATCGCGTGCGGCGGGGGTGCCGGGATCATCCGGCGCAAAGGGCAGCAAAGAGGGGCATCGCGATCCTGTCTAGCCGAGCGCCACTCAACGCGCCAATCCGCCGGGCGGGTGCGTCCGTCACGTCCGGGCCGAAGATCGGATGCCGGGCCGGAACAATCCCCGCCCCGCCGCGCTTTCCCAGCAAGGTCATTTGGAGCAGGTGATGGCGGCACGAGCCTATTGGCGGGGACAGATCCGGTTGGCGCTGGTTTCGATCCCGGTCGAAATCTATGCGGCGACCCGTTCGGGCGCGTCGGTCAGCTTTCGCCAGATCCACGAGCCGTCGGGCAAGCCGGTCAAATACGAGAAGGTGGTGCCGGGCGTCGGCCCGATCGACCGAGACGAGATCATCAAGGGCTATGAGGTGTCGCGTGGCAGCTATGTGCTGCTCGACGATGCCGAGATCGAGGCGGTGAAGCTCGACTCCAAACGCACCCTCGAGCTCGTCCAGTTCGTCGATGCCGATGCGATCGACGTTCTTTATTACGAGAAGCCCTATTATGTCGTCCCTGCCGACGACCTGGCGGAGGAAGCCTATGTCGTGCTGCGCGACGCGTTGCGCGCGACGCGCAAGGTCGGGGTGGGGCAGCTGGCGGTGCGTGGGCAGGAATATCTGGTCAGCCTGAAACCGTGCGGTCGCGGCATGATCCTCGAGACGCTGCGCTACGCCGACGAGGTCAATCGCGCGACGGGCTTTTTCGCGGACATCGGCAACGCGAAGCCCGACCCCGACCTGCTCGACCTCGCAACGTCGCTGATCGAGAAGAAGAGCGGGACGTTCGACGCCGCCGACTATCACAACCGTTATGTCGACGCGCTCCACCGGCTGATCGACAAGAAGGCCAAGGCCAAGGGCAAGAGGGTGCTGGAGGATGTCGATGAGCCCGCCGCGCCCGCGGGCAAGTCGAACGTCATCGACCTGATGGCCGCGCTCAAGGCGTCGGTGGACGGGGGCAAACCGGCCGCGCGCGCCTCCGGGGCCAAGCCATCCGCGAAGAAATCCGCCGCCAAGAAGCCCGCCGCCAAAGCCGCGGCGCGCAAGCGCGCCTGAACATGCCGGGGAGGACCGATCCGCTGGCCGAATATCGTCGGCGGCGTGATTTCAAGGCGACCGCCGAGCCTGCCGGCAAGGTTGGGAAGCCGGGTGGCAACCGTTTCATCGTCCAGAAGCATGATGCGACCCGGCTGCACTGGGACCTGCGGCTGGAGAAGGATGGCGTCCTCAAAAGCTGGGCGGTGACGGCAGGGCCCTCGCTCGATCCGGCCGACAAGCGGCTTGCGGTGCGGACCGAGGATCATCCGCTCAGCTATGCCGAGTTTGAGGGGGTCATCCCCAAACGCGAATATGGCGGCGGGACGGTGATGCTGTGGGACCGGGGGAGCTGGGCGCCTGTCGAGGGCAAGACGGCGGACGATCTCGACAAGGGTCACCTGCACTTCCGCCTCGACGGCGAGCGGATGAAGGGCGAGTGGCTGCTGGTCCGGATGCGCGGCAAGCCCGGCGAGAAGCGCGAGAACTGGCTGCTCCGCAAGATCGGCGATGACCATACGGGCGCGCGCGGCGACCTGATCGACCGGTGCCTGACCAGTGTCCTGACCGGGCGCTCGATGGCGGAAATTGCCGCCGATACGGGTGGCGAGCGCGCGCTCGCCGGCAAGTCGGGCGATGCCTTCGCTGCGGAGATGACCAAGGCCGCGCGGCACAATGCGCGTGCCGCAAAGGCCAGCCCGCGCGCGCGCCGCCCGGCGCGTCCGCCCGCGTTCCGCAAGCCCCAGCTCGCGACGCTTGTCGACGCGGTCCCCACCGGCAATGACTGGCTGCACGAGATCAAGTTCGACGGCTATCGCGCGCTGGTGGCTGCCGCCGGGTCGGCCGTACGCATCTATACCCGGAACGGCCTGGACTGGACCGACAAGTTCGCGCCGCTCGTCGCCGTGATCGCCGCGCTCGACCTGCCGCCGTGCCTGATCGATGGCGAGATCACCGCGCCGGGGCCTGACGGCAACCCAAGCTTTTCGGCGTTGCAGGCGATGCTCAAGCGGGGGCACGGCGAACAAGGTGCGCGCCACCGCCTCGACCTGCATGCCTTCGACCTGCTGGCGCTGGACGGTGCGGATCTGACCGCACTGCCCACCATCGCGCGCAAGGAGCGGCTTGCGGCGCTGCTCGGCGATGCGGCACCACTCGTCCATGTCGCCGACCATGTCATCGGCGCGGGCGAGCGACTGTTCGACGCGATGTGCGCGGCCGGGCAGGAAGGGATCATCGCCAAGCGGATCGACGCGCCGTACCGGTCGGCCCGCACGATGAACTGGGTCAAGATCAAATGCACCCGCCGCCAGGAATTCGTGATCGTCGGCTGGTCGCCCTCACGCGCCAAGGGGCGGCCGTTCGCGTCGCTGCTGCTCGCCCAGCGGGAGGACGATGCGCTGGTCTACAAGGGCAAGGTGGGGACCGGGTTCGATGCCGATGCGCAGGCCGATCTCGCCCGCAGGCTCAAACGTCTGGCGCGCAAGACCGCGCCGCTGGACGTGGCGGCCGCCGAGCAGCGCGGCGCGCAATGGGTCACGCCCGAGCTGGTCGCGGAGGTGGCGTTTGCCGAATTCACCGGCGAGGGGCGGGTGCGCCATGCCAGCTTCGTCGGTCTGCGCGGCGACCGCCCGGCCACAGAGGTCGGCCCGGAACGCGCGCGCGGGGCGCCCGCACCGGCGGCGGGCGTCCGCATTTCCAGTCGCGACCGGGTGATCTTTCCCGAAAGTGGCCAGACCAAGGGCGACCTCGCCAACTATTACGCGGCGGTCTCGCCGCTGATGCTCGCGCATCTCGCGCACCGGCCGGTCAGCTTGGTCCGCTGTCCACAGGGCCGCGCCAAGCAGTGCTTTTTCCAGAAGCATGACGGCGGCGGCATGGGCGACGCGGTCCATCATGTCGCGATCCGCGAGAAGGACGGCGGCAACGAGGACTATCTGTATGTCGAGGATGCGGCCGGCATCCTGCAGTGCGTGCAGATGGGGACGATCGAGTTTCACGGCTGGGGATCGCGCGTCGACGATGTCGAGGCGCCAGACCGGCTGGTGCTCGACCTCGATCCCGACGAGGAACTCGATTTTGCCGACGTGAAGCGCGCCGCCGCCGACCTGCGTCACCGGCTGGACGACCTCGGTCTCCAGAGCTTCGCGATGCTATCGGGCGGCAAGGGGGTGCATGTCGTCGTGCCGCTGACCCCGGGGCATGACTGGGTCGCGCACAAGGACTTTGCGCGACGTTTCGCGGAGGCGATGGCGCTGGCCGAACCCGACCGCTTCGTCGCGACGATGCGCAAGGCCAAGCGGCGCGGGCGCATCTTCATCGACTGGCTGCGCAATCAGCGCGGGGCGACTGCGGTGCTGCCCTATTCGGCGCGGGCGCGACCGGGCGCGCCCGTCGCGGTGCCGGTCGACTGGGGCGAGCTGGACGCGATCGCATCGTCCGCGCGATGGTCGATCGCCGATGCCGCGCAACTGGTCGAGCGCGCGGCGGCACCTTCGCTCAGGGGCTGGGGCCACGCCGCCCAGCAGCTGCCCGACCTGTAGCGCCGTCTGTGCGGCCCGCTTGCGCCCCGCCGGCCGATATGGTCACAAGGCGGGGTGAGCGATGGACGCAAGATCAATTCGCCGCCCGCCGGCGTGCACGTGCCGGCTTCGGCGGGGCCGGCCGAGCTCGACGCGCTCGTCGCGCGCTTTTCGGCACCGCTCGCTCGCTATTTCCGTCGCCGGGTGGAGGCGGAGGCCGACATCGCCGACCTCGTCCAGGACGTTTTCCTGCGCCTCGCGCGGATGCCCGACCTGCGCGCGATCGACGCGCCCGACCGTTTCCTGTTCGTGATCGCCGCCAACGTGCTGCGCGACCGGGCGCGGCGCGCGGCGGTGCGCGAGGTGTCGCGCCATGTCGAAATCGACGGAATCGAACTGGAAAGTGCGGATTTTTCGCCGCTGCGCGTCTTGGTGGGACGGGAAGGATTGATGCGCGTCCAGGCCGCGCTGCGCGAATTGCCGCAGCGTACCCGCGACGTCTTCGTCCTCAGGTTGTTCGAGGAATATCGCATGGCGGACGTGGCGTCGGCGTTGGGCATTTCGAAGCGCGCGGCGGAAAAGCACTACGCACGCGCGCTGCGCCACCTTCAGGCGCAGCTCGAGGACTGGCGCCATCACTGATCCTGCGCCCCCCGACATCGAACTGGCGGCAGCGCGCTGGCGGGCGCGGCTGGGCGACGCGGCGCGACCGGCGCTGGTCGCCCGTTTCAATCGCTGGCGTGCGGAGTCGCCGGCGAATGCCAACGCCTATGACCGTGCGGTGCGCGCCGAGCAGTGGGCGCGCGACTATGCCGCAACGCCCGAGCTGCGCGCGCTGCGCGACGAGACGCTGGCGCGGGTCGGACGCGCGCGCGAGGTGTCGCCGGGCGCCCGGCACCGCTGGCGGCCAATCGTGCCGATCGCCGCTTCGCTGGTCATTGCAATCGGCCTGGCCAGCTGGGCGGGGGGCAGGTTCGAAGCCCCGGGCGGGATGCAGCCGGATCGCGAAGGTCGCAGCATCGCCGCGGCCGCCGGCAGCGCCTATTCGACAGGCGTCGGCCAGCGCGCCAACCTGACGCTCGGCGACGGGACGCGGGTGATGCTGAACACGCGGAGCGCATTGCGCGTCGCCTATACTTCCGGGGTGCGGCGCGTCGAATTGGTGCGTGGCCAGGCCTGGTTCGACGTCGCCAAGAACCCGGCGCGCCCCTTCGTCGTCGCTGCCGCCGGACGCGAGATTACCGCGCTGGGCACCGCGTTCGACGTGCGGATCGATCGCGGCAGGCTGGAAGTCATGCTGATCGAGGGCAGGGTGCGCGTCGATCAGCCGGGTGCGGCGCACAACCGCAACGTCGCGCCAAGCGTCGCGCTTGCGCCGAGCCAGCTGCTGGTTGCCACCCCCGACCGCGTCGATGTCAGCCGCATCGCCGATCCGGCACCGATCGAAAGCTGGCGCAGCGGGCTGCTGGTCTTCCGCGACCAGCCGCTCGGCGAGGCGGTGGCCGAGTTCAACCGCTATGCCGCGCGCCCGTTGCGCATCGTCGACGACGCGACGGCAACGGTGCGGATCAGCGGCGCGTTCAGGGCGGAGGACACACGCGCGTTCATTGGGGCGCTGGAAGCTGGTTTCGGCGTGGAGGCGCGGTCGCGCGACGACGCGATCTGGCTGACGCGCCGCTGAACGACTAAATTTTCCCCCGTCCGGTTCGGCTTTCGCGCCCGATTGCGTCTTGTCCTAGTGAGCCCTGCACAGACGGGCCGCCATCAGAGAGGACCCAGATGCGTCAGTCACATCGCTTAAGCCGCCTTGCCCTGCGCCTTCTTGCCGGTGCCATGCTCGTCCCCGTCGTGCCGGTCGCAGCCGCCCATGCCGCCCCGCCGCCGCTTCAGCTGTCGATCCGCGCCGACAGCCTGGGCGATGCGCTGACCGAGTTCGCGCGCCAGAGCAACCAGCAGATCCTGTTCGCGCCCGAGATCGTTGCGGGCAAGCGGGCGCGTGCGCTGCGCGGGAACTATACCGCCGAACAGGCGCTCGACCGGTTGCTCAAGGGCACCGGGCTGCGTCATCGCGTGGCACCTGGCGGCGCATTTCTGATCGTGCGCGACGACGCGACGGCGGCACTGGCGACGCCGCAGGATGTCGCCGCCGCCGGCAGCGACCCGGCGCAGGCCGAAGATGACGCGCCGGCCGAGGATATCGTCGTCATCGGCACCGCCGGGGCGGGCACGCGGCGCCAGGATGCGGCGTTTGCGGTAACGACGCTGAGCAACGATGCGATCGACCAGATTTCGCCCGCGTCCACCGCCGACCTGTTCCGCGCGATTCCCGGCGTGTCGGCCGAAAGCTCGGGCGGTCAGAACGGTGCCAACATCTTCGTGCGCGGCTATCCCTCGGGCGGTGACGCCCAGTTCGTGACGCTGCAGACCCAGGGTGTGCCGTTCTTTCCGCCGTCGACGCTGTCGTTCCTGGAAAACAGCCAGCTGATCCGCATCGACGAGACGTTGCAGCGCGTCGAAGCCGTGCGCGGCGGCACCGGTGCGCTGTTTTCCGCCGGGCAGCCGGGCCTGACGGTCAACTTCGTCCAGAAACAGGCGGGCTCCGAGCTCGAGGGTCTGGTCAAGCTGGGCGTGACCGATTTCGGTGAAGGACGGATCGACGCGGTGGTTTCGGGTCCGATCGGGCCGAATACCGGGTTCATGATCGGCGGCTATTACGCCCAGTCCGACGGCATTCGCGATGCCGAGTTCACGGCGGAAAAGGGCGGGCAGATCACCGCCAACCTGTCGCACGAGTTCGACCGCGGTTCGCTGCTCGTATTCGGCCGCTACCTGGACGATCGCGGCCAGTGGCTGCTGCCGATCCCGGTGATCCAGGACGGCAACAATATCCGCAGCTTTCCGGGCTTTGATGCGGGCACCGGCACCTTTGCCAGCCCGCAGACCCGCCGCGCGATCCTGCCCGACGGCACGCCGGCCGACCTGGCCGACGGACGCGGCGCGCGGATCGGCAATGTCGGGATCAATTTCGATTACGAGCTCGCCAACGGCCTGACCGTGCGCGATCGCGCGAGCTATCTGACCGGCAGTGCCGACACGACCGGTTTCGTACCCGGCGGGGCGACGCCCCAGACCGCCGCCGCCTATGCCGCCGGGCTGGGCGGAACGGTGGCCAGCCTGAACTTCGCCGATGGCAATCGCGCAGGCGTGGGTGCCGACCAGCTGGTCATCCCGATCGGGTTCTGGACGGTGCGCAAGGACATCGACGCGTTCGTCAACGACCTGGCGCTCGAGTTCAAGTCGGGCGGCAACACGCTGACCGGCGGGTTCTACTACACGCGTTACGAATCGAACGATCTGTGGAATCTGGGCAACGCCCAGCTGCTTACGGCCGAGCCGAATGCGCGGCGGCTGGACCTCGTCATCAACAATGGCGGCGTGCTGCAGCAGGCGACGCGCAACGGCTTTGCCGGCGGCTCGTTCTTCAATGTCAACGCCAGCTATGAGGGCGAGGACATCGCCTTCTACCTGGTCGACGAGTTGCAGGTGACCGATCAGCTGCGCATCGATGCCGGCATCCGGTATCAGAATCACACGGTCGATGGGCGGGTGGAGAATAATTCGACCATCGCCGATGTCGACGGCAACCCGAACACGCTGTTCGACCGCAACATCGCCGTGCTCAACGGCACGTTCAACACGATCGACTATGAAGGCGACGAATGGTCGTGGACGTTGGGTGCCAATTACGAGTTCAGCCGCCAGTTCGGCGCGTTCGCCCGCTACAGCCGCGGGCACACCTTTCCGCAGTTCGACAATCTGCGCGACGGGCTGGACATCACCCAGCGCGTCGACAGCTATGAAATCGGGCTCAAGGCGTCGACCGACCTGCTCAACCTCTATGTCACGCTGTTCCGCAACGAGTTCGAGGGGCTGGCGTCGACCCAGATCATCGTCGGCCAGCCGCCGCTGACCCAGATCGGCGGCGCGGAAACCAACGGCGTCGAGCTGGAAGGTGCGCTGCGCCCGTTCGAGGGGCTGCAGATCACCGGGTCGCTGACCTATCTCGACGCGAGCTATGTCGACTTCTTCAGCGCGAACGGGACGATCGACAACACCGGCAATCGTGTGCAGCGCCAGCCCGAGTGGCAATGGCGGGTGACGCCGTCCTACAAGACGCCGATCGGCGACCGGATGGAGGGGACCGTCTTCACGACGATCGGCTACACCGGCGACCGGTTTTCCGACGTCGAGAACCTTCAGGTGCTGCCCAACTTCGTCAAATGGGATGCAGGCGTGACGCTCAAGGTCGATGATCGCTGGACCTTCCAGCTCTATGGCGACAATCTGACCGACGAGATCGGGCTGACCGAAGGCAATCCGCGCGTGATCGGATCGCAGGGGTCGGGTGCCATCCTGGCGCGGCCGATCCTGGGCCGGTCGTTCCGCTTCACGGCCGCCTATCAGTTCTGACCGGAAGACGAAGGGGCGCGACATGGCTCTGACGAACACATGGCGCGCCCTGGCGGCGGCGGGGCTGCTGCTGCTGAGCGCCGCGGCCGACCCGCCCCGGAGCCCGGCGGAGCTGTACGGCCCGCTATTCGAGGCGGTGCAGCGCGAGCGGGTGTTCGACGACGGCAAGACCTTCGTCGACGCCACCGCGCGCGCGACGCCGCAGGCGATCCTGGAGGCGTATGCCCGCGAGCGGCCCCGCACGCGCGCCGAGTTGAAGGCATTCGTCGCGCGGCATTTCATCCTGCCCGATGCACCCGCGGAGACCCGCGCGGACGACCTCGTCGCACATATCAGGGGGCTGTGGCCGCAGCTGACCCGACCACCGCTCGACCCGCCGGCGGGGTCTTCGGCACTGGCGCTCCCCGCGCCCTATGTGGTGCCGGGCGGACGATTCCGCGAAATCTATTACTGGGACAGCTATTTCACGATGCTGGGGCTGAGGGTCGATGGCCGCGGCGACCTGATCGAGGGGATGCTGGCCGACTTCGTCAGCCTGGTCGATCGCTATGGGCATATCCCCAATGGCACGCGGACCTATTATCTCAGCCGATCGCAGCCGCCTTTCTTCGCGCTGATGGTCGGGCTGTCCGACAGCGACTCACCCGCGCTCGCCAGGGCGCGGCTGGCGGCGCTGCGGGCCGAGCATGCCTATTGGATGCGTGGTGCCGCCTGCGCGCAACGGCAGGGCGCGTGCGAGCGGGTGGTGCGGATGCCCGACGGCACGCTGCTTAACCGCTATTGGGACGACAAGTCGATCCCTCGCGACGAAAGCTGGGCCGAGGATGTGGCGACCGCGCGCGAGAGCAACCGCGACGCGGCGCTCATGTACCGTCACCTGCGCGCGGGCGCGGAAAGCGGATGGGACTATTCGTCGCGCTGGCTGAGCGATCCCACGCGGCTGGCGACGATTCGTACCACCGACATCGTGCCGGTCGACCTGAACAGCCTGATGTGGACGCTGGAGGATGCGATCGCGACGCGGTGTCGCGCCGGCGGGGATCGCGCATGCGCACGCGACTTTGCAACGCGCGCTGAGCGGCGGCGGGCGGCGATCTCGCGCTATTTGTGGAACAGCGCGGAAGGACGCTTTGGCGACTGGGATCGCGAGACGCGGCAGGTGACGCCCGTCCTGTCCGCCGCCACGCTCTATCCGCTGTTTGCGGGCATCGCCAGCAAGGACCAGGCAGCGGCGGTGGCGGCGACGGTGCGCGCCAAGCTGCTGGCCCCCGGCGGACTGCGCACCACGCTCACCCGTACCGGCCAGCAATGGGATGCGCCCAATGGCTGGGCCCCGCTGCAATGGATCGCGGTCGACGGTCTCGTGCGTTACGGCGAGGACGAACTGGCGCGCGAGATCGCGACGCGGTGGATCGGCAATGTCGAACGCGCCTGGCGCGAGACCGGCAAGATGCTGGAGAAATACGATGTCGAGGAGCGCCGCCCCGGCGGCGGCGGCGAATATCCCCTCCAGGACGGGTTCGGCTGGACCAACGGAGTCACCCGCGCGCTGATCGCGCGCTATGGGGAGGGAGGCGGTGTGGCGGGGGAATAGTTGATCGGATGCGCGCGAGCATCAACGATGGCGGCTTCGAAATCGAGCGATTGCACGCCAACCCCACCTACAGCCTGTTGACGCGTTTCGGCAATCGCGGTCGAATGCCCCGATGGCTGCTGGCGACGAGCGCACAAGGCGCATCACACTGATCTCCGGCTCTGCGCGGACGGATGGGCATACCGGGGCGCTCGTCGCGTACCTGAGCGGCAAGTTGGGCGCGCGGGCACAGCATGTCGACCTGTCCACGCTGACGGTCGCACCCTTTGATTATGCGCGTCACGACGACCGCGATGATTTCCGCAGCGTCGTCACGATGATGCTCGAAAGCCAGGACATCGTCTTCGCCACCCCCGTTTACTGGTACGCGATGAGCGCGCCCCTGAAGGCATTTTTCGACCGCCTTACCGATCTGCTTCTTGATCCGGTCGACCGCACGTCGGGTCGCGCCCTCGCCGGGCGCAGCGTCTGGCTTCTCGCCACCGGGGCTGATCGAAGCATGCCTCCGGGTTTCGAGGTGCCGTTCAAACGGACCGCCCGCTATTTCCGAATGGTGTGGCGGCAGTCCTTCTATGTTGAGTGGATCAACGGGGCGCCGCTTCCGCCTGCGGGCCGGGCCGAGATGGACAAGCTCGCCAATCTAATCATCGCCCTATGATTCGGCAGGCGGGATCCGTTGCCGGCTTGTCGTCACGGAAGCTTCGCGGAACCGCGTGGGTAACTCAGTCCACGTCCACCTCACCGCGCAGCGGGTCCTCGACCTGTTCGTCATGGCCGGTGCCGGAGCTCAGGAAGACCAGCCCCATCAGCGCGACGGCGATCAGCATGGTGAGGAATACGCCCAGAAAGGTGGCGATACCCATGTGGATCGGCATCGCGCCCGTCCAGCGCCACAGCACCCAGACGGCGAGCACGCCGCACGCGGCCGAGAACAGTCCCATCCAGCCGAGCAGCCGGCGATAGCGGCCCCAGGCCTGGGCGGCGTAGTCCGGGTCGTCGAGGCCTTGGCGAGGTGGTGTCATCCCTTTCCAATGGGGGCGAATCATGGAATGCTCAACCTCCGGCGCACGAAATGATGCGGTAGCGAGGAGGGACGCGATGACGATAGCGGCAATCCTGAAGGGCAAGGGGACCGAGGTGATCTCGGTCGGTTGCGACGAGCGGGTCGCGGCTGCCGTCGCGCTGATCGCGGGCAAGCGGATCGGCGCGGTGCCGGTGATGAAGGACGGCAAGGTCGTCGGCATCTTTTCCGAGCGCGACGTGATTTATGCGCTCAACCAGGAGGGTGCGGCCGCGCTCGATCGTCCGGTGCGCGACCTGATGACCGCGCCGCCGATCACGGTCACGTCAGGCGACGCGGTGCTGGCCGCGCTGTCGTTGATGTCGAAGCGGCGGATCCGCCACTTGCCGGTGGTGGACGACGGCACGCTGGTGGGTTTCGTGTCGATCGGCGACTTGGTGAAGTTCCGGATCGAACGCATCGAGGCCGAGGCGGCGGCCATGCGCGACTATATCCAGTCGGCCTGAACGCGCACCTTCCCTTAAAGATTCGGGCGTAGGACATCCGGCCATGCCGACGCTCGCCGAACACGCCAATTTCTATGCCAAGCAATGGTGGCACCGACGCATCGCGCGCGCGGTGCTCGATACCCCGCCGATCGTGCCGGCTGACGATGGCGTCATCCTTTTCGCCATGGCCGGGACGGCGGTGCTCTACCCCTATCTCGTGTCGGTCAAGTCGCTGCACCAAGGGCTCGGCGGCATCGGGCGCGTCGTCATTCTGGACGACGGCACCTTCACCGCCAGCGATCGCGCGGTGCTGCGCCATCATCTGGGTGACCCCCGGATCATTCCGATCAGCGCGGTCGATGTCGGGCCGTGTCCGGTCGGGGGCACGTGGGAACGGCTGCTGACCCTGCTCGACCTGCGCCGCGACGCCTATGTGATCCAGGCCGATTCGGACACGGTGACGCTGGGCGACCTGCCCGAAGTTCGGGCCGCCGTCGTCGCCGGGCGCAGCTTTACGCTACGCGGCGAGGCGGAGGCGGAACTGGCGGACGCCGTCGCCTTTGCCGCGACGCGCGCGCCGGTCGACCTGAGCGCGCCGGACCTGCATGTCCAGGAGGCGGCCGAATCGGTGCTGGGCAGGATTGCCGTGCCGGGCATCGCGCGGCTGCGCTACGCGCGCGGCTGCGCCGGCTTTGCGGGCTTTGCGCGGTCGGGCGAGGGGCGTGCGCCCGCCGAAGCCTTCTCGGTCGCGGTCGAGCGCGAGATCGGGCGCGCGCGCTGGGAACGCTGGGGCAGCGAGCAGGTGACGTCCAATTTCGTCGTCGCCAACCAGTCCGATCCGCTGCTGCTCCCCTATCACCGCTATTTCAATTTCTGGGACGAGGGCGTGCCGACGGATGCGCGCTTTGCCCATTTCATCGGTACGTGCCGGTTCAACGGCATGGCCTATATCGACGCGACGCGCGCGGCGATTGCGCGGCTGCGCGATCAGCCCGTGCGGCGGACCAGCGCCATCAGCTCGACCACGGTTGAACGCGCGAACACCGCCAGCCAGCCGGCATAGCTCGCCGCGCCGAGCGCGATGAGCAGGGGCAGGCGGAACGCGGCCGGCGCAGCGAGGGCCGAATCCGCCAGCGTGACGATCAGCGCCATCGCGCACGCCGCGATCACCGCGGGGGCGGCCGCACGAACGACTTTCATCCCCGTCACCCCCAGCACCGGCAACGTTCGCCGCGCACAGATCAACAGCAGCAACGGATAGGCGACCAGCCACGACGCGGCGATGCCCGTCACCCCCCATTGCGCGCCGACCAGGAAAGCGATCGGGACGATCACCGCGCCGATCGCGCTGTTGCCCGCGGCGATGCCGGGGCGCCCGATCGCGTCGCTCGCCGGTTGCAGCAGCATCTGGACCGTCATCGCCGGCATGGCCAGCGCGATCAGCTGGACGAGCGCCGCCGCGCCCAGCCATTTGGGACCGAGCACGAGCGCGACGACGGGCTCGGCGGTCACTGCCAGCCCGAAATAGAAGGGCATGGCGACGATCATGATCAGACGGACCGACCGCACCAGCGCGCGCCCCGGCGCCAGCGGATCCGACTTGATCCGGGCATAGGCCGAAAAGCTGATCTCGTTCAGCGCGGGCAGGAACTTGTTGTTGAACAGCTGGGCCAGGAACAGGCCGGTGGTGTAGAACCCGACCGCTTCGGGCGCGAAGAGCCGCCCGGCGATCAGCACGTCGGCCTGGAACTGGAGGAAGCCGAGCAACTGGCTGGCGGCGACCAGCCCGCCGAAGCGCGCCATGGCACCTGCGCCGCGGAAATCGAAACTCGGCATGACCAGCGTGCGGGTGGCGATCGTCATCCCGACCGCGCGCGTGCCGAACAGGACGAGCGGGGCGTAGACGAGCGTCCACACCCCCCAGCCCAGGCTCGCCCCGCCGATCGCGGCGAGCGCGCCGAGCGCAGCGGAGGCCAGATTGACCTTGGACTGCGCATCGAAACGCATCTGTCGGGCGAGCAGGGCATAGCCGAACGCGCTGAACGGCGTGGTCAGATAGAGCAGCGCCTGGACATGCAGCAGGTCGGCGACGACCGGCTGGCGGTAATAGGCGGCGGCAACGGGGGCGAGCAGGAGCTGAACGAGCGCAAGCGAGAGGTTGAGCAGCACGAGCATGCCCATCAGCTGGCGCAAGTCGCGCCGCGTCACCTCCGCTTTCTGGATGACGGCATTGGCGAGGCCATAGCCGTTGAGCATGTTGAGCAGGAACAACACCACCTGCGTCATCGCGAACAGGCCGTAATCGGCCGGGTCGAGCAGACGAATCACGACGAAGGTGGACAGCCACGCGATCGCCTGGCCCAGGATTTGGGTGCCGGTGCGCCAGAATACCGCGCTTCGCACTTGCGCATGCAGCGATTCTGCGGGGCGAGTCGCCAGCGATTCGGGTGAATTGGTCACCGCGGCGTCGTGCACGCGCGCGGCTTTAGATCGCGTAAACCCCGTGTTTTCCGGGCTCTGAGAAAAAAGTGACACAAAATTGCAAAAGGGCGTTGACGGCCTCCAACACCCCCCATATATGCCCCTTCACCGACGCGGTGCTCCTCACCGGAACGCTTCGTCAGTCACCAAAAACCAGGCGCACGGGTCGCCCCGAGAAAAAGGGGTAAGACAGGGCGTCGGTCTTTTGCGCTCTTTGACATTGTTAGTTTAGATGAAGGGACATGTGGGCGGCGGCCCCGGGTCTGGCATTCAAGGTGTCAGTAACTCGGTAAAAGCCAAGCCGTTCCATGGACTTGGGTTTGCTTCGGCGGCCCGGTTCAAACATGTCCTTACACGTTTCCATACGTGAAATGATTTGTGCAGGAACGGCTCCTTGAAATGAGCGCGTCCGACGGGGACTATTCCTCCTCGCTGGATGTGAACATCAAACTTGAGAGTTTGATCCTGGCTCAGAACGAACGCTGGCGGCATGCCTAACACATGCAAGTCGAACGAAGGCTTCGGCCTTAGTGGCGCACGGGTGCGTAACGCGTGGGAATCTGCCCTTGGGTTTGGAATAACAGCGAGAAATTGCTGCTAATACCAAATAATGTCGCAAGACCAAAGATTTATCGCCCAAGGATGAGCCCGCGTAGGATTAGCTAGTTGGTGAGGTAAAAGCTCACCAAGGCGACGATCCTTAGCTGGTCTGAGAGGATGATCAGCCACACTGGGACTGAGACACGGCCCAGACTCCTACGGGAGGCAGCAGTGGGGAATATTGGACAATGGGCGAAAGCCTGATCCAGCAATGCCGCGTGAGTGATGAAGGCCTTAGGGTTGTAAAGCTCTTTTACCCGAGATGATAATGACAGTATCGGGAGAATAAGCTCCGGCTAACTCCGTGCCAGCAGCCGCGGTAATACGGAGGGAGCTAGCGTTGTTCGGAATTACTGGGCGTAAAGCGCACGTAGGCGGCTTTGTAAGTTAGAGGTGAAAGCCTGGAGCTCAACTCCAGAATTGCCTTTAAGACTGCATCGCTTGAATCCAGGAGAGGTGAGTGGAATTCCGAGTGTAGAGGTGAAATTCGTAGATATTCGGAAGAACACCAGTGGCGAAGGCGGCTCACTGGACTGGTATTGACGCTGAGGTGCGAAAGCGTGGGGAGCAAACAGGATTAGATACCCTGGTAGTCCACGCCGTAAACGATGATAACTAGCTGTCCGGGCTCTTAGAGCTTGGGTGGCGCAGCTAACGCATTAAGTTATCCGCCTGGGGAGTACGGTCGCAAGATTAAAACTCAAAGGAATTGACGGGGGCCTGCACAAGCGGTGGAGCATGTGGTTTAATTCGAAGCAACGCGCAGAACCTTACCAGCGTTTGACATGTCCGGACGATTCCCAGAGATGGGTCTCTTCCCTTCGGGGACTGGAACACAGGTGCTGCATGGCTGTCGTCAGCTCGTGTCGTGAGATGTTGGGTTAAGTCCCGCAACGAGCGCAACCCTCGCCTTTAGTTACCATCATTTAGTTGGGTACTCTAAAGGAACCGCCGGTGATAAGCCGGAGGAAGGTGGGGATGACGTCAAGTCCTCATGGCCCTTACGCGCTGGGCTACACACGTGCTACAATGGTAACTACAGTGGGCAGCAATCCCGCGAGGGTGAGCTAATCTCCAAAAGTTATCTCAGTTCGGATTGTTCTCTGCAACTCGAGAGCATGAAGGCGGAATCGCTAGTAATCGCGGATCAGCATGCCGCGGTGAATACGTTCCCAGGCCTTGTACACACCGCCCGTCACACCATGGGAGTTGGATTCACCCGAAGGTGGTGCGCTAACCGCAAGGAGGCAGCCAACCACGGTGGGTTCAGCGACTGGGGTGAAGTCGTAACAAGGTAGCCGTAGGGGAACCTGCGGCTGGATCACCTCCTTTCTAAGGATCATGGCGGAAAGCGTCCGGTGCTTGTCACTCGGAAAGAGCTTCCTCCTGTCCAAAGAACATTGCCGCCGTCCTCATGTCCCTTCATCACTGGATACCAGCCAATCGGCTGGTTGCCTGAGCTGGCTTTCGCGCCCTGCGGCCTTATCGGCCAGCAATTGGCGAGGGGGCCGGTAGCTCAGGTGGTTAGAGCGCACGCCTGATAAGCGTGAGGTCGTAGGTTCAACTCCTACTCGGCCCACCATCGCCAGGTACCAAACGGGGCCTTAGCTCAGTTGGGAGAGCGCTAGCTTTGCAAGCTTGAGGTCGTCGGTTCGATCCCGACAGGCTCCACCACCTTCTCGGCTATCCAGGGATGAAGCAACGGGTTTGCTGCGCAGCATTGTGCGGCAACGCGGCGATTTGCGCCGCACTTCTTTGACATTGTGAATGGGTTTTTCAAATCGATGCCGCGACGGCGTCGTGTTCGATCCTCGGATCGGGTGCGCGTCGACGCAAAATCGGGTTTCATCGGGGTTCGCCCTGATGGAAACTCAATAAAGGCTGAGATTTTTACATCCACATCGGGATGTCCTGACGATCTGATCGTCGGGATGATCCAGCCGATGGCGGCGCGTGCCGAGTGGTGTTCGGATTTCGATCCGGCGCCCAGCGTTGTCGTTGGTGGTGTGGACTCTCAAGCGTGAGGTAAGGGCAATTGGTGGATGCCTTGGCATGTACAGGCGATGAAGGACGTGGCACGCTGCGATAAGCGTCGGTGAGGTGTGAGCAACCTTTGACCCGACGATTTCCGAATGGGGAAACCCACCTTCACCAATTAATTCAGCCGGTGAGCGATCACGGGCCGGGTTAATTGGGGCAAGGTATCACTTAAGCGAATACATAGCTTTGGTGAAGCGAACCCGGCGAACTGAAACATCTCAGTACCCGGAGGAAAAGACATCAACCGAGATTCCGTTAGTAGTGGCGAGCGAACGCGGACCAGGCCAGTGCCTTCAATTCAAGTAGCAGAACACTTTGGAAAGAGTGGCCTTAGCGGGTGACAGCCCCGTATGCGAAACTGATGTTGAAGGACTCGAGTAGGGCGGGACACGTGAAATCCTGTCTGAACATGGGGGGACCACCCTCCAAGCCTAAATACTCGTACATGACCGATAGCGAACTAGTACCGTGAGGGAAAGGTGAAAAGCACCCCGATGAGGGGAGTGAAACAGTACCTGAAACCGGTTGCCTACAAGCAGTGGGAGCATCCTTGAGATGTGACCGCGTACCTCTTGCATAATGGGTCTGTGACTTAATGTATCAAGCAAGCTTAAGCCGATAGGTGTAGGCGCAGCGAAAGCGAGTCTGAATAGGGCGACTGAGTTTGATGCATTAGACCCGAAACC
>NZ_WTFM01000005.1:60000-157784 GCF_022496715.1 Sphingomonas sp. SFZ2018-12
CAACCAGTCAAAAGCCCGTCAAACCCATGGTTTGGCGGGCTTTTCTGTGTCTGCGGCGGGCGCCGTCCCGACATCGCCGAGGTGGTGATCTGCCTTCCGGCCTGTGACCTTAGGTTTCGGCGGTGACGCGGTTCGCGGATGACGGGGCCGCGGGCGTCGCGTGCCCTCCGGCACGTCAGGGTAGCGGCGCGCCGGCGGCAATGTGCGCAATCGCCGTAGCGGTGCGATCGGCGATGGCAACTTCGCCGGCGATGCCCATGGCGCCATAGCGTGACGCGATCGCCGCGAAATCGGGCCAGGCAATCGTTACCCGACCGTCGATGTCCGTGACCAGCATCCGCACCGGCCAATCTAGTCCCGCGAGCGGCGCGGCTGCCAGGAATGTCAGGCCATGTGCGGGATTGCCGAACAGGATCAGGGTCGACGGCGCGATCGGCACCCCGGCCTCCGGCCCCAGCGCGGACTGGTCGATCGTCGCGAACAGGCGGATGCCGCGCCGTGCCACCTCGCGCTCGATTGCGCCGACCGTCGCGTCATGGCCATGCGTGCTTGCCAGCACGCGGATGCCCTCGGGCCGCCCGGTTCGGTCGTTCGCCGCCCCCGTCAGCACGAACAGGGCGCCGAGCGCACCGACGCCGGCGCGCGCGGCCCCGCGACGATCAACGGGCGTGGCCATCGGGCATCATCTCGCCCGCGCTCGCTTCGTGCAGGATGAACCCTTCGAGCGGATCGACATCCTCGTGCCAAGGCTGCTTGTTCAGCACGCGCATCGTGTCGGCATAGCCACGTTCCCAACGCGCGCGAATCGACGCTTCGCTGAAATCGATATCCTTGGAATGGTCTTCGCCATAAAGCGGCGGCGCGAGCAGGCGGACGACGTGCATCCGCGTCACGCAGCCATAGGCGGCGAGTGCGGCCACTTCGGGAGTCTGGCGCTGATCGGGCGGAAGCCGGTCGACCAGGTCGGAAATCACATGGCGCAGCTTGTGGATCTGGCGCTGGCGAAAAATGTGCGCGTCCGACCGGCTGGCATATTGGATGTCCTTCTGCCGGGTGATGACCTTCCAGATCGTGTCGGGCTCGGTTCCCTGGGGATTCCAGATGTGGACCGCGAAGACCAGGCTGCTGCGTCGCGGATGATCGTCGAACACCGCTTCGACCGGGGTATTGGATACGATGCCGCCGTCCCAGAACAGCTCGCCGTCGATGCGGATCGCCGGAAACGCCGGCGGCAGCGCGCCCGATGCCAGGATGTGCTTGAGCTCAAGCGGGGTGTCGCGGCTGTCGAAATAGCGCATCACCCCCGTCGCCACCGCCGCCGCGCCGACCGTGATGCGCGGGGCACCGCGGTTGAGCAGGTCGAAGTCGATCAGCTCACTGAGCGTCGCAGCAAGCGGCGCGGTGGAATAATAGCCGGCATCCTCCGGCCCGAGCGGCGTATGCGCGCCGAAGAATGCGAGCGGATTGGGCGTGAAGAAGCCCGGCAGGCCCCCGGTCACGGTGGCGGCATAACCCCCAAGCGCGCCGAGCATCGGCCAGCCGTTCAGCATTTCCGTCCACGGGCCATAGCGCACCCGCTTCCAGAATTCGGTGATCCGGTCGAGCCGGTCGCTGGGCGGGCTGCCAGCGATCAGGGCTGCGTTGATCGCGCCGATCGATGTGCCGATGACCCAGTCCGGCGCGATGCCGGCTTCGTGCATCGCCTGATACACGCCCGCCTGGTACGCGCCGAGCGCGCCGCCGCCCTGAAGCACCAGCACCACCTGGCCACAGGCATCGGGGATGCGGACCGGGCCGTGGGGCGGCACCGCGGTCGCGGCAGTATCATGGGGCGTTTTCATGGTCATCCCTCACGCGTTTCAAGCCATTAACGTACTCCTGCTCGCACTCGCAGCACCAATATCCGAAAGCTATCGAAACGATGCGATCATGGCATTGTGCATCGCACAAAGTAGACGGCACTCTGGCCGGCGATGCGGGGTATGTCGCCCCGCCTGGAATGGAGGGTTCCAATGAAACTCACGCTTTTGAGCCTGCGCGGCGCGATGACCGCCGGACTTCTGGTCGGGTTCGGTGCGGCCCCGGCGGTCGCCGGCACCTGCCCGGCGGGCAAGGCGGGCATCGACGTGATGAAGCCGTCGGACGCACCGGCGAGCGGCGTCACCGACACGGTGCTGTCGTCGATTGATCTGGCAAAGGAGCCGGTCGCCGTCGATGGCCGGATGCTGCGGCTGCGCCGGCTGACGGTCGCGCCGGGCGGCGTCGTCCCCTATCACAGCCACGGCAACCGGCCGGCGATCATCCACGTCGTCTCGGGCACGATCACCGAATATGCCAGCACCTGCGCGGTGCCGATCGTTCACAAGGCCGGCGAGAGCGTCGCCGAACTCAACAAGACATCGCATTGGTGGCGCAACACCGGCAAGGTGCCGGTCGTGCTGCTTGCCAGCGACTTCTTCCCGGTCGACGGCGATCCGAAGGCGATGTGATCGCGGGCGGCGGCCGCAACCGGTCGTCGCGCCATCCAGGGGAAATCGTCATGCCGATGATGTCGCGCGACCAGGTGCCGTCCTGGTTCATCGCCGGGATGGCGATCGTCACGCTGATCGACCTGTTTGCGACGCAGGCGATCCTGCCCGCGATCGCGGCGCGATTTTCCGTCGCGCCGGCGACCGCGGGCATTGCCGTCAACGCCAGCACGCTGGGCATGGCGGCCGGCGGACTGGCGATCGGCCTGCTGGGCGACCGGGTTGATCGCCGTCGCGGCGTCGTCATCGCGCTGGCGCTGCTCACGATCCCGACCGCGTTGCTGGCGATCGCGCCCAATCTGGTCGCATTCGGCCTGTTGCGGATCGCACAGGGTGTGTTGATGTCGATCGCCTTTGCCCTGGCGGTCGCGTTTCTGGGCGAACGCTGGGGCGGCATGCGCACGGCGGGCGCGATGGCGGCCTATGTCACCGGGAATATCGCCAGCAACCTGCTGGGCCGCGTCACCGCGTCGGTCGGGGTCAGCGTTTTCGGATCGCACAACAGTTTTCTCCTGTTCGCCGCGGTAAACCTGGCCGGCGCGGTCTGGGTCGCGCAGATGCTGAAGCGGGTCGGCGCGCCGGAGGCGGTCGGCCCCGCAATGCCGGGGATGTCGGTGTCGCTGCTGCGCGACGCGCGACTGTTCTGCGCGCTGCTGGTCGGGTTCATGCTGCTGTTCGCATTTATCGGCGTGTTCACCTTTGTCGGCTTTGAACTGGTCAAGCCGCATCTCGCGCTGTCGATGGCGCAATCCAGCTTCGTCTATCTGGTCTTCGTGCCGTCGATTTTCCTGACGACGCGTTTCGGGCAGCTGGCGGGTCGCATCGGGGTCGACCGTGCGATGATCGTCGCGCTGGCGGTGGCGCTGGTCGGGCTGGTCTTCATGATCCCCCAGACGTTCGTCGCGTTGATGGCGGGCCTGACCCTGTTCGCGGTCGGCACCTTCGGCGCGCAGGCGATCGCCACCGGCCATGTCGCGCGGGTCGGTGCCGCCAATCGCGCGCAGGCGAGCGGGGCCTATCTCGCCGCCTATTTTACCGGGGGGCTGGTCGGCACGCTGTTGCTGGGGCTGGTCTATGCCCGGGCGGGCTGGCTCGCGGTGATTGCGTCATCGGCGGTGGCGCTGGTCATCGCTGCGCTCGGGGCGCTGCGCTTCGTCGATTCGCGGACGATGACTGCCGCACCGGAGATGGGCTGAACGCGCTCCAAGGGGAGGTTGGCTGGATCAGTCGCCGGGACGGGCGAGCTGCTCCTCGATCTCGGCATAGGCGGAACGCTTGCCCGCGGTGCGCGGCGCGTCGGTCACGAAATAGACGACCCCGTCATCATTTTCGGGATCGATCCACAACCCCGACAACAGCCCATAGGCATCGCCGGCATGCCCGAACCGGCGCACCCCGTCGCCGAACGGATCGTCGCGACAGCCGGGCGCAGGGGTGGCGAGCGTGGCGACCGCCAGGCCATAGCTGCACATGAAACCGCTGTCGGGGGCGTCGGGCTCGGTATCGCTGCCGGTCAGCCCTTCGCCGGCCCCGTGCATCCATTGCGGGCGGATCATCTCGCGCACCGATTTCGCGCTGAGCAACCTGACGCCTTCGACCTCGCCGTGGCGGAGGAGGAGTCGACCGATCCGCGCCAGCCCGCGCGCCGAGATGCGCAGGCCCCCCTGGGGCGAGAAGATCGCGCCGTTGCGCCCGGGCTGCCAGCGCGACAGGTCGCAGCTGCCGTCGCGCGCCGGTGTAACGGGGCATTCGGGCCGCCCGCCCTGATGATCGTCGCGCACCGGCTTGCGGTCACGGTACAGCACGACCGCGCGCGCCGTCGTCGCGTCGCTGCAGCTGGCCCAGTTGTAGCACCCGTCGATACCCAGCGGGCGGAGCACGAGCCGGTCCATCAGGCGGTCGAACCGTTCTCCGGTCGCGCGCTCCATCACGGCGGCGACGACCGGAAAGTTCAGATTGGCGTAGCGGAAATAGCTGCCCGGCGGGTGCGCGGCATCCCAGGCGCCGGGATCGGCGAGCACGGAGGCCAAATCGGCGTCGAGCGGCAGGACATAATCGATCCCGTCGGTGATGCCGGCGCGATGCGACAACAGCAGGCGCAGCGTCACCGGCCGGTCGGGAAAGGCGGGGTTGCGCACCCGCCAGCCCAGCACGTCGTCGACATCGGCGTCGAGGTCGAGCGTGCCCGCCTCGACCAGGCGCATCACCGCGATCGCGACGACGAGTTTCGAGATCGACGCGACGCGGACCGGGTCGTCCGCCGTCACCGGTCGCCGGGTCGCGAGATCCGCGAAGCCGCTGGTCGTCACCTCATTCTCGCCGTTCCGGTCGAACGTGACCCGTACGGTGGCCACGGGATGTCTGGCCTCGGCCGGAGCGGGGGCGACCTGCGCGGCCGGCAGCGTCCGGAGAAGGGCGATCGCGGAAAGGGGCATCATGCGTCAGCTTAGCTCGTCATCGCGCCCAGGCAATCGGCGTTGCGCATCAGGGTCGCGGCCAGGCGCGGGATCGTTTCCGTTTGGCGATCCATAACCGCTCGTCATGGCGCGCGGGCCGGGCTCGGCGCGCTTCTCCCGACACTGGACCCTGCTGCCTGCGCGCGAAATCGGGAAATCTTGCACGCCCTGGCGGTCGGTGCGCGAATCCCGGCGCGCGGCGAGGCGGTTCGGCGGCGCTCGCGCCGCAAAGGTCGGTGCTTGACCCCGCACCCGAGACAATGGTTCTTCGGGCGATGATGACGCCCCCTGCCTCGCACAGCCAGACGTGACCGATCACGCGCTGACCGCCGATCCTGCCACGGCATCGGGCCGCGTGCCGCTGCGCCGGATGGCGCTGTACGGCATGCTGGGTTTTTCCGCCGGGCTGCCCTTCTACATGTTTTCGACCGTGCTCGCGCTGCGGCTGACCGAACATGGCGTCGGGCTGGTCGTCATCGGCTTCTTCGCCTGGGTGACGTTGCTCCCGACCTTCAAGTTCCTGTGGGCGCCATTGCTCGATCGTTACGACGTGCCCGGCTTCGGGCGCTATTGGGGCAAAAGGCGGGGCTGGATCATGCTGTCGCAGCTCGGCATCTTCACCGCGATGGCGGCGATGGCGCTGACCTCCGGCGATGCGAGCCTGGGCATCACCGCGCTGTTCGCGGTGCTGCTCGCCTTCTGGACGACGACGCTCGAGGTTGCGGCCGATGCCTGGCGTATCGAGCTCGCGCCCACCCAGGATGAACAGGGGCCGATCGTCGCCGCCAATCTTTGGGGGTATCGCAGCGCGATGGTCGCGGCGGGCAGCGGTGCGCTGCTCATCGCGGATGGCACCGGCTGGACGGCGGCCTATCTGGCGATTGCGGTCGCGGCGTTTGCTCCCTTCCCGCTGCTGGTCGCCATGCGTGCGGACGAGGAAGGTGGCCGACAGGCGGGCAATCGCTGGTCGGCGCTGGTGGCGGGGCTGGTGGCGAGCATCGTGATCCTCGCGATCGCGTGCGTCGTGACGGCCGGCATCGGCTGGCTGTTGCTCGGCGCGGCGGCGGGGATCGGCATCACCGCCGACACCAATGTCACTCCCTATGTGCTGGCCATCTGCATGCTGCCGTTCGTAGCGATGGCGCTGGCGGTGCCGCGCCTTCGCCAATTGCCGTTCAGCCATCCGGCGCGACGATCGGCGGTGATCGGGCCCTATGTCGATTTCTTCTGGCGCTATGCCTATGGCGCGATCGTCCTCATGGCGTTCGTCTCGATCTATCGGATGGGCGACGTGCTGGCGTTGCAGCTTTCCAAGCCGATGATCCGGGGGCTCGGCTATTCGTTGAGCGAGATCGGCCGGGCCGACAGCATCGTCGCGCTCCTCGCCAGCATGATCGGGGTCGGGCTTGGCGGGTGGATGGTGACGCGCTGGCCGATGGGACAGTCGCTCGCGATCGGCGCGGTATTCGCGGCGCTCGGCAATTTCGGTTTTGTCTGGCTGGCATATCAGGTCCCGACCGAGCCGATGCTGTATCTGGCCACCGCCGCCGACCAGTTCGGCAACGGCATGGCCGGCGCGGTGTACGTCGTTTACCTCTCGCTGCTGGTCAACCCGCGCTACCCCGGCGCGCAATATGCGTTCCTGTCAGGCTTTACCTTTCTGCTGCCGCGCCTGCTCGCGGGTGCGGGGGGCGGCATGGTCCAGTCGATCGGCTACAACAACTTCTTCGCATTGTCCGGGGCGGTCAGCCTGGCTGCCATCGCCTTCCTGCCGGTGATCACGCGCCTTCGCCCCCGGCCCGACGACCATCCGGAGGCGGTGGCCGGGTGATCGCGCAGCTTGCCGATGCGGCGTTCGCGCCCGCCCGCGCCAGCGTGGAGGCAGGGCGTATTCCCGGCGCGACCCTGGGCATCGTCAGCGCCGACGGTCGCCGCGCGGTGCGCCTGACCGGGCTCGCGGCGCGGGTGCCCGAACCGGAGGCGCTGACGATCGACCACTGGTTCGACCTTGCGTCGGTCAGCAAGGTGATCGCGACGACGATGATGATCCTCTCGCTCGCCGAACAGGGGCGGATCGACCTCGACCGGCCGCTGACCGATGCGATTCCCGATCTGCGCCAGTACGACGTCGCCCATGCCGCGGAACGCCGGCTGACCTTCCGCGATTGTCTCTCGCACCGCACCTTCCTGCCCGCGGTCGAGCCGATCTATACCTATGGCGACGATCCGGCCCGGCTGCGCGCCTTCATCCTCCAGCGCGAGTGGCGGCAGGGCCCGGCGGTCTATTCCGACATCAACTACCTGTTGCTCGGCATCGCGATCGAGCGGGTGACGGGCGCGCCGCTGTCCGCCTGGCCGCTGGGCGAGGGGCTGAGTTACGGCCCGCCGCCGGGGCCGGCGGTGGCGACCGAGCATTGCCGCTGGCGTGACCGCATGCTGAAGGGCGAGGTGCATGATGAGAACGCCGCCGCACTGGGGGGGGCGCCGGGCCATGCCGGGCTGTTCGGCACGGTCGCCGGGGTGCTCGACTTCGCCGCCGGGCTGCTCGACGGGACGGGCGCGTCGCCCTTCGTGCTGGACGCGATCCGCACGCGCGTAGCGGGGGACCGCACCTGCGGCTGGGAGCGGCGCTTTGCCGGCTGGTCGGGGGGTGATGCCTGTTCGGACGCGACGATCGGGCACACCGGCTTTACCGGCACTGGCCTCTGGATCGACTTCGATCGCGGGCTCGCTTGGACACTGCTGACCAATCGCGTGCACCCGTCGCGCCATGTCGACAGCGGCATCTTCACGCTGCGCCCGGCGACGGGCGATGCGCTGATCGCGGCGTGGGACGACGCGGTCTAGGTCGTCGCTGATCCTTGTTCAGTTCGCCTCGGCGATCGCCACCAGTGCGGCATCCATTGCCGGGGTCGCGCTTCCGCCCGCCGGCACGTCGTTGGCGAAGAGCGCGAACGTCAGCATCCGGCCGCTGCGCGCGACCAGATAGCCCGACAGCGCCCATGTCGCGTTGAGCGACCCTGTCTTGGCAAAAACGCGTCCTTCCAGCGGCGTGCCCTTGAACCGGCGTGCCAGCGTGCCGTCGACCCCGCCGACGGGCAACGTCGCGCGCCAGGTCGCACCCCATGATTGCCCCTCGATCCAGCGCAGCAGCGCGACGGTGCCGCGCGGGGTCATCCGGTTATAGGTCGACATGCCCGACCCATCGGACAACGCGATCGCATCCGCCGCCACGCTCGCGCGGGCCAGCATCGCACGCACCGCCGCCTGTCCGTCGGCGATCGATCCGGTGCCGGCGACGCGCCCGACCCGGCGCAGCATCAACTCGGCATGGACGTTCTGGCTGACCTTGTTGATCGTCGTCGCATCCTCGGTTAGCGGAGGCAGGGCGGTGACCGCGATAGCCGGCTGATCGGGTGCGCGGGGCGGGGGCGCGTTGCCGCGTCGCGCCGGATCGTCGCCAGCGTCGGCGGGGCGATAGCGCGACACGATCTCGCCCGTGATGCGCACGCCACGCGCCTTCAGCATTTCGGCCAGCCGCCACGCCGCATAATGCGCGGGATCGTCGACCCCGACCCGCAGCGTCTCCGGCGCAGCGGCGCTGCCGATCGTACCGGTGATGCGCAGGACGCGCCGGTTGGGCGCGCGGTCATAGCTGAGATCGACCTGATCGCCAGAAACGGTCACGGCGCGGTTGTCGATCGTGAAATAGCCCGATCCGCCGATCGCCGGCGGCTGACCCGACCCGCCGGGCGTCACGCTCAGCGCGGTTTCATGGTCGTCGATGCCCAGCGCGGCGATTCCCGTGCCCGAGCGCGTCGGGATGTTGTTCCAGCTCATCCCCGGCGACCAGCGTTCGTCGGGGAAATAGCTGGCGTCGCCGACCACGTCGCCGACGATGCGAGCGCGCGCCGCGACCGCATCGGCCAGTTCGCTCAGGCACGCGCGCGTGCAGTCGGGCGCGCCGGACAGGAACGGATCGCCGCGCCCCTCCAGCACGACGTCACTGATCCCGCCAGCGCGCGGCGACAGGCGCACCCGCGTGCCCGCCGCCTGGTCGGCGCGGTCGATGGCGGGCAAGGTCGCAAAGGCGGCGGCGGTGGTCACGATCTTGGTATTGGACGCCGGGATGAAACGCTGGCCGGCGTTGATCGCCACGATCTCACGCCCGTCCGGGTCAACCACGAGCAGGCCGAAGCGGGTACCGGGCGGCGCCCCGGCGAACACGCGTTCGACCTGCACGGTCAGCGGCGGCGGGTCCTGCGCGACCGCCACGCCGGTCATGGCCAGCACGCCGATGATCAGCAGGCCGCGGCCGCCCCTCATGCCGCGTTCGCCGCGCGGTAGATATCGGCGTCCAGCTCGCCCTCCCAGCGCGCGACGGTGGTCGCGACGACCAGATTGGCGCTCGCGCTCGGCACGGTGCGTGTCATGTCGAGCAGCCGGTCGAACGGGAGCACGAAGCCGACGACCAGTGCGGTCTGTTCAGGTGCGACGCCCGCCGCCGACAGGACCGCCGCCAGCATGAACAGCGATGCCGACGGCACCGGCGCGGTGCCGAACGCGGCCAGCGCACCGGTCAGCAGCACGACGCCATAGGTTTCCGGGGTCAGCGGCGTGCCGAGCGCCTGCAGCGCGAACATGCTGAGCAGGCCCACATACATGGCTGTGCCGTCCTTGCCGATGCTGGCGCCCAGCGGCAGCACGGTCGAAAAGACGGGCCGCGCGATGCCCAGATTGCGTTCGGCCACCCGCATCGCGACGGGCAGCGTGGCCGAGCTCGACGCGGTCGAGAAGGCGACGACCAGCGCGTCGACGATGCCGCGATAGAAGGGCAGCACGGGCAGGCGCGCGATCACCCGCAGGATCAGGCTGTGGACGATCAGCAGCTGGATCGCGGAGCCCGCGACCACTGCCAGCGCCAGCCAGCCGACATTGACGAACACCGCCGCGCCATTCGCGGCGACCGCATTCGCGATCAGCGCGAAGACCCCGAACGGCGTCGCCTCCATGACGATGCCGACGATGCGCAGCAGCACCGCCGACAGCGACTGGAGCAGGTCGGCGAATGGCTTGCCGGGCGCACCCGCGACGACGGTGCCGACCCCGGTCAGGATCGCGACGAAGATCAGCGCCAGCATGTCGCCCTTTGCCAGCGCGTCGACGATATTGACCGGGATGATCCCGATCAGCTGCTGATAGGGCGTGACCGGATCACCCAGCGCATGGGCCGTGGCCCGCCCGATCGGCGCGCCGATCCCCGGCCCGATCAGGCTGGCGACCAGCATTCCGACCGAAACGGCGATGGCGGTCGTCATCGCGAACAGGGCGATGGTGCGACCACCCAGCCCACCCAGCCGCTTGGGATCGGCCAGCGACGTGATGCCGGCAGCGATGGTGATCAGGACGATCGGCGCGACCAGCATCCGGATGGCGCGGACGAACAGCTCGCCGATGAACGCGACCGCTGGCGTGCCTGCGGGCCAGATCAGGGCAAAGGCGACGCCCAGCACCAGCGCGCCGAGCACGCGTTGCCACAGGGGGATGGCGAACCACGCACGCGCCATCAGGTCGCGATGCCGTTCGCCGCGTCCGTTTCGGTCATTCCGTCCCCCCAGAAGCCCGGTTGCGGCGGCAGCATGATCCCGTGCCGGTCGGTGACGCCGCCGGGCCGATCCTCCCGGAGCCAGACCGGCCCGTCAAGGTCGACGAACGCACAGCGTCCCGCAATGTGCAGCGCAGGCGCGATCGACAGCGAGGACGAGATCATGCACCCGGTCATCAGCGTCAGGCCCCGTGCCTGCGCCGCGTCGGCCAGCGCGATTGCAGCGGTCAATCCGCCGGTCTTGTCCAGCTTGATGTTGACCGCCTGATACCGCCCGGCGATCCGGTCGAGATCGTCGGCGACGTGCACTGCTTCGTCGGCACAGATCGGCACGGCCGGCGTGAAGCCCGCGAGCCAGGCGTCGGCATCCGCCGCCACCGGCTGTTCGACGAGATCGGTACCGAGTTCGACCAACGGCAGCTGCATCGCGCGGAGCAGTTCCTCGTCCCAGCTTTCGTTGGGGTCGACGATCAGCCGCGGGCCCGGTGCAGCGGCGCGCACGGCGCGCAATCGCGCGACCGGATCATCGGCGTCCACCTTGACCTTGATCAGCGGCGCGCCGGCGACCTTGGCGGCGGCGGCGGCCATCGCGTCGGGCGTGTCGATCCCGATGGTGAGCGCGCTGGCGGTCGGCCCCGGCGGTGCCACGCCCGTCAGCTCGGCGACGGATCGACCGCGAGCGCGGGCCTCGAGGTCCCAGAGCGCGCAATCGACCGCATTTCGCGCCGCGCCCGGCGGCATCAATGCCAGCAGGTCATGCGGGCCTGCGCCTGCCTCGATCGCCGGCCGGACACGGTCGATCGCGGCGAGCGCGGCGTCGATCGATTCGCCGTAGCGGGCATAGGGCACCCCCTCGCCACGCCCGACATGGCTGCCGTCACGCACCGAGACCGTCACGACTTCGGCGACGGTCTTGACCCCGCGGGCGATGCGGAAGGGCCGGGCTAGCGCGAAGCGATCGTGCTGCGCGCGTAGGATGCGTGGCATAGGAGCTCGTCGATGATCGCGTCGACCCCGAAAGCGATCGGGTCGGTGCAGGGCAGGCCGATGCGATCCGCGGTCGCGTGGCACAGGCGTTGCGCCTCGCCACGGTCCATCGCCGAGGTGTTGAGACAGATGCCGACCGCGCGCACCGCCGGGCTGGTCAGGCGCGCGACGTTGAGGTTGGCGGCGAGGCATTCGGCCAGGTCCGGCAGCGCGCGGCCGGGCAATCCGCGCATGAACGGGCGCGACGGATCGTGGCACATCACGATCGCCTCGGGCTGCGCGCCGTGGAGCAGGCCCGTCGAAACCCCGGCAAAGGACGGGTGGAACAGCGAGCCCTGGCCCTCGATCACGTCCCAGCCGTCATCGTCGCGCGCGGGTGCCAGCTGCTCGATCGCGCCGGCGATGAAATCGGCGACCACGGCATCGACCGGGACACCCGCGCCCGCGATCAGGATGCCGGTCTGGCCGGTCGCGCGGAAATCGGCGGGCAGGCCGCGTTCGCGAAGCGCCTGGGTCAGCGCGAGCGAGGCATACATCTTGCCGACCGAACAATCGGTGCCGACGGTCAGCAGCCGGTGGCCCGCCCGCGCCTCACCGGTACCGACCGGCAGGCCCGGCGGCGGATCGCGCACATCGAACAGCGCGAGGCCACGCTCGGCCGCGAGCGCCGCCAGTCGGGGTTCGTCGCGCAGGCGGTGGTGCAGGCCCGATGCGACGTTCATCCCCACCTCGAGCGCTGCCGCGGCATCTTCGACCAGCGCGGCGTCCATCCGGCCGCCGGCATTGGCCACGCCCAGCACCAGCGTGCGCGCGCCCGCCATCGCGGCTTCGATCATGTTCAGGCGGGGCAGCCCCAGCGTCAGCGGACAGTCGTCGTGGCGGAATTCGCCGACGCAATCCTCGGGGCGAAACGTGGCCAGCCCCCGCGACGTCTTGATCCCGACGGGATCGGTGCTGTGACCGAGATAGAGGAGATAGGGTGCCGGGATCATCGCGAATTGACGTAACATCGGGACCGGCGGGCGCATTATAGCAAGTGCACGCGTGCCATAGATTGATGTTATGGGGCGACCATGACCTGAGCGACGGTTTTCAGGAATTCGGTCGCGAGCGCGGTCGGCGGGCGGTTCTGCAGAAACATCGCGTGGACATCAAAGCCGATGCTCGGCTTCAACGGCCGCATCGCCAGCCCCGGCGCCATCGCCGCGCGCGCGGTGAAGCTGTCGACCACCGTGATCCCGACGCCACGGCGGACCAGTGCGGTGGCGATGTAGAAGGTCCGCGCCGAAATCACTTCGTTGAGCTCGAGCCCCAGCCGCTCGACCTCATGGGTGAAGCGCAGCCCGATCGGACCGCTCGACGCCAGGCTGATGAACGGGCGGCCGCTGAGCTGCTGCAGTTCGATTTCCTCGGGCGCGTCGGGCATGTCCTGTTCACGATAGAGCACGACCAGCGAGCCCTCGCCGAGCCGCCGGCTGCCGATCGGCGCGGCGGGCGGCACCTCGAACGCGATGGCGAGGTCGCTCTCGCGCTCATAGAGCTTGCGCAGCAGATCGTCGTGATGGATCGTCTGCAGGTCGAACTTCACATTGGGATGGCGGCGCAGGAATTCGGTGACGGCGTTCGGCAACGCATCCAACGCCAGCGAAGGCAGGGCCGACACGCGCAGCATGCCCGACACGCCACGTTTCAGGTTGCGCCCCGCCTCACGCAGCGCGTGAACGCGATCCTGAATCTCGCCCACTTCGACGAACAGGCTGTGCGCATCCTCGGTCGCCACCAGCCGGCCGTTGGTCCGCTGAAACAACGGAAAACCGAGCAGCGATTCGGCGTGGCGCAGCGTCTTCGACACCGATGGCTGCGACACGTTGAGCGCGCGCGCCGCCGCGCTGACCGACCCGTTGACATAGACCGCGTGAAAAATCTCGATGTGGCGCAGGTTCATGCTGCCACCCTATCGTGCTTTGCACGATGCGCAATTTCCGTGCGGCGGGGTGTCAGCGCGGCGTCGCGGCAAGGGCAGCGTCCAGGGCATCGATCTGGTCCTCGCCGAACACGCGGATACCGTTGGCGGACAACAGTTCGGCGGTGATCCCCATGCCCGGAACCCGCCGCCCGGTGAAGCTGCCATCACCGATCTGAACGGACCCGCAGGACGGGCTCCCCTGCTTCAGCAATGCGAACCGACAGCCCCGGCTGCGCGCAAGCACGAGCGCCGCGTGCGCACCGGCATCGAACGCGCCGGTCACGTCGTCGCCGGCATCATCGACCACGCGCTCGCCTTGCCGCTCGGCGGGGCGGCGCGGCACGCCGAGCCCCCCGGCCAGTTCGGGGCAGATCGTCACCAGCCGCCCTTCGCGCCGCCAGCGCTCGATCCGGGGGTCGTCGACCGTCTTCGCCGCGCCGTCATACCGCACCGGCTGGCCGAGCAGGCAGGCCGACACCAGGATGCGCGGGGGCGGCGCG
Source organism: Sphingomonas sp. SFZ2018-12 (assembly GCF_022496715.1). Classification (NCBI taxonomy): domain Bacteria; kingdom Pseudomonadati; phylum Pseudomonadota; class Alphaproteobacteria; order Sphingomonadales; family Sphingomonadaceae; genus Sphingomonas; species Sphingomonas sp. SFZ2018-12. The sequence goes on from NZ_WTFM01000005.1 coordinate 74,043, forward strand.
GTCACAGCCAGTCGCGGATCGCCCGGTTGACCTCGTCGGGGGCCTCCCATGGTATGAAGTGGCCCGCATCCACGCGCACCAGCGTCAGGTCGGGGACCAGCGCCTCCAGCCCGTCGAGCTGGACGGGCAGCAGCGCCGCGTCGCGGACACCCCAGATGACCAGCGTGCGCTGGGTGACCGGCGGGAAGGGGGCGTGGAGAAAGGCCGGCCCGTCGCATTGCTCGTCGGTCGCCGGGACTTCGAGCGCGCTGGCGCGATACCAGTTGAGCATGGCGGTGATCGCGCCGGGTTGCGACCATTCGTCGAGATATGCGGCCTTTTCGGGGGCGAGCCGGGCAAGGTCGGCATGACGCGCGAAGGACGTGTCGAAGAACGCATCCAGGCCGATGCCTTCGATGTGCGCTTCCAGGCTGGCATTGCGGAATGCGCGGATATACTGGCTGGCGGCGCGCTGCGCCGGGTCGTGGATCAGCGTGCGCTGGAAAATGAGCGGATGGGGTGCGTTCAGGATGATGAGCTGGCTCACCCGGTCCGGCCGCTTGAGTGCAGCCATCCACGAGGCCGCGCCGCCCCAGTCGTGGCCGACGAGCGTGAAGCGATCGAGGCCGAAATGGTCGGCCAGCGCGATCAGGTCGGCGACGACCTTGTCGGGGGCATAGGCGCTGATCTCGGCCGGCTTATCCGATCGCGCAAAGCCGCGCTGATCCGGCGCGATCACGAAATGGTCGCGCGCGAATTCGGGCAGCTGGTGCCGCCAGGTGCGGTGCGATTCGGGAAAGCCGTGCAGGAAGATCATCGCCGGATGTGCCGGATCGCCGCCGGTCCACACGTCGAGCGCGACGCCGGTCGGCAGTGCGATACGGTCGTGCTTTAACTCGGACATCCCATTTCCCCCGACGGCCATGTTCGACGCCGCACGCTATGCCGACGCCCGGGCTCTCCGGCAAGCGCGGTCGGGGGGGATCAGGGATAGCTGACGGTCTTGGGCACTTCGGGGACCGGGATGAATTCCTGATCGTCGCCCGGAACCTTTGGAAAGCGGTCGGCCTTCCAGTCCTCTTTGGCCTGATTGATCCGGTCGCGGCTCGACGACACGAAATTCCACCAGACGTGACGCGGCGTCGCGAACGCCTCACCCCCGCAAAGCATGACGCGTCCGCCCCGTTCGGAGCGCAGCGTCATCGCCGCACCCGGCCGCAGGACGTACAGCGTCTGCGGCTCCAGCGTCATGCCGTCGAGCGTGGCGTCGCCCATCGCGACATAGACCGCGCGTTCGTCCGCATCGGCGTCAATCGGCACCACGCCGCCCGCGTCCAGCTCGATATCGGCATAGATGGTCCCGGCATAGGTGGTGGTCGGCGCCGGCGTGCCCCACAGGCTGCCCATGATCACGCGCGCGCTCACCCCGGCACCGGTCACGATCGGCAGATCGTCGGCACCGACATGCTCGAACGCCGGGTCCATTTCCTCGAAGCGTTCGGGCAGCGCGATCCAGGTCTGGATGCCCGACAGCGCGGGCCCCTGCGCGCGCTGGTCGGCCGGCGACCGTTCGGAATGGACGATGCCATGACCGGCGGTCATCAGATTGACCGCACCGGGATCGATCCGCGCCACTGTGCCCAGCGAATCGCGATGGTCGATCGCCCCGTCGAACAGATAGGTGACGGTGGCCAGGTTGATATGCGGGTGGGGACGCACGTCGATTCCCTCGCCGACCGCCAGGTGCGCCGGGCCCATCTGGTCGAAGAAGATGAACGGCCCGACCATGGTGCGCGGCCGTGAGGGCAGGGTGCGATGCACCTTGAACCCGCCCAGGTCGTGCGTGGTCGGATGGATGACGTGGATGACCGGGTCCTCAGTCACGGCAATTCCTTTCGGGCTTCACGCGTCGGCGGGGGCGGTGGCACGGATGGCGAGCGCGTGGATGCGCGTTGCGAGCAGGTCGGCGAGCGCGTGATTGACCATGCGCTGGCGTTCGACGCGCGATTTGCCGGCAAAGGCGGGGCTTTCGATCGTCACCGAAAAATGGCTCTCCCCGCTGCCGTCATCGCCCATGTGGCCGGCGTGCTGCGCGCTGTCGTTGCTGACATGCAGCCGTGTCGGGTCGAGCGCGGCGGTCAGGCGCCGGGCGATCGTGTCGGCCAGTGGGATCGCGTCGGGAATTGCGGCGGGGGCGGTGGCGGCATCGGTCATCGCGCCTATATAAGCCATTTTTGCAGAATGTGAGGGTCAGGCGTGGCGCGGGATGAGCGCAGGGAACGGCCGGGCACCCGGTTTCACGGCCGGGTCGAGGCGAACGGAAGGATGTGCGCGCATCCGGGTTGCGACCAGCCCGGCGAGTTTCGTGCGCCGCTGGCCGATGGCCTGCCGGGCGATCAGCCGGGGCGTTACCGCTGGCTGTGCCTGGAGCATGTCCGCGCCTTCAATGCCGGCTACAATTATTTCGCTGGAATGACCGCGGAGGAAATCCACGACGCCCAGCGGCCCTATGCCGGGTGGGAGCGCGAAACGCGCGCCTTTGCGGCGACCGGCGGCGCCGATCGCCCGCCGCGCTGGGCGGATTATTCCGACCCGATCGACGCGATCGGCGCGCGGTTCCGCGACGGGCTGGCCAACGCGCGCGCGCGCAGCGACGGCAGGCCCCTGACCCCGCAGGAGCGATCCGCACTCAAGATCCTGGGCCTAGACGCCGATTGCGACCGCCGCGCGCTGCGCCAGCGGTACAGCGAGCTCGTCCGCAAGTTCCATCCCGACCGCAATGGCGGCGACCGCAGCCACGAACGCGCGCTGCAGGCGGTGATCGAGGCGTATCAGCGGCTCAAGGGCTCACCCGCTTTCGCATAGCGCCTTGAGCTGGTCCGCGCACACGCCCCAGCCCTGCTCGAACCCCATTTCGGCGTGGCGCCGGGCCGTGTCCTCGTCCCAGTGACGCGCGGTTGCGGTATAGCGTGTGCCGTCGCCCTCGGGCGCGATTTCCCAGGATCCGAGCATGAAGGGACCTGCCGGCATGTAGCTGCCGTCGGGGGCGAGCACGAAGGCGTCGGTCGACACGAAGCGCACGCCCGGCACCACCTCCAGGAAAATGCCCTCGTGCGGGTGCACCTCTCCGTCCGGACCGTGCATGACCGTCAGGGTGCGCCCGCCCGCGCGCCAGTCCTGCTCGACGATCTCGACCCGCCAGGGCAGCGGACACCACCATTCGGTCTGGCGCCGGGTCATCGCATCCCATACCCGTTCGGGCGGCGCGGCGATGAAGCGCGTGACGCCCATTTGCCAGCTATTTTCTGCGGTTGCCGTCATCGTCTTCCTTCCTCAACCCGCAATCGCGGCTTCGATCGCGGCGACATCGATCCTGCCCATTTGTGCCATCGCGTCGAAGGCGCGCTTGGCGACGGCCGGGTCGTCATGGGTGATTGCGTCCATCAGCACGCGGGGCGTGATCTGCCACGAATGACCCCAGCGGTCCTTGCACCAGCCGCAGGCGCTTTCCTGTCCGCCGTTGCTCACGATGGCATCCCAGTAGCGGTCGGTTTCCGCCTGGTCGGCGGTCAGCACCATGAAGCTAACCGCTTCGTTGGGCTTGAACAGATCGCCGCCATTCAGGCCGATGAAATCGCGCCCGCACACGGTGAACTCGACCGTCATCTCGTCGCCGGCGCTGCCGCCCGGCGAATCGGACGGCTGGACGCTGGCGCGGCCGACCCGGCTGTCGGGAAAGACGCTGGCGTAGAACTCGGCGGCCCTGCGCGCCTCGCCGCGATCATACCACAGGCAGTTGACCAGCTGGCCCATGGCTCAACCCTTCCTGCTGCCGACCAGGCCGAAGACGGCGCCGGCGGGATCGGTGGCGACGAGCGAATAGTCACCGCTTGGAATCTCGATCGGCGGCTGGACGATCCCGCCCCCGCTCGCACCGATCAGCGCGGCGGCGGCGTCGATGTCGGGCACGCGGAAGTAGAAGGTCCAGTGCGGCATCGGCACGCCGGGCATCATCGGCATCACCGCGCCGAGAATCCCCCGGCCCATCGGCGATCCGTCCGGGGCATGGCCGGTGTGGCGCAGGAACTCGTATGTTCCCATGTCGCCCAGCGCCATCTCGCCGTCCTTCACCCAGCCGAAGCGCGCGCCGTAAAAGGCCTTGGCCGCGGCGGGATCGCTCGTCGACAGCTCGTTCCACGCGCAATGGCCGGGGCGCGGTTTGTCGTAGGAAAAGGCCACACTCTCGCCGCCTTCGACCGCGCCCTTCATCACGTAGAGCGGCGCGCCCTGCGGGTCGGCAACCAGGGCCATGCGGCCGACGCCGGGAATGTCCCACGGCGGCTGGTGGACCGCGCCGCCGCCCTGCCTGAACGCGTCAGCCATCGCGTCGACATCATCGACGCCGACATAGCCGAGCCACGCGGGCGGCATCGCCATCCCGTCGGGCATCCGCATCAGCCCGGCGACATCGCCATCGGCGGTCGCCGCCAGCCGGTAGTCCATGTCGGGCATGCCCGCGCTGCGCACCGCCCAGCCGAGCAGAGGGGCATAGAAGGCCTGCGCCGAGTCGGCGTCGGGCGTGATCAGTTCGTACCAGATGAAGTCGCCATGAAGGTTTGCCATCGCCTGTCTCCCGTTCAGCGATCGAGGATGGGGGTGAAGCCGCCGTAGATCATGCGCTTGCCGTCGAACGGGCGGTTTTCAGGATCGGGCTGCATCCGCGGATCGGCCATCACCTGTTCCCAGGCGGTGTCGCGATGCGCCTTCGACGGCCATTCGATCCAGGAATAGACGACGTTCTCGTCCGTGCCAGCCTGCACCGCCATGCGATAGTCGGTCACCTTGCCGTCGGGCACGTCGTCGCCCCAGGCTTCGACCACACGGTTGGCGCCGTATTCGATAAACACTTCGGCGGCCTGACGTGCGAGATCCAGATAGGCATCGCGATTGGCGGTCGGCACGGCGACCAGGAACCCGTCGGTATAGCTGCCCTTGCTGTCGCCAAGGTCGAGCAGCGAGCTGAACCCGCCATAGATCATGCGCCGGCCGTCGAACGGCATCGACTTGCTCATGTCTTCCATGCGCGGATCGGCCATCATCTTCGCGCCGGCGGCATCGCGGGCGGCGCGGTCGGGATACTCGAACCAGCTGAAGATGATCTTTTCGTCCGGCTGCGCCTTTACGGCGCGACGAAAGTCGGTGTGGGTGCCATCGGGGACATCGTCTTCCCAACATTCGACCATCCGGGCGACGCCGGCATCGAGGATCATCGCCGACGCTTCTTGCGCGTGCGTGAGATACGCGTCCTTGTTTTCCGCAGGCACCGCCAGGACAAAGCCTTCCACATAGGTCATTTCACTCTCCCTCCACCTTCGCGGCCGTTCAGGCGGCCGTCGGTTCGCGAAAATCCGCCAGCTGGGCGGCCAGCGCCGCGGCAAATGCCGGGCGCGCGGCGCAGCGATCGCGATAGGCGACCAGATTGGGGTGCGCATCGACCAGCCCGGTGCCGTTCAGGATGCGCAGCACGCTCGTCATCATCAAGTCGCCGGCGGTGAAGCGGTCCTCCAGATAGTCGCGCTGGCCCAGATGCGCGGCGAGCCGCATCAGGCGGCGTTCGACCATTTCGACGACTTGCGGGCGTCGCGCCGCAGTCCAGTCCTCGCCAGCGTGGAACAGGTCGATCGCGGTCAGCTGCTGGATCACCGGCTCGACGCTGTTCAGCGCGGCGATCAGCCAGCTCGTCGCCCGCGCTCTGCCGACGCGGTCGCGCGGCAGCAGCGCCTCGCACCCGTCGCCGAGATAGAGCAGGATCGCGCCTGTTTCGAACAGCACGACGTCGTCATCGCGGTAACATGGCACCTGGCCAAAGGGCTGATCGGCGAAATAGTCGGCGGGCCGCTCGCCGCGCGGCGACATCAGCCGCACCGAATAGGGGATGCCGGCCTCCTCCAATGCCCAGCGCACCCGCAGGTCGCGGACCTGGCCGCGCGCGAAGGCGGGGACCCAGTCGAAGGCGGTGATCGAAACGCGGGCTTCAGGGTCGACGGGCATCATCATTCTCCGGCAGGGGGTGTCGTCCGGGTTAACCCGGCTTGGCCGGCCTTTGGTCCCGAATGCGGGGGCGGTTCGGCCGCGATCGTCGTCAGGCGTGCCCGGGTCCGGCCGTCGTGCATGCACGCACCGCGGCGCGGTACGTTGCGGGCGGACGGCCTGTGGGCGAGCGGGAAGGGGCGGGTGGATCGGCTGCACCCGATCCCTCGGGTGCGGTCACGTGCCGGCCGACGGCAATCATTCGGTTCATCGCCATTCTCCCTCGACCGCGGTCCGGGCGAATCGGCCGCTTGAGCTTTGTGCGCGCGCGCGTTACAAAAAGCAACTGTGAAGTCAGAAAAGATAACTCAAAGTGGATCAGGGGTGCACGGCCGGTGGTATGACGATGCCTGCGGTACCGCGCTGGGGCTTGAGCTGATCGGTGAGCGTTGGTCGCTCTTGATCCTGCGCGAGCTGATGTTCGGGCCGCGCCGTTTCAGCGAGCTGCGCGCCGGGCTGCCCGGCATCAGCGCCAACGTGCTGACCCAGCGGCTGGAGGGACTGGAGGCATTGGCCGTCGTGAAACGCCATCGCCTGCCGCCACCCGCGTCGGTCCAGGTCTATGAGCTTACCGAATGGGGGTACCAAGCCGAGGTCCTCGTGCAGGAGCTGGGGCGCTGGGCGGTGCGGTCGCCGCTCCACGATCCGACGCTGCCCATATCGGCCGCGTCGGTCATGATGTCGTTCCGTACGATGTTCGATGCCGCCCGCGCTGGCAGCACGCGCGCCACCTTGGGGTTTCGGATCGGCCCCGAATCGTTCGTCATCCGCATCGCCGACGGGAGGCTGGACAGCGGGCGCGGCGATCCCGATGGCGCTGATCTGGTCCTGACCGGCGATCCGGTGACGATTGCGTCCATCGTCTATGGCGGCCGTCCGGTCGACGATGCTGAAGCCGCAGGCCAGCTTTCCGTAGCGGGAGACCGCGACCTGCTCGCGCGTTTCATCACCTGGTTTCCGCTGCCCGCCAAGCATCGCTGACCAACGGCCCCGTTGCGGCTGCCGGATCGAGTGGCTACCTGCAGCCATAGCCCGGCATCAGACCGCCCATCAGGAAACTCCCATGTCGACGATTCCCAATACCCAGCCCGACAGCCGCGCCACCACGGTGCTCGACGCGCCCGACAAGATGGTGAAGGCGCGCGACCTGTTCGGCATCGACACCGACATGGAAGTGCCGGCGTTCAGCGAAGCGGACGAGCGCGTGCCCGACCTCGACCCCGCTTATGTGTTCGATCCCGACACGACGCTGGCGGTGCTGGCGGGCTTTGCCCACAACCGCCGCGTGATGATCCAGGGCTATCACGGAACCGGCAAGTCGTCGCACATCGAACAGGTCGCAGCGCGGTTGAACTGGCCGTGCATCCGCATCAACCTGGACGCGCATATCAGCCGCATCGACCTGATCGGTCGCGACGCGATCGTGCTCAAGGACGGCCAGCAGATCACCGAGTTCCGCGAGGGCCTGTTGCCCTGGGCGCTGCAGACCCCGACCGCGCTCGTCTTCGACGAATATGATGCCGGCCGGCCCGACGTGATGTTCGTGATCCAGCGCGTGCTGGAAACCGAGGGCAAGCTGACCCTGCTCGACCAGAATCGGGTGATCCGGCCCAATCCGTGGTTCCGCCTGTTCGCCACCGCCAATACGGTGGGCCTCGGCGACACCAGCGGGCTGTATCACGGCACGCAACAGATCAACCAGGGCCAGATGGACCGCTGGAACATCGTGGTCACGCTCAATTACCTGCCCGCCGCCACCGAAGCGCAGATCGTGCTCGCCAAGTCGGGCGAATATGACAAGCCCGGCGGCAAGGAGACGGTGCAGAACATGGTCCGCGTCGCCGATCTGACGCGTCGCGGCTTCATCAACGGCGACATCTCGACCGTGATGAGCCCGCGCACCGTCATCACCTGGGCGCAGAACACGCTCATCTTCGGCGACATCGGCTTCGCCTTCCGGCTGAGCTTCCTCAACAAGTGCGACGAGGCCGAGCGCGCGCTGGTGGCCGAATATTATCAGCGCGTGTTCGGCAAGGATTTGCCGGAGAGCGTGGTGGGGAAGGGTTGAGCGCGGAGCCTGACTGGACTAACTTAGTCCACTGAGTAAGAGGTGCCGTATGTCCGAAGCCGATCCGCACAAGATCTACAATGTGCACGACGCGAAGACGAACCTGTCGCGCCTGATCGATCGCGCCAATGCGGGCGAGGAAATCATCATCGCCAAGGCGGGCAAGCCCTATGCGCGGCTCATGCCGCTCGAGCCTGAGCGGCATCCGCCCCGTAAACCCGGTCGCTTCCGGCATCTGCTGAAGGATGTGCCCAGCGACATCTGGTTCGAGCCGACCTTTACCGACGAGGAGCTGGACGGGTTCGAACGCAAGCTCGGGGACGCGTGAGCGTTGCGGTTCCTCCTCGATACGCACGCGCTGATCTGGTGGTGGCTCGAAGATCCCATGTTGTCGTCGCGCGCGCGGGCACTGATCGAGTCACGCGACGAAGACATTCTCGTCAGCGCGATTTCGGCCTACGAGATTGCATTGAAGGTTCAGGCCGGACAGTTGCGGTCGATGATCGACACGCTGGAGCAATTCGAGACGGCGACACAGGAGGACCGTTTCGTGCATCTTCCCCTTCGTTACGATCATGCCCGGCTGGCAGGTTTGCTGCCGGGGCGGCATCGTGATCCGTTTGATCGAATGATTGCGGCGCAGGGCCAGATCGAGGGGCTGACCGTCATCACCCGTGACCCGCAGATCGCGGCGCTCGGCTGCAAGGTGCTTTGGTAATGTCGCAGAAAACCCAGCTCGATGACTTCAAATCGGTGCTGACCGGCACTGCGCGGGCGATTGCGCGCGATGCGGAGGTCGAGCTGGCCTTTACCGCCGACGCGCCGAGCCAGTCGGGGCGCAATCTGCGCGTGCCGATGCCGGCGCGGCAACTGCCCGCCGATCAGGTCGCCGAGGCGCGCGGGTTCGCGGACAGCTTTGCGCTGCGCCTTCGCCACCACGACGCCGCGCTTCATGCGCGCGGCGCGCCGAAGGAGGCTGTCGCGCGCGCGGTGTTCGATGCGGTGGAGACCGCGCGGGTCGAGGCGCTGGGATCGCGCGGCTATGCGGGCGTTTCGGAAAATCTCGACCAGGCGCTGGCCATGCGGCTGAAATCGGACCCGATCGCCCGCGCGCGCAGCCGCGACGAGGTGCCGCTGTCGACCGCGATCGGGCTGAAGGTCCGCCATCGGCTGACCGGCAAGCTGCCCCCCATCGCCGCGGTGCCCGGCATGGCGCTGGTCGACGAGTGGATCGAGGGCAAGGGCGCGGCGGACCTGGATGCGCTGGCGCTGGCGATCGACGACCAGGCGATGTTCGCCAAGCTGATCGGGCAATTGCTCGAAGACCTGGAGCTGACCGAGGGCGAGCTGAAGCCCGACGATGCCGAGGACCAGGGCGACGACCAGGAGGGCGGCGAGGAAGGCGACGACACCGACGAGGCCGAACAGGACCAGGATTCGGGGGCCGAGGGGCAGGGCGAGTTCGAGCAGCGCCCCGAACAGCAATCGGGCGAGGATCAGGACGGCGAAACCGCCGAGCAGCAACAAGACGGCATGGACGATGCCGAGGGCGAGCCGGGGGACGAAGGCGAAGAGGGGATGATGCCGGTGCGGCCCAACCGGCCGTGGTCCGACCTGCCGCCGCAATTCGAATACCGGCCCTTCACCACCCGTTTCGACGAAGTCGTCGCCGCGACCGAGCTGTGCGACGAGGAGGAGCTGAGCCGGCTGCGCGCCTATCTCGACCAGCAGCTCGTCCATCTGCAGGGCGCGGTGACCAAGCTCGCCAACCGGCTGCAGCGCCGATTGATGGCGCAGCAGAACCGCAGCTGGGACTTCGACCAAGACGAAGGGCTGCTCGACGCGGCGCGGCTGGCGCGGGTGGTGGTCAACCCGATGCAGTCGTTGAGCTACAAGATCGAGCGCGATACCGAGTTCAAGGACACGGTCGTCACATTGTTGATCGACAATTCGGGATCGATGCGCGGCCGGCCGATCAGCATCGCGGCGATCAGCGCCGACATCCTGGCGCGCACGCTGGAGCGGGTGGGGGTCAAGACCGAGATCCTGGGCTTCACCACGCGCGCGTGGAAGGGCGGGCAGGCGCGCGAGGCATGGCTGGCGGCCGGACGTCCGCCACAGCCGGGGCGGCTGAACGACATTCGCCACATCGTCTACAAGCAGGCCGACGAGCCGTGGCGGCGCGCCAAGAAGTCGCTCGGGCTGATGATGCGCGAGGGGCTGCTCAAGGAAAATATCGATGGCGAGGCGCTGCTCTGGGCGCACGCCCGTCTGATCGCCCGGGCGGAGGATCGCAAGATCCTGATGGTGATTTCGGACGGTGCGCCGGTCGACGACAGCACGCTGTCGGTCAATTCGGGCAGCTATCTGGAACGCCATCTGCGCCAGGTGATCGGCTGGATCGAAGGGCGCTCGCCCGTGGAGCTGGTGGCGATCGGAATTGGCCACGACGTGACCCGCTGGTATTCCAAAGCGGTGACAATCATGGATGCCGAACAGCTAGCGGGTACGATGGTCGAACAGCTCGCCAGCCTGTTCGATACCGATTGATCGCGTGACTGGCGCGATCCAGCCGCCGCCCGGCGGGTTTCGTCCCGCGGTCAAGCGATCGGTCACCATTGCCGGGCATGAAACGTCGATCGCGCTCGAACCCTTGTTCTGGGACGCGCTGGAACACGCCGCCGCCGTGCGCGCGCTGCCGCTCAATGCACTGATCGCTGAAATCGATGCGCTGCGTATTCAGGCGAATGATCCGCCCAACCTGGCGAGCGCGATCCGTAGCTGGCTGCATGGGCATTCAGCGGCGCTGTCGGCTCGATAGTCCTAACCATCCGGCGCGCGCTTCACACGATCTATCTGCTGGCTTTCTCGATATTGCGATTATCGTAGCGACCACTACAGCGCGTTAACGACCGGCGTGGCATCGCTTCGCGAATATGGGAGTCGGGGAGTAGATCGATGCCAGGATTGGTGGCCATCGTGGCCGTGCGTTCGCGACGGTGGGCTGCGGTCGCGACGCTGGGCGCGTTGAGCGCATGCGGCGGAGGCGGCGGCGGCGGCGGCGGCGGTGAAGGCACAAGTGCCGGCGGCGTTGCGGTTGCCCCGGCGCCAACCCCCAGCCCTACGCCAACGCCCGCGGCAACCGGCCAAAGCCCAAGTCAGATCGGGCAGTGGCGCGAACTGATCCTGAATGCCGATGGCAGCATCAACTGGACCGAATATGGCCGGGTTGCCGCCAATTACCACACGGCGGAAATGGTGCGATACCGGCTGGGGCCGAGCGCGGTCGACTATGGCGAGGCCGAGCCCGCCAACACGATCTACCAGCCCGAGCCGAACGGTTTGTGGAAGGGCGGGCTGAACCGCACGCTCGCGGACCGCTTCTGCCAGACGTCGGACCGGCTGATCCAAAGCGATGCGCCGGACGGTTATGGCAATGGCTTTGGCGGCGGTGGCGGCTGGATCATGTCGGGCCAGATGCTGTTTTCACCCGATACCGACGCGCCCGCGAACCTGCGCGCCGGCGTCGCCAACGCCCGTGCCTTTGACGGTGCCCGTGCCGCACGCGCCAGCGACGGTTCGACCCAGGCGCTGTGCATGCGCATGAACGCATCCTGGTATGGCGACTGGTGGAACCGCAACAACGTCTCCACGCCAACGACGCCCGCGGTTGCGCGGTTGCGGGAGCAGGACCCTACGCTGCCCCTGCCCGCTATCGCCGCGACGCGTGGCGAGATTCAGACATCGATCACCGGGTTCCTTGCGTTCCAGAACGGGGTGATCGCCGCCGCCGGCACCGGCAACGACCAGTATTGCAATGGTTTTGCGACTGGCACGCCCTGCGAAACCGCGATCCGTCTGCCGGCCGGAAAGGTGCCGACCGCACTTGCCCTGTCCGCGATGAATGAGTTTCTGCTGGTGACCGTGTGGGACGCCGCCGCGCGCAAGGGTCAGTTGGGCGTCATCGCCGTGGGCGCGGACGATCCCGCCAATATCGGCAACACCGACACTGGCCGTCATGGCTGGGGCGTGCAAAGCTGGCCGGGTGTGCGTGGGCTGAAGCTGCTCGGCTTTGTCGACTTGCCGATGGCGGCACCCAACACGGTGGCCATGGCGCTTTCAACCGGCACAATGAAGTTTCGCGGCTTCGAGGATTGGCGCGGCCGGGGCCTGAATACCCAGGCGGAGCGCGATCGCTGGTTCGCGCGCAGCAACCTCGCGTTCGACGCGTTTATTCCCCAGACCGAATATTGGAAGCTGCTGGCGTCGGCGGGCTATGCGGTTGTCGGCTCACGTGCGGAGAACAAGGTGGCGATCGTCGACCTGCGCCCGCTGCTGCGCTTCTATCGCGACCAGTATCTGACGACCCAGGCACGTTGGAACGAGACCGCTAACTCCAATCAGGGCGCGCGCGACGACCAATGGCCCTATGGCTTTGCGACCCGGCCGGAACAGCGGCCGGTGGTGCTGGGCACGCTGGACGTGGCACAGCCCACCGCGGTCTACGCGCGACAGATCCGCACAGGTACCAACACCCTGTCCGGCTGGGACCGGCTCAGCTGGAATTATCTGTCGACACTGGTGACCATCGCGTCGATGGACGGGACGGTGCGACAATACGACGTCGCGTCGCTGATCGATCCGGCGCGGGCGTCGCAGATGCCGACGATGGCGGTGCGCGAATGGCGAGTAGGCCGTAACCCGGTCCAGGTCACGACGCCGATTGCCGGCGCCGTCCGCACCGACGATCTTTATATCGTCAGTCGTGGCACGCGCGAAATCGGCGTCTATAGCTATCGGGGCGATCGTTATGCGGTGCTGCGCGACCGGCGGTTGAAAGACCCGGTGTTCCTGACGATCGCCGGCAACCAGGCCGGGTTCGGCGGTGCCGGCCGCGACCTCGCGCTCGGCTCCCAGGGCATGACCGTCCTCGATTACGAGGGCAAGACGGTGCACGTCTACGGCATCTGGATCGACAACTATCCCGCGCGCTATCAGCCGGGCCGGCTCGACAGCTGGGTGGTCGAGCAATGGCCGCATGACGGCCCCGACGATCGCACCCGCCAGCCTTTCCAATATGGCTCGGGTCGCACGCTGCAGGGCAAGCCGTTCGCGCTCAGCATCGACGAAGTAATCTAAGCCGAGAACCGGGCGCGCGGCGGCTCTAGCCGCCGCGCCCCAGCAGCACGCGGGCCTGGCCCGCGATCTGGGCGAGCATCGCGGCGCCCGGCACCTGGGTACGACGCGCGCGGGCGATGAGCGCGACGAACTGGTCGATACGCGGCTGGTTCGCCGTGACCCAGGCCTCGACCGCTGCCTGCGGGTCGCCGCCGGCATTGCGCGCCAGCCAGTCGAGCCGCAGCTGCTGGAAATCGCGCGCCAATCCCGCAATCAACAGCCGTTCCCACGGATCGCCGGTGTTGATCCGCGCCGCCGTCGCCTGTGCCCAGTCGAGGCCAAGCGCGTTGCCCAGTCCAGTGAAGGCGCGGGTCAGGACCGCTTCGTCCAGACCCGAACGTTCGCCGAGGTCGGCAAGACCGACCGCGCCGTCGAGCTCGAAGATCCGCACCACCTTGCGCACCAGATCGGCCGGCGCGCCGGTTTCCTGAAGGCGCTGCGCGATGCGGTCGCTTTGCAGCTGCGCTTCGGTCAGCAGCAGCTCGCGCGTGCGCCGGTCGAGATTGGCGATGCCGGGTTCGAGGCGCGCAATGACTGCGCCCGGCCCCGTGCCCGGCGGGCAAACGCGCAACAGGTCCGCCATCTGCGACCGCATTGCGACCGCGGCTTCGCCGAACAGGGCAAGGCGCGCGGCCTCGCTGATCGATGCCGTCTCGATCTCGCGCCACAATTCGGGCAGCCCGAACAGGCGTTCGGCGACGACGAACATCGCCGCGATGTCGCCCAGCGACGCGCCTTCCTCCTCGGCAAGCTCGAACGGGTGAAGCACCCCCAGCCGATTGATGATCCGGTTGGCAAGCTTGGTCGCGACGATTTCGCCGCGCAGCCTGTGCGCCTCGATCGCCGGACCGAAGCGTTCACGCATCGCGTGCGGGAAGGCGGCATGAAGGTCGCCCAGCAACTCGGGATCGCTGCCGAGCGCCTGGGTTTCGATCGCGTCCTGCAGCGCCAGCTTTGCGGTGGCGAGCAGCACGGCCAGTTCCGGCCGGGTCAGCCCCTTGCCCTCCTGCGCGCGGCGCAACAGCTCCTCATTGGTGCCCAGTCCCTCGACCGCGCGGTCGAGCCGTCCGCCGGCTTCGAGGATTTCGATGACGCGGACATAGCTGGGCAGCGCGACCGGGCCGTCGCCCTCCATGAAGGACAGGGCCAGCGTCTGCAGCCGGTTATCCTCAAGCACCAGATGCGCGACATCGTCGGTCATCGACGCGAGGAGCACGTTGCGGTCCTCGAACGCCAGCCGCCCCTCGATCATCTCGCGGTTGAGCGCGATCTTGATGTTGACCTCGTTGTCCGAACAATCGACGCCGGCGGCATTGTCGATGAAATCGGTGTTGATGCGGCCCCCGCGGGCGGCAAAGGCGATGCGCGCGGCCTGGGTCACGCCCAGATTGGCGCCTTCGCCGATCACGTTCGCGCGCATCGCCTCCGCATTGACGCGCAGCCGGTCGTTGGCGGGATCGCCGACGTCCGAATTGCTCTCTGCGGCAGCCTTCACATAGGTGCCGATGCCGCCGAACCAGATCAGGTCGACCGGTGCGGTCAGGATCGCGGAAATGAGCGCGGCGGGTTCGAGCGCCTCGGCCTCGATGCCCAGCGCCGCGCGCACCTCCGGGCTGAGCGCGATGCTCTTTTCACTCCGCGCGAAGATGCCGCCGCCCTTGGAGATCAGCGACGCATCATAGTCCGCCCAGCTCGACCGCGGCAGCGCGAACAGGCGCGAACGCTCGGCCCAGCTTGCCGCCGGATCGGGATCGGGATCGAGGAAGATATGGCGGTGGTCGAACGCGGCGACCAGCTTGATCGCCCGGCTCAGCAACATGCCGTTGCCGAACACGTCGCCCGACATGTCGCCGCACCCGGCGACGCGCACCGGCTGGGTCTGGACGTCGATGCCGGATTCGAGGAAGTGGCGCTGGACGGAAATCCACGCGCCCTTGGCGGTGATGCCCATCGCCTTGTGGTCATAGCCGACCGATCCGCCGCTGGCGAAGGCGTCGCCCAGCCAGAAGTCGCGCTCGATCGCGAGCGCGTTGGCGACGTCGCTGAACGTCGCGGTGCCCTTGTCCGCGGCGACGACGAAATAGGGGTCCTCGCCGTCATGGACGACGATGCCGGCCGGATGGACGACGTTGCCGCCGACGATGTTGTCGGTGACCGACAGCAGCGAGCGGATGAAGATGCGGTAGCTCTCCGTCCCCTCGGCCAGCCAGGCGTCGCGGTCGGTGGCGGGGGAGGGGAGCAGCTTGGGGTAGAAGCCGCCCTTGGCGCCCGTCGGCACGATGACCGCGTTCTTGACCCGCTGCGCCTTCATCAGGCCGAGGATCTCGGTGCGGAAATCGTCGCGCCGGTCGGACCAGCGCAGGCCGCCGCGCGCCACCGGTCCCGCGCGCAGGTGAATGCCCTCGATCCGCGGCGAATAGACCCAGATCTCGCGCCACGGCAGCGGCTGGGGCAGGCCCGGCACCCGCGCGCTGTCGAGCTTGAACGCCAATGCTTCCTCGGCCGCAGGGGCGAAGGCATTGGTGCGCAGCATCGCGTCGATCACGCCGCGGAAGGCGCGAATGATGCGGTCATCGTCGATCGCGGAAACCTTGGTCAGCCCCTGCGCGATGGCTTCGTCGGCGGCGGTTGCGGCAGCGTCATCGCGTGCGGCGGGATTGTGCCGCGCGTTGAACCGCGCGATCAACGCCTGGGCGATGTGCGGCGCGCGGCGCAGCGCATCGACGACGGTAACCAGGCCATAGCTCATCCCGGTCTGGCGCAGGTATCGGAACCAGGCGCGGAACAGCACCGCCGACTGCGGGGCCATGCCGGTTTCGACCACCAGCCGGTTGAAACCGTCATTTTCCGCCCGCCCTTCCAGCACGGCGGCGATGGCGCGCTCCACCACGCCGACGTCGAAGGGCAATGCGCGCGAATCGTGCGCACCGGTCAGCTCGACCAGGAAGTCGTGGACGAAGGCGCCCGAATCACCAGCAAGCCGGGTCGGGACTTCCTCGATCACGCGGAAGCCGAAATTCTCGAACACCGGCACCGCGTCGGACAGCGCCAGCGCGCCGCCGATGCAATAGACCTTGATGCGCAGCGGCCCGCCGGCCGCGTCGTCGCCCGGGATGATCCGGACCGATCGGTCTTCCGCGCTCTGAAGTGCGGCGAAGCGCAGGATGTCCTGCGCCGCGTCCTCAGGCGTGTGGAGGTTGCGGTAATTGGCGGGGAAGCAGTTGGCGAAGCGCAACGCCAGCCGGGTCGCGCGCGTCCCGACCAGTTCCTCGAGCGCCGCGCTCACCGCCGGCCGCCAGCCGCGTACCATCCGGCGGATGCGTGCATCGAGCGCAACCGCGTCGGGCATCCGCCCCTCGCCGCGCAAATCGAGCGTATAGCGGATCAGCGCCGCGACCCCGTCGTCGAGGTTGATCGTCCAGTTGAGCACATGCGCATTGGCGGCACTCGCCAGCATGTCGCCGATCGCCACCCGCCGGGCGGTGGTCAGCTCGTCGCGCGGCAGCCAGACAAAGGCGAACAGGTGGCGCCCCAGCGTGCTGCGCACCAGCGCGAGCTTCGACCGCGGGCGATCGGCGATCGACATCGCGGTCAGCGTGACGTCCTCGAGCGCCTCGGGCGAGAAGGCGGTGGTCAGGTCGTGGGGCAGCGCGCTCAGCATGTGCGCCATCGCCTTGCCGGTGTGACCGCGCGGATCGAAACCGAACTTCTGTTGCAGCCGTTCCAGATGCCGGCGCAGGAGTGGTACATCCTCCGGATCGGCATTGAGCGCGGCGCTCGTCCAGAGCCCGGCATGGATCGACAGGCCCTCGACCGCGCCGTCGCGCAGCACCGGCAGCAGCACCAGGTCGAGCGGCGCGCGGCGATGCACGGGCGAGATGCAGTTGGACTTGAGCAGCAGGGGCACGCGCCCGCCCTCCGCAAACCATTCGCGCGCCAGCTGGCGCGACGGCTCGGCCAGGATCGGCACGTCGAGCTCGCCGCGCGCCAGGCCGAGCTGGCCCGACGCCGTTCCGTCCGGATGCCAGCGTTCGTGCGCCAGCAGCGTGAAGTTGCGATCGAGGAACCAGTGGAGCAGCGCGGCGGCCTCACGGTCGCGCAACGCGCTTGCATCGTGCAGCATCGCCGCCTGCAATGCCGGCCAGTCGCCGACCGCGTGGCGAACATGGCCGAGCACGCGCGCGATATCGTCGTGGAGCTGGCGACGGACGCGGGATTCGGCGCGCTCCATCTCGATATAGATCATCGATTCCGGGGCGCCGCCGCTGTCGATCGCGACCAACCGTCCGTCGGCGTCGCGCCGCACCGGCAGCACGGGGTGGATGATCCGGTCGACCGCGATGTCGTGCGCGCCGATTGCGGCAGCGATCGAATCGACCAGGAACGGCATGTCGTCATTGACGACGGCAAGGCGCATCCTGGCCGGCCCGTCGCTGCGCAACGGTTCGATGACGATCCCCGATCCGCCGGGTGGGCGGGATTGCGCGGCCAGCACCATGAAGGCGGCGGCCTCCCGTCGTGCATCCGGGTCGAACCCCTCCAGCTCGCCCGGCAATGCTCCCTCGATCAGCCGGGCGGCAAGCTCGGTGACCAGCGTCGCGTCGATCGTCGTCGTCATGTGCGCGGCTATGCGCCCGCCCCGCGCGCGGCTCAAGCCTTAGTCGCGGCGAATGCGCGGCCTTGCTGCGTTATTCCGCAAGATGCCGGACGGCCTGGCGCGTCAGCTTTTCATCGGCATCGACGCGCCCGACCACATCCAGCGCGCCCGCATCGTTGGCGCGGGCGAGCAACAGCACGAATTCCGCGCCGTCGGCGGCGATCGGCACGCTGGCGATTGTCGGGCGAGCGCGCAGCGCGGTCATCAGCTCGGCCTCCGCGGCGGCACGCGGGGCGGGGCGGCGGTGCGCGCGCTCGGCCTGCACCATCGCCTTCATCCCCCCCGGCATCGCCTCGATCGCGGCGACCAGCTGGCCGGCGGCGAGCCCGGTACGCCGGGCATAGGCGAGGACAGCGGCGAATTCGGTGACGCGCGCCTTGTCGTAATCCCCGCCGAAGACCAGCTTGACCACCGCGGTCATCGGCGCGCGCGCCTGGACGGTGATGCCGGCGTCGGCGAGCAGCTCGGCATAATCCTCCGGGCTGTCCAGCGTGGCGAGCGCGAAATCGTGCGCACGGCCGAGCGCGCGGTACAGCGCGGCACGCGACCGGGTATCGGCGACGCGCGCCAGCTCCGCGGTCTCGCGCGCCAGCACCAGCTGGTCGGCCAGCCCGGCGACCTCGAACGGGGCTTCGAGTTCCGCGCCGAGCAGCAGCGCGTCGTCCTCATCCGCGTCCGCATCTTCGCCCAGCCCGGCGCCCGGACCGTCGGCCCAGATCGGCGCGGACATGTTCGAGCGCGGCCCGGACTGGCGGACGGCATCGAGCGCGGCGTGGATCACCGCCTGCGCCGCGTCGTCCAGCACTTCCTTCCAGTTGATGACGCCATAGATGAAATCGATCGCCTCGCCCGTCGACGAGAAGGGCATCAGGATGCCGCGATAAAAGGTGTTGTAGCCGCGCTGGCTGACGAATTCGGCTTCGAAGCCGATCGGCGCGCGATTCGCGATGATCTGGAGATAATGGTCGGTCAGCCGCGACAGGAGCGAGCGGCTGGGCACGTCGACGATGCGCTGAAGGTCGCCGGTGATGCCGCACTCCTCGCGCAGCAGCGAACCCAGGAACTGGATGGTCGGATCGTCAAGGCCGTGGCTGAAATCGATCAGCACGCTGTTCGGGCCGAAATCCGCGATATTCTCGGGCTCGAGATCGCTGATCAGCGGGAAGGGGCGCCCATTGAGCAGCGACACCCAGTGATTATAGGCGCGGACATGCATCCGCCGCTCGTCGCTGCCGATGTCGACGGGACTGTCCTGACCATGATCGTCCAGCAGCTCGTCCTGGCCGTGTTCGATTGGGTCGTCGAGTCCGCGAACGGTATCCATTGAAGGCTCCCCTGGGGCGACGACGCGCCGCCGTCGCCGCTCTTTTGCACGCTGCGTGGTAAACGTTGCGTAAAGGGCTTCGCGCTAAAGCAGGGGCGCGAGGCGATGCTTGTCAGGCCGCCCATGGCCTGATATGCGCCGCGTCCCGACGGGGTCCACGCCCCGCCGCCGCCTTAGCTCAGTTGGTAGAGCATCGCATTCGTAATGCGGGGGTCACAGGTTCGAGTCCTGTAGGCGGCACCAGCACATACCGTGAACAAGGCTAGAAAACCGCAGAAAACTGCGGTAAATTGGCGTTCGGCGGTCTCGCGAAATCTCATTATGCTCCGCCGTGGCCCAATTAAAAGGGGCCACGAATCATGGGGCCACGAACGGTGCAGGAGGCATGGCCCCATGCTTACGGTGATGCGGATTCGATCGCTCAAACCGGCTGAGCGCCTATACCCATATAAGGTTGCTGACACCGATGGCTTGTATTTGCTGGTGCAGCCATCGGGAGCTCTGCTTTGGCGTTTTCGCTACCGCTGCTGCGGCATCGAACGGAAGCTCTCGCTGGGAAGTTTCGCCGACATCGCACTTTCGCCGCTCGAAGAGGGCGAGGTGCAGAAGAGCAACGACGAGCCGGACTTCAACAAACCGTTGGTTCTCGACCGCGTGTTTTACCGCTATGGCGCCAATGAACCGATGGTGCTGAACGGTGTCAGCCTGCGGATCGAGCCGGGCGAGTTCATCGCGATCACCGGTCCATCGGTCGGCGGCAAGACCACGTTGATGAAAGTTCTGATGGGCCCGTTCGAACCGAGCAGCGGCGCGGTGCGTCTCGGCGAGCGGCCGATCGGTTCGTATCGCAAGGACAAATATCGGCGCGCGACCGGCTCGGTCGCACGAGGCGACATGCTCTATCCCGGGTCGCTGGCCGAGAACATCGCGTTCTTTGATCCCGATATCGACATGGCGCGTGTGCGCGAGGTCGCCAGAATGGCGCAGATTGATGCCGAGATCGAGGCCATGCCGATGGGCTATGAGACGCTGGTCGGCGACATGGGGCCAGTGTTGTCGGGAGGGCAGCTTCAGCGCGTGCTGCTTGCGCGCGCGCTCTATCCAAACCCCAAGATGCTCATCCTCGATGAAGGCACCGCCAATCTCGATACGGAATCAGCGATGGTATCGAATAGATTGCATTCGGAGTAGATACCACCGGTCAGACAGTCGCTATTAAGTATAGCTTAGTGTTCTAATCTGACATGGGCGCCGTTGGAGATTAAAGATGTGGTTATATTTTCGGCGGCGTCCATTGACCGCTTTTTTATCTGCTCTCTTCATATTTGGGGCGCACAGCGAAACAAATGCGGAGACGAACCGAGCCGAAGCTAATGCACGCATCGTTGCTGTAGGTGGGTCGATCCTAGAGGTGCGGAGTGGAAACACGTTAGTACGGCACGACGGCGCTCGCTCGGGGGAGGTCGTCTTCTCGACACCGGACACACCGGACGGTTTGCCGCAGGTCATCAAGCGCCTGACTTGCGACAGCAAGGCTGTCGACCGCTGCATTGTCGGCTACGCGCCGCCTGGCTCGGATCGCGCCCGGTGGCGCAGTCTCGACCTCGCCACTGGGCGTTCGATACCGGGTTGGCCCGAAATCGGCATCACGAACGCAACGCTTGAAGCTGTCAGCTTTTCCGGCGGCATTGCGGTATGGTCGGCCACGGCGTTGAGCGAGCGCAAGCCGGGTGATCTCCCGTCCGGACTCTACGTTACCAAGGCGGGCGGGCCGCCGACGGTGGCCGGACGCGTCCGAATGACCGACGATGGACAATTGCCACGCGGTTGGTTTGTGCAAATGGACGGAGGTCATCACATACTTGTCGCCGACAAAGAATTGTCATTGCTCGACGTGACAGGGCGAACGCTCTTCGCGGGTTTCGGAACCGACGGATTCGTCACTGCACACGGCACGACGGCTTTTGCGATCTCCCGTGCGGACCTTCGCAGCCGGAGCGGGCGAGTTCTGCCGGCTGGATCGCTACTCCACCTTCCGTTCACGACGGCACTGGGCGGAACGACTGGTTGGAGCCCGATGTACGTCGCCGACGTCCATGGTCCGCCGCTACGCTCCCAACATACTCGTCGCGAATTGAACGACGTGGGGGCTTCCTTGGCCTTTTTCGGAGGTCGCGCGCTCGCGGTGGCCGACCAAGCGGGCCACACGCGTTTGGTGGAGCTATGTCGACAAAGTGGTGACTTAACAGCCGTCACCGTGCGTGAGTTAGGTGATGACGCTGCCGCCATCGGCCTAATGGCGGGTGCCGGCGCGGAAGGCATACTTAATGTGGCGCGACCTGACGGCCAGTTGGCGCAGTGGGTCATCCGCTTCGAGTCCGAACGGACCGGCGCCGACCCGTTTGCGCCATGTGGTGAGCGCGCACCTACCTTAAACCAAGCAAGCACAGGAACGAAGACGCAAACGCAAGAGCGCCGGGGGCCCGCCATTGTCCGGCACGAGGCGCGTGCGCCAGATGGTCAGACCGTCAGCTACGCCGTGCTGGGCGATCCTTCACAGGGCGGGCGGGCGCTGGTGAGGGCATATGGCGCTTATGGCGAGCCCGCTCGAGAGTGGCTGACCAACAGCTTAGAGAAGGCTTGGATCGAGCAGGGGGGCGTGGTGATCGTGCCTGTGCTGCGCGGCGACGGGGGGCGCGATGCGGCGTGGGCAGCTCAGGGGCGAGGCAACCTAAAAACGCGCACAGTCGACGACCTTTTAGCCGTGGTGGAGGATGTTCGTCGCCGTGGTATTGGCGGAGGCGGGCTGGTAACCGTATCGGGCGCGAGCGCGGGCGCATTCGTCGCGGCTAAAGCGGCGCTGCGCCGGCCGGACCTGTTTAGGGCGGCGGTGCTGCTTTCGGGAGCGTTGGATCTTCAGGTGCTTGCCGCGGGGCGGGACCCCAACCTCGCGGAGTTCGGCTCGGCCGAAGGGGGTTTTCCGCGCTGGTATGGGGGTGTTCGCGCGCCTGCCAAGCAGGCACCCATTTTTATACTGGTACACGACAAGGGCGACGAGCGCACGCTTCTCGCAAATTCGCAGAATTTTCAGGTATATGCTCAATCTCTCGGCTACAGGGCGGGACTATTGACAACCGAAGGCGCGTCGCACGGCGACATAGACGCACCAGCTCTGACCCAGGTCATAATGGAACAGATCGGCTCGCCGCGCTGATCACGACGCTCAGCGTTTTATAGTTGAGCACATTGACCGGGTCGGCCAGTTCGCGTTCGCGGCCGTGAGCGAGGCGCGCAGGGACTGTCAGGAATTTTGTGCGAGAAGCCATAGGATGGAGTGGAATGGAAAGGACCATCGATATGGCAATCGAAAAGGGCGTTCTGGACCAGCTGCTGGCTGGTCGTGATCCGCAGGATCTGTTCGTCAAGGTGCATCTCGGGCGTATCGCCGATATCGCACTTTCGCCGCTCGAAGAGGGCGAGGTGCAGAAGAGCAACGACGAGCCGGACTTCACCAAACCGTTGGTTCTAGGTGTTTGGTCCCGGCATTTGGTGGTGCGGGTTTGACGTGAACCGTTGGGGCTCGGATGTTCAGCATTTGCAGATGTATTCGTAGGGTGTGAGGCCGCGCAGGGTTTTGAGCCGACGACCATAATTGTAGGCATTAACGAAGTCGTGGAGGTGCGCGGTCAGCTGTGCGTGGCTGTCGTAATGGTAACGCTTGACCGTTGTCTCCTTGATCGTGCGGTTCAAGCGCCGACACTGACGCGGATATTGCAAGACGGCTCGAAACGGCCCGTCAAGTTCGATGGATTCCGTGGCGAATATGTCATCGATCGGAATTGAAAGTGGTCGATGCACCACATGCGCGCGATCAGCTGCTGCGGCAGTCTGACGTATTGGCACAGCATCGCCTTATTGGGATATGGTAAGTTCCGACATCCACCCAGAATATCAAGGCACTAAAGTTGTTCAAGAGAATGAACGTAACCAATATACGTGTGAGGGTTGTCAAGCCATGATCGCTGAGCAAGTTGCGCGTATTGTCGCCGATTTTGTTATATTCCTATCGCTCACTGATGAAGACGAGCTAAATCTTGATACATCTGTTGAGATGATGGAAAATCTCGCCGCACGACTCGACGAGATGGATAAGGGATTTCTTCGAGAATTAGTTGACGCTTTTGCAGTTATCGCTGAAGAATATAGCGGCGAAGCCAAAGAGGTCGTGCGAAACATCGCGCATAGTTTCTATCTCGAAGAGGCGTTGGCAGCAGACGATCCTGTCAGGCTGGCCGAGTTGGAGGCCTTGCGCGAAGCGCGAAACTGAACACCGGCAATGTCAGCGGGCGTTGGGAGTGAAGCACAAACTAAAGGCCGAAGTCTTTCTTATGGCCGCGACTGATGGAAATTCTCCGGTGATTTGAGTGCCCAGCTGTGTCCTCTATGGGGCACTACCGCTTCTGCTGAGCATTGAGGAGTGGCACGGGGCGACCATGTGTGTTGCCGGGCCCTTTTCACGTGTCGCGGCAACCCGACCAACGACGTCAGCACGACCTACAATTACGACGTCGAGAACCGGCTGGTCAGCGCGAGCGGGGCGCGGACCGCGTTGCTGACCTGGGACCCGCTGGGGCGGCTGGTCCAGGTGAGCGGCGGATGGGGTGCGACCCGATCCCTGTATGACGGCGGCGACTTCGCGGCCGAGTATGACCGTACAGGTTCGGCTCCGCCGTCGGACCTTCGTGAGATGCGATGCCATGCCATAAAGATTTGCTGTCAGCCTGATTTCTATGGTCACCCCGCGCCGTCGAAACCCGTTTGCCCGAAGCATTCAAAACGGGCGGGATTTGATTTGAATTTGCACGACCGATCTGTTTGCCTTCCCCGGTATCTCATTTGGCTGGGGGGAGCTGCCCATGTGTGCGCCGTGGAAGGACTCGGACGAAGAGTTTCTGCGTTACATGATGGAGCGCGCCCTGCGGCGTCGGGCGCGTGATGAGGAACTGTTGCGGAACCGGGACATGGCGGGCCGCTTCGGCGTCAGGCGGATGTCCGACCTCTGCTACGCCATCAACCTGACCGGAGACGAGGATTTCGTCGGATATTCGGGCCTGTCCGGCGGCTTGACCGGGGCATCATACAGGGGCGCTCGTTATCGAGAGCTCGATGACGGGTCACGCCGACGCATCGACAATTTCGCGGAGGCGATCGGAAGCTCCTACGATCAGGTGTTCAGCTCCAACAATGTCGAAAATCGCCCGATCTGTAATTGTGCAGAGGCCAGGGCCCTGCAACTGGCCCAGGAATGCAACGTCCCGGTACACGAGCTGTTTTTCATCACCTTCTATCCGGATGGAAACAGGCCCAAGAACCCCTGCCGGAACTGCCTGACCTGGCTCGCCAAGGCGAGCGGTTATTGGAGTGACGGTCGACCGACCTGCAACGGCCGCAAGCGCGACCCCGATGATGACGGAAATCGCCGTCGTCTTCCGGGAACTGCCAGTGGTCTGATGGGCGAGGCGCATTAGACCGCACGGTCGATCTCCACAGCTGAGGCGTCATGTCGAGGCCTCATTTGCAACGCGCGCTGAAAACCAGGCGAAACGCAATCGCGCTTTCAACGGTCAGCGCGTCGCCAAGCTCACCAGTCGCCGAGCGAGGTGAGGAAGCGCGCCATCTTGAGCGCCCCCTCTTGCGTGAGGGAAACGTAGCTCGAGCGTCGGTCGGTCAGGGACGGCTCCCGCTTGACGAGCCCCGTTTCGACCGGTTCTCCGATCCATCGCAGCGCGGTCGAGGCGGGCGCCGCCGACGCGATGCAGCAACTCGTCGTTGAAATCCGCTCCCGATTTGCGAACGCGATGAAAAGATCGAGCAGGATGTCCCAGCCGGGTTCGCCGAAGAGGTCCTGGTCGAAATGTTTCGATCGAATCCGGCGCATCTCGTAGATGTACACCGCGCGTTCGGAGAGCGCCTTCAGGTCGAATTCAAAGTCCAGATGATCCTGTGATGAGAAGGCCTTTGGTGGCAGGGTGTGATCCGCCCATTCCCTCAGCCGGCGCTGGTCAAAGACCTTGGATCCGGCGTTGCGGGATGAGGCATTGCCGGCGTCCCGGATGCGGACGGGAACTAAAGAGGGGAATTGCTTCATTTGAGTCGAGCTCCCGTCTTGATTGAATGCGCTGCGTCGCCCCCGACGATGATGTGGTCGACCAGCCGAAATCCCAGGATATGCGCGAGACTGTTGATGCGACGGGTCGCCTCGATGTCCTTTGAGCTAGGTTCGCAATTGCCCGAGGGATGATTGTGAACCAGCGCGATACCCGATGCGCCGTAATTGAACGCGATCTTGAATACCGACCGGAAGTCGGCGGATAAGGAGTTCGCGTCGCCCATCGCGATCTCCTCGTCGTGAATGTAACCGTCCTTTTCATCGAGCAGAATGACCCGGAGCCGCTCAAGGGGGCCGGCCATCGCGCTGATCAGAGCCCGGGATGTCGCTTTCGATCGGACCCGGAAGAACGGACGCGCGCCCAGTCGACCCAGGAGTCGTTTCGAGGGATCGCCTGGCGCTTGCGTTGATGCATGATCGTGCCCGCCAGAACGCAGAGCGCAGCGATCAGCGTCGGCGTCGACTTCATCCACGAATAAATCACCGGATGTCCCGATATCTCGATCGAGCGGGCGAAATGGCCGCTTACGGCCAGTAGCTGGAAAGAGCATGCGCATATGGGCCAGAACCTTTGAGCGTTCAGGGCCAGATACCCGAAGCCGAGAATGCCGACGCAATCGGCGGCCAAGGAAACCGGGTCTATGGCGTCATAATTCGGCAGAAAGAACGCGTACCCCGCGAACTGAACCGCCGGGATTGCGACAAGCACGGCAGCGCCGATTCGTTCGGGTAGTCCGCCCTTCCACAGCCCAAGGGCAATGGAAGGCAGATACAGTGCCCAGAATACCCAAACCGAAAGCGGTAAATTCAACTTCGCCACCGTGTCTCCGCGTCGCTCACGCGGCGCTGGCTTCGCGCAAAAACCCCGTTTTTGGATCCGGGCACCCGACGGGCACGTCCGCACGTGTTTCCGCAAGCCGCTTCAGGTCGGAATGCGCGCCAGTCGCCTTCGTGCGCGCCTCC
Organism: Sphingomonas sp. SFZ2018-12; assembly: GCF_022496715.1. Taxonomy (NCBI): domain Bacteria; kingdom Pseudomonadati; phylum Pseudomonadota; class Alphaproteobacteria; order Sphingomonadales; family Sphingomonadaceae; genus Sphingomonas; species Sphingomonas sp. SFZ2018-12. The sequence goes on from NZ_WTFM01000005.1 coordinate 100,471, forward strand.
GCCAGTTTGACCTGCATCTCGATCAGGCGCTGCAACGGGCGCTGGCCATCACATGCGTTGATGTCCAGATCGATGCGGATTGCCGCTACATCCGCCAGCAAGGCCCCGCTTGTTCCGATCAGCCGATCAAGCTGATCTTCCACCTCGTGAATGGCTCTGCTGATCCGCAAAGCCGCTGCATCCACCTTTCTCATCACGCCCCCTTCTGCGCAATCGCGCTGCTTCCAGAAGTGAGATCGCTATGGGTCAGGTGAGCATTCGGGCCACCACGGCTATGGCGACTGCCGCGATCATCAGCAGCCCGACGAGCGCCGCCAGGCCAACGACCGCATAAAGCCGACCCATCGGGCCAAACCTGACATCATAGGTCTCGAGAAATGTCGGCGCCGTGATCCCGACTTCGAAGTCGCCACTTCCGACGTCCGCGAGAAAGAACCGTTGGGACGCCGCCATTTCCTGATGCGGAGTTACGGGCAGAAGGGATGAAACTTCCACTGTGTCCAATCCACATGTGGTAGGATCACAGGTGTCGGAAAGGGCCAGGAATGCCCGGGCGGCCGAGCGACGGTCGGGCGCGCCGAGCTTGTCGCGCGCGGATTTCAATCGCTCTTCGACTGCCCTGCAGCTGATATCCAGTTCCCGGGCGATTTCCTTGTTGGTGAACTGCCGTGCGACGAAATGCAGGACTTCGACCTCCTTCGTGGAAAGAGGCGAGGAAACCCCTCGAGAAGAAGCGCCATTCATCACCCCTTAACTGCTATGCCAGAATCGCGACGGGGTCGAGTGGGGCTGGCGATGTCCGCCGCCGTGCGAGGCCCGGTTGGCGCCGGGCGACGCGGTGAATTTCCGCATCGCATAGCGACCGTGACGACCATATCGTGCCGCAGCGCTTGTAGATCGGGACAGGTGGTGGGTCCGCCGGGATTCGAACCCGGGACCTCTCGATTAAAAGTCGCTTGCTCTACCGACTGAGCTACGGACCCGCACCAGCCGCGCACCTAGTGCCCGCGCGGTGCGGGGTCAACCTTGCGCGCACGCGCGCGGCGCGCGGTCAGTTGCCGGATCGTGCGCCCGCTGACGGGATCGCGCCAGTTGGCGGCGATGCGCGACAGCGGCGCGAGCACGAAGGCGCGTGCGCGAAAATCGCGATGCGGCACGATCAGCCCGGAATCCGCCCAGCAGCCGCCGGACCAGAGAATGATGTCGAGGTCGATCGAGCGCGCGGCCCAGCGCCGGCCGCGCCGCCGCCCGAAATCGCGCTCGATCGCCTTGAGCCGCGCGAGCAGCTCGGGTGGCGTTTCGGCCGTGGCGATGATCGCGGCGGTATTGGCGAAGCGGCGGCGCGATGGTCCGACCGGGGCGCTCGCGATCACCGGCGCGACCGCGGCGACGCCGCCGATCCGGTCGAGTGCGGCGCGGATCGTGCGCGCGGGCGAGCCGAAGCGGCTCCAGCGGTTCGATCCCAGCGCGATGACATAGCTTGTTGTCGCCATCGCCCCCGCCTATCGCAGCGCCATGTTCGCGCCCAGCCCAATTCCATCGACCGAACCGCCGCGCGATTGCCCGCGCTGTCCCCGACTGGTCGCGTTCCGCGAAGCGCTGCGGGTGGAATATCCCGACTGGTGGAATGCGCCGGTCAATGCGTTTGGCGATGCGCAGGCGTGGCTGGCGATCATCGGGCTGGCACCCGGCAAGCACGGCGCCAACCGCACCGGGCGGCCGTTCACCGGCGACCATGCCGGCGAGCTGCTGTTCGCGACGCTCGCCAAGTTCGGCCTGGCGCACGGAACCTATGAAGCACGGCCCGATGACACGCTTCAGCTCGATGGCGCGATCATCATCAACGCGGTCAAGTGCCTGCCGCCCGAGAACAAACCGACGCCCGAGGAAATCCGCACCTGTCGCCCGTTCCTGGAGGGACAGGCGGCAGTGCTGCCCAACGCCCGGGTGTTCGTCGCGCTCGGCCAGATCGCGCACCAGTCGGCGGTCAAGGTGCTGGGCGGGCGGTTGCCCAAGGCGCGCTTCGGTCATCTCGCCGAACACCGGATGCCGGACGGGCGCATCCTGATCGATAGCTATCATTGCAGCCGCTACAATCAGAACACCGGGCGGCTGACCTCGGAGATGTTCGAGGCGGTGTTCGCCCGCGCGATGGAGCTGCGCTGACTGGGCACGGTGCCCGAATTGGGTTAAGATGTGTGCAGACGGACGGGAGCAGGCCGATGTTTTGGTTGCTTTTCCTTGCGAGCGTTGAAGTGGACGCCGAAGCCAGTTCGGTGCGGGATGCCGCCCCCGCCAAATGCGAGCGCCCCGCGATGGAACACGCCCGGACGGCTGGCGCGACGACCGTCGAACCGCTCGTGCGCCAGCCGCTGGCCGTTGAAGAGAAGGCGGTCTGGCGGCGCGACGAACGCGGCTGCACCCAGCCGGTCGTCGTACGGCGCAACGTGGGTCAGTAACGGGTCAGTCCGCCGCTTCGTGCAGCGCGATCCGGTTGCCCTCGCTGTCCTCGATTTCGGCGACGAAGCCGAGATCGCCAATCGCCTTTCTGGGATAAAGCGTCTTCCCGCCGGCCTTGGCCGCGCGTTCGATCGTCCTGTCGATGCTGTCGACCGAAAAATACAGGATTGGCCCCGCTTTTGCGGGAATATAGACATCGCCCTTTACCAACGCACCGCTCGCTCCCGCGCCGTCGCGATCGACCGGAAAGAGCGCCATGTCGTAGCCGTCGATGCGCTCGCGCGCGAGGACATGGCCGAACACCGCCTGATAAAATGCGACCGCGCGATCCAGATCGGTGACGGGGATCTCGAAATAGCCGACCGGGTTCACGGCACGCTCCCCTTCCTTAGCTGCGGCAACCGGCGCGGCGAGCACCAGCAGCGCGGCCAGCCAGGCACGCATCAGATGTCCTGCACCAGCCGCCCGTACAGCTCGGGACGGCGATCGCGGAAAAAGCCGAATGCGGCACGGTGGCGGCGCACGCGGTCGAGGTCGAGCGTTGCGGTGATGACGCCTTCTTCCTCGCGGTCGAGTTCGGCCAATATGTCGCCGCGCTCGTCGGCGATGAAGCTGGTGCCGTAGAAGGTTTGGCCGTGCTCGATCCCGACGCGGTTGGCGGCGACCACCGGTACGACGTTCGACACCGCATGGCCGACCATTGCGCGCCGCCACAGCCGGGCGGTGTCCAGCCCCTCGTCATGCGGCTCGCTGCCGATGGCGGTCGGATAGAACAGGATTTCCGCGCCCATCAGCATCATCGCGCGCGCGGTTTCCGGATACCATTGGTCCCAGCAGATGCCGACGCCCAGTGTCGCGTCGCGCGCCGGGCCGTCCCACACCTTGAACCCGGTATTGCCGGGGCGGAAATAGAATTTCTCCTCATAGCCCGGCCCATCCGGGATGTGGCTCTTGCGATAGACGCCAGCGACGCGGCCGTCGGGGCCGATCATCGCCAGCGAGTTGTAATGATGCGGCCCGTCCTTCTCGAAAAAACTGGTCGGGATATGAACGCGCAATTCGGCGGCGAGCGCCTGCATTGCCCGCACCGCCGCGTGCTCACCGACCGGCATCGCGGTCGCGAACAGCCCCTCATCCTCGACGCGGCAGAAATATTCGCCCTCGAACAATTCGGGCGGCAGGATCACCTGCGCACCCCTGGCCGCGCCCTCGCGCACCAGCCGCGTGACGTTGGCGATGTTGGCATCGATGTCCGGCCCGAAGGCGAGCTGGAGCGCGGCGACGGTGATGGTGCTCATGGGCCGCGCTCATAGCGGCAATTGACGCCGCGAGTCAGCAGGCCGATTGCTTGGCCGGGTGAAAGCCGGACTGGAGCATGAGGGCATGGAGCACGCGTTCGAACGAGTGGCTCAGGGCGTGGCAAGCTGGGCCGGGCGGCCCGCCGCCTTCGTGCTGGCGCTGGCGACCATCCTGGTGTGGATCGTCAGCGGGCCGGTGTTCGGCTGGTCCGACACCTGGCAGCTGGTCATCAACACCGGCACCACCATCGTCACCTTCCTGATGGTGTTCCTGATCCAGAACGCCCAGAATCGCGACGCCAGCGCGATCCAGGCCAAGCTGGACGAGCTGATCCGCGCGACCCATTCGGCGCGCAACGAGTTCATCGGCATCGAGCATCTGACCCAGCGCGAGCTGGAGGCGTTGCGCAGCGTGCTCGAACGCGAGTTCGGCAGTGAATCACACCATCACGAAGCGATCGAGCGGCTGCTCGGGCGGCTCTAGGCCCGCGCCTGTCGAGCAATTTCGCCTAAAGCGGCGCCATATCGAAATGGATCGCGTCGAGCCGGCTGCCCAACCCCGCATAGAGCGCGATCGCCGGATCGTCGCCGACATCGGCCTGGACGAACACGGTCGAGGCACCGATTTCGCCCGCGATCCGCCGCACCTCGGCGATCAGCGCGGTGGCGACACCCTGGCGACGATGCACCTCCGCGACGGCGAGGTCGTAAATATAGATTTCACGGCGCGCCTGCTCGAACTTGGCGAGGACATAGGCAACCAGTCCGCCGACCACCGCGCCATCGGCCTCGGCGACCAGTGCGATCACGTCGTCGCGGGCGAGCAGCGCATCGAGCCACGCGTCGGGCGGCGGCGCGGCGGCATAATGCTCGGCATCCTCGAATGCCTCGGCGAACAGCGCGTTGAGCCGCCGAACGCCGGTCACGTCGCCCGGGCCCAGGCGACGCACTGCGCTCACAGCTTCGGCACCTGCTGGCTGATGCAGTGAAAGCTGCCGCCGCCGGTCAGGATATGGTCGGCACGCAGTCCCAGCGCCTGGCGGCCCGGGAACAGCGCGCCGATCGCCTCCACCGCATGCGCGTCGTTGGGCTGGCCATATTGCGGCACGACCACGGCGGCATTGCCGATGTAGAAGTTCATGTAGCTCGCCGGAATGATCTCCTCCTCATGGTCGAGCACGCGGCCGGGGGAGGGGAGGCGGACGATCTCGATATCGGCAAAACCGCGCGCGCGCTCGACCGCGGCCTGATAGACACGCCAATTGGGGTCGTTCTCGGTCGCATCCGGGATCGCCAGCACGCCGGGCGCCACGAAGCGCGCCAGATTGTCGACATGGCCGTCGGTATGGTCGTTGACCAGGCCGGCACCAAGCCACAGCACCCGGGTCAGCCCCAGCTCGTCCGCCAGCCGCGCCTCGATGGCCGCCTGGGACAGCTGCGGATTGCGATTGGCGTTGAGCAGGCACTGCTCGGTCGTCACCACGCGCCCGGTGCCGTCGAAATCAATCGCGCCGCCCTCCAGCACCCAGTCGTGCGCGATCACCGGCAGCCGGCGGCGGCGCGCCAGCCGCGCCCCGATATCCTCGTCGCCGGGCAGGTCGTATTTCCCGCCCCAGCCGTTGAAGCCGAAATCGTGCGCGCGCCCGTTGGCGCCGACGATCGGCCCGGTATCGCGCAGCCAGATGTCACCAAACGGTTCGACCACCACCGACGCCGCGTCGCCGGCATGCCGGACGGCGGCGTCGGCGGCCTCGTCATCGGCAGCAACGAGGATCACGCGCTCGCCCCGGCCATCGGCATGCACCGCCCGGGCAAAGGCGGCGACTTCGGCGCGCGCGGGCTCCAGGTCGTCCAGCCACAATTCGGGGTGGCTGGGAAAGCCGATCCAGACGGCGTCGTGCGGTGCCCATTCGGGCGGCGGGGCAATGGTCATGCACGCACGCTTTAGCGCGCGTTGCCGATTACGAAAAGCGGGCCCCGGCCAATCATGTAAAGCCACGGATTCGGATCAATTTGGTGTTCAGGGCCTTGCCTGCAGCACCGGGGCCGATAGCGTTTCCGACATGTGCGGGGGCGATTCTGCAGCCCGATGTCAATGCGTTAGGGGTCGAACGATGGGCGTGGGGAAGGCGAGGCGCGTCGTCGGCGGGGTGCTGACGGCATTGGCGACATTCGTGCTCGTGCAACCGGCGGCGGTGTCGCAGGACCGCGCCGCCGCGCAGCTGTCGGCCGCGGAGGCGGCGCCGCTGTTCGGCGCGCGCGAGGCGATCGAACAGATCAGCCTTTCTCCGGATGGCACGAAGCTGGCCTATCTGACGCCCGCCGGTGGACAGGCGTCTGCCATCATGATCGCAGACCTAGTCGCGGGCGGCGAGCCGAAGGCGATCATCCGCAGCACCGGCGATCCCGAGCGGCTGAGCGGCTGTCGGTGGGTCGGCAACGCCCGGCTGTTCTGCACGATGTTCGGGATCGTGCGCGTGGAGGGCGATGTCACCTATGCCACGCGGATGGTCGCGCTCGATACCGACGGTTCCGACGTCAAGTTGCTCGGCAACCGGCGGGGGTCGGGCGACCGGCTCGGCTACTCACTCTACGGCGGCAGCGTGATCGACTGGAATCCGGGCGAGGAGAACGCCGTACTGATGATCCGCGAATCGATCCCGGAATCGACGACGGGTACGCGGCTGGCGCAGACCGACGAGGGCCTGGGCGTCGACCTTGTCCGCACCGATACGCTTGTGTCAAAGGTCCGCGAACGCGCCGACCGTGACGCAAGTGAATTCATCACCGACGGGCGCGGCGTTGTGCGCGTCAAGGGTCGAAGGATCGTCGACAGCGCGTCCGGGTTACCCACCGGTGAAACGCGCTATTTCTACCGCACGATCGATTCGCGCGAGTGGAAACCGCTCAGCACCGTCACCGCTGACGGGAAGGGGTTTGATCCCCACGTCGTCGACCCCGACCTCAACGTCGCCTATGGCCTGAAGCGCCACGAAGGCCGGCTGGCGGCGTTCAGCGTCGCGCTGGACGGGTCGGGCGCGGAAAAGCTGCTGTTCGCCCACCCGCAAGTCGACGTCTCCGGCTTTACCCGTGTCGGGCGCCGCTCGCGTGTCATTGGCGTGCGGTACGTGACCGACGTGTCGCAGGTCCAGTATATCGATCCCGCGCTCGACAAACTTCACGCGTCGCTGACCAAGGCGTTGGGCAACCTGCCGCTGATCCGGTTTGTCGACAGCAGCGAGGATGAGCGCAAACTGCTGATCTGGGCAGGCAGCGATACCGATCCCGGCCGCTACTACCTGTTCAACCGGGACGCCCGCAAGCTCGAGGAATTGATGCTGGCGCGACCGATGCTGTCCAAGCTGCCGCTCGCGACCGTTAAGCCGGTCAGCTATCCGGCCGCCGACGGCACGATGATTCCGGGCTATCTGACGCTGCCGCCGGGCGGTGCGGCGCGCAGCCTGCCGACGCTGGTGATGCCGCATGGCGGCCCTGGTTCGCGCGACGTCTGGGGTTTCGACTGGCTGGCGCAATATTTCGCGAGCCAGGGCTATGCCGTGCTTCAGCCCAATTTTCGCGGATCGACCGGCTATGGCGATGCCTGGTTTCAGCGGAACGGATTCCAGAATTGGGAAATCGCGATCGGTGATGTGACCGATGGCGGTCGCTGGTTGATTGCGCAGGGGATCGCGGATCCCAAGCGCCTGGCGATTTTCGGCTGGTCCTATGGCGGCTATGCGGCGCTGCAATCGGGCGTGGTCGCGCCCGACTTGTTCAAGGCGATCGTCGCCGTCGCGCCGGTCACCGATCTGGAACGGCTGAAGGAGGATCGCCGCGGCTGGAGCGACTACAGGATGGTGTCGCAATTTGTCGGCAGCGGGCCGCATATCGACGCGGGCTCGCCGGCGCGCCACGCCGACCGGATCAAGGTGCCCGTCCTCATGTTCCACGGTGATCTCGATCGCAACGTCGCGATTTCGCAGGCGCGATTGATGCAGTCGCGGCTAGAATCCGCCGGAGCTCGGTCGGAACTCGTCGTCTATGACGGGCTCGACCACTATCTCGACGACAGCAGCGCTCGCACGAAGATGCTCGCAAAGAGCGCCACGTTCCTCGAAGCCGCGTTCAAGCGCTAGGCACCGCGGCGCGCCGGGGGCGGGCGCGAATTACCGCGTGCGGCTCCGGTCGCGGATGGCGCGGAACTCGTCGCCCGCGACCCAGTTGGGCCAGGCGTCGGTCGTCGCCAGCGCGCGGCCGACATCGTAATAGAGCTGGACGTCGCGCATCGCGCCGGTCCAGTCCCAGGCGGGATCGAACTCGTCCTTGGGGCCGTGATAACGGTTGGTTTCATAATCCTTGGCGGCCGCCTCTCCCGCCGCGACCCCGCCCTTCACGAGGTCGTCGCCGCCTTCAAAATACAGCATCGGCACGCCGTATTTTGCCAGGCTGAAATGGTCGGAGCGATAGTAGAAGCCTTTCTCGGGCGTGGGTTCGTTGGTCGCGACCCGGCCTTGTGCGGCGAGAGCACGGTCGAGATAGCCGTCGAGTTCGGACTTGCCCCGGCCGATCACCACGACGTTCTTCGCCGGCCCCGCCATCGACAGCGCGTCCATGTTGACGCCGCCCACCGTCTTGCCCAGCGGAAAGACCGGATTGGCGCCGTAATAGGCCGAACCGAGCAGCCCCGATTCCTCCGCCGTCACCGCAACGAAGGCCAGCGTTCGCGGGGCCGGGCCGGCCTTGGCATGTGCCTCGGCCAGCGCCACCAGCGCCGCGGTGCCGGTCGCATTGTCGACCGCGCCGTTGCAGATGTCATCGCCGTCGGGCGCCGCCTCGCAGCGCCCGAGATGATCCCAATGAGCCGAATGCAGCACGATCTCGTCGGGGCGCTGGCTGCCCGGCAGGATCGCGATGACGTTCTTCGACGCATGCTTGCGCACCGCATTGTCGAAGCTGACCGACGCCTTCGCGCCCTTCAGCGGCATCGCCCGGAACCCCTTGATCCCGGCCGCGCGCTCGGCCTCGGCAAAGTCCATCCCCGCAGCGGCGAACAGCGCTCTCGCCTGATCGAGCTGGATCCAGCCGATCGCCTTCGACTGGTCCATATGACCGTTTGCGGCGTCGGGCACCTGCTGCGCGCCCGTCCAGCTCGACTGGACGACGTTCCAGCCATAGGCGGCGGGTTCGGTCTGGTGGATGATGATCGCCGCGGCCGCGCCCTGGCGCGCCGCTTCCTCATATTTGTAGGTCCAGCGGCCATAATAGGTCATCGCGCGCCCGCCGAACGGGCCGTCGAGCGTCGGGGTGCGGTAATCGGGATCGTTGACCAGGATCAGCACCGTCTTGCCGCGCACGTCGACGCCGGCATAGTCGTTCCAGCCGCGTTCGGGCGCGTTGATGCCATAGCCGACGAACACGACGTCGGAATTGGCGACGTCGATGCGCGGCGTGACCTGATAGGTGCCGACGACCATTTCCGGGCCATAGGCCAGCGCCATCGTCTTGCCGCCGACGGTGAAGGTCAGCGGGCTGACATTCTTCGCCTGCAATTCAACCAGCGGCACGTCTTGCGTCCACTGGCCGTTGTTGCCAGGCTTCAGCCCCGCTTTCTGAAACTGCTCGATCAGATAGGCGATCGTCCTTTCCTCGCCCGCCGTGCCCGGCGCGCGCCCTTCGAACGCGTCGGACGACAGCGTGCGCGTCACTTCGCGCATCGTGTCGACCGACGGCGGGGCGGGGGTCTGGGCAAGCGCGGGAAGCGGCGCTGCGATGAGGGTCAAGGCGGCAAGCGGGCGGATCATCGGCAGACACTCGTGTGACATGGCATCGTGCCGTGCTGTGCCAGCTTGCCGCCCCTTCTGCAATTGCGCGACCGCGAGGTCCCGGCGATAAACGGCACTGCGACAGGGACTTGCGAATTGTCGGGCTGCCCCGCAGGGTAGGATGGCTGCCGGGGCATCGCCTGCGCAGGACAAAAGACATGGGGTCGTCCGTTGCTTCGTTCATCCTTATTGCTGGGCACCGTGCTGGCTTGTGCGCCGACCGCGTCCTTTGCCCAAAGCACAGCACAGACGCTGTCCCGGGAACAGGCGGCGAGCGCGTTCGGCGCACGCGAGCGCGTGCTCGACGCCAGCATCTCGCCCGATGGCACGCGGATCGCGCTGGTCTCGCCCGGGCCCGAGCAGTCGACGGTGGTCCAGGTCCTCGACCTGGCGACCAATGTCGCAACGCCGGTGAATTTCGCCGACGGCAAGCCGATGACGCTGGGTGGATGCGGCTGGGCGTCGGACAAGCGCCTGCTGTGCACGCTTTATGGCGTCGCCAATTATAACGGCCCGCTGCTCGGCTATCAGCGGCTGATTGCACTCGACGCGGACGGCAAGAATGTTCGTTCGCTGTCGGCGACCGAGCGAAATCAGCAATATATCCAGCAATCCGACGGCTATGTCATCGACTGGCGCGACGGCACGAGCAGCAAGGTGCTGCTTGCGCGTAATTATGTGCCGACCAAGACCCGCCTCAATTCGATCGGTTCGCTCGCGCAAGGGCTGGGGGTCGACCTGCTCGATACGATCACAGGTAAGGTCGAGCATGTCGAAAGCGCCGATTCGACCGTATCGACCTATCTGAGCGACGGGACTGGAGCGGTTCGGATCATGGGGAATGATCCATCGCTCAAGCTCAACTTCGAATCGAAGGGCAAGCGCGCCTTTTTCTATCGCCGCCCGGGAAGCAAGCAGTGGGCGCCGTTCTCGACCTATGATTCGTCGACCGACGAAGGGCTCTATCCCATTGCCGTCGATGGCAAGGCCAACGTCGCCTATGCGTTGAAAAAGCTCGATGGCCGCGAGGCGCTGTACCGCGTCGCGCTCGACGGGTCGATGAAGACCGAGGTTGCATTCGCGCACCCAAAGGTGGATGTCAGCGGCATCGTTCGGGTCGGTCGCCAGGGTCGTATCGTCGGCGCGCAGTACACGCTCGATCGGACCGAAACCCATTTCTTCGATGCGGAATATGCCGACCTGGCGGCGAAGCTGGCGCGGGCACTGCCGCGGACACCGCTGATCCGGATCGTCGATTCAAGCGCGGACGAACGCAAGCACCTGGTCTTTGCAGCGAGCGACACCGATCCCGGCCGTTTCTTCTTCTTCGATCAGGACAAGCGCCAGCTGTTTCAGATCGCCGACGAACGGCCGCAGCTCGCCGACGTCGCGATCAGCGAGCAGAAGTCGATCGTCTATCCCGCCGCCGACGGCACGCAGGTGCCGGGTTATCTGACGCTTCCGGTGGGCGTGCCGGCAAAGAACCTGCCGGCCATCGTGCTGCCCCATGGCGGCCCCGCGGCGCGCGACGAATGGGGCTTTGACTGGCTCGCCCAGTTCTTCGTCAACCGCGGCTATGCGGTGCTTCAGCCGAACTATCGCGGATCGTCCGGCTATGGCGAAGGCTGGTTCCAGGAGAACGGCTTCCGATCGTGGAAGGTCGCGATCGGCGACGTCAACGACGCCGGCCGCTGGCTGGTCAAGCAGGGGATTGCCGATCCCGCCCGGCTGGCGATCGTCGGCTGGTCCTATGGCGGTTATGCGGCGCTCCAGTCGAATGTGCTGGCGCCGGACCTGTTCAAGGCGGTGGTCGCCATCGCGCCCGTGACCGATCTCGAAATGCTGCGGTCTGAGCAGACCGGCTTCGTCAACACCCGCCTGCTTCAGGACTATATCGGCGAAGGGCCGCAGCTCCAGGAAGGTTCGCCGACGCGCTTCGCGGCCGCATTCAAGGCGCCGGTGCTGCTGTTCCACGGCGACAAGGACATTAACGTGCGCGTGGACGAGGCACGCGCGATGGAAAGGGCGCTGAAACGGGCGGGCAAGCCGGTGGAGCTGGTGGTTTATCCCGACATCGCGCACCAGCTGGCGGATTCCGCGGTTCGCATCGACATGCTCAACCGCGCCGACGCGTTCCTCGAGCGCACCTTGAAGGAGTGATCGCGGGGTCCGCGGCGCCGGATATGCGCCGTGGACCGATCATCCTTCCGACCTTGCGTGTCGGGGCTGGGGCGGGCGGAAATTCGCGCGCCGCCAGGGCGCGTGGTCGCGTTCCCATCCACTGGTCTCGGCGAAATCGAGATAGCCGAAACAGGTTGCGATCAGCCGGTCGTCGGGATCGACGATGGCGGTTCGGCCGTGCATGAAGCGGGTGTTGTCGATCATCAGCAGGTCCCCGGCCTGCCACGCCAACGCGACGCTCAATCGCTGACCGACGACGCGGATCTGGTCGAGCCAGGGGGCCGGAAAGGTGCTGCCGTCGTCCAGGACCGGGTAGCGGTCGAGCCCCAGATAATCGTGCGCGAACAGCAGGAAATTGCCGAAAGCGAGCGCAGGCGTGAACATGGGGACGTGCAGAACAGGCCGGACGAAGATCCGCAGGATGCCCTGTGGCGTCCGCCGAAACTGATAGGGGACATGCGGCGGCGGCGACCGAAGCTGGTCGTCGCGGGGGTCCTCAGTGCCTAGCCAGAAGCCGAGGGTTTCCGGTGTTGCGGGTCGAATGTAAAGCAGCCGTCGCCGCGCGAGCTCGGCAACCAGCGATGCGGGCAGCGCATCGACGATCGCGGTTCCGTCGCAGATCGTGGTCTGACCCTGCGCCCGCGGCGGCGTCAGGCAATGGAAAAAACAGACATCGGGCTTCCACGGCTCACGCGCCAATTCCGGATGCAGGGGGAAGGGGGCCTGCCCGCCGTTCACCGTCTGGATATTCTCCCCCGGCTCGAGCAGCCTGCGATCGGGACTTTCGTTGAAAACCGAGGTTGCGATGAACTGGCCGGTGAAGCGTCGGAATGCGTCCAGATCGGCCGCGAAACCGCGTAACAGGATCGCGCCATGCGCGCGGTAGGCGCTCCGCACCATTTCCGGCAAGACCTCGAGGATCGACCCTTCATCCGACCGTTCGATCAACGCCCATGGTTTGCCCTTTCCGGGCGGGCTGAGTTTCGCCACACTATTCTCCGCGCTCTGTCCATATCTTAGCCGCGTCCGCGGCGCCGTTGAAAGCCTGCCTCGATGCCGACCTATTCTCCGGACCCATTGCGGGCGATGCTGGCCTCTCCCGACCATTATCCGCAGGCGATCGATGCCGACGAGATGGTGTTCGCGCCGATGACGCGCGACACGTACCGCCGGTCGATCTTTCTGGATCAGCGGATCGTGACGGCCTCACCCCGCCAGGCGCGGGTGAAGCTCGACGCAGTGATCGATCACTCGCCTCCGGCCGAGGGGGTGTGCTGGATCTTTCATATCGCGCATTGCGGGTCGACCCTGCTGGCTCGCGCGCTCGATGTCGACCACGGCCCATTGGTTCTGCGCGAACCCTTTGCACTGCGCCAGGTGGCAGCGGCATCGGCCCAGAGCGCCGCCGCCATGGCGCAATTTGCGCCGCTAAGGCGGTCGGTCCTGGGTCTGGTGTCCCGTCGCCACCCGCACGATCACGCGACGATCATCAAGGCGAATGTCCCGGTCAACTTCGTGATCGACGATCTGATGCGCGTGCCGGACAGCCGCGCGATCCTGCTCTACTTCCCGCTCGACGCCTATCTCGCCGCCGTCCTGCGCAGCGAAGGGCACCGGCAATGGGTCGGCCGCATCACCGCCGAACTGGCCGCGCCGATCGCGGCGCTCGCAGGTCCGCTCGATTGGCTGGATGTCGTCGGCCGCGCCGCGATGCTGTGGCTGGCTCAGCTGCGTGTCTTTGCCGATGTGCTCGTGCGTCACCCCGCGACACTGTCGCTCGACGCGCAGCACTTCTTCGCTGCGCCGGCACCTTGCCTGACGATGATCGCCGAGCATTTCGGCATCGATCCGGGAAAGGGCTTTCCGGAGACGGTCGTAAACGGTCCGCTATTCTCGACTTATTCCAAGAAGGAGGGCGTCGCCTTCGACAATGCGATGCGCATCGATCGCGAAGCGCAGGTCAGGTCGGCAATCGCGACCGAAATTGCGCGCGCGCACGAGATCGTGGCGGGACGGCTTGCGCAATTTCCGCTGCCGTCTGCGCTGCCCCGCCCGGTCGGCGGCAATGCACCCGCGCTGCTTTGACTGCAGTTTGCCAGAACGAAAACGGATCAGTGCATGAAAAAAGGGGGCGCCCGGCCGGGCACCCCCTTCTTGTCGGTCTGGATCGGGTCCGATCAGCGCGAATAGAATTCGACGACCAGATTGGGTTCCATCTTCACCGGATAGGGCACTTCATCGAGCGTCGGCACGCGGGTGAAGGTGACCTTTGCCGTGCCGTCCGGCGCGACATAGTCGGGGATGTCGCGCTCGGCCAGGCTCTGCGCTTCCATGACCAGCGCCATTTCCTTGGCCTTGTCGCTCAGCGTGATTTCCTCGCCCGGCTTCACCCGGCGCGACGCGATGTTGCACTTGACGCCATTGACGCGGACATGGCCGTGGCTGACCAGCTGGCGCGCGGCGAAGATCGTCGGCGCGAACTTGGCGCGATAGACGATCATGTCGAGCCGCTGCTCGAGAATGCCGATCAGGTTCTGGCTGGTGTCGCCCTTCATGCGCGACGCTTCTTCATAGGCGCGCTTGAACTGCTTTTCGGTCACGTCGCCATAATAGCCCTTCAGCTTCTGCTTCGCGCGCAGCTGGATGCCGAAGTCCGACATCTTGCCCTTGCGGCGCTGGCCGTGCTGGCCGGGGCCATATTCACGCTTGTTGACCGGGCTCTTCGGGCGACCCCAGATGTTTTCGCCCATCCGGCGGTCGAGCTTGTACTTGGCGCTGGAGCGCTTCGACATGATAATTCCTCAATTCAATTGCCAACAACGTTGACCGGGGCAGGCACGAATGATTGCCCTGATCGCGATCCCGGTCATCGCCTGACGCCGATCGAACCGAGGATCGGGTCGATCGGGCAGGGCCGCCGCTTCACCGGGGTGCGGGGCCAATTGCGAAGGTGGGGCGGTTAGCGGGGGTGCGCCACCGAGTCAAGTCGAACGCCGACGCTGGACAGCGCGCACGCCGGGCGGCATGGGCGGCGACCATGACCGATATTCTCGACCCGGCCGATTGCACGACGATGGCGCAGGTGCGCGCCGGCGTCGATCAGGTCGACCGCAACCTCATTGCGCTGCTCGCCCGCCGGTTCGGCTATATGGACGCCGCCGCGCGCATCAAACCCGACCGCGCCCTCGTCCGCGACGAAGCGCGCAAGGCCGAAGTCATCGCTAACGCGCGGGCGAGCGCGGCGGCGGCAGGCATCCCGGAGGCTGCCGTGGCGGAGTTGTGGGAGCGGCTGGTCGAAGCGTCGATCGCGTACGAGTTCGAGGCGTTCGATCGGCGGTGAGGTTGCTCTGCGTCCTTCGATACACCGCTTCGGCAAGCTCAGCGGCTACTCAGGATGAGCGGTTCGTCGGAAATCAATCCCTCATCCCTTCACGCTCATCCTGAGTAGCGACTGAGCTTGGCGAAGGCGCGTATCGAAGGACGCAGCGCAACCTCACCGCTCCCGCGGCCGCTCCAGCGTGCTCAGCACCCCGCGCAGGGTGCGAATTTCCTGCTCGTTCCACCCGGGCTTGGTCAGCAGCGTGCGCAGCGTCCGGCGCGTCACGGGCGCGCGGTCGGGCGGGAAGAAATAGCCCGCGCCCTCCAGCATCGCGTCGAGATGGGCGATCAGGCCGTCCAGGCTCGCCTGCGACGCGGGCGGGTCCAGCTCGACCTCCGGCGGGCTGGCGAGTGCAACCCCTCCCTCGACACCGCTCGGGACGTGTTTCGACCATTCATAGGCGACCAGGATCACCGCCTGGGCCAAATTGAGCGATCCGAACTCGGGGTTGATCGGCACGGTGATGATCGTCCGCGCGACCGCAACATCGTCGGTCTCCAGCCCCGATCGCTCCGGCCCGAACAGGATCGCCGATCGTCCGGCGGCAGCGTGAATGGCGCGCGCGGCCACCTCGGGCGTCTCGACCGGCTTGGTCACGCCGCGCTTGCGCACCGTGGTCGCATAGACATGCGCGCAGTCGGCGATCGCATCGGCCAGCGTGTCGAACACCTGCGCGCGCTCCAGCACCACATCCGCGCCGCTCGCCGCCGGGCCGGCGGCCGGATTGGGCCACCCGTCTCGCGGGGCGACGAGCCGCAGGTCGGTCAACCCGAAATTCAGCATCGCGCGCGCCGCCTTGCCGATATTCTCGCCAAGTTGCGGGCGGACGAGGACGATCGCGGGCGGATTCACTTGCGCGCCACCTCACTCACCGATCCGGCAAACTCCTCGAAATCGCGCGCCTCGCGGAAATCCTTATAGACGCTGGCGAAGCGGATATAGGCGACGGAATCGAAGCCCTTCAGCCCCTCCATCACCAGTTCGCCGATCGTCTGGCTGGCAACCTCGCCGTCGCCCATCGTTTCCAGTTGCCTCTGGATGCCGGAGACGAGCCGGTCGATCTGGACGCTGGTGATCGGGCGCTTGCGGCACGCGATCGACACCGATCGCAACAGCTTTTCCCGATCGAACGGCTCGCGGCGCGGCTCGCTGCCGCTGCCTTCGCTCTTGAGCACGGTCAACTCGCGAATCTGGATGCGCTCGAAGGTGGTGAAGCGCGCGCCGCATGCCGAACATTGGCGGCGGCGGCGGATGGCGGTGCCGTCCTCGCTCGGACGGCTGTCCTTCACCTGGCTGTCGTCATGCGCGCAAAAGGGGCAGCGCAATCACGCCTCCGGATAGATCGGGAAGCGCTCGCACAACGCCCGCACCCGGCCGCGCACCGCCGCCTCGACATCCGCATCGCCATGCTCGCCCTTCGCGCGCAGCCCGTCGAGCACGTCGGCGATCATGTGGCCGACTTCGCGGAACTCGGCGGGGCCGAAGCCGCGCGTCGTGCCGGCGGGCGTGCCGACGCGGATGCCGCTGGTCTTGAGCGGCGGCAGCGGATCGAACGGGATGCCGTTCTTGTTGCAGGTGATGCCGGCACGCTCCAGCGCCTCGTCCGCGTCGCGCCCGGTGACGCCCAGCGGACGCAGGTCGACGAGCGCCAGGTGGGTGTCGGTGCCCCCCGCGACCAGATCGGCCCCGCGCTCCTTGAGCGTCGCGGCCAGCACTTTCGCGTTTTCCAGCACCGCGGCGATATAGCTCTTGAACTGCGGCTCCAGCGCTTCGCCGAACGCGACGGCTTTCGCAGCGATGACATGCATCAGCGGGCCGCCCTGCAGGCCGGGGAACACCGCCGAGTTGATCCGCTTCGCGATCGCCTCGTCATTGGTCATGATCATGCCGCCACGGGGCCCGCGCAGCGTCTTGTGCGTGGTCGTGGTGACGACATGCGCGTGACCGAAGGGCGACGGATGCAGCCCGGCGGCGACGATGCCCGCGAAATGCGCCATGTCGACCAGGAACAGCGCGCCGACTTCGTCCGCGATTGCCCGGAAGCGCGCGAAATCGATGATGCGCGGATAGGCGGAGCCACCCGCGATGATCAGCTGCGGCCTGTGCTCGCGCGCCAGCGCCTCGACCTGGTCATAGTCGATCAGGTGATCGTCGGCGCGCACGCCATATTGGACGGCATTGAACCACTTGCCCGACTGCGCCGCCTTGGCCCCGTGGGTCAGGTGGCCGCCCGCATCCAGGCTCATGCCCAGGATGGTGTCGCCCGGCTTGGTCAGCGCCAGCATCACCGCGCCATTGGCCTGCGCCCCTGAATGCGGCTGGACGTTGGCGAAGCTGCAACCGAACAGCTGCTTTGCACGCTCGATCGCCAGCGTCTCGACCCGGTCGGACGGCGCGCAGCCCTGATAATAGCGTTTGCCCGGATAGCCCTCGGCATATTTGTTGGTGAATACCGATCCCTGCGCGGCCAGCACCGCTTTCGACACGATGTTCTCGCTTGCGATCAGTTCGATCTGATGCTGCTGGCGGTCGAGCTCGTCAGCGACGCCCGCGAAGATTTCGGGGTCGGCGTCCGCGAGCGCCCGGGTGAAGAAGCCGTCGGGCTGGACCATGTGCAGCGCGCTGGGTTGGGTGCTCATCGGGAGGGCCTTTCTCGCATGCTCGGCTGGCGGCGTTCCCGCCCGCGCGGCGCAGGTTGCCGGATACAGCGCGCTATCTATGCTGCCTGCGCCGGGATTGCCACCCATTATGGCCACGCCGACGCGCCTGTCCTTCAAGCCAGCTGTTGCATCGCGATCGGCGCGGATAATGTCGCCGCCATGACCCGACCCGTCGACGCGACAGCCCCCGTCACCGCCATCCCCGCCATGCCCCGCCTGCTCGGCTTTGCCGGCCTGTTGCCCCAAATCGTCGCGGTGGCGCTGCTGGTCGGGGGCGATCCGCAATGGCGCTTTGTCGCGATCACCCTTGCCTATGCCTATGCGGCGCTGATCTTCACCTTTCTGGGTGGAATGTGGTGGGGGCTGGCGGCGGCAGCGGCGCGTGAAACGCCGGGCTGGGTGTGGATCGCGGCAGTCCTCCCCTCGCTCATCGCGCTGGCGAGCGGCGTTCCCTGGCTGATCGGTCAGCCCTGGCCCCAACCCTCGACGCTGGCGATCGGGGTGATGATCCTGGCTTCTCCGCTGGTCGACGCACGGCTCGCCGCGGCGGGACTGGTGCCGCGATGGTGGCTGCGTTTGCGCGTCGCGCTGTCGGCGGGACTGGGCACCCTGACGGTCATTGCGGGGCTGTGGCCGGCACTTCCGGGGGTCGGAACGGGAACTTAACCTTTTTCGGCCATACTCCGCTTCCCGCACCAGGAGGTTTGTGATGGACCCGAAGCCCACGCCGAACGCCACCGGCACGTCCGACGAACGCCGTCGCAGCGATCGCCGCGTCGCGCAGGACCCGAGCTACGCCGGACCCGAGCGTCGCCAGCAGGATCGGCGCAACCGCGGCTGATCCGCGCAAGCAGGTCGGTTCTTCAGTTTTCAGCTTCCGCCGCGGTGCCGTGGCGGCTATTTCCGCTGCGTGCCCACCACCCGGCCAGCAGCCGTGCCAGCGATGCCGCGGCGCCGGGCCGCACGAACAACCAGTCGCGGATGGCGGGTCCGGGGACGGCACCGATCGTGCGCTTATAGCCGCTGTCCCCAGCGCCCCAGTCCACCATCTTGATCCCGTCCGCCATCGCGCGGATCAGGTTGCGATAGTAAAGCAGCTTGCCGGGCGAATGCTTGCCCACCACCGGATCGTAGCTGTTGGCGATCGCATATTTGAGCGCGCCGGTGTTGAGGTCGAAGGAAAAGGCGGTCGGGCGCCCGTCGATCGTCAGCACCGCCGCCCACAGCATGTCGGCAATCACCGGGTCGTCCGCCACCGCGCGCCAGAAGCCGCCATGGCCGTCGAGCGTGAACTTGGCGTCGCGGCCGTCGGTGCGCGTGGCGATCCAGCTCTGCCGTTCGATCTCGGCGAGCGCGTCGAACCGCGCCGCCGACCACTCAGCGCCGGTGACGAATGACCATTCGATCGCGCCGTGCGTCGCCAGATGCTTTTCGTGGAAACGGTTCTTCTTGCGCGTCGATGCGCGTGGCCAGCCGCCGTCCTGCGCCGCTGCCGCCGCCATGTCTAGGCGGTAGCTGTCGGCGACGAAGCGGTCGATCACCGTCCATCCGGCCGCCTGTGCGGCGCGGCGCATCGGGTGCAGCACGGGATCGTCGTCGTAGATCGGTCCGAGCCGCAGGACGACGGCTTCGCGCGCAAGCTGCCCGAGCAGCGCATCGAACGCGGCCAGCCCGGCGTCGGCGGCGGCGGGAAAGCTGCGGAACGGCCAATAGCTTCCCGGTACGCGCGCCCAACCGGTCCACGGCGCGCCCATGGCCGCGATCGGCAGCGCGATGACCGGCGCGCCCTCGCACTGCACGATCAGCGTGCGCGCGGTGCCGCCATAGGTGCGGATCGCCGCATCGTACCAGCCATAGCGCAGGAAACGGTGACTTTCCGGCGCACGCGCCGCGACCAGGTCGATCGCGCCCGACAGGCCCGCCAGCGCCTCGACATGCAGTGCGGGCGGCAGGCGCGTGAACTGGGCGAGCGGCATTGGCTTCGTCATCGCGCCGGGTTTAGCCGAACAGGCGTTACCAATGGGTGGAAGCGGGCGGTTATTCCGCTTGCCGCGCGTGCGTTTTCGACCGCATAGCGCCAGCCATGCTCATCACGCCCGGCATCTCGACCGTCGCCTCGACCATCCAGACCGCGATCGCGCCGGTGTTCCTGCTCGCCGGGCTGGGCGCGATCCTCAACGTGCTGGCGGGCCGGCTGGCGCGCATCGTCGACCGGGTTCGCACGCTCGAACAGCTCCATCCGCGCTCGACCGGGCCGGAACATGACCGCCACGTGTGGGAATTGCGCATCCTCGACCGGCGGATCACGGTGATCAACGCGGCACTGTCGCTGTGCGTCGCCAGCGCCGTCATGATCTCGCTGGTCGTCGCGATGCTGTTCGTCGCCGAGCTGGTCAAGCTTAAGATCGGCACTGTCGTCGCCTCGCTGTTCATCGCGGCGATGCTGGCTTTGGTCGCCGGCCTGATCCTGTTCCTGGTCGAGGTGCGCATTTCGCTGCGCGCCATCCATGTGCGCGCCGAATTGCTCGAACGCGACCGCGCGTGAGGGCGGACATCGAACGCCGGCTGCTCCAGCTTGCGGTCGCGTTCACCTGCCTCGTCCCGCTCAGCGCGGCGACCTTGAGCCTGTGGCGCGGGCCGGACTGGCTCGGCAGTGGCGGGGGATCGACCGATCTCGACAGTCATTTCCGCTATCTGTCGGGCATCTTCCTCGCGCTCGGCATCGGCTTTGCGACGTGCATCCCGGCGATCGAGCGACGCGGCCCGCGCTTTCGCCTGCTCGCGGCGCTGGTCGTCGCCGGCGGGCTGGGCCGGCTGGCGTCGCTGGTCGTCGTCGGCGCGCCGTCGGTCGGGCATCTCGCCGGGCTGGCGATCGAACTGGGCGTCGTGCCGCTGCTGACGTTCTGGCACGCGCGCGTCGCCCGGCAGGCGAGGTCCTGAGCCACGCTTAGCGCGCCGCGGCCTCCAGCCCCTTGCCCGTTGCCACCGTCGCGGCATAGCCGGGCTTTGCCCGCGCCTTTGCGCGCTGTTCATAGGCATAGCCGGCGTTGAGCAGCAATTGCTCGGAATGCCTGGGTCCGATGAACGACAGCCCCGCCGGCAACCCGCTGACCAGCCCCATCGGTACGGTCAGGTGCGGATAGCCCGACACGGCGGGCAGCTGGCTGGCGCTCGGCCCTGCATATTGATCGCCATGCACGGGGTCGCTCAGCCATGCCGGCCCGGTGGTCGGCTGGACGATCAGCGCAACGCGCGCCTTGGCGAGCATCGCGTCGATGCCTTCCGGCCCGGCCAGCTTCGCCGCCTTGGCCAGCGCTTCCCGATAGGCCGTGTCGTCGAGCCCCTTCATCTTGACCGCGCCATCAAAAATGTCCTGTTCGAAATAGGGCATTTCGGTCGCGGCATGGGCGGTGTTGAACGCGATCAACTGGTCGAGCGTGCGTGCGGTGACGGTCGCGGGCGTCGTCGCCAGATAGGCGTCTAAATCCGCCTTGAGCTCGGTCTGGAGGATCAGGAACTCGGCCTCGCCCAGCCCCTGGGGGCGAATCGGCTCGACATCGACCAGCGTCGCGCCCGCCGCCCGCAGTACCGCCAGCGCCGCATCGAACCGCTCGGCCAGCTCCTTGCGCATGTTCGGCCGCACGACGCCAACGCGCATGCCGGCCAGCGCCGTGGTGGAAAGGCCGGCGGCATAGTCGCGCTTCAGCCGGTCGGCATCGGCGGTGGCGGGATCGGCGGGATCGCTGCCTGCCATCGCGGCGAACAGGATCGCTGCGTCGCGCACGCTGCGCGTCATCGGCCCCGGCGTATCCTGCGTATGGCTGATCGGGACGACATGGGTGCGGCTGATCATGCCGACCGTCGGCTTCAGCCCGACCAGTCCGTTGATCGACGAGGGGCAGACAACCGACCCGTCGGTTTCGGTGCCGACCGTCGCCGCCGCCAGGCTGGCCGCCGCCGCCGCGCCCGACCCGCTCGACGACCCGCATGCGCTGCGATCGAGCGCATAGGGGTTGCGCACCAGGCCACCGACGGCGCTCCAGCCGCTCATGCTGTCGCTTGATCGGATGTTCGCCCATTCCGACAGGTTGGTCTTGCCCAGGATCACCGCGCCCGCCGCGCGCAGCCGCGCGACCAGCGGCGCGTCGCGACCCGTCATATTGTCCTTGAGCGCCAGGCTGCCCGCGGTCGTCGGCAGCTCGCGCGTCTCGATATTGTCCTTGATCAGCACCGGAATGCCATGGAGCGGCCCGCGCAGCTTGCCGGCACGGCGTTCGGCATCGAGCGCGCGGGCCTGGTCGAGCGCGTCGGGGCTGACCGCGATCACGCTGCGCAGCGTCGGCCCGGCGCGGTCCATCGCCGCGATGCGCGCCAGATAGGCGGCGGTGATCGCCTCGCTCGTCGACTTGCCCGATTTCATCTGGGTCTGGAGGTCTTCGATCGACAGTTCCTCGACCGCGACGCCCGCCTGTGTTTGCGCCTGGACCTGGCCGGGCAGAACCGGCAGCGCACAAGCCAGGGAAAGGGCGGCCACGCCCCGCAAAGTCGATCGCATCGCAAACCCCCATGTTATCGTGTCGCGTCAAGGCTGGCGCAGCGCTGCAGCGATGGCAAGGGGTGCGAAGGTCGGGGTCGGCCAGTGCCGCCGGCTATCCGATACGGGTCAGCCGTGCGGCGGCGGCGGACAGCCAGGGTCCCAGCCCGAGACCAAGCCCCATCGCGCCGAAAAGCAGCGGCCGCAGCGCCGGTCGTTCGGCGGCATAACGCAGTGCCCCCGCCGTCGCGATCGGGCGTTTTGCTTCACGGGCAAAGCTCGGCTGATAGCGTGCCGATTCCGGTGCGCCCCCCGCAATCATCGCGGCGGCGGCGCGCTCGCCGCTCCGCAGTGCGATGGCGACACCGTCGCCGGCAAGCGACGAGATCACCGCCGCCTGGTCGCCCAGCCGGAACACGCCGTGGATACCGTCGGCCGCGCGCCAGCCATAGGGGACGCCCGCGATCGTGGACCATTGACCCGCGAGGCCGGCGACGCGCTCGCCCAGCAGCGGACATTCCCCGCCGAGCTCACCGATCAGCGCCATCGCACTTCCCGCCGCGCGCAGTCGCGCGGGCGCGCTCGACAGGCACAGGTTGACCCGGCCGTCCTCGGTCAGCAGCAGGCCGACATAGCCCTGGTCGAACGGATGGAGCTCGATGACGCCGTCCAGCGCCGCGCGCGTCGTGGCATCGGGCACATAGCCGATGCGCAGTCCCAGTGCACCGTCGCGCGTTGCCTCGCCGCGCGCGGGCGCGCCGCGCAACGGATGCTTGCCGGTGGCGAGGAACAGCGCCTCGCCGATGATGCGGGTGCCGTCGGCCAGTTCGGCGCTGCGGGTATCGGGGTCGACCGATCGCACCTTGACGCCGCGCGTCACACCAGCCCCCGCCGCAGAAGCGCGAGCGAGCAAGGCCTCGTCGAGCACGCGCCGTGACAAGCCCGCGGCGGCAAAGGGCAGGGCGACCTCGCGCACGCGACGGCCATGCGCCAGTCGCAGGCGACGGATCGGGTGCGCACCCAGGCGGGCGGCAGAAACGCCCAGCCGGTCGAGTGCCGCTAGCGCGTCCCAGCCCAGAAACCCCCCGCACACCGTATCGTGCGGCCCCGTGCTGCGTTCGAGCACCCGCGTCTCGACGCCCGCCCCCGCCAGGCGGATTGCGGTCGCCGCCCCGGCGGGCCCACCGCCGATAATCAGCGCGCGCGGGTGACGCATAGCCGGAACGGGATGTGCCATGAGATGCGCGCGAAGGACGCGACACCCGCGCGCACCAGGATTTCGCGCCATTCGGCGACGCGGAAGCTGCGCGCGATCGACAGCTGGCCGTCCTCGCGCACGATGCGATGGACGCCGAGCAGGCGGGCGAGCAGCGGATAGCCAAGATGCGCGATGCGGTGGCGGTGCAGGTCGCTGATCATCCAGCCGCGCCGCGCGGTCGTTTCCATGAAGGCGATGAACTGGTCGAGCTGGGCGGGCGTCATGTGATGCGCGACCTGGCTGCTGATCACGACGTCCCACGGGCCGGGCTGGTCGGCATAGTCGCCGGTTCGCCATTCGATCGCGACGTTCGCCGGGGTTGCCGCCGCCGCGACATCGGCGCTCAGCGGGTTGAGGTCGACGCCGACCAGGTCGACCGCGATGTCGCGCGCCCGGGCCCAGCCGGCGATCGCGCGCAGCATGTCGCCGGCGCCAAATCCGACGTCCAGGACGCGCAAGCGCTCGCCCGGCCGCGCGACCCGATCGAGAAAGGCGAGCGTCGGCGCGGCGGTGCGCGTCCACCAGTTGACCCGCGACAGGTCGCGCAGCACTGCGGCATAGGTCGCGGGCGCGATGTCGGGCGCGTCCATCTGTTCCTCGATCCGGGCGCGGGTGGCGAGCGACATCATGGTGCGCGGTGGAAGCCGAAGCCCTCGACCGCGAGGCCGGGGCCGAACGCCATGCCGATGCCGCGGCGCTTCGCGGGGTCGTCCAGCATGTCGGCGAGGACGAACATCAGCGTCGACGACGACATGTTGCCGAAGCGTTCGAGCACGCTGCGCGAGGGATCGAGTCCATCGGCGGCCAGCCCCAGGCCGTGCCCGACCGCGTCGAGGATCGATCGCCCGCCGGCATGCACCGCCCATGCGTCGATCGCGTCGGCAGGCCGGTCGCCCAGGATCGCATCGCGGACCCGCGCATCGCCCAGCGCGGCGGCGATGCGGCCGGGCACTTCGCCCGACAATTCCATGATGAAACCGGCATCGCCGACGGTCCAGGTAATGAGGTCGCCGCTGTCGGGCATCGCCAGCGAAAAGCGACGGTCGATCGCGAAACCCGCCGCATCGCCCGTCACCAGTGCCGCCGCCGCGCCGTCGCCGAACTGAAGCATGGCCAGCAGCGGCTCGATCCGGTCGTCATACTGCAGGTGCAGCGACGAAAGCTCGACCGTCACGACCAGCACCCGCGCGCCGGGTTCGGAACGGACGATATGGCTTGCGGTACGCAGCGCGGCGACCGCGGCATAACAGCCCATGAAGCCGACCAGCACGCGTTCGACGCGGTCCGACAGGCCGAGATCGGCGGCGAGCAGCTGATCGATCCCGGGGGCGACGAAGCCAGTGCAGCTCGCCACCACCAGATGGGTGATATCGTGCGGCGGGTGTTTCGCGGCCAGCGCATCGACGGCGGCACGCGCCAGCGCGGGGGCCTGTTCGGCATAGACGGCCATGCGCCGCGCAGTGCCGGGCACCCCGCCGCCATTGTAAAACCCGCCATGATCGACGGGCGATCCGCCGCCGGGCGCATATGGCAGCACCGACCAGCGATGGCGGATGCCCGAGCGGCCGGCCATGCGGCGGAAAATCCCTCGCAGGCGCGGATCGCTCAGCCGTGCCTCCGCCCACGCGATGAAGCTTGCGTGCACGTCATGGCCGGGCACCGCCGTGCCGATCGCGTTGATATGGGGAACGGCCGTCATCCTTGCGTCACTCACTCGATTCCGATCCCGCCGTCATTTTCCATATGGTGTGCGTTCGTCGTAATGTCGCCCTGGCCCTGCGGCACCGGTGGGCGGGTCAACGCGATTCATCCAGGACGATGCGGACCTTGCGCAGGGTTTCGGTGACCGCCGCCATCGGCAGGGCCGCCAGCTGCGCCGCGATCGGCGCGAAACCGGTTTCGACCGCCGCGATCGCCGCGTCGCGAAAGGCGCGGCCGCGGTCGGTCAGGCGGACGCGCTTGGACCGGCCGTCATCGGGATCGGGATGAAGCGTGATGAAGCCGCGTGCCGTCAGCACCTGGAGCGAATGGGTCATCGTCGCCTTGGTCACCTGCATTGCCGATGCGAGCTGCTGTGGCGTGCGATCATCGCCCAGCCGGGCCATGTGGTTCAGGATCGCGAAGTGCGCGACATGGACGCCATCCGGCAGCAGACGGGTGAAGAATGCCGAGGCGAGCTGGTTGATGATGCCGATTTCGTTGAAGAAGGCGAACAGGCCGAGTTCGCCCGGCTCGCCTGCGGCGCTGGCGGTCGACGCCTTCGGGTGGCCGTGCGCGGTCATGCCCGGACCAGTTTGGCGGCGAGCGGCCAGCGCGGGCTGGGCGGCACGACCGGACCGTGGCCGATCCGTGCCAGCATCTGAACCGTGCCGCCGCCCGGGGCGAGCAGGGCGTGAAGCGCGCGATGCGGGTCGGCCATCTCGGGAAATTCCTGCAGCGCCTGGCTGAGCGGGTGGATGGCGATGCCATCGCGCGTCGCCGCCAGGTTGAGGCGCACCCAGTCGCGCCCGGCGGCAATCTGGTCGACGCGGGTGTTGGTGCGGCTGACCATCCACACATGGCCCATTGCGGTGGCGGGGTTGGCGAGCACGGCCTGCATCCCCTGACTGTAGGCGGACGACGACGTGTCGGCCAGCGTCTTGCGGTTGAACTGCCCGACGAGGGCAAGGCTTTCAAACAACGGCCCGGAAAAGTCGATCCCGTCAGGATTGCGCTCGATCTCCGCCCGGCCGATGCGGAACAAGTCGACGCTCTCACGATAGGTTCGCGGCGTCGCCACTTCGATGCGCAGCGCCCGCACGGTCAATTCGCGCAGCCGGGCGATCGAGCGGGTGTCCACCGATCCGCCGACGGCGGGGCCGTGGCGGGCGCTCGCCAGGATCGGCGCGAGCATGCCCGGGGCGAGGGGGCGGGTGGTGTCGAACGGCGCCTTGTTCGATCGCCGCGCCAGGATCTGCGCGAACAGCGCGTCGCGGGTGACCGCGGCGTCGGCACGAAAGCGCGCGATCGCCACCCGCCCGTCGGTCAGCCCGCGTGCATCCTCGCCGTCGGGGAACAGCGTCAGGTCGACGCGCTGGCCACGCTCGGCGGCGGCAATGACCATCAGCTCCAGGAAACAGCCGAGCCCGATCGTGATCTGGCGATTGAACGGATCGGTCTGCGGCAGCAGCCGTGTGCGGTCGACGCGCAACGTGACTTCGCCGGGGGCGCGTATATCCGCGATCCAGGGCTGGCGGTTGTGCGGGTTGGGGGCCAGGATCGCATGGGCCAGCGCGAACCGGCGCGGGTCGGCATCGTGATCCGCCGCCGCGTCGCGCCACGGTTCCAGCGCGCGTTCGGGCGTCCGCGTGGCGACGAATGCGGCCGCACCGCCCGCCGCCAGCACGATGCCGCCGCCGGCGAGGCGGATGAATTGACGTCGGGGCAGTGCCATGGTTCGGCTCCTTTCGGTTAATCATCGCCGGCGGGCGACGGATCGCTGTCGAGCGTGAGCAGGAACGCGACCAGATCGCGCTTTTGATCGGGGGACAGCTGCACCCGGCGCGCGCCCAGCGGGCGTTCGACGAGCCGGTCGGAATAATGATCGACGACCGCGGCCAGCGTCGGCAGCGAGCCGTCATGCATATAGGGCGCGGTCTGCCCGATCTCGCGCAGCGACGGCGTGCGAAAGGCATGATCGCGAAGCCGGTTGCCGGTGATGCCGCCCCTGCCGAGATCGGTGTCGGGCAGCCCGATATCCTTGAACCGGCCGTCGGTGAACATCGCGCCGCGGTGGCAGGCGACGCAATTGCCGGGCCCGGCGAAGACCGCGAAGCCACGCTGTGCCGCCGGGCTGATCGCCTTTGCATCTCCGGCCGCCCAGCGATCGAACGGCGCGGTGCCCGATACCAGCGTGCGTTCATAGGCCGCGATCGCCTTTGACACGGTCGCCTCGCTGATCTCGGGCTCTTCGGGGAAACTGGCGGCGAAGCGCGCGCGATAGCCGGCATCCGCGCGGATCGGGTCGATCAATGCGGCGGGGTGGCGTCCCAGTTCCTCGCCCGCCATCACGGGCATCAGCGCCTGGGCCTCCAGCGTCGGGGCGCGGCCGTCCCAGAACAGCGACGGCGCATGGGCGACGTTCCAGATCGTGGGCGTGTGGCGCAGCAGTTGCCCGCCACTGCGCGCCGGCGCGCGCGCGACGCCGTCGCCGAAGCCGCGATCGGCGCGGTGGCACGAGGCGCAGGACCGCGCGCCGTCCGCCGACAGGCGCGCGTCGTTGAACAGGTCGCGGCCCAGCGCGACCTTGGCCGGGGTCGGGGGATTGTCGGCGGGGTGAACGACGTTCGGCCGGTCGGTGAAGTGGCGAGCGGCAAAAGCCTGGCCGCGATCCAGCCCCTCGTGGCGATAGGCGCACGCGCCCGCCAGCAGCAGCGACGCCGCGACCAGCACGCCCAGCGACCCGCGCGACAGCGTCCGGACGCTGCTCATCGCCGTGCCGCCAGTTGCGTGCCGGCCTGATCGGTGTCGCGGCCCATGCACCGGCCGAGCGGCTCCAGCCGGTCGCGCACGAACCGCCCCGTCCACGCCGCGTCATAGGCGGCGGAGGACAGGATTTCGATCCGGGTACCCCCATCTGCGCTGCGACGAAAGGCGATCTGTTCGAACCAGTAATCCTGATAGCGCAGGCGATAGAGCGGCGCGCCGTCGATCGGATCGGGGGCGACCAGTGCATGGGGCGGCAGTTGCGCGTGGTCGCGAAAGCATTGCGCAACGGCTTCGGGGGCGTGCGCCGACTGGAACACACTGGCATGGCCGGTCGCGCGGAACGCGGTTTCGCCGCGCACGCCGCCCCCACCGCCGAGCGCGCCCAATCCCGCTCCGCCGCTCATGCAAGCGCCGGGAAGCAGCGCGGTCGCCAGCAACAGGATCCGCGGGCTCATCGCGCCACCGCCTCGCCACGGGCGGCGCCAGCAGCAAGCGGATCAGGCGTCGGGGCAATGACCAGCACCAGCGGCAGCAAGGTGCCGATAAAGCCGGTCAGGAAGGCGCGCAGTTCGGTGCGCATCGGATCAGTTTTCACAAGCGGTCTCCCGGCGTCATGCGGGTCGACAGGCCAACTCCCCGACTCGCTGATTAAGTTCGATGTCGAACCTGTATAGTTTGACGTCAAACCAGTCAAGCGCCAACATGAATTACTGATCCGACTCGACTCTCTAGACTGGTCGGTCTAGTCACTCGGAATGAATACCTCACCCGATCCCCAACTCGTCCGCGCCGCGCTGGAACAGGTTTCCGCCAGCCAGGGCTTCAATGCCTGGCTCAAGGTCGGCATCGTCGATCTCCACACCGGCGGCGTGACCATTGAGATCGAGCTGCGCGAGGAACTCAGCCAGCATCATGGCGCAGCGCATGGCGGGATTGTCGGCGCGCTGGCCGACACGGCGGCGAGCTGGGCCGCGGCGACGGTGGCGGGTGATGTCCGCACCGCCAGCTATACCATCCACTTCCTCAAGGCCGCGCGCGGTACCCGATTGTGCGCCGTCGGCACCGTGCTCAAGGCAGGGCGGCGACAGGTGAGCGTCGAGGTCAAGGTGCATGCCGGCGACGGCGGCGACGACTGGGGCGCGCCGGTCGCAGTCATGCTCGCCTCGGTCGCGCCGGTGGCGAACTGATGCGCCACCTGGTCTTTGCGGGGCCTGGACGGGTCGAGTGGCGCGAGGCCGTCGATCCCCGGCTGGACAGCGACGATGCCGCGATCGTGCGGCCGCTCGTCATGGGCCGCTGCGACCTCGACACGCTGTATCTCGCCGGACGGATGCCGCTGGCGGTCGGCGAACCAATCGGCCACGAAATTATCGGCGAGATTGTCGACCTGGGCGAGCGTGCAGCGCAGCGATTGACGATCGGCCAGCGGGTGATCGTGCCCGCACAGATTTCGTGCGGCGAGTGCCGGATGTGCCGGGCGGGCGCGACCGGGCGGTGTGAGCGCGTGCCGCTGGGGGCCAGCTATGGCATGGGCCGCGCCGGCGGTTATGGCGGCGGGGTCGCCGATCTGGTGCGCGTGCCGTTCGCGGCCGCGATGCTGGTGCCGTTGCCCGCCGGCGTCGATCTGACCGCGATGATCGGCATGGCGGACATGGCGACCGACGCCTGGCGCGCGGTCGGCCCGCAACTGGCGCGGCGGCCGGGCGGCACGGTGCTGGTGATCGGCGGCATGGTGCCGGTGATCGGCATTTTCGCCGCCGCACTCGCGGTCGTGCTCGGGGCCGGACGCACCGTTTATGTCGACGCCGACCCGGCGCGCCGGGGAATAGCCCGCGACTATGGCGCGCAGGTGATGGCCGATGTCGCCGAACTGGACGGTGCCCTCTTCGACATCGTCGTCGATGCCGCCGGCGACGGCGCGCAACTGCTCGCCGCGATCCACGCCTGCGGCCCGGACGCCGCGCTGACCAGCGTCGCACCGCCCTTCGTCTCGCCCGAACTGCCGCTGCTGCCCATCTACTATAAGGGCCTGACCTATCGCATCGGCCGACCGGATTGCCGGTTCGGCCATGACCCCGCGCTCCACGCCTGGGCGGCGAAGGGGTTTGACCCGACCCGTGTCGGGCCTAAGACCTTCCGCTTTGAGGAGGCGGACGACGCATGGCCGGACCCGGCGCTGTACGTGGCAGTGACACGCGAGCCGACGCTGCGGGCGTGAAGCCACCGCGCGACACGCGCGCGCGTATCCTGGCCGCGGCGGTCCGCCTGTTCCAGCGCGGTGGCTATGCCGGCACCGGCATCAACGACGTCATCGCCGCATCCGGCGCGCCGCGCGGCTCGCTCTATCACCATTTTCCCGGCGGCAAGCCGCAGCTCGCCGCCGAGGCGGTCGCGTTCCTTGCCGCACAGGTCGCCGCACTGATCGACCGGCGCGTGCAGGACGGCGTCGCGCCGGGTAACATCCTGATCCAGATCGCCGACGCGATGGGGGGCTGGCTGACCCAGTCGGACTGGCGCGAAGGCTGCCTGATTTCGGTGATCGCCCAGGAAACCGGACCGGAAGACGCCCTGATCCATCAAGCGGTGCTGGCCGCCTATGCCGACTGGTCGGCGCGGCTGATCCCGGCATTGCAAGCGGCGGGGCATGATGAGGAAGCGGCTGCGGCGCGCGCCGACCTGGCGATCGCGGCGCTGGAAGGCGGCCTGATCCTGGCGCGGGTGCGACGGTCGGTCGAGCCATTGCGCAACGCCGCCCGGCTCGGCGCATCGACCATGATGCGCACCGCTTGATCTGCAGCCCGACGCACGGTTTGACTCGACGCGTTCCGCCGTCGCCGATTTATTTTCGTTCGACCAATGTTCTCTTGAAAAATCTGAAAGCCGCAGAAGTCCGCGCGTCGCGGAATCCGGGTGTCGGCGCTGATGCGCCCCGAGCATGGCCGAGTCCCTGATCTGTCATTTACCGTCTTGCGCCCGGATTCGTGTTGGCACAATCTATAGTGGTTGGGACGGGGGAAACGACCCAATTGCTGGTAAACGCTTGTCCGCGATCCTATATCGCGGGCAAGGGCGAACGCGCCCTCCGGCACGGCGATGGACACTTTTTGTTCTCGCGCTTCCCCCGCCAAGAGCATAGCATGGGGCACAGGCCCCGAGTCGAACGGACAAGGAACGGGGTGGAAGGCATGGATTTCAGGGAAACGCAGGACGAGCGCGTGAACGACACCATTACCACCAATGCGCCCGCTGCTGCCGACACGGCGCGTCCGGTCGCCGATTCAAAATCGATTGCGCCGCGCATGTACCCGGTGGAGGTCGATCATTCGCGCGACGCGCTGCTGACCGATTTCGGCAAGGAAACGCTCAAGGACCGCTATCTGCTGCCCGGTGAGACGTTCCAGGACCTGTTCGTCCGCGTCGCGTCGGCCTACGCGGACGATGCCGCGCACGCCCAGCGGCTGTACGACTATATCTCCCGGCTGTGGTTCATGCCGGCGACGCCGGTCCTGTCCAACGGCGGTACCGGCCGGGGGCTGCCGATCTCCTGCTATCTCAACTCGGTGCCCGACAGCCTGGAGGGCATTGTCGAGACCTGGAACGAGAATGTCTGGCTCGCCTCGCGCGGCGGCGGCATCGGGACCTATTGGGGCGCGGTGCGCGGTATCGGCGAGCCGGTCGGCCTCAACGGCAAAACCAGCGGCATCATTCCGTTCGTCCGCGTCATGGACTCGCTCACGTTGGCGATCAGCCAGGGCAGCCTGCGCCGCGGATCGGCTGCCTGCTATCTCGACATCTCGCACCCGGAGATCGAGGAGTTCCTGGAAATCCGCAAACCCTCCGGCGACTTCAACCGCAAGGCGCTCAACCTGCACCATGGCGTCCTCATTCCCGACGCGTTCATGGAAGCGGTGCGCGACGGCGCCGAATGGGAGCTGAAAAGCCCCAAGGACGGGTCGGTGCGCGGCAAGGTCGACGCGCGCGCACTGTTCCAGAAGCTGGTCGAAACCCGGCTGGCGACCGGCGAGCCGTACATCGTGTTCAGCGACCATGTGAACAAGGCGATGCCGCGCCACCACCGCGAGCAGGGGCTGAAGGTCTCGACCTCCAACCTGTGCAGCGAAATCACGCTGCCGACCGGCCGTGACCATCTCGGCAACGATCGCACCGCGGTGTGCTGCCTGTCCTCGCTCAACCTCGAAACCTGGGACGAGTGGAAGGACGACAAGCAGTTCGTCGAGGACGTGATGCGCTTCCTCGACAATGTGCTCACCGACTATATCGAGCGTGCGCCCGAGGAAATGGCGCGTGCCCGCTATTCGGCGATGCGCGAGCGCTCGGTGGGGCTGGGCGTCATGGGCTTTCACAGCTTCCTCCAGGCGCGCGGGCTGCCGTTCGAAGGCGCGATGGCGAAGAGCTGGAACCTCAAGATCTTCCGCCAGATCAAGGCGCAGGTCGACGAGGCGTCGATGCAGCTCGCGGTCGAGCGCGGGCCGTGCCCTGACGCCGCCGACATGGGGGTGATGGAGCGTTTCAGCTGCAAGATGGCGATCGCGCCGACCGCGTCGATCAGCATCATCTGCGGCGGCACCAGCGCGTGCATCGAGCCGATCCCGGCCAATATCTATACGCACAAGACGCTGTCGGGGAGCTTTTCGATCAAGAACCCGTATCTCGAGCGGTTGCTCAGCGAGAAGTCGAAGAATTCCGATGCGGTGTGGAATTCGATCCTGGAAAAGGGCGGGTCGGTCCAGCATCTCGACTTCCTCAGCACCGAGGAGAAGGATGTCTACAAGACGTCGTTCGAGATCGACCAGCGCTGGATCCTCGAACTCGCCGGCGACCGTGCGCCCTATATCGACCAGGCGCAGTCGCTCAATCTGTTCATCCCGGCCGATGTCGAGAAGTGGGATCTGCTGATGCTCCATTTCCGCGCGTGGGAACTGGGCATCAAGTCGCTCTATTATCTGCGCTCAAAGTCGGTCCAGCGCGCAGGCTTCGCCGGCGGGGTGGAGGCCGACAACACGATCGAGAAGCCGAAGTTCGATCTGGGCGAGAGCACCGATTACGACGAATGCCTGGCGTGCCAGTGAGCGATAGCTGGGAGCGATAGCAATGGACCGCAACCTGGGATGCGCGTTGATCGCTGCGGTGCTTGTCGTCGTGGCAGGGCTGGCCTCCCTGTTCGCTTATCCCCAATATCGGGTCTATTCGCAGCGCCTTGCTGGCGAGGCGGCATTGGCGGAGGCTCAGTCCTCCCGCCAGGTGGCGATCCTGGAGGCTCGCGCGAAAAAGGAAAGCGCGATCGCGTTGGCGGAGGCAGAAGTCACGCGCGCCAAGGGTGCAGCGGAAGCCAACGCCATCCTTCAGAACAGCCTTGGCGGACCGGAAGGCTATCTTCGCTACCTTCAGATTCAGGCGCTGGAATCCAGCCGCGCGACGTTGATCTATGTGCCGACCGAAGCCGGCTTACCGGTCACGGAGAGCCGGCGGCTGGCGCCGAATGAGACGAGCGGTCAATGACCCGGGCGGTGTCGATGATCGCGCTCCTCCCGCTCGCCGCATGCGCGCGGCAGGTGGGGAGCGCTGTCGTCCCCGATGCGCCGGGGTTCCTGCTCGGGTTGTGGCACGGCTTCATCTTTCCGCTCGCCTGGGCATCGTCGTGTTCGGGGTCGGCGCGCGCCAGTCGCGCACTGTCTATGTCGAACGTTTCGTGCCCGCCCGGCGCAGCCGCGTGATCGAGAACGACCGGTGACCCGTGCGCTCGCCATCCAGTTCGGCGTCGCCGCCGTCGCCGGGACCAGCGGCCTTGCGCTGCTCGCCCGGCCGGCCGCATTCGGCATTCGCAGCGAACCGGCACACTATGCCGCCCGCATCGCCGGCATGATGCTGACCGCGCTCGGCCTGTTCCTCGGCGGCTTTGGCTTGATTTACCTATGGGCAAGCGCGTCATGAGCGCGATCATTTTTTGTGCGTTCGTCGCAGCGATCGCGGTGGCCAATATGACGCTAGGTTACCGCTGGAGCCGGCTCGATCATAATCCATGGCGGGATTCCTTCGCTGGCGGCATGTTCCGCACGCCCGCGCCGGGGCTGATCCCCGCAAGATTGAGCGTTGAGACTATTCGATCGCGCGGCAGAACGCTGATGGTCACATCTCCGATCTGTGGCACTCTGTTTGTGATCTTCATTATCTTTTCCAAAGTTATCTCGGAGTAATCCCATGTCCCTTCTCGAAGCCCGCAAGACCTACAAGCCCTTCGAATATCCGTGGGCATACGAGTTCTGGAAGCGTCAGCAGCAGATTCATTGGATGCCCGAGGAAGTGCCGCTGGGCGAGGATTGCCGCGACTGGGCGCAGAAGCTGACCGAGCATGAGCGCAACCTGCTCACGCAGATTTTCCGCTTCTTCACCCAGGCCGATGTCGAGGTGCAGGACTGCTATCACGACAAATATGGCCGGGTGTTCAAGCCGACCGAGATCAAGATGATGCTGGCGGCGTTCAGCAACATGGAAACCGTGCACATCGCCGCCTATTCGCACCTGCTCGACACGATCGGGATGCCCGAGAGCGAGTATGGCATGTTCCTGGAATATCAGGAAATGCGCGACAAGCACGACTATCTGCAGAAGTTCGGCGTCGACAATGACGAGGACATCGCCAAGACGCTGGCGATGTTCGGCGGCTTTACCGAAGGGCTGCAGCTGTTCGCGTCGTTCGCGATGCTGATGAACTTCCCGCGCTTCAACAAGATGAAGGGCATGGGGCAGATCGTCAGCTGGTCGGTGCGCGACGAAAGCCTGCACTGCGAAGGGATTGTCCGGCTGTTCCACGCCTTTGTCAAGGAACGCGACTGCCTGACCAAGTCGGTCAAGGACGAGATCATGGACATGTGCCAGACGACGGTGCGGCTGGAGGATGCGTTCATCGACCTCGCCTTTGAAATGGGGCCGGTCAACGGCATGGCGCCCAAGGAAATCAAGAAGTATATCCGCTACATCGCCGACTGGCGGCTGGGCCAGCTCGGGCTCAAGCCGATCTATCTGATCGACGAGCATCCGCTGCCCTGGCTCGCGCCGCTGCTCAACGGGGTCGAGCACGCCAATTTCTTCGAAACCCGCGCGACCGAATATTCGAAGGCGGCGACGCGCGGCAACTGGAACGAGGTGTGGGCGAGCTTCGACAAGCGCCAGAAGATCAAGGTGGCGCCCGCCGCCAACGAGGATCCCGGCAGCGAAGGCGACATGTTCAGCCGCGCCGGCGTGGCGGCGGAATAGCCCTTCGCAATCGCCCTGCCGGGTGCGCCCGCGTCCCTGGACGTCAGCGCGCCCGGCGCACCGGCACCGGTATGTTGCAGATATCGGCACCGCCGGCCGGCCGGATGAAGAATGGGTCGCGGCGATTGGCGCGCGCCTCCGCATAGCGAAGAAAGCTTGTGCTGTCGGTGTCCAGCACCTGGAACTTGGGCTGCGCGTCGGTCGGCAACTCGCTTGCCAGCCGGACGGACAGGATCGGCACGCGCTCTTCCGCCTTTTCATAGAAACCAAGCGAGCCAGTGCCGCGCGGCAGGCTGGACAGATGCTCGATCCCCTCGATCACGCGGCCGACCAGCGCGATATTGCGGTCGAGGTGGCGGGGCGCATGGCCGATGACCGTATAGAGTTCCGCCCCTCTGCCGGTATCGGGTGACAGATTGCGACCGACACCCACCATTCCGTAACAATGCACGGGCCACATCCGGGTCAAGTCGGCGGCGATAGGCCATCCGTCGCGCCAGCCCGCATCAAAGGCGAACGAATCGCCGCGCGATGTCTCGGCTAGGCGTTTGAGCCGATCTTCCATGGACAAGGTATCTGTTGCGGACCCCGCCATTTCAGCACGAGCTTCCCGCAGATGTTGCGTCCAGGCAAAAAAGGCGGCGCGTCGCACCGAATATTCCGCTTCGGTGGCTTTCATCAGCGCCGCCGGCAGCGGCTTGGCCCTGACGGGGTCCTCGCCATCGGGATCGCCCCATTGGGCGACATAATTGTCCTGGACGCGCACCACTGCCAGCCCGTCCCACCAGCGTGCACGGGCAAGCGTGCGGATGTTGGCGACCCAGGGCTGGGAAAAAGGCGCGGGCATAAGCTGGATGACGACACCACGGGTCGACCCGTTGCGGTCGGGCGTGAGCGTCATCACCAGCAGATCATCCGGCGCGATCGCCCGCCACTCTGCTGCCGGCGCGGCCGCGACGATTTCGGTCGGCGCGAGCGCAGCCGGTGGCGGCGTGGCGGCTTGGGCCTGGCTCTGCAGGGCAAGCAGCATGGCAAGCGAGAGCGTGAACATGGCCGTCAGCATGGCACGCGGCAATCGCTTGCGAAAGCCCGCCCCGCACGATAGGTGCAGCCGCTTCCAGCGCGATTGAATTGCGAACCCGGGTCTCTCCCCGCTCCATGCGGCGACCGACCAGGTTCGATGCGGAGCGGTGGCCGAGTGGTCGAAGGCGCTCGCCTGGAAAGTGAGTATACGGCAAAACCGTATCGAGGGTTCGAATCCCTCCCGCTCCGCCACCCACCCCCAGCACTCGTCTCCGCTTTGAGGGAAATGCTACAAAGCCGCGGAACAGGCCGGTTTGCGATCGCCAAACCGTAATGGCCGCATCTATCTGGCCGTCTCTTCCGCGATATCAAGCGGCATTTGCGTGGCCCGTCTCTGGCCGCCCCTGCATCGGTTTGGTTTCCCTGATAAACAAGAAATAACAGGGGAAAAAAGTGAATTTGAGGCCCAGATCAGGCCGTTCTGAGTAGTTCGTTCGCGGTGTGGCCTGAGAAAACTCCGCCTTTTCCGTATTCTCCGCGGCAGAAAAGACGTTTTCCTGTTAATCGCCCGAACAGGGCATTTAATCGACAATATCAGATTGTTTGTTCGCAGGAAAAGGCACTCTGCTACTTGCGGAACCGCAGCATCTCGCGCTGCCGCGACCAGTTCAGCGGCAGCTCGACATGCTTGAGTGCTTCCAGGTTGAGATGGCGCGGCTGGCGTCCATCGAGGATCGCCCGCTGGATGTCAGGTGCGAGGAATGCGAGCCGCGGGATGTTGCGGTCGTAGGGCGAGGTCGGTGCGGTATCCAGGGTCGGCAATCCGCGCTCTGCGCCGAGTATGGCATGCGCCTTGCGCAGTGCAGCGATCAGCACCCGATCAGGCTGTGGCGGATGTCGTTGCGCTGGAACGACGAGATGACGACCTCCGCTGGCGGGGAGATAATCAGCAAGAGGACGGCGACGCTGTCGGCGGTTCGATCAAGGATGATCTCGTGGTCCGCAAGCCGCATTATCAGGTCGGCACCGTGTGACGCGTCGAGGGTTGGCTGCGGACCGCGCGCGCTGCGGTGGGCCGATCGAACGACCGCGAACGGATCGTCGGCCTTCACGTACCAGCGCCGGATCAGCCTTGCCGAAGTTGTTCAGGTATCCACCATAGCGCGCCTCAGAAAAGCGATGACTTGCGGCCAGCTATGGGCGCGGGCTGCGGCATTGCCTTCCACGCTGCCGCCATATTCTCCAAGCCGCGGATAAAAGCGATGATCGCGCGCGATCGGCGGGCCGAACACGAAATGGCCGGCATCCCTGTAGGAAAGGACGGTGACAGGCGGACCGGCGCGAGCCTTGCTGCGCGCGGCGACCTGCCGCGACATCGGGCAGGCGGGCCACATGGTTTCCGCCTCGCCGCACACCAGCAGCACTTCGGCCCGGCCCCGTTCGATCGGGATCGCGGCGCGGTCCGCCTCGGTCTGACGCGCCGGGTCCTCGATCGTGCGGTAGACGCTGATGATACCATCGGCCTGATCCCAGTCGCCAAACGGCATGGTCGGCACTTCCTTGCCGCCCGCTGTCCACGAGGAGCGGTCGCTCTGCCCGCCGCTGGCCCAGTTGATCCCATTCCAAGCCACGCTGGTCGGCATCCCAGCGACCACGGCGGCCACATCCGAGCGGCGCGCGGCGACCAGGAGCGCGGCCTCCGCTCCCTTGGATGCGCCCATCACCGCAATCCGCGTTGCATCGACCCCGGGCTGGGTCTTGAGCCAATCGAGCCCCTTGTCGAACAATTCGAGCCGGATCCCCTCAAGCGCATCGGTCTGGCCCGGCGCGCCGAAGTACGCGATCTGGAAGACCGCAAAGCCCTCTTGCTGCAGGGCCAGCGCCATCTGGCGCGCACCGCTGCCCAGACCCCCTTCCGATCCGCCGAGCAGCAGAACCGCCGGGTGCGGGCCGGGGCCGGCATCCGGGCCCTGCGCGGGAAAGTAGTTGCCGAAAAGCTCGCCCTGCGCGATTCGCTTGCCGGTCGCGCCGGGGGCAAGCACCTCGATCTCCGGCAGGCCGTAGCGATTCGGCGCCAGCCCCTTGAACAGCGCCGCCCCGCCCAGCAAGGCGGCAATCCCCGCCGTCACCATCGCTGCGTTCTTCCATCTCATCGGCAAACTCCCTTATTGCTTGAGGGAGTGCCGCATCTGCGGCGGCGGCGGCAGTGCGGGGTGTCAGCGCGCGCAGGTGACAAGCGTCATGGCGCGCGTCAAAGCCAGCCTTTTTCGCGCGCGACGCGGCCGGCTTCGATGCGGCTGGCGGCAAAAAGCTTTGCCGAGGCTTCGGATAGATAATTGCGCACCGTGCCGGGGGACAGATCAAGCTGGCGGGCGATTTCCTTGTTCGAGTGGCCTTCATCGGCCAACCGCAGCACATCGCGCTCGCGGTCTGTCAGGGGGTTGGCGGGCGCGTCCCAGGCGAGTTCGGCTAGTTCCGGCGCAATCGCTCGCCCTCCTGCGGCTACCTTGCGGATTGCGGCGGCCAGCGCATCGGCGGGTGTGTCCTTGAGCAAATAGCCGCGCACGCCTGCATCCATCGCGCGCCGCAAATATCCTGCACGGCCAAAGGTGGTGACGATCAGCACGCGAGACGTCAGTCCCTCGCGCGCGATGGCTTCGGCGACGTCGAGGCCGGTCATCTGCGGCATCTCGATATCGGAGAGGAGGATATCGGGCTTATGCTCTCGCACTGCTTCGAGCGCGGCGGCACCATCGCCGACGCGGGCGATGATGTCGATATCGCCTTCCAGCGAGAGCAGCGTTGCCAGCGCGCCCAGCACCAGCGCCTGATCCTCGGCGATCACGAGGCGGATCATGCGAGCGCCCCTTGCGGCAGGCGCGCGGTGAGGCGGGTGCCGCACGGGTCGCCCTCGACCGCCAGTTCGCCGCCTGCTGCGGTGAGACGCGCGGTCAGGCCTGCCAGCCCGCCGCCGGGGCGCACCGCCTGCCCATCGCCATCGTCGCTGACCTTCAGCTCCAGCCCGCCCGCCCGCTGGATCAGCGCGATCCGGCAGGTGCGCGCGCCCGAATGGCGGATCACGTTGGTCACCGCCTCGCGGAGCGCCATGGCCAGCACTGCACTGGTGCCGGGATCGATGGCCTCGGCCTCGCCCTCGACCTCGCAGGCGATCCCGGCGGCGGCGAGGGCCACCTTGGACCCGGCGATCTCACGCATAAGGCTCGCGCCCGTCATCCCGCTGACAGCGGCACGCACTTCGGCCAGCCCCTCGCGCGCGGCGGCGGCGATGTCGCGCATTTCGTCCGCCGCCTTGTCAGGCGCGCTGTCAGCCAGCCGGGCGGCGAGATCGGCCTTGAGCGCAATGAGGGTCAGCGTGCGGCCCAGCAGATCATGCAGATCGCGCCCGATCCGCTCACGCTCGGCCGCGGCGGCGAACTGGCGCACCTCGCCCTGTGCGGCGGCAAGCGCGCGGTTCTTGTCCTGCAAGGCGCCGCGCGAGATGTTGCCGATGCCGACCATGATCATCAGGAACACCCCCAGCACCCAGTAAAACGCCGGCTGCCCCGTCGCCAACGCCAGCCCCGCGCTGGCCGCCGCAAAGGCGCCAACCCCGAGGCCCGCCCGCCAGGCCGGGCGCAGTTCGGCGATCATCGCAGCCGCATAGACCGCGATCACCGTCCAGTTGCTGCCCGTGAAGGCCAGCGCGAAGGACAGCAGCAAGGCGGCCAAGGCAAAGCCGATCAGCTGCCAGCCCCCCGCCTTCAGCGACAGGAAATAGACCCCCAGAAACATCGCCAAGCCAATCCCGGCTGCGATCATCTGCACCGTGCTCGGCAGCTTGATGGCCCATGGGATGAAGAACAGCGGCAGGTAGGCAAGCCAGATGGCCGGATGGTCGATGGCTTCCCACCTGAGCACCCGGCCCCCAGCCTTCGCGTTTTGCTCGGCCTTGGCCATCTTACCTCGCCTGCGCCTTCTCGCCCGTCCAGGCGAACAGCGCAGCGGCCAGCGTGATCAGCACCAGCGGCCCGGCGTGGAGCGACAGGTTGGACGCTTCACGCTGACCTGCCGCCATCAGCGCCATTTCGCCAAGGTGATAGGACGGCAGGGCCCAGGCGATGGCCTGCATCGCATCGGGCAGCACGGCAATCGGCATCCACAGGCCCCCCAGCACGGCCAGCGCCAGAAACACGATATTGGCCACCGCAATCGCGCCTTTCTGGCCAAGCCGGTAGCCGATGCCAAGCCCGATCAGCGCGAAGGGGATGATGGCGAGGGTGTGGACGCAAACGAGCATCGCCCACTGCGATGCGGTAAGGGCGACGCCCCCCGCCAGTCCCAGCCCATAAAGCAGCACGAAGGCGACCAAGCTGAAGGCCGCGGTCGCAGCCAGCTTGGCGGCGATCTGCGCGCCTGCGGGCATGGGCGAGAGGCGCTTCAGCTCAAGCTGCCCGCTTTCCCGTTCGGCAGCAATGTTCGCGCCGAAGCCGAACAGCGCCGGGCCCATCACCGCAAACACCCCGAAGGTGGCCAGCGCGCGGGTCGCGCCTTCCGCGCTGCCCTGCCCCATCGCGAGCGCGAACAGGGCGTAGAAGGCCGGCGGCAGGGCGATGGTGGGGATGATGAATTGCGGCATCCGCGCCGACTTGACGATCTCGGCCCAGCTTTCGCGGGCATAGACGGCGGGTGCGGGGGCGATCAGCGCGGTGGTCATCATGCGGCCTCCTTCAGAGCGGTTGTGCGGTTGGACTGGACAAGATTGGCGAGGGCATCTTCAAGGCTTGCCCCGGTGACTTCGAAATGGGCGAGGGCCGGGTCGATCGCGAAGGCGGCCTCCAGCGTCAGGCGCGGCGCGGTGGTCAGCAGCGAAAGGTCTGCGCCGACTGTCTCGGCTTTGACCACTCCGGGCAGCGCGCGGAAGCGGTCTGCCGCCAGCCGCGTGCGCAGCCGGATCGCGGTCGCCGCCACCCTCGCCTTGATCGCGGCCGGAGCGCCATCGGCGACGATGCGGCCATCGGCGATCACCACGATACGGTCAGCCAGCGCATCGGCCTCGTCCATATGGTGCGTGGCGAGCAGGACGGCGGTGCCCACATCAACCTTGGCGCGGACAACGTCCCACATCGCCCGGCGGGATTCGGGGTCGAAGCCGGTGGTCGGTTCGTCCAGCACCAGCAGATCCGGCGACCCGGCAATCGCCATGGCGAACTGTACTTTGCGCGCCTCGCCGCCCGACAGCCGATCGCAGCGGCGGCCCGACAGTGCGGTGAGGCCCGCCTGTTCGAGCACCGCTGCGGTCGGCAGGCGGCGGGCGAAATAGCCCGCGTGCAGATTGACCGCTTCGGCCACGGTCAGGGTGTCGGGCAGGCCACCCGCCTGCAGCATGACCCCAATGCGCGCCCGGGCCAACGGGTCAGAGGGATCGCGGCCGAAGAGGTTGACCGTGCCTGCATCGGCTCGCAAGCGACCGGTCAGCAGCCCCGCAACGGTGGATTTGCCCGCACCATTGGGTCCAAGCAGCGCAGTGACCGATCCGGCCTCAAGCGCGAAGTCGAAACCATCAAGCACCCTGTGCGCGCCATATGCCTTGGTCGCGGCTTCAAGCGAAGCGATGGTCGATGAGGGGTTGGGCAGCATGATCGTCCTCCTGACTGTGGAGCCCGATCTAGCCCGCCACCACATGGCGCAGCAGTGCCCGACGTCAGCGCAACGACATGACGTATGTCACCCCCGGCGCTGCAACTTTCCTGTTCATCGACGCGGCCTCTTTGGGATCGGAAGCGGTCGGTCGATGCGGTCTGCCCGCTCCTAAAGCTGCTAGTCCGGTTCCGGCCCACTTCCCGCCATTTAGCGGGCCCCGACGCTACGATGGCAGCTACTGGGCCCTCAGCCGATAGGCCGCTTTTGGCAGTCAGCCCCGGAAAGCAGACAATCGCTATGGGGCGCATGGACGACAGATTTGCGGCCGATTACTGACGGCGGGTGTTGGACTGGTGCGTATTGTTTCGAC
The DNA here is from genome assembly GCF_022496715.1 of Sphingomonas sp. SFZ2018-12. Taxonomy (NCBI): domain Bacteria; kingdom Pseudomonadati; phylum Pseudomonadota; class Alphaproteobacteria; order Sphingomonadales; family Sphingomonadaceae; genus Sphingomonas; species Sphingomonas sp. SFZ2018-12. The sequence goes on from NZ_WTFM01000005.1 coordinate 142,838, forward strand.
GCCGTTCGCATGTCGACCGGTTTCGTTCGATGCAGCTACTTTGGCCTGTCGCCGCATGTGGAGATCACGTCCGCATCCGTCCCGAGCGCCACACGCGACAGGCTGAACGTCAGCGCGCCAGCGGTTGCTATCCGAAACGGGGCGTCGATCCGGCTCATGTCCGCGCCGGCCCGGGCGAAGCATTTGAGGGGGATGCCGATCCGCTGCCAGCCCTTGGGCGAGGGCTGCGACAGTTCTGGCAACGGCACCGCTGCGCCGCACCCGGTTCCGCAGCCGACCAGCGACTGCACGGGTGCCGAGGACGGCTGCTCAACGCGAATCGTCAGGACCAGCATCACGTCGCCATTCGTTTCACGCGACAGATCGACAGGCATCTGGGTGGTCAGCTCGACGATTTGCGCGGCACCGCCCGCCATCGCGACGCGACGTGCATCCTCCTGGCGTAGATGATCGACTGCCGTCACCTGCACGCGACTATCCGGCGCGACGGTCGGCACCTGGGTGACGCGGGTGCTGTTGCCCGTCGCGTCGCTGATCTGGAACGACCAGGACGGCGACGGTCGGCCAGCGTCGAAGAAGACGCCGACGGCGCCGGTCTCGGCCACGCCGGAGGCCTCGGGCAGCGGCCGCCACGTCGCTGCCGGCGCCGGGCCGAAGCCGCGCCGAAACAGGACGGGTCCGTCGGCCTGTGCGGTAAGCGGCCAGTCCGCCGGAAGCCGACCGGTAAAGGGTGTGCGCCCGAACAGGCCATCGGCGACCCCCGCGCCTTCGGAACCGGGGAGCCACGCGACGACCAGTGCGTCCGCCAGGTTGAGTTCGGGATTGATGAACAGCGGTCGTCCGGTGAGCATCACCGCGACGATTGGAATGCCCGCCGACTTCAGCCGGCGCATCACCTCGACATGGCCGCGCAGCTCGGGCCGAAGCTGCAGTGCCTTCAGGTCGCCCTGGAACTCGGCATAAGGCGTCTCGCCGAACACGACGACCGCCACATCGGGCTTGGGGCCCTGCCAGCGGCCATCCGGGGCAAGCGTCGCAGTGCCGCCACCCTGCCGGGCGGCATTCGCGATCGCCGACCAGATCGATGTCGCGCCGGGAAAGTGGGCGTTGGTCAGCCCGGTGCCCTGCCACGACAGCGTCCAGCCGCCGGACTGGCGAGCGATATCGTCCGCAGCCTCGCCAACCACCAGGATGCGGCCACCGGGGCGAAGCGGCAGCACGGCGTCCCGGCGTTTGAGCAGGACGAGCGATTTGGCGACGGCTTCGCGCGCCAGGGCACGGTGATCGGGCGCGCCCAGCAGCTCGAAGCGCCCGGAGAACGCCCGTTCGGATGGCTTGGGCGCGTCAAGCAGCCCGATCCAGGCCTTGACCCGCAGGACGCGGCGCACCGCTTCGTCCAGCTGCGCGATCGGCACGGTGCCGTCTTTCGCCTGGGCAAGCAGCGAGTCGTACAGCGCGCGCCAGGTATCGGGCGCCATGTACATGTCGACCCCGGCGTTGATCGCGCGTGGGCAGCTTGCATTGGTGCAGCCGGCGATCTGACCGTGCGCATTCCAGTCGGTCACGACGAAGCCGTCGAAATTCATGCGCTTCTTCAGCACGTCGGTCACAAGCCCCTTGTGGCCGGCGATCTTGGTACCCTGCCAGCTGGAGAAGCTCGTCATGATCGTGCCGACGCCGGCGGAGATCGCCTGCTGATACGGCGCACCGTGGACGCGGCGCAGATCGTCTTCGGAAATCGCCGCGTCGCCCTGGTCGCGGCCCTCGGTGGTGCCGCCATCGGCGATGAAATGCTTGGTGCTGGCCAGGACGTGCGGCCCGTCGAGCAGCGGGGTGTCGCCCGGTTCGCCCTGAAGCCCCCGGACCATCCGGTCGGCATAGAGGCTGACCAGCGCGGGGTCGGACGAATAGCCCTCATAGGCGCGGCCCCAGCGGTAATCCTGTGGCACGGTCAGTGTCGGTGCGAAGGTCCATTCCTGTCCGGTGGTGCGGATCTCGATCGCGGTGGCGCGACCGATCCGCTCGATCAGATCGGGATCATTCGCGGCGCCAAGCCCGATATTGTGCGGGAACAGCGTGGCACCAACGATGTTGCTGTGCCCGTGAACCGCGTCGGTACCCCACAGCACGGGAACGCCCGTCCGCCCGCCCGTCCGATCGACCGATGCCGTCCACATCTCGTCGGCGAGTTCGAGCCACTTCGCCGGCGGTGCCAGATCGTCGCCGCCGGGCCCGCTGTTGCCGCCGTTCAGGATCGAGCCGAGATGATAGCGCCGCACCTCTTCGGGCGTGACGCTGGCGATGTCGGCCTGGATGACTTGCCCGACCTTCTCCTCCAGCGTCATGCGATCGATCAGGTCGGCGATCCGTTGCTCCACGGCAGGGTCGCGCGGACGGGGCCAGGTCGGCGCCGGCCATTTTTCGGGCTGCACGGCTGGCTCCTGCTGCGCGGCGACCGGTACGGCCGGCAAACTCGCCAGAACAGCCAGCCCCATCGCGCAAAATGACAGTGCCGATCGGCGCATTCCATTCTCCCAGCTTTTTCTGCTCTAAGCTTGCGAGCTGTAATGACAGCGTTGACAATGCGATGTCAACGTAGGACAAAAGGCGCGTTGATTTGGCGTGGACCCCGGCAGCGCACGACCGGGGCTGGCTTGGGAGGAGGATATATGAGGGGCTTTTCATTCAAAGCGCGGCTGAACATCGTATCGGCTACATGGATCCTCGCGGTCGCGTGCAGCGTGCCCGCACATGCGCAGGATACGAATGCGGCGGTGCCGCAGGATACGGCACCAGCGCAGGAAGAGCCCGCGTCGCAGGACGATGCCGCGACGCAGGACATCATCGTCACCGGATTCCGCGAGTCGCTTGCAAGTGCGTTGAACGCCAAGCGCAACTCCAACCTGATCATCGAATCGGTCACGGCGGAGGACATCGGCAAGTTTCCCGACCAGAACATTACCGAGTCGCTCCAGCGGCTGCCCGGCATTCAGATCGACCGGGAAAACGGACAGGGTACCCGGGTACGGATTCGCGGCCTGGACCAGAACGTCACCGTGTTGAACGGCGAATTGTTCGTCACCGGCCTCGAAGCCTTCAAGGTCGGCGAGGGTAACTTTACCCGGAACGACAGCCTCGAAGGCGTGCCGTCCGAGCTGATCGGCGGGGTGGACGTCTATAAATCGCCCAACGCGTCGCTGCTTGAGGGCGGCCTCGGCGGCATCATCGACCTCAAAACTCGCGGCGCGCTCGACCTGAAGCCGGGCCTGACGCTGGGTGGCAACGCGCGCGTCAACAAGGGCAGCGAGATCAGCGGCTGGAAGCCCACCGGCGCATTGGTGGTGGGCTACAACTTTGACGATCGTTTCGGCATCATCGCGTCGCTGAGCTATGACCGGGTCAACCAGCACAATAATGTGCTCGGCGGCGAAAATCGCGGCAACTGGGCGTTCGCCAACCGAGTCGATTCGGCCACCGTGCCGAACTATTACGCCCCCGAATATCGCTATGTCACCGACCGCGACATTCGCCGGGAGCGGTGGGGCGGATCGCTCGGCGTCACCTGGCGGCCGACCGACGAGCTGGAACTCGCCGGCCAGTTCTTTCACTCGGACTACAAGGTCGACACGCGAGAAGCGTCGCTCAAATTCCCGTTCGCGCAGGGCGAGGCGCGCGGCCTCCAGGGCGGGTTCTCGATCGACGACGACGGCGTCCTCCAACAGGGCACGATGCGCGCCCAGTCGGCCGAAGCGATCTCGTTCGTCGATGTTTCGAACACCACGTCGGACAATGCGCAGTTCACCGTCAAGTTCGACAACAAGCGCAATTTCCGGCTGAACGTCGCCGCGACTTACTCACAGGGTGACCTGACACGCAACGTCGCGAACAATGACGTGCGCTACACCGCCTATGCCGTGCCGACCGCGAACCCATCCAGCCCGACCGGCTTTTCACACCAGCCCGCAAACCCCGCAGCGCCCGCCACCTTCGATTTCACCTATGACAACCGCGATGGGAAGTTTCCATCGTTCGGGATCGCACCGGGCAGTCCGCAGGACCTGTTCACCAACCCCGCCTATGGGTACTTCAAGTCGCACTGGGCCTTTGGCGATCGGTCGGAGATCGACGGCCAGTCATTCCGTGCCGACATGGCCTGGGACATCGATGACAGCGACACCAATGCCATCACCGTCAGCGCCGGGTTCCGGTATGGGCGGCGCAACATCGATTTCACCTCGGGTCGCTATCTCGCCGACATCAGCGGCATGGGTGAGCCCGACGGTTCGCAGCTCGGGTACAACTGGACGCCCTATACCTACTTCCTCGACGGTGCGATCGGCTTCAAGGCTTGCGAAATCCCGGTTGCGCAGCAGAACCCGCAGCAGCGCGGCTGCGACAACCGGTTCGGCAACTCGCCGCCAGTCATGACGCCGTTCCAGACGTTCACCGACGCACCCGATCGGGTGGAGCTCATCAAGAATTTCGCCGGCGGCGGCGTGGTCCAGGGCGATCAGGTGCTCGTCCAGAACCGCGCCCAGATGACGGACGCGCTCGCCTGGATCCAGGGGCTTTTCCCTGACAAGCCGTTCGCGTTCTTTGAGGATCCGATCCAAAGCTTCTTCGTGCGTGAGGAAACGCGGTCCGGCTATGTAATGGCTGATATCGGCAGCGAGGACGATCCCTACCATGTCAATGTCGGCGTCCGCATCGTCGACACCAAGCTCAGGGTTGATCAGAACCAGGGCGTCGCCGACCCGGTCTATTTCGGGACGGATAGCTGGAACGGCGTGGTCCGCGATTTCGAGACAACCACCTTCGACCGCAGCTACACCGATTTCCTCCCGAGCCTGAACGTCGTGGCGAGTATCGACGACCGGCAGAAGGTGCGCTTCTCGGCGGCCCGGGTCGTCGCGCGCCAGGACCTGTTCAGCCTTGGCCGCGGCTTCGCGACCGACTTCACGCGCGATCCGCAGACCAATCTGTTCACCTTCACCAGCGGCAGCCGCGGCAATCCTGAGCTGGAGCCTTACCGGGCCTATCAGTTCGACGCCGCCTATGAGTATTATTTCGGCCGCCAGGGCCTGTTGTCCATTGCCGGGTTCTGGAAGGAAGTCGATTCCTTCATTGTCACTCAGACGGTCCCCACATTCGTCAGCGATCAGGCCGGCGGCCGACTGGGCCCGGTTGCGCAACCGGTGAACGGCACGGGCGGGCAGGTGCGCGGGTTCGAGGTCGCGGCGCAATATGCCTTCCCGTTCGGGATCGGCTTCACCGCCAACTACACCTTCTCCGACACCTCGACCGACGGGTTCAACGACTTTGATGAAGGGTTGCCCCTGCCTGGCGTGTCGCGCCACTCCGCCAACGGCCAGATTTATTACGAGAATTACGGCTTTGCGGCGCGGGCGTCCTATTCCTGGCGATCAGAGGCCTATCTGGGCAATTTCGGGTTCTCCGACGGCGGAACGACGCGGACGCTAGGCATCTATCAGCGCCCTTACGGCCAGCTCGACGGGCAAATCAGCTATCAGGTGACCCCGATGTTCAACGTGTTCATGGAAGGCATCAACCTCACCAAGTCTGATCAGTCCGCGTTTCTCCAGTTCCGGGAATTGCCGCTTCGCTTCGAATCCGGCTCCAGGCGCATCTACGCAGGTGTACGCTTCAACTTCTGACCGTCCGCGCGGACGGCGAGTCGCACGCCAGCGGCTCGCCCGATGCGTGGCGAAGATAGCGGAAGGGCTGGGACATGAGGGACGGGCAGGCGCTGCGATCGGTCGTCATCCTGGGGGGCGGGACCGCTGGCTGGTCCGCCGCCGCATTGCTCGCCAAGCGCCTGGAAGGCAGCGGGACGACGATCACCCTCATCGAATCGTCGAGCATCGCGACGGTCGGCGTCGGGGAGGCGACCATCCCGCCGATCTTCGAGTTCCTTCGCTTCTGCGGCATCGACGAGGTGGAGTTCATCCGCCGCACCGGCGCGACGATGAAGCTGGGCATCCGCTTCTGCGACTGGGTTGAGCTGGGTCACGCCTATTGGCATCCGTTCGGCACCTTCGGGCTGACGGTCAACGAGCGGCCGTTCCACCATTTGTGGTGGCGCAACGTCGCCGATGGCGGCACGGAGGAACTGGCTGATGTTTGTCCCGCCATCGCACTGGCGGAAGCGGGCAAGTTCGCGTTCCCGCCGCCGGATGGCGCCTTCCCGGGCGGCGGGCTCGCCTATGCGCTGCATTTCGACGCGGGACTGGTGGCGGCCTATCTGCGTGAAGTGGCGGAGCGTGGCGGCGTCGTGCGGCTTGACCGGCGCGTGATGGGCGGCGAGCGCGACGGCGCCCGCCACGGCGGCGAGGGGATCGCGGCGCTAGTGCTGGAGGGCGGCGAGCGGCTGGAAGCCGACCTCTTCATCGACTGCTCGGGCTTTCGCGGCATGTTGATCGAAGAAACGCTGGCGGCGGGCTATCATGACTGGCGTCACTGGCTGCCGTGCGATCGCGCCGTCGCCGCACCCAGCCGCCACCGCGTCGGGCGCCCGCCTTATACCACGGCCACTGCGTGCACGGCCGGGTGGCAGTGGCGCATTCCGCTGCAACACCGCGTCGGCAACGGCTATGTCTATGCAAGCGAGCACCTGTCCGACGAGGATGCTGCAGCGGCCCTGCTTGCCCGGATCGAGGGACCGGCCGAGGCTGATCCGCGTTTCCTGCGGTTCGTCGCAGGTCACCGGCGGCGCGCGTGGGTGGGTAACTGCGTCGCCATCGGGCTGTCCGCCGGGTTTCTTGAGCCGCTCGAGTCCACCAGCATCCACCTGATCCATACCGGCCTGTACCGCCTGCTGGATTACTGGCCCGACCGGACGATGGCACCACCGCTCGCCCGCGCCTATAACCGTGAGGTCGACCTGGAATATGCGCATATCCGCGACTTTCTGCTGCTGCATTACGTGCCCAATCGGCGGTTCGGCGAACCGTTCTGGGACCGGATGCGCACGCTGACCCTGCCGGACAGCCTTGCCGAGAAAATCGATCTGTTCACGGCGAGCGGCCGGATCGTGTCGCGTCGTCGCGAGCTGTTCGCCGACATCAGCTGGTGGTTCGTGGCGGTCGGCATGGGATTGCGGCCGGACGCGCACGATCCCTTTGTCGACATCCCCGACAACGCCGAGATCCGCGCATTGATGCGCCAGCTCGGCGCGGCGATGCGAACCTATGCAAACGCAGCGCCGACACATGACGCGCTGCTCGATCGCCTGCTCAACCCGGCGGAGACGCGCCGGCCCAATTTCGTCCAGCGCCAGGCAATGGGCGCGCGTTAAGCCTGCCCGTTCGCTGGCGGTGGCGGCCCCACGGAATCGCGGACGAGAAGCTCGAAGCGGTGCGCGGTCAAAGTCTGGGACGGTTCACCGCTCAACTGCCGGATGAGCACGTCGACTGCGCTGACCGCCATGTCATAGACCGGCTGGCGGATCGTGGTGAGCCGCGGCCAGGCAACGCGCGATACCTCCGAATCGTCGAAGCCGACAATGGACAGCTGTTCGGGCAGCGCCAGGCCGAGTTCGCGCGCCGCCATCAGCGCGCCGACTGCCATCTCGTCATTCTGCACCAGGATCGCGGTTGGCCGGTCGGCGCGGGCGAGCAAGCGCTGCGCCGCCTCATATCCGGATTCGAAGGTGTAGAAGCCCTGTTCGACCCAGTCGGCTCGAAGCTCGATCCCCGCCCCCGCCATTGCCTGCGTATAGCCCAGCGTGCGTGCCATGCTGGACGGGTGGGCGGGATTGCCCTTGATGATGCCGATCCGCCGATGGCCGTGCCCGATCACGTGCTCGGCGATGGTCCGCGCCGCCTCGACATCGTCCAGCACGATGCTCGGCCCCCGCTCCAGCATTGTGGTGGACGCGATGCGGGCATAGGGCAGCTGGACTGCATCCAGCGCGTCCAGGACGGTCGGGTGGTCGGAAGCGGGCGGCGCCAGGATCACGCCGTCGAGTGCAGCTGCGCGCAGCAGGGGAACGACTTCGTCCGCATGCTCGCGCACCGACCGAATCGGCAGAGACACCAGATGATACCGCTCATCCTTCAGCCGATCGAGCGCACCCAGTTGAAGCTCGACCGAATAGCTCGGACTGGGATTTTCATAGACCAGGCCGAGCAGATACGACCGACGGCGCACCAGCGCCTGCGCAAGGGCATTGGGATGGTAGTTCAGGCTTCGCGCCGCTTCGCGCACGCGGTCGCGCAAGTCGGGGCTGACGTTGGGTTCGCCATTGAGGACGCGGGACACGGACTTCGCCGATACCCCCACGGCGCGCGCTACGTCGACGATCGTTGTCCTTCGTTGTCGGTCAGCCATGTTTAAGGTCATTCAACGCTGCGGCTTGATCGTCAACGGAGAACCGCAACTCTGCTGGCGGCTCTGTCAGACGAATGAGGCAGGGCCTGGGGCGCGGTGATAGCCCGGAGGGATCATCCGCAAATCTCGAGCCCTGCCGCCTAGCCCGCAATCACCACCGACGGCCTGCGCTCCTACGGGGCAGCGATGGACGAGCTCGGCAATCGCGATAAGCAGCACATTGGCCGTCACGCGAATAATCGCGTGGAGGAGCGCCGCTCAGCCGCCCTGGCTGAGTGGCAGATCATCGCAAGCTAAGCCGCCGCGCCCAAAGCAACAGCTCCTTCCGGTGGAGACGAGTGCGCATTAGACTGTCAGCACCTTCGCCTATTGTGCGGCAACCCAATCTAGCATCGCCGGATAGAGGTCTTCGATTGTCTGGCCGGGCTTGCGCGCCGCGTACAGTCGCAGAAGCTCGGCATCGAATGCCGCGAAGCGGAGGAAACCGCGACCATTCTGCATGTTGTCGACGACAGCGGCGTGCGAGATGGCGAAATCCTGGTCTGTCATCAGATCGCGGTAGTAGAGACTGACCAGCGCCCAGTTCATGTATTCATCGAACAGCGCCTCAGCCCCCGGATAATTGCCCGGAGCCTTGGTATCGTCAGCCCAGGCGGGCCGATCGGTGAGAGCCTTGGCGATCTGCTCCCGATATTTCTCGGCCACCGGATTGATGAAGCCGTGGTTCATTTCGGTGAACAGGATCGCCGAACGCTCGATCGCGGCGCCCTGGGGCGTAAGGCCACGATTGGCACCGTAGGGATAGTTCACATGCGGCTGCAGCTCGCGATAGCCATTCGCCTCCAGCGTGGTGAGCGACTGGTTATAGGCGACCAGCGGCGAGAACACGATCTTCACCCCGTCATAGGGCTTCACCGAGGGAAAGCGCTCGCCCAGCCAGCTGCTGATCCGCGCGACCTGCGCCTCATGATCGAAGAACCGGATCTGCTTTTTGTAGAGATCCTGATGCTCGCGATAGAAGGCGCGGAAGCTGCTGACATTTGCGAAGTCCTGAAGGTCTTCGAGATAGGGCAGCACCGCGTTGTCGAGCGATCCGGCAAAGCCGGTGCGGTCATACACCGGACTGCGCACGATGCGCCCCTCGGCGTCGAAGACGAAGGCATAGCCGTTCATCTTGAAGGAGAAATAGTCCATCCGGTCCTGACGCAGCATGGCGTCCACCCGCTTGATGAGCGGATGATCGACGAAAGGGGCGAAATGAGTCTGGACCGCCGCGTAATAGGGGCTGTCGTGATAGACCATGTCGCGATCTCCCTGCCCAAAGGGCGAGATTGCGATGGCGATGTTCACCAGTTCATAGACTTCTGGCACTTCGACGACGGTCTTTCCGCGATACGCCGCCTGGTAGGCGGCATCGAATACGGCCGGCGGCGTGTTGCGCTGAGCGCGGATGACGGTAGCGATCCGTGCGCCCTTGAACGCAATCTCGAGCGGTCGGGACTGGTTGGGGATGAAATCGGCACAGGCGCGCTGTGTTTCGTTGAGGAAACAAATGGTCGAAGGCTCCGCCTTCTCGACCGGCAGCGCGATATCGCGCGGATAACTGTTCGGATCGAGCTGCCAATTGCCGAGCAGATTGCCGTCGATCTCGATACCGACCTCGGCGGTTGTCGCCTCGAGACGCATAACCTGGGGTTCCTGCGCCATGGCCAGCGAGGGAAGCATCGCTGCAAGCAGCATGGCGCGGCGCAAGGGGGCAGTGATTGGCATCGGAAACCTCGTCTGTAAGGCGCTGCCAGCCGGCGGTGCGGGACGCCCTGCGCGCGCCGACTGGCAGTAACTAGCGATATTTGAAGATCAATGACAGGATCGCGTCACGCATCCTTGATGGTGAAGCGCGTCTCGACATTGCCCGATGTGGCGTTGGTGTAAGCGCAGATTCGCTTGGCTTCGGCGATCACCGCGTCGCGATCCGTGCCGGAAAGGCCTGGAACACTGACATCAAAGTCGGCGCGCAGGCCATAGCGACCATCCTCGCGCACGAACAGCGTGACGGCGGTGTCGATGCTGACCTCGCCGGCATCGAGCTTCATCTGCCCGGCGGCGAAGCGGATGGCGCTGGCGAAGCAGGCCGAAAAGCCCGCGGCAAAAAGCTGTTCGGGATTGGTGCCCACGCCATTGCCGCCCAGTTCCTTGGGGAACGCCAGCTTGACGTCGAGATTGCCGTCGGCGGAGCGTGCCGTGCCGTCGCGGCCGTGGGTGATGCTGACTCGGGCGACGTAGAGATCTTTCATGGGGGTTCTCCTTGGGGGCGCTCCCTCGGGGACAGTCGGCACGTGCGGGAGCGGACGCGCACCGAAATGGAAAAAGGGCGAGCGGACCTCAGGCTGGCGGTCGTTTGCCGCCCGGAGCGCGGCCTGCGGCCTGATAGGAGACCATCCAGCCGGGGTATTCGCCCGGCAGCTGCGATGCCTGATCGAGCGCCGCGATATCTTCTGCGGTCAAAGCGCGCGCGAGTTCGACCGCGCCCAGATTGTCACCCAGCTGTGGGGGCTGCTTGGCACCGATGATGACGCTGGTGACGGCAGGGCGCGTGAGCAACCACGCGAGCGCAGCCTGCGCGATGCTGGCTCCGTGCGCCGCCGCGATCGGGCGGGCGGCAGCGATCACCGCGGCAGCGCGGGTGCGATTGACCGGCGGAAAGTCGAAAGCCGTGCGCCGCGCATCCGCCGGACCTGTTTCGGGCGCGAGCGGATCGAACTTGCCCGACAGCAGCCCGCCCGCGAGCGGACTCCATACCAGGATGCCGAGCCCGGCAGCCTCGGCCTGTGGCAGCACTTCGCGCTCGGCATCGCGGCCGGCCAGCGAATAATAGACCTGATTGGCGGCAACCGCCGGTGCATGGGTGCGCGCGGCAATGCCGATCAGGCGCTCGGCCTGCCAGCCGGGATGATTGCACAGGCCGATATGGCGCACCTTGCCCGACCGGACCAGCGCCGCCAGCCCGTCGACAATTTCCTCGGGCGGGGTGACCGGATCGACCCCGTGCAGCTGGAACAGATCGATGTGATCGACCTGCAACCGCCTGAGGCTCTGATCCACGCTCCACATCAGATGGCGGCGGGTGGAGCCCCCGGCATTGGGGCCGGGGCCGACCCGTTCATAGGCCTTGGTCGCAAGGATCAGCTCGTCGCGCGGCAGGCCAAGCTGACGGATCGCCTGGCCCAGAATTTCCTCCGAGCGGCCATGGGCATAGACATCGGCGGTATCGATCAGATTGATCCCCGCATCGAACGCATCGCGCAAAATGGGCATGGCGGCGGCGACATTGAGCTCCCCGATGGAGCGCCAGAAATCCCCGCCACCAAAGGTCATCGTCCCAAGCGCAAGCTCGGAGACATAAAGGCCGGTGCGACCAAGCAAACGGTAACGCATGTTCGTCATCCTCAGCGTTGATGCGATTCAGCGTCAGATCAGCCGGTGGCCGCCATCGACATGGACGATCTCGCCGGTGACCGAGCAGTTGTTCATCAGGAACAGCACCGCACCGGCGACGTCGGCCGCGGCGGCGATATGGCCCACCGGCAGCCTGGCGGCGACATCGGCAAAGGCGGCGTGGCGATCCTCGCCCAACAGGCCTTCCCACATCGGCGTGTCGGTCCAGCCGGGGGCGACGGCATTTACCCGCACAGGGGCTAGATCAAGGGCCAACGCGCGGGCGCTCTGCTCGGCAGCGGCTGTGCCGACATTGGTGATCCACGCGCCCTTGGCCGGACGGTCGGTAGACACGCCGCCCGTCAGGGTGATCGAGCCACCAGCCGGAATCTTGCCCTCGGTCGCCGCGACGAGATGCGCGATGCCAAAGATGCGCGGCTCGATCGCGGCTCGATAGGCGGCGACGTCACCGCTTGCAGGGCCGCCGACAAAGGTGCCGGCCGAATGATAGACGTGATCGACCGTGTCGAAGCGCGCGAACAGGGCGCGGACCGAGGCGGCGTCCGCGGCGTCGACAACGGCGGTTTCGAGTCCGGGTATGGCTGCGGCGGCGGCCGCAAGCGCCGCTTCCCCGCGGGCCGCAATGGTGACGCGCGCACCGCGCGCCAGTGCCTGACGGGCGACTTCCAGCCCGATGCCCTTGCTGCCGCCGATCACGACGACGTTCTGTCCGTGCATGATGATTTCCTTCGCAAGCGAGGCGGCCCATCGCCGCCTCGCCCATCTAGGTATTCAGGATCGATCGATCAATATATAAAATGAACGATCGATCATTTTTCGAATGCGAAGGGCTCCAGCGCTGCCTTTGCAACATGCTTGATGGTGGACGCATCCGCCCCGGCGCGCCCCAGGGTCATGATGCTCACGACCGCGCCGACCAGAGCATCAGCGCGCAGATCGAGGTCGGTTTCCGGCGGCAGATCATCCGCCGTCGCGGCGATCATCAGATTACGGACGAAAAAGTCTCGGATCTCGCGCATCCGCCCTTGAGCTAGCGCCTGTGTGGCTGCGGAATGGACCTCGCGTTCGGCCACGGTGTTGATGATCAGGCAGCCCGCGCGGTCGGAATCGTCCGAGGCGAGCTTGGCCTGGAGCGTGATCCAGGCGCGAATCGCCGCCAAACCCTCGGTGTCCGTCGGAAGGGTGGTCCGGAAGAAGCTCGCGTAATGTTCGAACACCTGCTGGAACAGGCCTTCCTTGTCACGAAACGCGGCGTAAATGCTGCCCGGCTTGAGGCCCGTGGCGGCGTAGATGTCGGACATCGAGGTTGCCGCATATCCCTTGCGCCAGAAAACGCGCATCGCCTGATCGAGCGCAGCGGTGAGATCAAATTCGCGGGTTCTTGCCATCTAAAGACTATGTTTATGTTTCGATCAAGAATCAAGGCCTGGCGCTCGGGCAGATCGGCCTCAAGCTGCTCGTGCGGCGCGACCTACGAGAGCTGAATGCGTCTAGACGGTCGAGACAATCGCATTGCCTAGGAGGCTCAACAGCACGCCAGTTCAAGAGCGGCGCGCTTCAAAAACAAGGATGCCCGCCGTACGCAGACAGCTTTTCACGACCCTGGAGTCATCGAAAAATCATCCGAAGCTTTCTGGCGATCCCTCTCAATAATCAAGAATTGTCGGCTCTCGGCACAACCCGCCGTCGTCGAAGTTGCTATTGGACAGCCAGAATGTCCCAAACCCCGTCCCCTTGGTGAAAGGCAACTATATCCGCTTCCAGGCAGTGAGCGGGCGAGCCGCAATGACCGAGATGAGGGCGCATTGCCGCCTCTCAGCCTTGGATCGACACAAACGGCGGCTCTTGACCCTAAAATGCGGTTCGTAACGATCTTGCTCGCTTCCAGAAGCTGTCACCGCCCGGTCGATACCGCATATGATTGGGGTGGCCGATAGCGGAGCTCCGGATGACTGCTGATCATGTCTTCGTAGAGGATGGCCATGCGATCAATGTACCAGAGCTTTCCGATCGTTATCACGGCTATGCCGAAAACCGTTGGCCAGAGATCGAGCGTGACGAGACCCCAAACCACGAAGGGAAACCCCATCAGAGATGCGATATTGAGCACATTTGGCATGACCTTGTGGCGGTTCGGTACCGCGACACGATGCCTGTTTGACCATAACCGTTCGCCGAAAACGCCCTTGGCGATCCAATCGCGATCGTCACGAACGGGACCGAATGCGCGTGGGTTCAGCCATATCCAAAGCAGCGCCAGAAGAATGGGCGCAAGCGACCACCAGCCCAGCCAGACGCGACTCCAGATGGCGAGCACGAGCAGCGGTAGGCAGGTCGTGAACCGGGTCCACCCGCTCCACGGATTGGCGTGGCGAGCCCAGCCCACTTCATCTAACCCGAAGGCGCGAGCAACACGGCTTTCGGCGGTCATGAATGTGCCTCACGTCTAGTCAGGCCTTGAGATACCGCGTCGATCAGCGTCGCTGCGGCGGCTTGAAACCGCTGCGGCGAGTCAAACCGGTCGCGATGCACTGCCAGCAGCGAAACCGACCGAACCACATCGATCAAGGTTTCAATAGAATTCGGGCAAATCTCTTCGCTATTTATACGGTCTGCAAAGAAATTAGCGAGCGGGCGTTCCATCCATGCCGCCTTTTGCTGAAGGTCGCCAGGACGCACACGCTTCGCGATTGCCGCCAGCGAGTGCGGTTCAGAGGCCGATGTTTTGTTGATGATCGCGATCTCCACCATGGCGAACATGTAAGTCGCAACAGCATGTACATAGAGCAAATGCCGCTCAGCAAGGCGGCATGGTACCACAAAGAGCATTGAAATCACTGAGAAATATGCTTCACGCGGCACGCTGGCCGACGGGGTAGCACGGCGAAAACCAAGCTGTATCAAGAGCTTGGGAGGCGGAAGTGCCCTGGCATTTATCTTGCCCTCATAAATCTCTCCCCTTTCCCTTCCCGGCCAACTCCTCGTTTCCTTTCCGATGGCGCGCTTGGACGGCAGGTAACCGTCCGAAGTTCGCACATTGTTCTGCGTTTTTGTGGATGACCATATCGCCTCCGATCTGATGACGAGGTGGGTGAATGGGACGGCGACTTTTCGACAACCCGGCCAAGCGGTCGTGGTGGCA
>NZ_WTFM01000006.1:0-156576 GCF_022496715.1 Sphingomonas sp. SFZ2018-12
CCGTCACCCCCACCGCCGAAATCACCTCCGATCGCAGCTCGTCCGCCAACTGGCGCAACTGGCCAGGCTTCAGCCTGCGAAGATCCTCGGGCGTGGCAACCGTATCCAGCAACGGCGTGTCGGGCGTATCAATCATCCGGCCGGTGTATCGCCCCACCCCGGCATTGTCGATCAAAACCGGCCAAATCCGGCGGCGGGGGCCGTTGCCCGGCGCGGGCCGCCGGCGTCGATCAGCCGGCTGGACAGTGCTTCAGGCGCAGGTCTTGCACTTGCCCCGCACCTCGATGACCGGGCGGACCGGCACGAAACCCGATCCGCTGGCGGCGGCGCGGACGTCGCCGGTGATCCGGTCGTTGTCGAGATGAGTCACCTGACCGCAATCGTCGCAGACCAGGAAGATGCAGTCGTGCAGGCAGTCGGGATGCGCATTGGCGACATAGGCATTGGCGCTTTCCACCCGCCGCGCCAGATTGGCCCCGACGAACAGGTCGAGGATGCGATAGACGCTGTTGGGGGCGACCCGCCGACCCTCGCGCCGAGACACCGCGTCGGCGATGTCATAGGCCGATGCCGGCTTGTCGAAGCCGGCGAGCGCGACGAACACCGCTTCCCGCATCGCCGTCCATTGCTCGCCATGCCCCACCAGCCGCGACTGGGCTGCGTCGGTCAGCGCGCGACCTTCGTGCTCGTGATGGGTGTGGCTGGCCATGGTCGAGGATTTAGGCGCGCGCGCGGCGATCGGCAAGCGGCCCGGCAACGCGCCCTAAGGGATCGCGCGGCGATTGAGCTCGTGGCTGAGCGCGACCAGACCGACGCCGAGCACGGTCGCCGCGGTCTCCCACCAGCCATGCGGCAGGTCGAGCGCGCCCGCCATCACGCCGAGCCCGAAGCCGCCGACCGCCGAGGGGGTCAGCAGGCCGTGGACGAGGATACCGCGGGTCAGCGCCACCGCGCCGAGCAGGCTGGCGGCGATCAGGCCATATTCGTGCAGGCTGGGGCTGAACAAATCGCCCGCCGATGCGAGCACGCCGAGCGACAGTGCGGTCACGATGCAGTGTACGACGCACAGCCCCGACAGGAACACGCCCAGCCGGTCGATCGACCAGGCAGAACCGAACGTGGCGCGGGGCAGGGCGAGACTCGACGACATCGGCGCGGCTATAGCTGCTGGCCGGACAAGTTACAACATATCATTACGGTGAATCCGGCGGGTACGGCGGAGCGGCCGATGGGCGAAGTGCCGTCTCGATTTTGCCCGCGCCAGCGCCTAGATGCAGCCGCGTGTTGCAGCAAACCTCCCCCCGTCACGTCGCGCTGCGTGCCCGTCCGCGCGCTTTGATGTCCTGGCTGTTCGTCGTCGCGGCGTTGATCGTCACAATGGTCGCGGTGGGCGGCATCACCCGCCTGACCGAATCGGGGCTGTCGATCACCGAATGGAAGCCGATATCGGGCACGCTTCCGCCGCTCAACGACGCGGCGTGGCAGGCCGAGTTCGCCGCCTACCGGCGTATCCCCGAATATCAGCTGCTCAACCAGGGCATGACGCTTGCCCAGTTCAAGTTCATCTATTTCTGGGAGTATTTCCACCGCCTGCTCGGGCGATTGATCGGCCTCGCCTTCGCGCTCCCGCTCGCATGGTTCGCGTGGCGGCGGGCAATCCCGGCGGGCTATGCGCCGCGTCTGGTCGCGCTGCTCGCGCTCGGCGGGCTGCAGGGTGCCATCGGGTGGTGGATGGTCGCCTCCGGGCTGAGCGCGCGCACCGATGTCAGCCATTACCGCCTGGCGGTGCACCTTCTGACTGCGCTGTTCATTCTGGCGGGCGTGGTGTGGACCGCGCTCGATCTGCGCGCGCTGGCGCACGATCCCGCGGCGCGTCCCGCCCGGCTTCGCCCGCTGGCGATCGGCGTCGCGCTGGTCCTGTTCGTCCAGCTGCTGTTCGGGGCCTATACCGCCGGGCTCAACGCGGGGCACGTCACCGACCAGTGGCCGCTGATGAACGGCGCGCTGCTGCCGCCCGGTGCCGAATGGTCGTTCGCCGCGCTGGTCGGCGATCCGTTCGTCATCCATTTCGTCCACCGCTGGTGGGCCTGGGTAGCGGTCGCGGCGCTGGTCGTGCTGGCCCGGGCGGCCCGCCGCGCCGGTGCGCGTGGCGCGTCGATCGCGATCCATTGCGCATTCGGCGTGCAGATCCTGCTCGGCATCGCGACGGTGATGAGCGGCGTCGCGCTGACGCTCGCGGTGCTCCACCAACTGGTCGGCGCGCTGCTGGTCATCACGGTCGCCTGGGGTGCCCATGCGATCGGCGCGGACCGGCGCGTCCGCGCATGACGCTGGCGGTCCTCTACACGACCTTCCCCGACGCGGCGACGGCCGAGCGGATCGGCGCGACGCTGATCGCCGAGCGGCTGGCGGCGTGCGTCAACCTCCTGGCACCCTGCCGCTCGCTGTTCGCGTGGGAGGGGCGGATCGAGCAGGCGCAGGAGGTGCCCGCGCTGTTCAAGACCGCATACGACCGCGCCGACGCGCTGGCCGCAAGGCTGGCGGCGCTGCACCCCTATGACTTGCCGGTGATCGAGCAATGGGCCGCCAGCGCCGGGTTCGAGGCGCAGGCGTGGGTCGATGCTGCCACTCGCGGCTGAACCCCCGGTCGTCCTGGCCGTGCAGGCCGATCCGGTGCCGCTGGTCCGCCGCACGCTGCCGGACCAGGTTGCGCGCGGCACCTTCGCCCCCCGGATCGACGCGCCGTATCGCCAGCGGCTGGAACAGACGCGCGTCGTGGCGGGCGAGACCGCGCGCTATACCGCCGAACGCACGGTGCGGTTCGCCCGCGACGGCGAAGGCGGGTTCCGTGCCGAAGTGACGCTGGTGGCGATCGACGGCGGCATCGGCCGCCGCGCGGGTGCGATGTTCGAGGCGGGGCTGCGTGGCCTGTTGCAGCGAACAATGGTCTTTCACCTCGATGCCGCAGGCGACATCCGGTCGCTCGACGGGGTGTCCGGGCACTGGTCCGCCTATCTGGACGGGCTGGGCGGACAGCAGCCGTCGGGCGCGGGCGGCGACGCGCGGCGGGCGCGGCTGGCCGAACTGACCGCGCCGATGCGCAGCCTGCCGCCCGAACGTCAGGCACGGCTGCTCGGGTCGGCGCTGAGCGAGCTGATCGATCCGCGCGCCGCTGCCCGCGCGGGCGCGCCGCCGCAGCCGCTCACGCGCGAGGTTCGCTCGCCGCTCGGCGGCCGGGTGACGCTGACCGGCAGCGTGCGCGCGATCGCCGATGCGGGCGGGCTGGTCGTCGAGGAGGAGAACGCCGCCGGCGTCCTCACCGCCACGCGCACCGATGCCGCGGGCGAGATGCAGGTGCGCGAAACCCGGCGGATCGACCCCGCGACCGGGCTGATCGTGTCGCGCGTCCGACGCGAGCGGATCGTCATTCCGGCGGGCGAATCGGTCATCACCACCCGCACGACACTGGCTGCGGAATAGCCCCGGTATTCCAATACCCGTCAGCAAATCGGCCCTATGCTTGACGAATCGGCGCGTCTGCGACATTGGTGGCCCACAACGCGCTGCCCGCACGGGTGGCGCGCTGCTGTTTGGGGCGACGCCCGGAACGCAGATGGTCCTCGAAACGAAGGTCGAAAGCCCATGAAGGCGCTGATGAAGACCACCAAGTCGGTCAAGCCGCACGAGGTGGAGAAGAAGTGGCATCTGGTCGATGCCGATGGCCTGGTGGTCGGTCGCGCGGCGACGATCATCGCCAATGTTCTGCGCGGCAAGCACAAGACCAGCTTTACCCCCCACGTCGATTGCGGCGACAACGTGATCGTCATCAATGCGGACAAGGTGCGCTTCACCGGGCGCAAGGCGACGCAGAAGATGTACTACAAGCACACCGGCTATGCCGGCGGCCTGAAGGAAGTGCGCGCCGACAAGATCCTGGAGGGCCGCTTTCCCGAGCGCATCCTGGAAAAGGCGGTCGAGCGCATGATCCCGCGCGGTCCGCTGGGCCGCGAGCAGATGCGCAACCTGCGCATCTACAAGGGCGCCGAGCATCCGCATGACGCGCAGAACCCCGAAATCCTCGACATCGCGGGCATGAACCGCAAGAACAAGGTGGGCGCATAATGTCCGACAATCGCCAGTCCCTTTCCGATCTGGGTGCGGTGGTGCAGTCGCAGCCGGCGACCGCGCCGGTCGACGGCGACGCCGCGCCTGCCGCCCCCGCGCGCGAGCCCGCGCCGCTGCGCCAGCAGGAACTCGACGCCTATGGCCGCGCTTATGCTACCGGCCGCCGCAAGGACGCGGTCGCGCGCGTCTGGTTGAAGCCCGGTTCGGGCAAGATCGTGATCAACGGTCGCGACCAGGAAGTCTATTTCGCGCGCCCCACGCTGCGCCTCGTCATCAACCAGCCGTTCGGCGTTGCCGAGCGGACCGGCCAGTATGACGTGATCTGCACGGTCAAGGGCGGCGGCCTGTCGGGCCAGGCCGGCGCGGTCAAGCACGGCATCGCCCAGGCGCTGACCAAGTATGAGCCGGTGCTGCGCGCCCCGGTCAAGGCTGCGGGCTTCCTGACCCGCGACAGCCGCACGGTCGAGCGCAAGAAGTACGGCCGCGCCAAGGCCCGCCGCAGCTTCCAGTTCTCGAAGCGTTAATCGGGCTCCCGGACCTTTGTTCGGGCAAATTGAAACAGGGCGGTTCGCGACGTGCGGCCGCCCTGTTTCGATTCCGGGCGCATCCATCGCGCGCTTCGTCGTCGACCGGGGTGCCGGTGCCACGTCGCGATTGCGCGGCGTCACCCGCAGGCGCATGAACGGCCGCGCGTTCCGCCTCTCCCAGTCGATCGGTGCGTTCTGAAATGACTACCCGCGAAACCACCTCGTACCTTACCCGCGCCAGCGACCATCTCTGGCCCGCCGATGTGCGCAAGTCGCTGGCCGACCGCCTGTTCACCATCGCCTGGGGCGCGATCCAGTGGCCGTGGCTGGCGCGCAGCCTGTCGGGCGGGTCGCCCCACCACAAAGCGGCGCTGCTCGCGGAGATCGGCCTGCCTGCCGACGCGCTGCCCAATCTGGGCAGTTGGAAGGCGGATACCGGTTTCCTGGCGCTGATCGTCGAACATATCCGCGCAGCCCGGCCGCAGACGGTGGTCGAACTGGGAACCGGCGCGTCGAGCCTGGTCGTTGCCAGATCGCTCCAGCTCTATGGGGGAGGTCGCCTGATCAGCTGCGACCAGCATGCCGATTTCGTTGCGGCGACGCATGCCTGGCTCAACGAGCACGGCGTCGATGCGGAGATTCGCGCGACGCCGTTCCGTCGCGCTCCCGCCGGCTGGCCGGGCGTGTGGTACGACCACGGGCCGCTCCCCGATCGGATCGACCTGTTGCTGATCGACGGACCGCCGTGGACGATCCACCCCTTTGTGCGCGGCGCGGCGGAGACGCTGTTCGACCGGCTGCCGGTCGGTGGCACGATCATGCTCGACGACGGCGCACGGCCGGGCGAGCGCGTGGTCGCATCGCGTTGGCGCAAACGCTGGCCCGATTTCGACTTCGAACTGGTCAATCGCGGCACCAAGGGCACGTTGATCGGCACCCGCCTGCGCTGACGCCTCAATCCATCATCCGGTGGCGCGTGGTGATCGCGCCGTCGGCGATCACCAGCTCGTTGAACGAAGGCGGGGCGTCGCGCAGCCGCTCGGACAGCGTCCCCGCGCCGATCAGCCGGACGGTCGCATCGTCGATGCGGTGCGCGATGTCGAACGGGTAATGGACATGCCCGGTCAGCACCGCGTCCGCGCCGCGCCGCGTGAGTGTCTCCAGCGCGGCGCGCCCGCCATGCGTCCGGGCCCGGGTGCGCGTCTCGGCATCGATCAGCGGATGGTGGCACGCGATCAGGACGACGTGATCGTCGGGAACGGTATCGAGCAGCGCCAGCGTTTCCGTAAGCGCGCGTTGCCCGACGCGCCCCTGCGCCCAGTTGAGCCGCCACTGCGCGCGCGCCGTGGTGCGCAGCGGCACGATCGACACGCCCGCAAGCGACAGCGGCCGCTCGATCATCGCCTCGACCGCGCGATAGCGGCCATAGGGATTGAACAGCCGCGCCAGCGGGTTGAAATAGGGCAGGTCGTGGTTGCCGACCTCCACCGTCACCGGCCGCCCCAGCGCCGCCAGCCACTCGGCCGCCGCCGCGAACTCGCGCCGCCGCGCGCGCATGGTCAGGTCGCCGGTGACGATCACCGCGTCGGGCGCCTCGTGTGCGACGGCAGCGGCGAACCAGTCGAGCGCGGCGCGGTCCTCCGCCCCGAAATGGATGTCGCTCACATGGAACAGCCGGGTCATGCCGCCTCCGCGCGCGTGGCGAGCAACTGGGTACGAGACTGCGTGGCGCGCAGCCGTGCACCGGGGGCCAGCGTGACCGGCTCGCCGTCGAACAGTGCCAGTACGGGCCGCCGTTCGGCATTCCAGAGTTCCGCCGCCTCGCCGGCCTGGACGGCCCGCGCGGCGACCCATTCGCCGGTCAGCCAGCTCCAGCCGAGCCCGACAATCCCCCGCCAGTCGCGCGCGTCGATCCCCGCGACCAGCATCCGGGGCGTTGCGGGCCGCACGAACACTGCCTGACAGCCGCGCTGCAGCCCGGCGACGCCGCCGACTCGCACGCCCCGGCCAAAGGTGCGTCGCCAGGCCAGCCGTGCGGCCGCCCACAGCCGGCGCAGCTGGCGTCCGCGCGCCGCCTCGCGCGCGCGAAACCAGCTCGCCGCCGGGCCGATGATGACGCCGACAAAGGCCCGGTGCGCGCCGGCTTCGATCACCGGTACCGTCGTCCGCCGTCCGGCCGTGTGTGCGGCGTGGATGATCTCCGCCGGGTCGACGCTGTCGTGCAGCGCCTTGGCCAACAGGTTCATCGTGCCGCCCGGCAGGATCAGGAACGCGCCCGACCACGTTTCGAGCGCGACGAGCGTGGCGTTGATCGTCCCGTCGCCCGCGAACAGGACGATGGTGTCGGCTCGCGCCGCGTCGAGCGTGGCGGCCGTTGGCAGATCCTCGTCGGGGAAGCGGGTGCGACCGACCAGCGCCAGCCCCCGCTCGGCGAACACCGCCTCCAGCGCCTCGCATTTTTCGGGCGTCGCAGAACCCGACCCCGGATTGGTGATGAACCACAGCCGCTGCATGGCCGCTCAAACGCGCGGTGGCGCATTTGGCCGCACGCGTGGCAATTAATGCCGTGCCGCGCGCTGTGCATGCGCGCGGGCGATGCGTTGCAACTGCGGCCGCACGCGCAGGAACCCGCGATAGGCACGTTCGAGCAGCGCGAGGACGAACGGGTGGCGCGCGGCGAGTCCAAACGGACGCAGCCGCGGAATTGCGCGCCACATCGCCGCGAACGCCGCCGCGCCCGACAGGAGCCGGCCGTCCTCCTCCGCGTGAAAGCGTGCGAGCAATGCGCTACGGTCCAACGGGCAGGTTGCCGCACCCGCGTCACCTGCGACATCGACGAAGCAGATGGTTCCGCGCCGGTCCATCCGCCGCATCCACGCGATTTCCCGCCGGCAAAGCGGGCAGTCGCCATCGAACCAGACCGTTACCCGCGTCATCCGTGCTACATCGGACGCCGGGGCGCGCAGGACAAGCTGACCCAAAGGACAGGCCAACGCATGTCGACCGCGATCATCGGAGCCGGAATCGCCGGGCTCGCCTGTGCCGACGCGCTGGGCGGGCCGGCGGGCGATGTGCGCATGTTCGACAAGGCGCGCGGACCCGGCGGGCGCATGTCGACCCGCCGGGTCGAGATCGACGGCGTCATGACGGGGTTCGACCATGGCGCGCAATATTTCACCGCGCGCGACCCCGCTTTCGTCGCCCGGGTCGGGGCGTGGGCGGGGGCGGGCATCGTCGCGCGCTGGCCGGTCGCCGGTGACGACGCATGGGTCGGCACCCCGGCGATGAACGCGCCCGTCCGCGCGCTCGCCGCGACCCAGCAGGTCGCATGGTCGACTCAAGTCACCGCGCTGGCGCGGGACGGGAATGGCTGGCGACTGACCTGCGCCGACGGGACGCAGACCGGGGCGTTCGACCGCATCGTCGTCGCGCTGCCCGCCGAACAGGCGGCAGCTCTGCTCGCCGACGTTGCCTCCGACCTGGCCGAGCGGGCCGAGGCGGCGCCGTCCGAGCCGTGCTGGA
The DNA here is from genome assembly GCF_022496715.1 of Sphingomonas sp. SFZ2018-12. Taxonomy (NCBI): domain Bacteria; kingdom Pseudomonadati; phylum Pseudomonadota; class Alphaproteobacteria; order Sphingomonadales; family Sphingomonadaceae; genus Sphingomonas; species Sphingomonas sp. SFZ2018-12. The sequence continues at coordinate 8,175 of NZ_WTFM01000006.1, forward strand.
CGGTGATGGCTGCGTTCGCCGCGCCCTTGCCGCTGCCCGATGTCCTGCGCGACCGCGGCGACATTGGCTGGGCGGCGCGCAACAGCGCCAAGCCCGGCCGCGGCCCGATCGAGACCTGGGTCATCCAGGGATCGCCCGCCTGGTCGCGCGCATGGATCGAGGCGGAGGGGGCGGCCGTCGCCGACCACCTGCGCGCGGCACTCGCCGGGCTGGCGGGCACGCCGCTGCCGCTGGCGCTGCATGTCGCGGCGCATCGGTGGCGCTATGCCCGCTCGGGCAATGCCGGGGCGGGGGCGGTGTGGGATTCGGCACGGCGGATCGGGCTGTGCGGCGACTGGCTGGCCGGGCCGCGCGTCGAGGCCGCGTGGCGCTCCGGCACGCAGCTCGCCGCGCTGATGGCGGCGGCGTGACGATCGCCATCCCGACTCGCGCCGAGGGCCTTGCCCGGCTGGATGCGTTCGCCCCGCATATGGGGCGCGCCTATGCCGACCGCCGCAACCACGATGCCGGGCCGGACGGCGCGGCGACGGTGTCTGTCCTGTCACGCTATGTCCGCCACCGCCTGATCGAGGAGCGCGAGCTGATCGACGCCGCGCTGACGCACCACGGCCCCGAACGCGCCGACAAATGGATCAGCGAGGTCTTGTGGCGCGGCTATTTCAAGGGCTGGCTCGAACAGCGGCCGAGCGTCTGGCGGGCCTATCTCCACGACCGCGACGCCGCGCTCGCCGATCTGGCGCGCGGCGGTACCCATGCGGCCGGCTATGCGCAGGCGATTGCCGGCCGCACGGGCATCGATTGCTTCGACGCGTGGATCGGGGAACTCGTGGCACGCAACTGGCTGCACAATCACGCGCGCATGTGGTTTGCCAGCATCTGGATCTTCACGCTGCGCCTGCCGTGGCAACTGGGTGCGGACCTGTTCCTGCGTCACCTGATCGATGGCGATCCGGCGTCGAACACGCTGTCTTGGCGCTGGGTGGCGGGCCTGCACACGCGGGGCAAGACCTATCTCGCGCGCGCCGACAACATCGCGCGCCATACCGGCGGCCGGTTTTCGCCGCGCGGTCTGGCCGATCACGCCGCGCCGCTGGTGGAGCAGGTCGACCACCCGCTGGTGCCGCTCGCCCCGCCGCCGCCGCCGGCATTGCCCGGCCGTTACGCGCTGCTGATCCATGACGATGATTGCCGGGCGGAATCGCTCGCGCTCGCCCATCCGCCCGCGCGCGTCATCGGGCTGTCGGCGGCGGATGGGCGCAGCGCGGGGACGGCGGACACCGTGACCGGCTTCGCGGACGGGGCGGTCGACGACGCGCTGGCGCGTGCGTCGGCGGCGTTTGGCTGTTCGCCGTGCCGCGTCGCCTCCGCGGGCGAGGTCGCCGCCGCAGCCGCCGCGCACGACCTTGATACGGTCGTCGCCACGCATGCCCCGGTCGGGCCGGTGCGCGATGCGCTGGCGGATGCGGGCATCGCGATGCTGCCACCGCGCGATTACGATGGTGCATTGTGGCCGCTGGCGACCGCAGGGTTCTTCCGGGTCAGGGCCGGGGCACCCGACGCGTTGCGCCCGATCGGCCTCGCGCTCTAGGCACGCGGACGTCAGGCGACCTTGCGCTCCTCGCGGTCGAACAGTTTTTTCAGCTCGTCGGCGGGCAACGGCTTGCTGAAGTAAAAGCCCTGGATCTGCGAACAGCCCTGTTCGCGCAGGATGTCGAGCTGCTCGACATTCTCGACGCCCTCCGCCGTGGTTTCCATGCCCAGCGCATCCGCCAGCGTCGTGATCGACCGGATGATCGCGGTCGCGCCCTCATTGGCCATCAGGTCGATGATGAAGCTGCGATCGATCTTCAGCTTGTCGAAGGGGAAGCTGCGTAGATAGCTGAGCGACGAATAGCCGGTGCCGAAATCGTCGAGCGCCACGCGCACGCCCAGCGCGCGCAGGCTGTGCAGCGACGCCAGCGTCGCTTCGATATTGTCGATGAACAGGCTTTCGGTGATCTCGAGCTCGAGCCGGCCCGGGTCGAGTCCGCTGTCAGCGAGCGCGCTGAGGATCGTCGCGTTGAGGCCGGGGTTGCGAAACTGGACGGGGGAGATGTTGACGGCGACGCGCACGTTTTCGGGCAGCTGGATCGCCATCCGGCACGCCTCGCGCAGTACCCATTCGCCGATCGGCACGATCAGCCCGGTGTCTTCCGCCAACGGGATGAATTCGACCGGCGATACCAGTCCCCGTGTCGGGTGATTCCAGCGCAACAGCGCCTCGAACGCCGCAACCCGGCTTTCGGCCAGGTTGAACAGCGGCTGGAACATCAGGAACAGGCGCCCGTCATTGAGGGCGTCGTGCAGGTCGAGCTCCATCTCGCGGCGCGCGCGGGCCTCCGCATCCATCGCCGCTTCAAAGAAGCGCGCGCAGTTCTTGCCCTCCGACTTGGCGCGATAGAGCGCAAGGTCGGCATTTTTGAGCAGGGTCGTGACGTCGCTGCCGTCCAGGCTGGCGATGGCGACGCCGACCGTCGTGCCCGGCACGATGCGGTGGCCGTCGATCCGCGCCGGCCGCGCAACGGTATCGATGATGTCATGGGCGATCCGGTCGAACGGCCGGTGTTCGGGCAGCAGCAGCGCGAATTCATCACCCCCCAGCCGGGCGACGAACCCGTCGTCGCCCACCAGCGTGCGCAGCCGCGCGCCGATTTCGCACAGCAACGCATCGCCCACCGGGTGGCCGAGCGTGTCGTTGACCGCCTTGAAATTATCGAGGTCGAGGCAGAACAGCGCCATCCGTCGCGCACTCCGCGCGTTCTTCAGCACCAGCTGGACATGCTCGCGCAGCAGCGCGCGATTGGGCAGGCCCGTCAGGCTGTCGTGAAACGCCATATGCGCGATCTGTCGCTCGCGCGCGTCGATATCGACGACCATCTGGTTGAAGCTTTGCGCCAGCCGGCCCAGCTCGTCATTGCCGGATACCGGCACCTGCGCCTGTTCGCCGGCGCTGACCCGCTGTGCGGCGCGGTCGAGCTCGCGCACCGGCCGCGCGATCGCGCGCGCCAGGAAGGCGCTGCCCGTGACGGCGACGATCACGCCGATGATGCCCAGGATGGCCAGGATGTTGAAGATCGGCCGATACTGGCCGAGCGCATCGGTCAGGCTGAACTGAAGCACGAGCAGATGGGCCGCGGCGGGGTCGAAACTCTGGATCGGGCGGGTCTGGATCAGGATCCGTTCGCCGTCCTCGATACGCTCGATTCCGGCGCGGGCGGCCGGATCGCGCAGCGCGCGCTCGACCCGATCGACCGGACGCACTTCCGGCTTCAGCTTGAACGCGGTGAGTTGCGACAGGCTGGTCATTTCCGCTTCGTCGAGCGATTTGGCAAAGACCACCCAGCCGAGCAGCATCGGCGCCTCGACCGGGGCCGCAATCGCCGCATAGTCGCGGTCGCCCAGCCGGAGCACGCCGCGGTCGGCACCCTGATCGAGCAGCGCGGGCAACCGTTCGGCCTGGCGCGGGTCGAGGCGGCCTCGATAACCGATCAAGTCGCCGTCGATTGTGACCACGAACGCCTGGTCGAGGACGAGGCGGCGCTTCAGGCTGTCGAGCGCCGATTCGATCGTCGGTGCGTCGGCGCTAGCGACGGCGGCACGAAATCCGTAATCGATCGCCAGCACACGGCCCGCATCGGCGAGCTGCGAATAGCGCATCGTCGTGATGCGATCGAAAATCTCGCCGCCGGCTTGAAGCTCGGCGCGGACCGCGCGCTCGGCATAGCGATCGATGCCCCAGCGCGCGCCGCCCAGCATCAGCGCCACGGCCGCGCCGAACAGCAAGGCGTAGAACAGCGTCAGCTTGCGCGACAGCGACCCGCTCGCGTGCAGCCGCGCCGCGATCCGGGCGACAGGGACGAAGCGCGCCATGCCGGTCACCGAAGCTGGAGCTGGACCTGGCGGGCCAACTGGCCGGTCGCGGCGAACACCATCGTCTGAACGATTTCGTTGTCGCGCGCACGCGATCGCGGGTGCCAGACCGTGACCCGCGCCGGGCCGGCCGGAACCGCGGCGATCCGGGCGATGCCGTCACCGCCCGTGGCGATCGCATATGGCGTGTCGACGACCTTGATGAATCCGCTCATGCGGTCGTGGATGTTGCAGCCCAGCGCGACCGCGCCGGGGGTCTTGAAGGTGTAGCTGCGCACCTCGTCGCGCCCATAGAGCTTGAGCTCGAAACGCGCGGGCTTGGAAAAGGAATAGATGTGGTGACGCACCTTGTCTCGGTTCGGAAAGGCAACGCTCGCACCGACCGGGACGATCAGGACATGGGGCTGGAACGCGATGTCGCGCTGGACCATCGTGGTTCCCCAGGGAAACCGGATCGGCCGATCGGACACGCCACCAGCGGGCATCACCGTCACCACCGCATCGCGAATCGGTGTTCCGGCGGCATCGACCACCCGAAGCTCCAGCTCGCCTGCCCACGCCGGCACCGTGGAGAGCGCGGCGATTGCGCAAACTGCGGAAAACTTCACCATGGCCGCCGGGATGGATCAGAAACTTCAACATCGCGTTAAGCGCGGCCGGCGGCTGCCCGCGCGACAGCCCCCGATTTGTTAACCATATCCGGCATAGACGCGACGGATGAGCCGTTTACATCTGCTTCAATTCTTCCCCCCTGTTTTGGTCGCCGCCATCGGGCTGATCGCGCCGTCGGCCGCGACCGCCGAAGAGCTGCGCCAGGGCGGCAAACTGGTGCTGACCAACGGGATTTCGACGCTGGAAGGCGCATCGGGTGGCGGCATCGCGAGCTGGGCGGTGATCGCGGGCAACGAAACGCGCGACGGCATCGGCGCGCAGGCGTCGGTGACGGTTACCGAGCAGCGCGATTACGACGTCCGCGTCCTGAGTGCCGCGATCGGCTTTTTCGACCGGGTCGAACTCAGCTATGCGCGCCAGAACATCAACACCAACGAAATCGGCGGCGCGCTGGGCATCGGCAAAGACTTCGCCTTCGACCAGGACGTGTTCGGGGCGAAGGTCAGGCTGTTCGGCGATCTGGTCTATGGCCCCGAATGGCTTCCCGCGGTCGCGGCGGGTGTCCAGTACAAGAAGAACCGCGACGCCGACATCGTCCGCGCGGTCGGCGCTGCCCATGACGAGGGTGTCGACGTCTATGCCTCGGCGACCAAGCTGCTGCTGCGCCACAGCCTGCTGGTCAATGCGACGCTCCGGCTGACCAAGGCCAACCAGCTCGGCCTGCTCGGCTTTGGCGGCGATCTCGGCGATGCGCACCGCGTCGAGGTGGAGGCGAGCGCAGCCTATCAGTTTTCGCGCCCCTTCGCGGTCGGGGCCGAGTTTCGGTCGAAGCCCGACAATCTGGGCATCGCGCGGGAGGACGACTGGTTCGACGTGTTCGCCGCCTATGCGATCAATCGCCACGTCACCGCGACCGTGGCCTATGCCGATCTCGGCTCGGTCGCCACCGTGCGCAACCAGCGCGGCGTGTTGTTCCAGCTCCAGGCCGGCTTCTGAGGACCGATGACGATGCCTCCGTACTTCCTCGCGCTCGCTTTTCTTGCCGCCGCGCCCAACCAGGACGGCGCACCTCCGCCGCACGCCGTGCCGGGCGAGGACGCGGTCGACCCCTATCGCGTCGATCCGGCCAATGCCGGCGCGCGGCCGTTTTCGGGCCCGTCGCTGGCGGCGGCGTTCCATGGCCAGGCGGGGATCCGCCGGATCGTCGACGGACTGGTCGCGCGCGCCTATGCCGATCCGGTGATCGGCGAGATTTTCGATCGCCATGACCGGGTGCGGCTGTCGCGCACGCTGTTCGAACAGTTCTGCTACCTGCTCAACGCCGGCTGCACCTATTCCGGCCGCGACATGAAGGCTGCGCACAAGGACCTGGGCGTCGAACATGCCGACATGAACCGGCTTGTGGAACTGCTTCAGGATGCGATGGCCGAAGAGGGCGTGTCCTTTGCCGCCCAGAACAAGCTGTTGTCGAAGCTCGCGCCGATGCGCGGCGACGTGGTCGAACGCTGATCGGCGCACTTGGCTGGCGGGGAGGGCGTTACCTCCTCGTCACGCCAGCCTTGTGCCGATGTCCACGCGCAACGACGGTGAAAGCGGGACGCCGGATCAAGTCCGGCATGACGAAAGCGCAGGGACGCCAGCCGCCGCCCCGGGGCCCCGGCACGAGGCCGGGGTGACGGGCAGGGTAAGCGAGCCAGCGCGCTCGCGTCGACCCCTCAGCGCAGGCCCATGCGGATCGCGCCGTCGAGGCGCACGTCCTCGCCGTTGAAATAGGGGTTGCGCAGCATTTCCAGCGCCAGGCTGGCATATTCCTGCGGATCGCCCAGCCGCTTGGGGAACGGCACCGACGCCGCCAGCGCGTCCTTCACATTCTGTGGCGCGCCCATCATCAGCGGGGTTTCGAAGATGCCGGGCAGGATGGTGTTGATGCGGATGCCTTCGTTCGACAGGTCGCGCGCGATCGGCAGCGTCATGCCGACCACCCCGCCCTTCGACGCCGAATAGGCCGCCTGGCCGATCTGGCCGTCCTCCGCCGCTACCGACGCGGTGTTGACGATCGCGCCGCGCTCGCCCGACGCCAGCGGGTCGAGCGTCAGCATTCCCGCCGCCGACCGCGCGATGCAGCGGAAGGTGCCGATCAGGTTGATCTGGATCACCCATTCGAACGCCTGGGTCGGAAAGAACTTGATCGACCCGTCTTCCTTCGACCGGCTGGCGGTCTTCATCGCGTTGCCGACGCCGGCGCAGTTGACCAGGATGCGTTCCTGGCCATGCGCTTCGCGCGCCTTCGCAAAACCGGCGTCGACGCTCTCGTCGCTGGTGACGTTGACCTCGCAGAACACGCCGCCGATCTCGGCCGCCATCGCGTTACCCTTTTCGGCCTGAAGGTCGAAGATCGCGACCTTCACCCCCGCTGCCGCCAGTGCGCGTGCGGTCGCCGCGCCCAGTCCCGATGCGCCGCCGGTCACGACCGCGGAAAGTCCGTTCAGCTCCATCATCCTGCTCCTGTCCCGTTGCGCGGCGGGGGCGATCCCGCCCGAATGGGACCGAGCCTTGGCTCGCGCCGCACTGTCCGTCAACGGTGCGCGGACAAATGTTCACATGCTGTATAACCAGGTTGACTTGGTATTCGCGCGGCGTCGGCGGATAATGGCCGGGACCCGAATACGGGACAGTCGCTCAACCCGTTCTGGAGGATGCCGCATGGCTGCGCTGGACGTGCCCGAACCCGATTTCATGGCGGACGAGGAGCTGGTGATGCTCCGCGATTCGGCCGCAACCTTCTTCCGTCGCGCCGCCCCGCCCGAGCGCGTCGAACGCTGGCGCGAGGCCGGCCAGGTCGAACGCGACTTCTGGCGCGAAGTCGGCCAGGCGGGGTTCCTGGGGGTCAGCGTGCCGACCGAATATGGCGGCTCGGGCGGCGATTTCCGCCATGATGTCGTGCTCGTCGAACAGGCCGCGCGTGCCCGGCTGGAGGGGTTCGCGCTGTCGCTGCACAACGTCATCATCACCCCCTATATCCAGCGCCACGGCACCGAGGAGCAGAAGCGCCGCTGGCTGCCCAAGCTGTGCTCGGGCGAGCGCGTGTCGGCGATCGCGATGAGCGAGCCGGGCGCGGGCTCCGACCTGCAATCGATCCGCACGACGGCGATCAAGGATGGCAACGGCTACCGCATCAACGGGGCCAAGACCTTCATCTCCAACGGCCAGATCGCCGACCTGATCGTCGTCGTCGCCAAGACCGACCCGGCGCAGGGCGCGCGCGGCATTTCGCTGCTGGTCGTCGAGACCGACGAGGTCGAGGGGTTCCGCCGCGGCAAGGCGCTCGACAAGATCGGCAACGAGGCCCAGGACACGTCGGAACTGTTCTTCGACGATGTCTGGGTGCCGTCGGAAAACCTGCTGGGGCTGGAGGAAGGCAGGGGCTTCTATCAGCTGATGGACGAGCTGCCCAAGGAACGGCTGATCATCGCGATTTCGGGCGTCATCACCATGGAGCGCGCGATCGAGGAGACGGTCGAATATACCCGCAACCGCAAGGCGTTCGGGCAACCCGTGTTCGATTTCCAGAACACCCAGTTCAAGCTGGCGGAATGCAAGGCCAAGGCAACGATCGCCAAGGTGTTCGTCCAGGATTGCATGCGCCGGGTGCTCGACGGCACGCTCGACAACCCGACGTCCGCCATCGCCAAGATGTGGGTCACCGACACCGAATGCCAGATCGTCGACGACTGCCTGCAGCTCCACGGCGGCTATGGCTATATCAACGACTATCCGATCGCGCGGATGTACAAGAACAGCCGCATCCAGCGCATCTACGGCGGATCGAACGAGATCATGAAGGTGCTGATCGCGAGGTCGCTGTAGCGGGATCGCGACCGGAGGCGTTCCACCGTTCGACACCGCCCCCAGCCGTCATGCCAGCGCAGGCTGGCATCTCATGCAGAGTGGGGCACCAACATGACGCAAGACCCCAGCCTGCGCTGGGGTGACGGAAAATGGGTGGCGATCACTCGACGAGGACTTTGGGCACATGAAAGCGATCCGCCTGCATCACCCCCAGTCGATCGACGCGCTCCGCGCCGCCGAACTGCCCGATCCCGGTGAACCGGGGCCGGGCGAAGTGCGGGTACGGCTCCACGCCACTTCATTGAACTATCACGACTATGTTGTCGTCACTGGCGGCATCCCGACGCTGGACGGGCGCATCCCGATGTCCGACGGGGCGGGCGTGGTCGAGGCGGTCGGCGCGGGCGTCAGCGCATTCAATGTCGGCGATTCCGTCATCTCCGTCTTCTTTCCCGACTGGCGCGACGGGCGGCCGGGCGAGATGGTGCAGGGCCATGTCCCCGGCGACCATGCCGACGGCTTTGCCCGCCAGCTGGTGGTGGCACCCGCACATCATTTCACCCGCGCGCCCAAAGGCTGGAGCCATGTCGAAGTCGCCACCCTGCCCTGCGCCGCGCTGACCGCGTGGCGCGCGGTGGTGGTCGAGGGGCAGGTAAAGCCCGGCGACATCGTGCTGGTTCAGGGCAGCGGCGGCGTGTCGATCTTCGCGCTCCAATTCGCGAAGGCGATGGGCGCGACGGTGATCGCCACCTCATCGTCCGGCGAGAAGCTGGAGCGGCTGAAGGCGCTGGGGGCCGACCACCTGATCAACTACCGCGACACACCCAATTGGGGCATGGCCGCGATGGCGGCGAGCGGCGGCGGCGTCGACCTGGTGGTCGAGGTCGGCGGCGCGGGCACGATGGGCCAGTCGATCGCCGCGGCACGCTTTGGCGGGCACATCGCGCTGATCGGCGTGCTGGCCGGCCATGTCGCGCCATTGCCGACGACGATCCTGATGATGAAGCAGCTGCGCGTCACCGGCATCACGGTCGGCACCCACCGCCAGCAGCGTGAGATGATCCGCGCGCTGGAAGCGACCGGCATCCGTCCGGTCATCGACGCCACGCGCTTCACCCTCGAAACCCTTCCCGACGCCTTCCGGCATCAGGCGAGCGGCGCGCATTTCGGCAAGATCGCGGTCGAGATCGGCTGACCCCGACGCGGCGAACGGCGGAAGGGGCAGGGCGGGCCACCTCGCGTGGCTGCCCGACCTCGCACGGGCTTGCGTCGATCGGCTGACCTGCCATGGAGTGCGGCGACGACCGCAATTTTCAGCTTTGCCGGCACGGGGGCGCACTGCATCGATGACCACCCACACCTCCTCGCGACTGGTTGCGCGCCTGCGCGACGCGCTCGGGCCACGCCATGTCCTGACCACTCCGGCGGCGATGCGGCGGTGGTGCACCGGCTATCGCATCGGCCGGGGCGAGGCAGCGGCGGTGGTGCGACCGGGGTCGCTGGTCGAGATGTGGCGGGTGCTGGAGATCTGCGCCGCGGAGAATGCGGTCCTGATCGCACAGGCCGCCAACACCGGGCTGACCGGCGGGTCGACCCCGGCGGAGCAGGGCTATGACCGCCCGGTCGTGGTCATGAACACCCTGCGCATCGACGGTATCCATCTGGTCGCCGGCGGGGCGCAGGCGATCTGCCTGGCGGGATCGACGCTGTTCGACCTCGAACGCCGGCTGCAGCCGCTGGGCCGTCAGCCGCATTCGGTGATCGGGTCGTCGTGCATCGGGGCGTCGGTGGTCGGCGGCATCTGCAACAATTCGGGCGGCACGCTGATCCGGCGCGGCCCCGCCTATACCGAGAGCGCGCTTTTCGGCGTCATCGATGCCGACGGTCGTCCGCGGCTGGTCAACCATCTGGGCGTCGCGGTCGATGCGTCGCCCGAAACGCTGTTGAGCGCGGTCGAATCGGGCGACTTCACCCTCGCCGCCGATGCCGGGCGCGCCTGTTCCGATCCCGACTACCAAACGCATGTCCGCGATTGCGCGGCCCCCACCCCGGCGCGTTTCAACGCCGATCCGCGCCGGCTGTTCGAAGCGGCGGGCAGCGCCGGGCATGTCGTCGTCTTCGCGGTCCGCGTCGACACCTTTCCCGCCGATCGGGAAACCCGGACCTTCTATATCGGCGCCGCCGACCCGCAGATCCTCACCCGGTTGCGGCGGACGATCCTGACTGACTTTGCCGCGCTGCCGGTGGAGGCGGAGTACCTCCATCGCGACGCGTTCCGCATCGCCGAACGCTATGGCCGGGATACCTATCTCGCGGTGCGCCATCTGGGGACGCGCCGGATGCCGCTGCTGTTCGCGACGCGCACGCGGATGGAAAACCTGCTCGGCCGGCTGCCGTTCACGCGTCCGGGGGCGTTCGACCGGATCGTCCAGGCGGTGGTCGACCGGGTGCCGTTGGCGCTTCCGCCGCGGCTGCGCGGCTTTCGCGACCGCTTCGACCATCACCTGATCCTGCGCATGGCCGACGACGGGATTGCGGAGGCGCGGCGCTGGCTCGACGCCGCGTTCGACGGTGTCGACGGCGCGTTCTTCGAAGCGACCCCGGACGAGGCGGCGGCGGCGCTCCAGCTGCGCTTCTGCGTCGCGTCCGCCGCGATCCGGATGCAGGCGCTGGGCGCCGAACGGGCGGGCGGGCTGGTCGCGCTCGACCTCGCGCTGCCGCGCGACACGACCGAGTGGTTCGAGCGCCTGCCCGCCGAGCTTGAGGAAAAGCTCGTCGCGAAGGTCTATTACGGCCACTTCTTCTGCCAGGTGTTCCATCACGACTATCTCGTTCGCGCGGGCGAGGACGTGCATGCGGTCGAGGCGGCGTTGCTCGCCCACACCCGCGCCCGCGGCGCCCACTGCCCGGCCGAGCATAATTTCGGCCATCATTATCCCGCGCCCGAAGCCGTGCTCGCCCATTACCGCGCGCTTGATCCCACCAACGCGCTCAACCCCGGCATCGGCCAGGCGAGCCGCGCCGCCGGCTGGCGCTGACCGGCCGGCGGGGTGCGGGACGCGCGACCGTCGATGTTTGAGGACATCGGCGTGCCCGGCAGGCGCGCGACCAGCTGCGCCAGCTCAACCTGGGATCCGAACTCCATCTTGTCGAAGCTGTGCTTCAGGTGGCTGGCGTGGACCCGGCGGGCGTCACCTGGACGTGAAGGGAATCTGACCTGCTCCCCGGAAATCATGCCACTGGTAAGTCAGCTCGTCAGATAGAGACGCGTGATGCGGCGAGGCCGATTTACCGAGGAACAGATCATTGGAGTGCTGCGCGAGCATGAGGCTGGCTTGGAACGGTGGCGATGGTTTTGCCGTCGCCTTTTCAGCCTGAGCCTGGCTCTGCGGAACTGCAACCGCCAGCGGTGTCGCAAGACACACTCACTTAGCCGGCGCCCTGACTACGGAGATTTCCGGATATTGGTGCCCGCCGCGCAAGCCTAGCCTCGGTCAAAGGAAGCAGACCGGAGGGGACGGCACATGGCGACGAACGCGATCCACGACGTATCGAGCCTGCCGTTCACGAAGCCGAGCGACGTCAGCAGCCATGTGGTGCGCGAAACGGTATTGAGCCCGCGCTTCTACACAACCGATTTCGCCGCGCTCGATGCGATCGACGTATCATCGGTATGGGACGAATGGGATGCGCTGATGCGCGAAATGGAAGCCGATCCCAACCGCGATCATTTCAAGCGCCAGACGTCGTTCGAGGGTGCGATCGAAGAATTGCCAGATGCGCTTCGCGCCGAATTCACCGAATTCCTCGTCACTGCGATGACCTCGGAATTTTCCGGCTGCATCCTCTATGCCGAGATCGCCCGGCGGACGAAAAACCCGCAGCTGCGGCGCCTGATGCGACTGCTGGCGCGCGACGAAAGCCGCCATGCCGGGATCATCAACGACAGTCTGAAGGACGCCGGGCTAGGCATCGATCTCGGCTTCCTGACCCGGGCGAAGAAATACCATTATTTCAGCCCGAAGTTCATCCTGTACGGCACTTATCTGTCGGAAAAGATCGGCTATGCCCGCTACATCACCGTGTTCAGGCATTTGCAGCGGCATCCCGAACACAAGTTCCACCCGTTGTTCGACTGGTTCGGAGAATGGTGCAACGACGAGTTCCGCCACGGCGAGGCGATCGCGCTGCTCATCCGCGCCGATCCGTCGCTGACCCGGGGGATCAATCGCTGGTGGATCCGGTTCTTCCTCATTGCGGTCTACACCACCATGTACGTGCGCGATCACACCCGCCCCGCGCTGCACGAGGGGCTAGGCTGCGACGTGGAGACGTTCGATTACGACGTCTTCCGCCTGACCAGCGAGATCAGCCGCCAGTGCCTCCCACTGGAATTCGATACCGACAGCGCTGGGTTCCGGCGCGGGATGGAAGCGATGCAGAGGGCTGCCGATCGCATGGTTGCCGCCCGCCGCAGGGGTGGCATCGCCGGGCGCCTCTCGCGCTGGCGGGGCATCCTCGAGGTCGGACTGGCGTTCGCGCGGCTCTTCTTCCAGCCCACCCGATCGCTGGCCCTGCCCGATCACGTTCGATTGCAGCCGATCTGGTAGATTTTCGCCCGGCCCCGGTGACCTTGCGCGACTCGCCCGACTTCGGCAGCAGATCGAGAAGGGGGCCGCGCGAACCGGCGCGGGTCTCAGGCTTGCGACGGTCCCGGCGTGAGGGTCGCCATCAATTGCCCGTGCTTGAGCGGCTTTGCCAGCACCGCGTCGAACCCGCTGGCGAGCGCCGCATCGCACAGCGCGTCGGAATAGTGGCCGGTCACAAGGATCGCCCGGCCATGCCAGCCGCGCCGCTTCAGCCCGCGCAGTACGCCGATGCCGTCACCGTCGGCCAAACGATAGTCGGCGATCAGAAAGCGGGCGTCGGCTGCGGCGCGATCGTTCGCAAGGGTCGCCGCGCTGGCATAGGATTTGACGTCGAACCCGCGCCCGTGGAGCAGGAGATGGAGCGAGCGGCGGACCGCGTCGTCATCTTCGATCAGCAGCACGCGATCTGGCCTGGCCGGCGCGGCTGACAGGGTATCGGTCATGGCGGCATCCTCCTGATCTGATCGCACAGGAATGCCAGGCCGGGCCGGCCGGGTCTGTACGCAAAGCTCCTAGGATGCCTCCTCGCCCAGCCGCGCGGCGAAGGCGATGTGCAGCGCTTCGGACAGGCTGCGGACGCCAAGCTTGGTCATCACATTGGCGCGATGTACCTCGACCGTGCGCGGGCTGATGCCGAGATCATAAGCGATCGTCTTGTTCGGATCGCCGCGGACCAGGCCGGCGAGCACCTCGCGTTCACGCGGGGTCAGCGCGGCGAGCTTCACCTCGGCCTCGTGCCCTTCGATCTGCGCCTGATGGCCGCGATCGAGCCGTTCGAAGCCGGCTTCGAGCGCCTGCATCAGCCGCGCCTTCTCGAACGGCTTTTCCAGGAAGTCGACTGCGCCAGCCTTCATTGCCGTCACTGCGCTCGATATGTCACCATGGCCGGTCAGGACGATTACTGGCAGACCGGCGCCCGCCTCGTTCAGCCGCCGCTGCACCTCGAGCCCGTCGATTTCTGGCATGCGGATGTCGAGCAGCACGCAGCCGGGCTCGGCATGGCGCAGCTGCTTCAGGAACGCCGCGCCGCCTTCGTGCACATGTACCCGGAAACCCGAGGTCTTGAGCAGGAAGCTCGCCGAGCGACGGATCGACTCCTCGTCGTCGACGATGTGGACCACGCGGGCTTCGCTCATGATCAAATCGCTCCACTTTCCAGGGTGAAATGAAAGGCCGCACCGCCTTGCTTCAGGTTTTCGGCCCAGATGCGGCCGCCATGCGCTTCGACGATGGTGCGGCTGATCGACAGGCCCAAGCCCATGCCGGCTTCCTTACTCGTGTTGAACGCCTCGAACAGGCGCGGCTCGATCGCGGGATCGATGCCGCCGCCGGTATCGGCGACCGTGATCCGCACCCGATCGGGCTCGATGCGCCGAGTGGTGATCGTGACGTCGCGCACCGTGCGGCCCTGCACCGCCTCGACCGCGTTGCGAACCAGATTGACGACGACCTGCTGGATCTGGACGCGATCGGCGAGGACCAGCGGCGCCTGTGGATCGAGATCGATCAGCGCGCGCACGCCGCGCTCGCGCGCGCCGATCAGCGCAAGGCGGCTCGCATCCTCGATCAGCCCCGCAAGCGGCTCGACCCGGCGTTCGACCTCGCCGCGCGCGACGAAATCGCGCAGCCGCCGCACGATCGCGCCGGCGCGCAGCGCCTCGCGGGCCGACTGGCTGACCGCCTCGCCGAGCAAATCCGTATCGATGGGCAATTGCCGGAGCAGGTCCTCGCTCGCCTCCATGTAGTTGGTGATCGCCGCGAGCGGCTGGTTCAGCTCGTGCGCGATCGTCGACGCCATCGTCCCCATCGCGCTGACCCGCGAGATGTGGATGAGTTCGGACTGAAGCTGCTTCAATCGCAGCTCGGCCTCCTGCTGCGTGGTCAGGTCGCGGATGAAGCCGGTGAACAGGCGATGCCCCTCAAGCAGCGTCTCACCCACCGCCAGGTCCATCGGAAACTCGCTGCCGTCGCGGCGCCGGCCGACGACGATGCGTCCGGTGCCGATGATCCGCTTTTCGCCGGTCTGCCGGTAATGCGCGATGTAATCGTCATGGCGTGCGCGATCGCCGCCCGGCATCAGCATGCCCACATTGCGGCCGATCACCTCTGCCTCGGTATAGCCGAACAGGCGCGCGGCGGCGGCGCTGAACGATTCGATCACGCCGCGTTCGTCGATCACGATCATCGCATCGGGGATGGTGGCGAGGATTGACTGGAGATGCGCCTCGCTGCGTTCGAGCGATACCGCCGCGGCGCGACGATCGGTTACGTCTTCGATCTGCAGCGCGAACACGGGTTCGCTTCCGGCGCGGTCGATCGGCGCGACATCGACGGTGGCGACGAACTCGGTCTGGTCGGCGCGGACCAGCCAGCGATCGGCGGCTTCACCGGTCGACTGGCTCGCCACCAGCGCGTCGATCGCGCCGACTTCCGGGCCGATCGGGACGAAGCGGGCGATGTCGCCGCCGATGGCATTTGCCGCCGAGCATTCGAACAGCCGCGCCGCGCCGGCATTCCAGCTGAGGATACGGCCGTGACGATCCACCAGGATCAGGGCGCGCCGGCGATCGGCCGTGACGGCGGCGGCGATGACGGGGGTCAGGTCGTCGATCGGTCGGCTCATGCAAGCGGCATAGCCTGCGTACGGAATGACACCATTGGGAAAATTCCCAATCCTCGCCGGCCGCTCGCCCCGGCATTCCGCGAGCGACCGATCGCCCGACACGGTCGGCAAACCAAAAAGGGGCATTCGAGATGTTGAAATCTTTGTCCGTCGCGGCGGTCATCGCCACCCTGGCCGTCACGGCACCGGCGCAGGCGAAGCAGGGCGACGTCCTCGTCCGGCTGCGCGGCATCGTGGTGGCGCCGACCGGAACGTCCGACGGCATCGCGCCGAGCTTCCCGACCGGCCGGGTAAAAGTAGGGACGGCGGTGATGCCCGAAGTCGACATCACCTATATGGCAAGCGACCATATCGGCTTCGAGCTGATCGCGGCGACCACCCCCCACGGCATTGAGGGTGCAGGCGCGATCGGCAGCGTGCGCGACCTTGGCCGCACCTGGGCACTGCCGCCGACGCTGACCGCGCAGTATCACTTCCTGCCCGAAAGCAAGGTGCGGCCCTATATCGGGGCGGGGATCAACTACACGATCTTCTACGCGACCAAGGCGGGCAGCGACCTGGTCGCGGCGGTCGGGCCGACCCGGATCAAGCTCAAGGACAGCGTCGGCTATGCCTTGCAGGCCGGTGTCGACATTGATCTGAACAAGCGCTTCTTCGCCAATGTCGACGTCAAATATGTCGACATGGACCCAAGGGTGCGGCTGGACACCGGCGGCCTGATCAATACCACGCGCGTGCATATCGATCCGATCGTTGTCGGCGTCGGCATCGGCGCGCGCTTTTGAAGCCACCTTCCCCCGGCGGGGCGGCCGAACGGTCACCCCGCCTTCTCTTCGTCACCCATGGACGAGCAGCACCGGCACCGGCCCTTGTTTGAGGAAGGTCGCGGTCGCGCCGCCGAACAAGGCCTCACGAAGCCGCGAATGGCCATAACCGCCCATCACCAGATAGTCCGGGCCGAGCTTTAGCGTTTCCGCGATCAGTGCCTCACCGATCGGCCGGCCGCCGGCCGTTTGCGGCACGATGGTGCTCCTCACGCCGTGCCTGGACAGATACATGGCCGCAGCGTCGCTTTTCACGGCACTTCGTTCGCCGTCCAGTTCGAGCAGCGTTACGCGCTCGGCCCGCGCCAGCAGCGGCACTGCAACCCTGAGCGCAGCCTCGCACGCCGAGGATCCGATCCACGCGACAACCGCGTGACCGTGATAGTCGACCCGGCTTATCGACGGCGGCACCGCCAGAACTGTCCGGTCAAGGTCCACCAACAACGCGCCGATGATCCGGCCGAACTCCTGCCCTAAGGGATCGTCCAGCGCCGTGTTCAACACCACCACGTCAGCCATGCGCGCCGCCCGCTCGATGGCGACGCCTAGATCGCCGACCGCATCCGACCAGCTCCAGGCCACATCTTCGGTCTCCAGCCGCGCGGTGATCGCAGCACGATTCTCGTCCTGACGGCTACGCTCTTCGCCGGCCAGGACGGCATAGCCGCCCATCTCGATCAATCCGGCGTCGACGAACGGCGTCACCGTCGCCTCGACGCAGATCAGATGGCCTCCGATCGTGCGGACCAGGTCGAGCGCCGCCTGCAGGCGCGCCTCTTGCCCGGCGTCGGCATGAGCCACGAACAGCACGTTCATCATCGCGCGATCCTCCGATATGTGTGGATGATCGCTACGCTAGGCCGCGGCCGATCCGCCCTCCATCGGGAATGCTACGGAGTCAGATCGCCTGGCTGAACCGCGCCTCCGGCCCGCGATGCCGATCGAACAGCACGGCCGCCAGCCGGGCGTAAGGCTGGCCCGAGGGGGTCACGCTCACCTCATCGCCGTCGCGCGTGACGATACCGGCGTCGCACAGTTCGTCCCAGGCGTGGCGCGGCGGCCGGATGGCGGCCGTCAGGCGGCCGAGATTGAGCCGCCCGGTGCAGAGAAGCTGCTCGATCACCCGGGCGCGCAACCGGTCCTCGGCATCACGGCGCACGCCGCGCACGCCGGCATCGATGCCGTTCGCCGCCAGCATCCGATAGCGGCCGACATGTTTCTCGTTCTGCACGATCAGGCCATCGAACTGGCTGATCGCCGAGGCGCCGAGGCCGATGAGCGTCGGCGACGGATCGTCGGTGAAGCCCTGGAAGTTGCGGCGCAGCTGCCCCGTCCGGGCGGCGATCGCCAGACTGTCGTCGGGGCGCGCGAAATGATCGAAACCGATCGCCTGCATCCCCCATTCGAGCAACAGGTCGTGCGCCAGCGCCCGTTGCCAGAAGCGCGCTTCTGGCTCGGGCAAAGTCGACGCGTCGATCCGGCGCTGGCGGGGCAGGAGCTTGGGCATATGGGCGTAGCCGAACATTGCGACGCGATCGGGCGCCAGCGTTCGCGCCGCGGCGAGGGTCGCCGCGATGTCGTCGAGCGACTGGCCGGGCAGGCCGTACATCAAATCGAGGTTGATCCGATCGATCCCGGCATTGCGCGCGAGGGCGATCGTCTTGGCCACGGTCGCGAACGGCTGGATCCGGCCGATGGCTCCCTGGATGATAGGCGCGAAGGTCTGCGCGCCGACGCTCAGCCGGCCGACCCCCATGGCATTTAGAGCGCTGGCATGACCGGCGGTGAAACTGCGCGGATCAATCTCGGCGGCCCATTCGGCGTCGGGCGAAAGATCGAAATGGGCACGGAGCGCGCCGGCGACCGTCAGCATCTGCGCCGGCGACAACGCGTTGGGGCTGCCGCCTCCGAAATGCACCGCCTGCACCCGGCCGGCGCAGCGCCGGCCGACATGGGCGATCTCCGCCAGCAGCGCCTCGACATAATATGTCAGCCGCTCGACCCGACCGACTGCGCCGGTGTTGCAGCCGCAATACCAGCAGATGCTGTGGCAATAGGGGATGTGGAGATAGAGCGAGATCGGATCGCCCGGCGCGATCGCGGCGATCGCATCGGCCTGATCGCGCCCGCCAATGCCGTCGGTGAATTCGGCCGCAGTGGGGTAGCTGGTGTAGCGCGGGACCGGGCGAGCGGCGAAGTGCGGCAGGTAACGGTGCATCTTGTGTTTCTCCCGCGGGGCTAGGCCGGCTTCCTTGGTCACTTGATTCCGATGGGAGGATGCGGGGGATTCGCCAGCCCGTCTCTAGGGAGATTCCCGGAGTCCGGGCGGGCCGGCGGTCAATCGAGCACGGTGTTGTCCTCGGACGGATCGGTGTGAAACTCGTGCCAGATGCCGTTGAGCACCGCGACGCCGACCGCGAGCCCGAGGCCGAGAATCCAGGCGAAATACCACATGCGGTGAACTCCCTGTTCGATCAGTAAAAATCGGGGTTGAGGCGGACTTCCTCGGCTGTGACCCGGCCGAACATCACGCGATAGGCCCAAGCGGTGTAGGCGAGCACGATCGGCAAGAAGACGAGCGTAACCAGCAGCATGATGAACAGCGTCAGGTGGCTCGACGATGCGGTCCACACGGTCAGGCTCGACGCGGGATCAATGGCACTTGGCAGGATGAAGGGGAACATCGACAGACCGACCGTCGCGATGATGCCGACATTGGCTGCGCTCGATCCGGCGAACACCAGCGCGTCGCGACGCCCCCGGATGCCCACGAGCGCCAGCAGCGGCCCGAACAGGCCGAGCACCGGCGCTAGCACCATCCACGGATATCGGCTGTAATTGTCGAGCCAGGCACCTGCCGCGGCTACAGCCTTCAAATAGTGCGGGTTCGACGGGCCATTCGGATCGGCCGCGCCGTCGATGCGGAAACCCATGCCGGTGAAGGCGACCATCAGCCCGCCGAGGACGAACAGCGCGATCGCCGCCACCGCCGCGATCTGGCCCAAGCGCCGCGCACGATCGAGCACCACGCCCCCGGCCTTCAGCGCCAGCCAGCCTGCCCCGTGCAGCGCCAACATCGCCACCGACAACAGCCCGGTGAGCAGGGTGAACGGCGTGAACAGCCCGAGCAGGCTGCCTTCGTAGAACGGCCGCAGGTCGCTATCGAGACGGAAGGGCGCGCCGAGCAACACGTTGCCGACCGCGACGCCGAACACCAGCGCCGGCACGAACCCACCGACGAACAAAGCCCAGTCCCAGCGCGCACGCCAGGCGGGATCATCGCGCTTCGAACGATATTTGAACGCCACCGGCCGCAGGATCAGCGCCGACAGGACCAGGAACATCGCCAGATAGAAGCCCGAGAAGCTGACCGCATAGACGAAGGGCCAAGCGGCGAAGATCGCGCCGCCGCCCAGGATGAACCACACCTGGTTGCCCTCCCATGTCGCGCCGACGCTGTTGATCACCATCCGCCGCTCCTCGTCGGTGCGGGCGATGAACGGCAGCAGCGCCATGGTGCCCAGATCGAAGCCGTCGGTCAGCGCGAACCCGATCAGCAGCACGCCGAGCAGGGCCCACCAGATCAAGCGCAGCGTTTCATAGTCGAGGGGAAGCGACATGGTCGGTCTCCGCAGGTAGGGACGTCATTCGGCCGGGACGGCGTGGTGGGGGCTCGGTTCGGGGCGATAGGGCACCGGATCGTGGCGCGGCCGCCAGGGCGTGTAGGTTTCCGGGCCCTTCCGGATGGTGGCGAGCAGCAGCCGCACCTCGATCACCGCCAGCACGCCGTAGAGCAAGGTGAAGCCGATGATCGTCGTCCAGATTTGCGCGACCGTCAGGCTGGAAACCCCGAGGAAAGTCGGCAGCACGCCGTCGACCGCCCAGGGCTGGCGACCGATCTCGGCCACCGCCCAGCCGACCTCAGCGGCTATCCAGGGCAGCGGGATCACCCACAGCGCCAGCCGCAGGAACCACTTGCGCCCGAACTGGCGGGCATTGGCGTAGTAGAGCGCCACCCCGAAGAACGCGATCAGCGCAAAGCCCATGCCGGCCATGCCGCGGAACAGCCAGAACAGTGCCGGCACGTTGGGAACGGTCGACCAGGCGGCCTTGTCGATCGTTGCGGCATCGGCGGTGCGCGGATCGGCGACCCAGCGTTTCAGCAGCAGCGCATAGCCGAGATCGCCCTTGGCGCGCTCATAGGCTTCGCGCGCCGCCACGTCGGTGCGATCGGCCTTGAGCCGCTCGACCGCGTCATAGGCGGTCAGGCCGTTCTCGATCCGCACGCGCGCCTTGGCGACCAGCGGATAGATGCCTTCGATCTGTCCGGTCAGGCTGCGCGTGCCGATCAGACCCAGGACATAAGGGATCTTCACCTCATAGAGCGTCTCACGGCCCTCGTTCGACGGCAGGCCGAACACCGCGATGCCCGCCGGCGCCGGCTCGGTGTGCCACTCGGCCTCGATCGCGGCGAGCTTCATCCGCTGGTTGTCGGTCAGGGTGTAGCCGCTCTCGTCGCCGAGCACGACGACCGACAGGGCCGAGGCCATGCCGAACGCCGCGGCGACCGCGAAGCTGCGCTTCGCCAGCTCGAGATGGCGACCCTTCAACAGGTACCAGGCCGACACGCCGAGCACGAACACGCTGGCGGTGACATAGCCCGCGCTCACCGTGTGAACGAACTTCGCCTGGGCGACGGGATTGAACACCACCGCCATGAAGTCGGTGACTTCCATCCGCATCGTATCGGGGTTGAACGTGGCACCGGCCGGGTGCTGCATCCAGCCATTGGCGACGAGGATCCACACCGCCGACAGGTTCGTGCCCAGCGCGACCATGAAGGTGGTAAGCAGGTGCATCCGCTTGCTGAGGCGATCCCAGCCGAAGAACATCATGCCGATGAACGTCGCTTCGAGGAAAAACGCCATCAGCCCTTCGATCGCGAGCGGCGCGCCGAAGATGTCGCCGACATAGTGCGAATAATAGGACCAGTTGGTGCCGAACTGGAATTCCATCGTCAGCCCGGTGGCGACGCCGAGGACGAAGTTGATGCCGAACAGCTTGCCCCAGAAGCGCGTGATGTCGCGCCAGATCGGCCGATCGGTCATCACATAGACCGTCTCCATGATGACGAGCATGAAGGAGAGGCCGAGCGTCAGCGGCACGAACAGGAAATGATACATCGCCGTCAGGGCGAATTGCAGCCTGGACAGCTCGACGACCGCCATGTCCATGATGATGGTCCCTCTGCTCGACGGCCCCACGCCGCGATACCGCCGCTGCCCTAGGTCCCAGCGCAATCGGGGCCTATCCGGGATTTCCCATAGTCGCCGCCTGCCGTAGACGCGGGCTCAGGATGCGAGGACCTAACGCAAGCGGTGCCCTGTGGCTGATCGACCTGGCGGGCGCGACGTTGTTCGCGTGGGGCATCGCCAGCGGAATCGCCGCGCTGGCGGCGGGATCGGCGGTGCCGGCCGATGCGCTGGTGGCGCTGATCGGCGGCGGGCTGATGCGCGGCGCGGCGGCGATCCTGGTCAACCGGGTGGCGATCCGATCGGCCCAGGCGATCGGCCGCGACACCCGCCGGCGGGTGACCGCGCGGCTGCTCGGCGAGCCGTTACCGGCACCCGTCGCGATCGGTGAGGCGGCGACGCTGGCGCTCGATCATAGCCGGGCGATCGAGCTGTTCCACGCCCGCTACGCGCCGATCCGCTTCGCCGTAGCGCTCGCGCCGCTGATCACGATCGCGATCGTCGCGCTGGCGAGCCTGGTGGCGGCGGGCATCCTGCTGGCGACGCTGGTGCCGTTCGTCATCGGCATGATCCTGGCCGGCACGCTCGCCCGCCAGGCATCGGAGCGCCAGCTCGCGGCGATGGCGCAGCTGTCGGCGCTGTTCGTCGATCGCATCCGGACGCTGCCGATCATCCGCCACTTCCGCGCCGAGGAGCGGATCGCCCGGCAGGTTGACGCCGCCGCCCATGATCTCGCCGACCGAACGATGGCGGTGTTGCGCGCGGCCTTCCTGTCGAGCGCGGTGCTTGAATTCTTCGCTGCGCTTTCCGTCGCGCTGGTCGCCGTCTATTGCGGTTTCAGCCTGCTCGGCCTGCTGCCGTTCCCCGATCCCGAGACGCTGACCTTTCGCGAGGCGATGTTCGCGCTGGCGATGGCGCCCGAATTCTACCTGCCGATGCGCCGGCTCGCCGCCGCCTATCATGAAAAGCAGCTCGGCGAGGCGGCCGAACTGGTGCTCGCCGAGTTGCCCGAAGTCCTGCCGCGCGCGCGGGCCGGGCGCTTTGCCGGGCTGGCGGTCGAAGGCGCCCGGATCGACTGGCCGGGCAAGTCGATCGGCCCGGTCGATCTCGCGATCGGCATCCATGGCCTGGTTGCGCTCACTGGCCCGACCGGCAGCGGCAAGACCAGCCTGCTTGCGGCGATCGCCGGGCAGGTCCGGCTGTCGGCAGGATCGATCACGCCGGTCGCGGCCGACGACATCGCCTGGGCGGCGCAGCGGCCACTGATCCTGCCGGGCAGCCTGCGCGACAATCTGGCGCTGGCGCGGCCGGCAGGCGACGACGAACTGGCGGCGGTGGTGGCGGGGGTCGGCCTGGCACCGATGCTGGCACGGCGTGGCATCGGGCTCGATCTTCCGCTCGATCATCTCGGTTCCGGGCTTTCGGGCGGCGAGCGGCGGCGGCTCGCGCTCGCACGGGCGATTCTCGCCGGCAGGCCGCTGATCCTCGCCGACGAGCCGACCGCCGATCTCGATTCCAGCAGCGCCGAAGCGATCATCGCGCTGCTTCGCGCGCTGTCGAGCAGCCATGCCCTGATCGTCGCGACGCACGATCCGACGCTGGTTGCGGTGGCCGATCGCGAGGTGCGGCTGTGAAGGCGATCGACTTCGCGATCGGCCCTGCGGTGCGCCGCCGCCTGCGCGCGACGCTGGCCTGCGCCGCGTGCGCCGGGGTGGCGGCGGTGCTGTTGCTGGCGCTGTCAGGCTGGTTCCTCACCGGCGCGGCGATCGCCGGGGCGGCGGGTGCGGCTTCGGTCGCCGCGTTCAACTACCTGCTGCCGAGCGCGGCGATCCGGGGACTCGCGATCGTCCGCACCGCCGGCCGCTATGGCGAGCGGCTGCTCAGCCACCAGGCGGCGCTCGACGCCATTGCCGACTGGCGCGGCAGCCTGTTCGGCACGCTGGCCGCGCAGGATCCGCGCACCGCGCCGGCGCTGTCGAGCGGCGACGCCAGCGCGCGGCTGATCGGCGACATCGCCGCTCTGGAGGACCTGATCGTGCGCCGGCCGACCCGCCCGGCGAGCCTGATCGCCGCACTCGCCGCGGTCGTGTTGGCAGCGCTGGCGGGATGGGCGGCGGCGATCGTGCTGGCGTTGCTGCTCGCGGCGCTGCCGATCGTCCTGCGCGCCGCTGCCACCCGCTGGACGCGCGCCCCGGCCGAGGCGGCGGCCGACGCGCTGGGGCAGTTGCGCACCCGCTTCGTCGACTATGCCGCCGCCCGGCCGGAGATCATCGCCTACGGCCTCGCGGCGCGCACGACCGAGGTGATCGAGGCGATCGCCGCCGAGGCCGATCGCGCCCGCGCGGCGCTGTTCGTCGGCGAGGCGAAAGTCGCCGCGCTGCTCGCCGTCTATGGCGCAGTGGCCGCTGCCGCGATGCTCGCAGTCAGCCGCGGGCCGGCGCCGATCACCGCCCTCGCCCTGCTCGCCGCGGTCGCCGCAATCGAGGCGATGGCGGCCTTCGCCCGCACCGCCGTCGCCCAGGCCAGCGTCGAGCAGGCGTTGAGCCGGCTGGGCCAGCTGGCGACGCTCGAGGGTATGCCGTTCCAGGCTCGACGCGAGCGAGTAGAGGCTCTGCCGCTCCAGATCGGCGACCACCCGCTCGCGCCCGGCGACCGGATCGCGATCACCGGGCCCTCCGGCGCCGGCAAGACGCGGCTGATCGAGGCGCTGGCGGGACTGCGTCGGCCAGTGCACGCGCTTCAGGTCGGCGGCGTCGCGGTGGGGGACTGCCCGTTCGACGATCTGGCAGCGCAGTTTGCGCTCGCGCCACAGACGCCGATGCTCGTTGCCGGATCGATCGCCGACAATCTCCGGCTGGCCCGCCCGGGCGTCGATGAACCCGCCATGTGGGCGGCGCTGGAGGTGGCCTGTCTCGCCGATCGCGTCCGCGCCTTCCCGGCCGGCCTGGAAACGTCGCTCGCCGAAGCGGGTGGCCTGTTGTCCGGCGGCGAGCGCAAGCGGCTTTCGATCGCCCGCGCGATCCTGGCCGAGCGCCCATGGATGCTCCTCGACGAGCCGAGCGAGGGCCTCGATCGCGCCACCGAACAGGTGCTGGTCGCGCGGCTGGCGGCGTGGCTGGCCGCGACTCGGACCGGCCTGATTTTGGTCTCACACCGCCGCGCGCCGCTCGCACTCGCGACGATGACCTTCGACATTCAAGTCATGCCGTCGATCGATCCATCCACAGTTCTAGCCAAGTCGTATGCGGTGTAAGAGCATCGGGGCTTCGGATCCGCGGTGGCGGAGTGATTAGCAACGGCGCAACCGCTGCCCAACCACATTGCGCCCTGATCCCGGTCGTTTGCGTGTCCGGCGTAGCAACCCCAAAACCCGCCAATCACGGCTGTTCGAGACGCCCGGCCGCAGCCTCGCGCGCCAGTTCGATGAACGCGCGGAAGGCCGCAGAAGGATTACGGCGACTGGGATAATAGACGCACAGCGGGGCCAGCGGCGGCGTCCAATCGTCCAGAATGCGAACAAGCCGCCCGGCGGCGATATCCTCGCGCACATCGGCTTCCATGAAGTAACCGATCCCTGCACCGTTGGTCACCGCGATCCGCGCCAGCGATGCTTCGTCAAGGGTGAGCGGGCCCTCGACATCGAGCTGCAGATCCTCGTCCGCTTTCGCGAAGCACCACCGGAACAGCGCGCGGTTGGGCAGGCGGATGCGAAGGCAAGGGTAAGCGAGAAGCTCCTGCGGCACCTGCGGCACGGCTCGCCCCTCGAAAAATCCGGGCGCGGCGACCACAGCCATGCGCCGCGCTGGCCCGAGGGGAATGGCGATCGCATCGCTGGGTACCAGATCGGCGCTCCGCACGCCCAGATCGAAACCCGCCGCCACCACGTCGACGAGCCGCCCTTCGGTCACGATGTCGATATGGACCCGCGGATAGCGCTGCAGATAGGCCAGCACCAGCGGCGCCATGATCTCGCGCGCTGCCGTCGCGAACGCGTTGATGCGCAGCGTTCCGGACGGCGTCTCCTGCTGCGAACGCGCCGTGTTCATGGCCTTCTGAATGCTTTCGAGCGCCGGCCTGATCTGCGCCACGAAGATCCGCCCCGCATGGGTCAGCGAGACGCTGCGCGTGGTGCGGTTGAACAGGCGGACGGAAAGCTCTCGCTCCAGCTTGCCAACGGCATTGCTGATTGCGGTCGTCGATAAGCCGAGCTCGACCGCCGCCGCACGGAACGAGCCACAGCGAACAATGGCCAGGACCGCCTCAAGCTCGATTAATGAATGGCGGCTCATTATCCCGATTTTCGTGATACGCTATGCCAATTTGTCTCGATTATCGCCGGCAATGTCCATCGCTAAATCACCCTCGTCACCATCGAGGAGATTATGATGTCCATCGAACTACCCAGACCCATCGCTGATTTCGTCGAGGCTAATGCTCGTCTCGATCTCAACGGCATGATGAAGCCTTTCCGGCGCGACGCCTTGTTCATCGACAACGGCAAGCGCTTCGAGGGCGAGGCGGCGATCCGCGAGCTGTTCGAGCAGGAAGTCATTCCGGTGAAGGCGATCTTCGTGCCCGACGCCGTTCGGGAGGAAGAGGGCGATATCGTCGTCGAAGGACCCGCACATGGCGACTTTCCGGGCAGCCCGCTTCGTTTCACCTATCGTTTCACCCTGGCGGACGGCGCTATCGAGACGCTGGAGACCAAGGTGTGACCATCGCATCGAACCCGACAGAGTTCGCCGGCAGCGGGTCGCGGCCCCTACCGACGAGCGGGCGCTGGGCGTGTCGCACTCGATCATCTCGGCACGGTCAAAACCTGCGGAAGATATCGAAACGCGCTGCCGCAAGCAGCGCTCCTTAGGTTGGAATTTTCGCAAGATTTCTTCGGTTAGGGTATTGGAGGTGGCGTCATTTCCTCCCCTACCCGTCGGCGTCCCGGCGTCGCTCTGGTTCTTCGTGGTCACCGTTGGCGTCTAATTGCTGCAGTGGTTCCCGCTCCCAGGCATCTTCCTGATGATCCTGGCGGCACCGTTCTGGTCGGCGGTGCTCATCAACCTCGGCATGGCGGGCATCGCGATCGAGGTTCTGTCCGGCAAAGCGCGGCCGGTCTGGCTGCTGTTCCCGGCGCTCTATCTGAGCGGCTGTTATACCTTTTACGCCCGGGAGCGGCGAACAGCAGCGGCTCTGGTCGCGGAGACCGGGGCGCTCAATGCGGCGCAGCGTCTGCCCTTTGCAGTCGGTTCGCAGGACTTGTTGGTGATCGACAACGCGGAGGGGGGGACGCCAGGCAAGTTCGTATCTTCTCAGCTACACGCTTGATCGCGTCTTCGGTGGAAACGGGCGCGTGACGATGCTCGCCAATGCCGAGGCGGCCAGCGTCACCTCCGGATAGGCATCGAAGGTCAACCGTTTCACTTTGCCAGAATGCCGATATTTCAGCCGCCAGAGCTTACCCCCAGCTTGTTCTGGCGTCCCCCCAATTATACCCCAAGCAACTTGCGACCGGGGCTGAACAACGGTGGACGGGCACGGCCTGTGCGCCATCAAAAACCCCAGATTTCCGGGGATTGTCCAGCTTGGGCGAACAGCGCCGAACAGGAAAATGGAGCGGGTGAAGGGAATCGAACCCTCGTCGTAAGCTTGGGAAGCTTCTGCTCTACCATTGAGCTACACCCGCGCGCGGCGTCGCCATGCCACGTGCGCGGCCGCGCGGTCAACCGTCCGTGCGCGACGGATGCGGGTGCTGCGCCGGGCTAGCGCGCCGTTCCGGCTTCGGCGCGGGCGGGCGCGAGAAGCACCGCATTGGCGAGCAGCAGGTCGAGCCCGCCCAGATAGCCGCGCGTCGTCGGGCTTTGGGTAAAGGCGATGATCAGGCCGTCACCGCGCGGCTGGCTGATGACGAACGGCTTGAAGGCGAGCTGCAGCCGGTTCTCGTCCCACAGATAGCCGCTGGCGACCAGCTTGTCGGCGGCGGCAAAGCTGAACACGTTGGTGCCGTCGGCGGCGTTCACCGGCTTGAAGATCTCGGTCCCGGTGACGAGCACCGCGGCGTCGCGATAGCCCGATGCCAGCCAGTGCTCGGGATTGGCCTCGACCGTGACCAGCGCGCCGGGCACCTCGTCGGGCGCGGCATTGGGGTCGGCGATGGCCTTCTCATATTCGCCCCGGTCGGCGATCCGCGATCCCGCCTTGGGGTCCTTCGGCTTGTCCTTGCCGTCGTCGGGGCGCCAGCTGTTTTCGGTGACGGTCGACAGGAGCTTGAGCCCGTCGCCCGCCAGCGCCTCGCTCGCCGAACCCAGCGCCACCACCACGCCGCCGCGATCGACAAAGCCCTTGATCGCCTCCGTCCCGCGGCTGCCGAGCAGCGCGGCGAACCGCCCGCTCGTTTCGGGCAGCACGATCACGTCATAATCCGACAGCCGCGCCGCGCCCAGATTGCGCACCCGGATCGGCGCGACGGCCAGCCCCAGCTTGCGCTCCAGCGTCCAGCGCGCCGATCCCGCGCCGCTCGGGCTGGTGCCGTCGTCCCACGCCATCGCGATCCGCGGCAGCTTGAGCGCGGCGAACGACCGGCTGCCGAAATTGGGGCCGTCCTCGACCCAGCTGTCGGCGAGCGTCACCACCTCCGCGCCGTGCCGGGCCGCCAGTGCCTGGAGCCGCGCGGCGAGATCGGCGGGGTTGCCCGCGGCGGGAAAGATCACCGTGCCCTTGCCATATGCGCGGCCCGCAACGGTGAAGGACTGGTCGGTGCTCGCGCCCTTCAACCCCTCGGCCAGCGCGGCGATGACGAAGCGCGCTTGCCCGGCGTCGCTCCACGGCACCGCATAGCCGAACCCGCTGCCGATCGTCGCGAGCGCGGGCGGGGGGGCGTCGGGATCGACCGGCGTCGCGCCCGCCAGGTCGACGCCGCGGCACGACGTGATCGCCACCCCCTCCATCAGTGGCAATGCCCAGGCGGTGACGTCGTAGAGCATGTGCTCAAGCCCCGCCTTGCGCCGTTCCTCCTGCCGCGCGACGAAATCGGCGGGCAGCGCGACGTTGCGGTCGAGCAGCGCGCGGGCGAGCCGCCCGGTCGGTTGCGCCTTGTCGACGACCAGCATCCCCTGGGGATAGTTGCGCCCGCACGCGGTGCCGGCGGGCAGGCGGCTGACCGCGATGCCCTGGGCGGCCAGCGTCGCCGCCAGCCGCTCGGCCTGACCGCGGCGCACCGCGCGGTCGAACACGTAATAACGGTCGCCGGCGCGCGCGCCTTCCTCCACCGCGGCGCGGCGATAGGCGGCATATTCGTTCAGCAGCCGGTCGCGATTGCCCGCCAGCGTCTCCAGCGTCGCGAGCGCGGCGACGAAGTTGTTGAACACCCCGTCGCGATAGCTGAGCAATTCGCCGTTGCGTCGTTCGAACACCAGCCCGCGCGGCGACCCTTGTTCAAAGGTGGTGGCGATCGACCCGTTGAGCGTCGGCCACATGTCGCCATAGCCGGGGTAAAAGGCGTCATAGACCTCGCGCGTGAAATAGGGGATGCCCAGCCGGTCGAACCACGCGCCGCGATTGCGCCCGAACAGCTCCTGGGTCCGGCGCTGGCTCTGCGCGATCAGCGGATTGTAGGGGTCGGCCGCGGGCGCGAAATAATAGGTGCTGTCGCCGCCCATCTCGTGCGAATCGACGAAGACCACCGGGTTCCATTCGCGAAATGCCGCGACGCGCCCGCGCGTTTCCGGCTGGGTCGCCGAAAACCAGTCGCGGTTCATGTCGAACAGATAATGGTTGAACCTGCCGCCGGGCCAGGGCTGGTCGTGTTCGGCGGTATAGCGGTCGGGTTGCGGCGCCAGCCCCAGCGCTTCGGAGAAGCTGTGGACGAAGCGCGTGCGCCCGTCGGGGTTCTGCGCGGGATCGATGATGACGACGGTCTCGGCCAGGATGCGGTCGACCAGCGGATCGCCGCGCGCGGCGAGCAGGTGATAGGCCAGCGCCAGCGCGCTGTCGGGGGGCGTGATCTCGTCGCCGTGGATGCCGAAGCCGAGCCAGGCGACCGCCGGCGTGCGGTCGATCAGCGCACGCGTCTCGGCGGGGCTCAGCGCCGCGCCCGCGCTCAGCCGCGCGACGTCCTGCTTGACCGCGTCCAGCCGCGCGATCGTCGCCGGGGCGGCGATGACGGCATAGATCAGCGGCCGGCCCTGCCAGGAACGGGCATAGCGCACGATCCGCACCCGCTCGGGCGCGGCCTTTTCCAGCGCCTCCAGATAGCGGACGATGTCCTCGGGCCGGGTGATCGCCGCGCCGGTCGCGTGGCCGACCACCTGCTCCAGCGTCGGCACCGCGGGGTCATAGGCGATGTCGAGCAGCCCCTGCGCCCGCGCCGGCCCAGCCAGGCCCGCCGCGGTGATCGCCAGCATGAGCGCCACGCCCGCGCGCGCAAGCCGCGCCAGCGCCCAATTGCCCGTTCGCATCGATATCCCCCGTCTGAACCCGGTTCCGTGTCCGCGCAAACCTAGCCTGCGCGCGGGGGGTGGCAAGGGGCTAAGCCGCTCGGCTCGCGACCCCGATGGCCAAAAGCCCCGTCACCCTGGCCGCGAGCCGGAGTCCGCCGTGCCGCCGGGTCGGACCCGCGACAGGGTGGCGCGGACCGCCGCCAGGATCCCACATTTGCGCGTGCGGACGGGTGGACCCCGGAACAGGTCCGGGATGACGGCCCCGTGTGGGCGGTTCGGGGCTCTCGCAACCAAAAGCCCCGTCACCCCGGCCTCGTGCCGGGGTCCACCGTGCCGCCGGGCCGGGCCTGCGACAAGGTGGCGCATGCCGCCGCCACGATCCCACATTTGCGCGTGCCGTGGGGTGGGGCGGTGAAAGGTGCGGGGTGGCCGGCCAAATCGAGCGCCGCCAATCCCCGCCCCGCAACTCAGGCCGCGATGCCCTCCAGCGCCTCGCTCGCCGCCAGCCACGCCGCCTCGGCGGCTTCGATCTGCGCCTCCACGTCGGCGCGGCGCTTCATCAGTTCGGTCATGGTCAGCTTGGCAAGCTCGGGCGCGGCGGTCGACGGATCGAACATCGCGCGGTCGATCGCGCCCCGCCGTTCGGTCAGCCGGGCCAGCTCGGCCTCCGCCTCGCGCGCGCGCTTCTTCAGCGCATTGCCCTGTTCGCGCGCTTCGGCGGCGGCGCGGCGGGCTTCCTTGCGGTCGAGCTTCGATCCGCCGCGCGCGGTGCCTGCGCCGTCCTTGTCCAGTACGAAGGCGATGTAATCGTCGATCGAACCGTCGAATTCGCGCGCGGTGCCGCCGTCGACGAGCACCAGCCGATCCGCGGTCATCTCCAGCATGTGGCGGTCGTGGCTGACGATCACCATCGCGCCGTCATAGGCGGCAAGCGCCTGGATCAGCGCCTCGCGCGCGTCGACGTCCAGGTGGTTGGTCGGCTCGTCGAGGATCAACAGGTGCGGCGCATCCCGCGTGATCAGCGCCAGCGCCAGCCGCGCGCGCTCGCCGCCCGACAGCCGGCCGACCTCGGTCGTGGCCTTCTGTCCGGCAAAGCCGAAGCGGCCCAGCTGCGCGCGCACCGCGCCCTGGCTCGCCCCAGGCATCGCCACCGTCATGTGTTGGAGCGGGGTCTCGCTGCGGTCGAGCTCCTCGACCTGATATTGGGTGAAGTAGCCGACCTTCATCTTGCCGCTGGCGTTCATCGCCCCGTCCATCGGCGCGAGCTGTGCGGCGAGCAGGCGCGCGAGCGTCGTCTTGCCGTTGCCGTTGCGGCCCAACAACGCGATGCGGTCATCGGGGTCGATGCGCAGGTTCAGCCGCTGCAGGATCGGCGTCGCGCCATAGCCGACCGTCGCGGTGTCGAGCGTGATCAGCGGCGGGCGCAGTTCGTCGGGGCTGGGAAAGTCGAAACTGAGCGAGGGGTCGTCGACCAGCTCGGCGATCGGCTGCATCCGCGCCAGCGCCTTGGCACGCGACTGTGCCTGTTTCGCGGTCGACGCGCGTGCCGAATTGCGGGCGATATAGTCCTGCAGCTTCTCGCGCTCGGCCTGCTGCTTGGCGCGCGCCGACGCGATCTGCGCCTGGCGTTCGGCGCGCTGGCGCTCGAACGCGTCATAACCGCCGGGATAGAGCGTCAGCTTGCCGCGCTCCAGATGCAGAATGTGATCGACGACATTGTTCAGGAAATCGCGCTCGTGGCTGATCAGCAGGATCGTCGCCGGATAGGATTTCAGGAAGGATTCGAGCCACATCACCGCCTCCAGGTCGAGGTGGTTGGACGGTTCGTCGAGCAGCAGCAGGTCGGGCGCGGAAAACAGCAGCGCGGCGAGCGCGACGCGCATCCGCCAGCCGCCCGAAAAGCTTTCCAGCGGCCGGTTCTGCGCGTCCTCGTCGAACCCCAGCCCGACCAGGATGCGGGCGGCGCGCGCGGGGGCGGAATGCGCGTCGATCGCGTTCAGCCGTTCGTGGATCTCGCCCAGCCGGTCGATGCTGTCGGGATGCTCGGCCTCCTCGAGCAGCGCCGCGCGCTCGGTATCGGCGGCCAGTACGGTGTCGATCGGGGTCGCGTCGCCGCCGGGCGCTTCCTGCGCGATATAGCCGATGCGGCTGCCGCGCGGGCGATCGACGCTGCCGGTATCGGGCTCCAGCATCCCGGCGATGACCCGCACCAGCGTCGTCTTGCCCGCGCCGTTGCGCCCGATCAGGCCGATTCGCCGCCCCGGCGGCAGACTCGCGCTCGCGCGGTCCAGGATGGTGCGTCCGCCCAGGCGTACGGTGATGTCGGTCAGGTTCAGCATGTCCGCGCGCCATAGCCCGGCCCGGCCCGGTTTAGCCACCCCGCGCGTAAGTGCCGGTCCCCGCCCGGCATGACGGATTTACATGCAACACCACCCCGGCACCCCGGGCCTGACCCGGGGTCCATGTGCAACGGTGATGACGTATCCTGCATCTGCGCCGGGCGGCACCCGCGCCATGATCGCGAAAGCGCCGGCCGCCCGCGACCTTCAACCTTCCAATGCCGCCGGGATCGGCTAAACGATCGCCAACACCAGAACCGAGGATGAGAGATGTCGAGCTTTGACTTCGCGCTGGGCGAAACCGCGGACATGATCCGCGACACGACGCAGCGTTTTGCAACCGACCGTATCGCGCCGCTCGCGCAGCGCATCGACGCGGAGGACTGGTTTCCCCGCGATCTTTGGCCCGAAATGGGCGCGCTCGGCCTGCACGGCATCACCGTGGCGGAGGCGGATGGCGGGCT
Source organism: Sphingomonas sp. SFZ2018-12 (assembly GCF_022496715.1). Lineage (NCBI taxonomy): Bacteria > Pseudomonadati > Pseudomonadota > Alphaproteobacteria > Sphingomonadales > Sphingomonadaceae > Sphingomonas > Sphingomonas sp. SFZ2018-12. The sequence goes on from NZ_WTFM01000006.1 coordinate 41,128, forward strand.
CGGCCTCGGCTATCTCGAACATGTCATCGCGTGCGAGGAAGTCAGCCGCGCATCGGCTTCGGTGGGCTTGAGCTACGGCGCGCATTCCAACCTGTGCATCAACCAGATCGCGCGCTGGGCGAACCCCGAGCAGAAGGCGAAATACCTGCCCAAGCTGCTGTCGGGCGAGCATGTCGGCAGCCTGGCGATGTCGGAGGCCAGTGCCGGCTCCGACGTCGTGTCGATGAAGCTCAAGGCCGATCGCGTCCAGGGCGGCTGGGTGCTCAACGGCACCAAATTCTGGATCACCAACGCCGCCTATGCCGACACGCTGGTCGTCTATGCCAAGACCGGGGAAGGGTCGCGCGGCATCACCACCTTCCTGATCGAAAAGGACATGGCCGGCTTTGCGATCGGACAGAAGATCGACAAGCTGGGCATGCGCGGATCGCCGACCGCCGAACTGGTCTTCACCGATTGCGAAGTGCCCGACGAGAATGTGATGGGCCCCGAAAATGGCGGGGTCGGCGTGCTGATGAGCGGCCTCGACTATGAGCGCGCGGTGCTCGCCGGCATCCAGCTCGGCATCATGCAGGCGTGCCTGGACGTCGTCATCCCCTATGTGCGCGAGCGCAAGCAGTTCGGGGCACCGATCGGCAGTTTTCAGCTGATCCAGGCCAAGGTCGCCGACATGTATGTCGCGCTCAATTCGGCGCGCGCCTATGTCTACGCGGTCGCGCGCGCCTGCGACGCGGGCCGCACGACGCGCTTCGACGCCGCCGGCGCGATCCTGCTGGCCAGCGAGAATGCAGTGAAGGTCAGCCTGGAGGCGATCCAGGCGCTGGGGGGTGCCGGCTATACCCGCGACTGGCCGGTGGAACGCTACATGCGCGACGCCAAGCTGCTCGATATCGGCGCAGGCACCAACGAAATCCGCCGGATGCTGATCGGCCGCGAGCTGATCGGGGGCGGATGACCATCACCGGCCTCCTGCATCATCTCGCCTGGGCCAGCGACAGCGGGAGGAAGTCGACCGGCTCCACCGGCTGCTGGTTTCGATCGACGCCGTCATTCTCGACCCGCCGATGGACTATCCGCGCTACGGCCCGGGCTATTGCGCGCTGTTCTTTGCCGATCCCGACGGGCTGAAGCTGGAACTGGTGCATTTTGATCCGCCGGTAGCGCGTTGAGTTGCGGCGCGGCGGCGTCCGTCCGCATCCCGTCTCAGGCCGCGGCCGCGCGCGCGTCGCCCAGCAGCACGGTGACCATGTCGCCGCGGTGGCGTGCGATCAGCACCGTCAGATAGATGGCCAGGAACGGCGTGCCGAAGAAGAAGGCAAGCGCCGCCAGCCCCAGCCCGCGCGCGCCGAACCGGTTGCGCCACGCGGTCCAGATCGCCGACAGCGTCAACATGCCCAGAAAGTCGAGGTTGAACTGTCCCTGCCAATCCATCCGCGCGATCGCGGCGAAGAATTGGGGGATCAGATTCCAGCCATGCGTTGCGCCGACCCAACCGGTATAGACCAGGATCACCGCCAGCATCGCCAGCAGCAACAACCGGAACAGGGCCATCCTCGTTTCCCCAGAATGTGGCACTTGCTACATTTCTCTAGCCCGGGTCGGTACGGTACGCAATCGGCAGCGATGCGGCGGGCTTCCCATGCGAGGGCGCGCCAGCTAGTCAGCGTCAAAACGACAGGGGATGCCATGATGAGCGCGCCGGTGCTCGAAACCCGGATTGCCGCGAATGATGCGGCCTTTGCCGCCAACGCCGCGCATAATCGTGCGCTGGCGGAGAAGCTCCGCGCCGATGTCGCGCAGGCCGCGCTCGGCGGCAGCGAGAGCGCCCGCGCCAGGCATGTCGCGCGCGGCAAGCTGCTGCCCCGCGACCGGGTCGAACGGCTGCTCGATCCCGGCTCGCCCTTTCTCGAGATCGGCCAGCTCGCCGCCTTCGACCTTTATGACGGCGAAGTCCCCGGCGCGGGGCTGATCGCTGGCATCGGCCGGGTGTCGGGCCGGCAGGTGATGATCCTCGCCAACGACGCGACGGTGAAGGGCGGCACCTATTTCCCGATGACGGTGAAAAAGCATCTGCGCGCCCAGGAAATCGCGATCGAGAACCGCTTGCCGTGCATCTACCTGGTCGATTCGGGCGGCGCGAATCTGCCGCACCAGGCCGATGTTTTTCCCGACCGCGACCATTTCGGCCGCATCTTCTTCAACCAGGCGAACATGTCCGCGCGCGGCATTCCCCAGATCGCGTGCGTGATGGGCAGCTGCACCGCCGGCGGTGCGTACGTTCCCGCCATGTCGGACGAAAGCGTGATCGTGCGCAATCAGGGCACGATCTTCCTCGCCGGCCCCCCACTGGTCAAGGCCGCGACCGGCGAGGAGATCAGCGCCGAGGATCTGGGCGGCGGCGACCTGCACGGCCGCAAGTCGGGCGTGGTCGATCATGTCGCCGAGAATGACGCGCATGCGCTGACCATCGTACGCGATATCGTCAGCCACTTGGCCGGTCCCTTCGCCCGATCTCCCAACCCGTTCGCTTCGAGCGCAGTCGAGAAGCGCGTCTCGACTTCGCTCGACACGATCGGGCTTCAGACGCCAAGGCCCCCCAAATACTCTGCCGAAGACCTGTACGGCATCATCCCGACCGACGTCCGCGCGCCCTATGACGTGCACGAAGTCATCGCCCGTTTGGTCGACGCATCCGAGTTCCACGAGTTCAAGGCGCTCTACGGCCCGTCGCTGGTCTGCGGCTTTGCGCATATCTGGGGGATGCCGGTCGCGATCCTCGCCAACAACGGCGTGCTGTTCAGCGAAAGCGCGGTCAAGGGCGCGCACTTCATCCAGCTCGCCCAGCAACGCGGCGTGCCCTTGCTGTTCCTCCAGAACATCTCCGGCTTCATGGTCGGCGGCAAGTACGAGGCGGAGGGGATCGCCAAGCACGGCGCGAAGCTCGTCACCGCCGTCGCGACCGCCACGGTGCCCAAGCTGACCGTGCTGATCGGCGGCAGCTTCGGCGCGGGCAATTACGGCATGTGCGGCCGCGCCTATGGCCCGCGCTTCCTGTTCACCTGGCCCAACAGCCGGATCAGCGTGATGGGCGGGGAACAGGCCGCCAGCGTGCTGGCGACGGTTCACCGCGACGCGGACCAATGGTCGCCGGAGGAGGCCGAAGCCTTCAAGGCCCCGATCCGCCAGCGTTATGAGGACGAGGGCAATCCCTGGCACGCGACCAGCCGGCTGTGGGACGACGGCATCATCGACCCCGTCCAGACCCGCGACGTCCTCGGCCTGGCGCTCGCCGCAACGCTGGCGGCCCCGGTGGAGGATCGCGGCTTCGGCGTGTTCCGGATGTGATGAAGACAGCGCGCCTATTCCTCCCCGAGCTTGCCTCGGGGAGGGGAACCACCCGCAGGGTGGTGGAGGGGCAATCGCGCCCGCGCCGCCGCGACAATCCCCCTCACGACCGCATCCAGGTCGCCAAGCACGTCACGCGCTACGATCCGCATCGTCAAGATCTGGGCATTCGCAAACCAGGCATCTCGATCGGCGTCCCGCGCTGGCCGCTCACCGTGATCATGCGCTTCGCCATCCACCTCGATCGCCAGCCGCGCATCGCTGCAGAAGAAATCGAGCACATAGGGCCCACTGGGATGCTGGCGGCGGAACTTGATCCCGTCCGGCCGTGTGCGCAGCGCCTGCCACAACAGCACTTCGGGCAACGACATCTCACGCCGGAATTGTCTGGCGCGTTTGGCCGCGCCTACTCCGGGCTTGGGCGCAACATTTTTAAGCATCGCAATGCCCCTCCGTCAGTGCTTCGCACTGCCACCTCCCCGAGACAAGCTCGGGGAGGATTTCCCGCCAAATTTCTCCCCGCGTCTCTCTCGATGAGGGTGAACATTCGCCCGATAGCGGAGAAGCCATCCGCGCACGCCCTCACGCCCGCAATGAAGGCCCTCCCATGATCCTTCCCATCTTTCTCCTCCTCCAGTCCACCACCGCCAGCCCACCGCTGCCGCCGGGCACCGCGCTGCCGCCGCCGGGCACCGAGGAAGCGGCGGTGATGGCCCCGATCGACCGGATGCTCGGTGCGCTCGCCACCCACGACGCGCCCACCATCCTGGCCCAGGCCGCGCGGCCCGAGGCGGCGGCGACTGGCGTCGTCATCGCCCCCGACGGCACCAGCACGACGCGCCGCCGCACCTTCGCCGAGTTCGCGGCGATGGTCGCCAAGTCGACCGACCGGGTCGAGGAGCGCCAGTTCCGCCCGGCGATCGAGATCGACGGTGACATGGCGATGGTGTGGGCGCCCTATGTCTTCACCATCGACGGCAAGCTCAATCATTGCGGCACCAACCATTACAGCCTGACCCGCGCCGAGGGCCGCTGGCGCATCGAAAGCGTAACCTGGACCCAGCGCACCACGGAATGCCCCGAACCATGATCCAGTCGCTGCTGATCGCCAATCGCGGCGAAATCGCCTGCCGCATCATCCGCACCGCACGCGCGATGGGCATCCGCACCGTCGCGGTCTATTCGGATGCCGATGCGAACGCGCTACACGTCCGCCAGGCGGACGAAGCCGTCCATATCGGCCCTTCGCCGGCGCGCGAGAGCTATCTGCGCGGCGACAGGATCATCGCCGCGGCGCAGGCGACGGGCGCGGAGGCGATCCACCCCGGCTACGGCTTCCTGTCCGAAAATGCCGAGTTCGCCGAGGCCGTGGCGGCCGCTGGCCTCATCTGGGTTGGCGCGACGCCGCGCTCGATCCGCGCGATGGGGCTGAAGGATGCGGCCAAGCGGTTGATGGCGGACGCCGGCGTGCCGGTGACGCCGGGCTATCTGGGCGAGGATCAGTCGCCCGAAGCGCTGGCGGCCGAAGCCGACAAGATCGGCTATCCCGTGCTCATCAAGGCGGTGGCGGGCGGCGGCGGCAAGGGGATGCGCCGCGTCGACGCCAGCGCCGACTTCGCCGACGCGCTGGCAAGCTGCAAGCGCGAAGCCGCCTCCAGCTTCGGCGACGACCGCGTCATCATCGAAAAATACATCCTGTCGCCGCGCCACATCGAAGTGCAGGTGTTCGGCGACACCCATGGCAACGTCGTCCACCTGTTCGAACGCGACTGCTCGCTCCAGCGCCGCCACCAGAAGGTGATCGAGGAAGCCCCCGCGCCCGGCATGACCCCCGAAGCCCGCGAAGCGATCTGCGCCGCCGCGGTCCGCGCGGCCAAAGCGGTCGACTATGTCGGCGCGGGCACCATCGAGTTCATCGCCGACGCGAGCGAGGGCCTGCGCGCCGACCGCACCTGGTTCATGGAAATGAACACACGCCTTCAGGTCGAGCATCCGGTGACCGAGGAGATCACCGGGGTCGATCTGGTCGAGTGGCAGCTCCGCGTCGCCAGCGGCGAAAAGCTGCCGAAGCGGCAGGAGGAGCTGAGCATCAACGGCTGGGCGATCGAGGCGCGGCTCTATGCGGAGGACCCGGCCAAGGGGTTTTTGCCGAGCGTGGGGCGGTTGGACACGCTTGATCTTCCACGCCATGCGAGGATCGAAACTGGGGTGGTTGAGGGCGACGCGGTCTCGCCATTCTATGATCCGATGATTGCCAAGATTGTCGTGCATGGCGCAAGCCGCGAGAGCGCAATCACCAATCTGTCGCACGCGTGCGGCGAGGTGCTTTGCTATCCGGTGAGAACGAACGCATGGTTCTTGAAGCGGCTTTGCACCCATCATGATTTCAGCGAAGGCACAATTTCTACTGGCTTTATTGATCACCACGCGGACTTGCTGCTTGCTGCGCCAACGCCAAGTGACCCTCTGCTGCAAGAGGTGGGCGAAAGCCTATTCTTCGACGGGTGGGCTGAACCCGAAGCGTGGCGGCCAAGAACTTTAGACTTTGCACGTGGGTTGGCGGGCTTCAGGCTGAATCGTGATCGCGAGACCGGCATTGAAATTTATCTGGATGGCCAGCGTTTGCCGCGATTTTCCTATGACTTGACCCTGTATGATCGGGCTGAAAACTATGAAGTGAGCAGCGGCTCGATACTTGGTCGGTCAGATGCGGTTTTCTTCGAGGACGGTGCTGCGTTTACTTTCACGCGCTTCGCAAACGTTTTGGCCGCGGCAACCTCCGCGGGCGGTGCGATCCTCGCGCCCATGCCGGGCCGCGTCACGGCGGTTGAAGTCGCGGCCGGGGCCAGCGTCACCAAGGGCCAGCGGCTGCTCACCCTGGAAGCGATGAAGATGGAGCATTCGCTGACCGCGCCGTTCGACGGGGTGGTGGCCGAACTCAACGCCACCGCCGGCGCGCAGGTTCAGGTCGATGCGGTGCTGGTGCGGATCGAGGCGGCGGCGTGATCGTCGGCGCGTGCCATGCCAAAGCCCCGCCCCTTCAGGGGAGGGGTTGGGGTGGGGCCGTGCGTTTGGCGACCCGCCTGTCGAAAGGCTTCGCCCCCAATGCCTTTCCGGAAGGGGTGGGGCTTCAATGAGCCTCCACCTCCGCCCCGCCACCCACGCCGACCTGCCCGCGATTCTCGCCCTGCTGGCAAAGGAAACGGTGCCGGTCGGCCGCGAAACCGATCCCGCCGACCCGTGCTATGCCGCTGCGTTCGACGCGATCGATCGGGATCCGAACCAGATGCTGGTCGCCGCCGAGCTTGACGGTGCGGTCATCGGCACGCTCCAGCTCACGTTCATCCCCGGCCTGTCGTTCCGGGGGGCTTGGCGCGGGCAGATCGAGGCGGTGCGGATTGCGGAGCCGCTGCGCGGCCAGGGGCTGGGCGCGGCGATGATCGACTGGGCGGTCGATCAATGCCGCGCGCGCGGCTGCTACATGGTGCAATTGACGTCGAACCTCGCCCGGCCCGACGCGCATCGCTTTTATGAACGGCTCGGCTGGGTGAAGAGCCATGCCGGCTTCAAGCTGCGTCTGCGCGGGGATTGACGATCATGCACGTGTTCATCACCGGCGCTTCGGGTTTCGTGGGTGGGGCGGCCGCGCGCCATCTCGTCGCCGCCGGGCACCGGGTAACCGCCATGTCGCGCTCGGCCGCGTCGGATGCGAAGGTCGTGGCAATCGGGGCGACCCCCGTCCGTTGCGACCTCGAGACGATCGCGCCCGCCCATCTCGCCGGGGTCGATGCGGTGGTTCACGCCGCCGCCTTCGTCGAATCCTGGGGGCCGAAGGACGCGTGGTTCAAGGCGAATGTGCTCGGCACCCAGTCGGTGCTCGACGCCGCAAGGACCGCGAGCGTCGCGCGCTTCGTCCATATCGGCACCGAGGCCGCGATTGTGCGCGGTCAGGACGTGCACGACGCGGACGAGGACGTGCCGCTCGCCCCCGATTCCCCCTATCCCTATTGCGCGACCAAGGCGCAGGCGGAGGCGCGGGTGCGCGCCGCCAACGCGCCGGGCTTCGCGACGATCGTGCTGCGCCCGCGTCTGATCTGGGGGCCGGGCGACACGACGCTGCTGCCGACGTTGACCGAAATGGCGCGGGCGGGCAGCTGGGTGTGGGTGAATGGCGGGCGCGCTGTCACCTCGACCACCCATATCGCCAATCTGGCCCATGCGATCGAGCTTGCGCTGACTCGCGGTACGCCGGGCGCGGCCTATTTCGTGCTCGACGACGGTACGGTGACGATGCGCGAGATGTTCGGCGGGCTGGCGGGGTCGGCGGGGCTGACCCTGCCCGACAAGTCGATCCCGCGCTGGCTTGCTGACCTGCTCGGCGGGGCGAGCGAGGGCGTGTGGCGTGCGTTCGGACTGAGGGGCGAACCGCCGCTCACCCGCCACGCCGCCATGGTGATGTCGCGCGACTGCACGCTCGACGATGCGCGTGCGCGGCGCGAGCTCGGCTATATGCCGGTGGTCGACCGCGCCGCCGGCATGGCGGCGTTGCGCGCGGGCTGAACGGGAAAGGAAGAGCGTCTTGGCGGGCAGATATTTCGACGAATGGCGGGTCGGCGACCGGATCGTCCACGACATCCGCCGCACCGTGACGGAGACCGACAACCTCCTGTTCTCGACCATGACGCACAATCCCCAGCCGCTCCACCTGGATGTCGAGGCGGCAAAGGCGAGCGAGTTCGGCCGGATCCTCGTCAACGGCACCTTCACCTTCGCGCTGATGGTCGGGCTGTCGGTCGGCGACACGACGCTCGGCACGCTCGTCGCCAATCTGGGCTATGACAAGCTGGTCATGCCGCACCCGGTGTTCATCGGCGACACGATGCGCGCCGAGACCGAAGTGACCGAGCTGCGCGACAGCCGCTCGCGTCCCGACGCGGGCATCGTCACCTTTACCCATGTCTTGGTGAACCAGCGTGACCAGATCGTCTGCCAATGCCTGCGCACCGCGCTGCTCAAACGCAAGCCGGGCTGAGCGTCATCAACTGCAATCGATTGTTGTCGTCGGCGAGCGAGCAGGATAGGGTAGACGATACGGCGCACGAGCGTGCGGGGCCTTGAGCGGGGCAGGAGCCAGTGTCGATGAACCAAGCCATTGCCAAACCGCGACTTTCGGTGCCCCGGGTGCTCGAGATGAATCTCGGTTTTCTGGGGCTCCAGTTCAGCTTCGGGCTCCAGCAGGGCAATATGGCGCCGATCTACAGCTATCTCGGCGCGGAGGAGGCGTCGCTGCCGCTCCTGCTGCTCGCCGGCCCGGTCACGGGGTTGCTGGTCCAGCCGGTCATCGGCGCGATGAGCGATCGCACCGCATCAAAATGGGGCCGACGCACCCCCTATTTTCTGATCGGCGCGGTGATCTGCTCGCTCGGGCTGTTCTTCATGCCGTTGAGCGCATCCCTGCTGATGGCGGTGTCGCTGCTGTGGATCCTCGATGCCGGCAACAATATCACCATGGAGCCCTATCGCGCCTATGTCTCTGATCGTCTCGATCAGAGCCAACACCAAATCGGTTTCCTGACTCAGGCAGCCTTTACCGGTCTGGCACAAATGCTGGCGTATCTGACGCCGTCGTTGCTGGTCTGGGCGGGGATGGATCAGAACTGGGTCGACAGCCACAACATTCCGTACACCGCGCGTGCCGCGTTCATGATCGGATCGGTGCTGGCGCTCGTGACCATCCTGTGGTCGGTTTGGCGCGTCCCCGAACTGCCGCTGACCGAAGCCGAGCGCGCGCGGATCCAGGCGCAGCCAGGCGGAGTCGCGGCAACGCTTGCCGAAATCGTCGATGCGATCCGCGACATGCCGGTCGCGATGCGCAAGCTCGCGATCATGAGCCTGTGCCAATGGTATGCGATGGCGGCCTATTGGTACTATGTCATCTACGCGATCGCGCGGTCGGTCTATGGCACCGCCGACGCGACGTCCGACGGCTTCCGCAGCGCGGTCCTGACCAACGGCGAAGTGGCGGCGTTCTACAATTTCGTCGCCTTCGTCGCCGCCTTTGCGATGGTGCCGCTGTCGCGGCGCTTCGGGGCGGGGGTCATGCACGCGCTTTGCCTGACCGCGGCGGGGGCGGCGATGCTCACCCTGCCGCACATCACGCAAAAGGCGATGCTGTTTCTGCCTGCGATCGGCATCGGGCTCGGCTGGGGCAGCATCATGGGCAACCCCTACATCATCCTGGCGGGATCGATCCCGCCGGAGCGTACCGGCGTTTATATGGGTATCTTCAACATGATGATCGTCATCCCGATGATGCTGTTCTCGCTCACCGTGCCGTTCCTCTACGGTCCGGTGCTGGGCGGCGATCCGCGCAACGTCCTCATGCTCGGCGGGGTGCTGATGCTGGGCGGCGCGTTCGCGGTGCTGTGGGTGCGTGAAGGGCGCGCGGGCTATGTCGCGCCCCTGGTGCAGACGGTCTGAGCCGCGCGTCCGTGCCGTCGCCGCTGGAACGCACCATGCCGCCTGTCATCCCGACCACGCCCTGGACCGTCGATCATGTCCGTCGGATCGCGACGCAATCGGGTGCCGACCTGCCCCTGATCGGCGCGGCCGATGTGCAGCCGATGATCCCCGGCATGGACCTGTGGGACATGTGGCAGCTCCAGCATAGCGACGGGCGGCTGGTGGTCCGCGACGGACGCAGCCTGTGGTTTTTCCTGGCCGCGCCGCGCATGGCCGATCCGGGGGCGCGCCACGATCATGCCCGCATTCGCGCGCTCAGCCACGGACCCGACGGCTGGCGCGACCTGGGCAACGCGTTGCCCGACGGCTTCTCCCCGGGCAGCCGCGAATGGTCGGGCTTCGCCGTGCTCGACGACGCGGGCGGCATGATCACGCTCTATTTCACCGCCGCCGGTCATCGCGCCGGGGGCCCGCGCTTCGCACAGCGGCTGTTCGAGACGCGTCGCCGGCTCCACGACGATACCGGTGAGGCGATGATCGACAACTGGACCCCGCCGGTGGAAAGCATCCGTCCTGACGGCGTGCATTATGTCGCGGCGGTCCAGGACGAGGCGGAGGCGGGCGGCATCAAGGGCTTTCGCGACCCCGCATGGTTCCGCGATCCCGCTGACAGCCGGGAATATCTGTTGTTCACGGGTTCCGCGTCACCCGACCCGGCGGCGTTCGATGGCGTGATCGGCATTGCGGCGCGCGATGCGGGTGCCTGGCGGCTGCTTCCCCCGATCGTCGATGCCACCGGCGTCAACCGCGAGCTCGAACGTCCGCACATCGTGATGGCGGGGGGGCGCTATTATCTGTTCTGGTCGACCTGGGCGCATCGTTTCGCGCCGGGCGTGCCGGGGCGGACGGGCCTGTATGCAATGGTCGCCGACCGCATGGCCGGACCGTGGCGGCCGGTCAATGGCAGCGGGCTGGTCGCCGCCAACCCGGTGGCCGAGCCCTTTCAGACCTATTGCTGGTGGGTGACCGCCGAACATCGCGTGATCAGCTTCATCGACCTGTGGGGCCTGGCGGGGCGCGATCCCGACGCGCCAGGCGTGGCGCGCGCGCAGTTCGGCGGCACCGCCGCGCCCTGGTTCGCGCTGGCGTTCGACGGCGACCGTGTGACGATCGCCTGAATGCGATCAGGTCGAATCGCGCGGGATCAGCAGCGGCTGCATCTGGACGGCGGCGGTTTCCTGCCCCCCCATCCGCGCGAACAGCGCGCGCACCATCAACTGGGCACCTTCGCGGATATCCTGGCGGATCGTCGACAGCCGCGGCACCGTCTGGCCGGTGATGGGCAGGTCGTCATAGCCGATCAGGCGGACATCGTCGGGCACGCGCACACCATGGTCGGCGAGCACGCGCAACGTCGCCATCGCGATCATGTCGGTCGCGGCGAACAGGCCGTCATAGCCGCCCGTGATGTCGCCCAGGTGCGTCTGAAGGTCGCGTTCCTGGAACTCGACCGCCAGATGGGTGGCGAACAGCGTCGGTTCGGCCAGTCCGGCGGCGGCGGCTGCGTCGCACAATCCCTCGAAGCGCAACCGGAACTCGGGGGCCTCGACGTCGCCCAGAAAGGCCAGCCGCCGCGCCCCGCGGGCGATCAGATGCTGACCCGCGATCCAGCCGCCGTGACGATTGTCGGTGCCGATCGAACAATGCACCTGGCCATCGAGATGCGAGCCCCATGCGACGAGCGGGCGATAGCGTCCGGCGACGCGTTCGATCACGGCAAACTGGTTGGACTGGCCGATCAGGATGACGCCGTCGAGCATCCCCGAATCGACGATGCGGTCGAGCCAGTCGTCGCCGTCCGGGATGACGCGCGAGAGGACCAGGTCATAACCCTTTTCGGTCAGTTCGTCCGCCAGCGCACCGATCATCGTCATGAAGAACGGGTCGGACAGGTGCTGGCGCCGTTCATGGCCAAGCGGGATGACGACGCCGATCATCCGCGTGCTCTGCGTGCGCAGGCGGCGCGCCATCTGGTTGGGACGGAATTCATGCTCGCGTGCCAGTGCCTGGATGCGCTCACGGGTTTCGGGGTTGACCAGCGACTTGTTGGCCAGCGCGCGCGACACGGTTCCGGCGGACACCCCGGCCAGCTTGGCAAGATCGGCGATGTTGCGCACCCGCGTGGTCATGACCCCTTTGACCCGTTTGCGGACGAACGATCAAGGGCCGGTGCGCGATCGTCGCTTGAACGCGTACCGGCGGCGTTGCTAGGCGGACGCGGTGGCCTTTTGGGGCAAGGGGGGATTTGCGCGTGGTGACGACTGCGCCGGTATTGGCCGGCATCGAACTCGGTGGGACCAAGTCGATCGCGCTGATCGGCCAGGGCGACCGGATCATCGACCAAGTGACGGTGCCGACCACGACGCCCGATGCGACGCTGGGTCCGCTCGCCGCCGCGCTCGGCCGCTGGCGCGCGACGCATGCGCCCGCCGCACTGGGCGTGGCGAGCTTCGGGCCGGTGGGCGTGCTGCCGGGTCGTGCGGATTATGGCCGGATGCTGCCCACGCCCAAGCCCGGCTGGGCGGGGGCGGTGATCCTCGACCCGCTGGCGGCGATGGTCGACGGGCCCGCGATGATCCACACCGACGTCACCGGCGCGGCGCTGGCCGAGCAACGCTGGGGCGCGGCGGTCGGGTCGCGCGATCTGGTCTATGTCACGATCGGCACCGGCATCGGAATGGGCATCATTGCCGACGGGCGAGCGGTGACCGGACAAATGCATCCGGAGGCCGGCCATGTCGCCGTCCGTCGCCTTCCAGGCGACGATTTCGCCGGGGTCTGCCCCTTTCACGGCGATTGTCTGGAGGGGCTGGCGAGTGGCCCCGCGATCGTCGCGCGCGCGGGTGGACGGCCGGGCGACGCGATCGCCGACGACGATCCCCTTTGGGTGCCCGTCGCCGACGCGCTGGCGGGCGGTTTCGCGATCCTGATGCAGACGCTGGCACCCGACCGCATCCTGATCGGCGGCGGCGTCGCGGTGAACCGGCCCGCGCTGCTGCCGGCGATCCGCCGGGGCATGCTGGCGAAGCTGGCGGGCTATCTGCCCTTCGTCACGGCGGACACGATCGATGCGCAGGTCCGGCTGGCGGGGCTAGGCGACCGGGCCGGGCCGCTTGGCGCGCTCGCCCTGGCGCAAATCGCGCTGGATGAACGCGCACCTGGTTAGACAGGTCATGCGATTGCGGCTGGCGCGGCGCGGCGTCGCCGTGCCACAATGCGAGAAAATCGCCCGGGAATCGCGCCGGGCCATGAAGCTGGAGCAGATGCCATGGCCGCAGCCTATATCGTCGACGCCGCGCGCACCGCCGGCGGCAAACGCAACGGACGCCTGTCGGGCATCCATGCCAACGACTTGGGCGGGCTGATCCTGACCGCCGTCGCCGAACGCAGCGGGATCGACCCCGCCGCGATCGAGGACGTCATCATGGGCTGTGTCGGCCAGGCGGGCGAGCAGGCGCTGCACATCGGCCGCAATGCGGTGCTGGCATCGTCGCTGCCGCAATCGGTGCCGGCGGTGTCGATCGACCGTCAGTGCGGATCGTCGCAGCAGGCGATCCAGTTCGCCGCCCAGGCGGTGATGTCGGGCACCCAGGACGTGGTGATCGCCGCGGGCGTCGAGAGCATGAGCCGTGTGCCGATGGGCTCGACCGCGCTGCGCGAAACCGGGGCCAAGCCCTTTTCGCAAAAGGTGCTCGATCGTTTCAATGTGCGCGGGTTCAGCCAGTTCACCGGGGCGGAGATGATCGCGCGCAAATACGGCTTCGACCGCGAACTGCTCGACGCCTATTCGCTGGAGAGCCATCGCCGCGCCGCTGCCGCCACCGAAGCTGGTGCGTTCGCCGGTGAGATCGTCGCGGTGGAGGTGGAGACGCCCGAGGGGCCGGTGATGCACGACCGCGACGAGGGCATCCGTGCGGACGCGAGCCTTGAGGGGCTGGCGAGCCTCAAGACCCTGGCCGAGGGCGGCGTGATTACCGCCGGCAATGCCAGCCAGATCTGCGACGGATCCTCCGCCGTGCTGGTCGTATCCGAACAGGCGTTGAAGGATCACGGCCTGACCCCGCTGGCGCGCATCGTCAACCTGACGGTGACGGCGGGCGACCCGGTGGTGATGCTGGAGGAGCCGCTGTTCGCGACCGACCGGGCGCTGAAGCGCGCGGGCATGACGATCGACGAGATCGACCTGTATGAAGTCAACGAAGCGTTCGCGCCGGTGCCGCTGGCCTGGCTGCGCCATGTCGGCGCGGACCCGGAGAGGCTGAATGTCAATGGCGGCGCGATCGCGCTCGGCCACCCGCTGGGCGCAAGCGGGACCAAGCTGATGGCGACGTTGGTCCACGCGCTGCGCGCGCGGGGCAAGCGGTACGGGCTGCAGACGATGTGCGAGGGCGGCGGCGTCGCCAATGTGACGATCATCGAGGCGCTTTAGGCCGCGATGCCGGGGGCGCTGGACGGCATCCGCATCATCGAGTTCGCCGGCATCGGGCCGGGCCCGTTCTGCGGCATGATGCTGGCCGATCACGGCGCGGAGGTGATCCGGATCGACCGGCCCGGCGCGCGGCTCGACCCGGTCGATGCGCTGTCGCGCTCGCGCCGCTCGATCTGCCTCGACATCAAGTCGCCGGAGGGGCGCGACATCGCCCGCGCGCTGTGCGGGACCGCCGACGGGCTGATCGAGGGGTTCCGGCCGGGTGTGATGGAGCGGCTGGGGCTGGGACCGGACGCGCTGACTGGCGACAATCCCCGGCTGGTCTATGGCCGCATGACCGGATGGGGTCAGGACGGACCGCTGGCGCAGGCCGCCGGGCACGACATCAATTACATCGCGCTGTCGGGCGTGCTGCACACGGTCGGGCCCGCCGGGGACAAGCCGGTGCCGCCGGTCAATTATGTCGGCGATTTCGGCGGCGGCGCGATGATGCTGGCGTTCGGCATGGTCAGCGCGCTGCTGGCGGTGCGGATGGGCCGGCCGGGGCAGGTGGTCGACGCCGCAATGTCCGACGGGTCGGCGCTGATCGCCGCGATGACCTATGCCTTTCACGCCAGCGGGCGGTGGCGCGACGAACGCGGCGTCAATGTGCTCGACGGCGGCGCGCATTTCTACGACACGTTCGCGTGCGCGGACGGCAAATATGTCGCGATCGGTTCGATCGAAGCGCCTTTTTACCGCCAGCTGCGCGAGGCATTGGACATCGCCGACGATCCCGCCTTCGACGTCCAGCTCAATCCCGCGACCTGGCCCGAGCTGAAGGCGCGGATCGCCGACATCTTCCGCAGCCGCAGCCGCGACGAATGGTGCGCGGTGATGGAGGGGACGGACATCTGCTTCGCGCCGGTCCTGTCGCTCACCGAGGCGCCGGCGCATCCCCACAATATCGCGCGCGGCACCTTTGCGACCGTCAACGGCGCGATCCAGCCCGCGCCGCACCCGCGCTTTGCCGTGACCCCCGCCCCGCCCCCGCGCGGGGCCGGCCCGGCAGGCGCGGACAGCGACGCGATCCTGGGCGAGCTGGGCCATGACGCCGCGGCGATCGCGCGGCTGCGCGCGGCGGGCGTGGTGGGTTGAGCGAGCGCGTCTACCTGCCCAAGGCGTCGGAGCTCGTCGCCGAGCGGGTGCGGCGGCGCATCCTGTCGGGCGAGCTGAAGGACGGCGACACGCTACCGCCCGAGGCGCAGCTGGTCGCGACATTGGGCGTCTCGCGCCCGACATTGCGCGAGGCGCTGCGGGTGCTGGAGGGCGAGGGGTTCCTGCGCATCATGCGGGGGTCGCGCAGCGGCGCGCTGATCCGCCGGCCGGGCAGCGCGGGGGTGGCGCGCCAGGCGGGCTATGCGCTGCAGGCGGCCGGTGCGACGATCGGCGACGCCTATGCCGCGCGGCTGGCGATCGAGCCTTTCCTGGTCCGCGCCATCGCCCAGCAGCGTGCGTCCGCTGCGATCGAGCGGCTGCGCGGCGAATATCGCCGGCTCGTCCGGCTGATCGACGGCGGGCATTATGGCGACTTCATCGCCGGGCTCGACCGGTTCCATCGCGCGATCGCAGAGGTCAGCGGCCAGCGCACATTGTTGCTGATGACCGACATCCTGCAGCGGCAATATCGCGCCTATCAGCGCGAATGGCTGGCCACCCACCGCCTCGGCGACGAGGAGCGCCAGCGTTACGTCCGGTCGGGTCTGAAATCGGTGCTGCGGCTGATCGAGCTGGTCGAGGCGGGCAATGCGGACGGGGCGGAAGCCCATTGGCGGCTGCACCTGACCAATGCCAACCGCGCCTGGCTGGGCCGCGAGGGTGCCGCGCGACCGTTGAGCCCCGACGCGATGGCTTGACGATGTCCGGCCCCGGCCGCATGCTTGCCCTGTCGCGCCCGAACCGGCCGGCGATGGAGATTTGATGACCGCCTGACGTTCGGCTCCCCGTGGCGGGAGCTTTCCGACCCACCGCCCCGGCGTCAGCCGGCTGACGCGGTGCGTCCTGCGGACATGCCCGCCAATGCGCGGGCGATCAAAAGGAAATCCGAGTTGAACGAGAACATCAATGTGCGCGCCATGGCGCGTGCCGACCTGCATGCGATCGCACGCGTGCTGGACGACACCGGGCTGTTCCCCGCCGAAATGCTGGCGGAGATGGCCGAACCCTGGCTTGCGGGCCAGGCACCGCATCACTGGCTGGTCGCCGAACGAGAAGGGGAGGTGATCGGCTTTGGCTATTGCGAGCCTGAGCGGATGACCATCGGCACCTTCAACCTGCTGGCGATCGCGGTGCGCCCCGAGTTGCAGGGGCAGGGCGTCGGCACCGCGATCATCGCGGCGCTCGAGTCCCGGCTCGGCCAGTCGGGCGGGCGCGTCCTGATCGTCGAAACCTCGTCGCTGCCCGATTATGCGGCGACGCGTGCCTTCTACGACGGGCTGGGCTTTGCCCGCGAGGCGCGGATCCGCGACTTCTATGACACGGGCGAGGACAAGATCCTGTTCTGGAAGCAGATCGGCTAGCCGCGCGCCGACAGGGGGGTGGTCGCGCCTGACCGGCGCGACCACCCCTTTCCCCATGTATCGCCGGACATACGTATTCAGCCGCGAATGCTTGCCACGCGGCCGCCCGCCGCCGACGATGCCCCAAAATCAGTGCGCGTCGACGCGCGGGAGGAAGTGATGTCGCGGCGCATGATCCTGGCCTTGGTCGCGATACTCCTGCCGTTTGCATCAACGGCGACGCCGGTCGCGATCCCGGCGGCGGTCCCCGTCGAAGCACCCGCCCGCCCCGTCGAGGCACGTGCGCACTGGCTGACCGCCGACCTGATCGCCTGGCGCCCCGTCGCCGGTGCCCGGCCCGTGATCGAGGTCGATAGGGCGGCACTGATCCCGCTGATCGCGGCGGGCACGCTGAGCGGCGACCTGGCGACCGCCTATCCGCATCTGCGCGGCCTGCCGCTCTGGCGGATCGCGGGCGTGGACCCCGCGCGCGTGCGCGGCTGGCTCAAGGGGCCGGTGGCGGTGGTGGCGCGCGATGCGGCCGGACGCATCGTCGATCGAACCGGGGTCCAGACCGGCGGGGTGATCGACGCGCTGTTCGCAACCGACGCGCCGCTCGGCGTCGGGTTCGCCGATGGTCGCCCGACGCTCGCCTTGTGGGCACCGACCGCGCGTGCGGTGCGCCTGCATCTGTTCGACGGGCCGAGCGGCGCCGCGCACAAGGTGCTGGCGATGACCGGGGATGCCGCGACCGGTGTCTGGCACATCACCGGCGAACGCGACTGGAACCGTCGCTATTATCTCTACGAGGTCGAGGTGTTCGTGCCGGCGACGGGCAGGGTCGAGACCAATCTGGTCACCGATCCCTATTCGCTGTCGCTCGCCGCCGACAGCGCGCGCAGCCAGATCGTCGATCTGGCCGATGCCGACACCAAGCCCGCCGGCTGGGACCGCATCGCCCGCGTGCTGCCCGAGGCGCCCGAGGACCGCGTCTTCTACGAGCTGCATGTCCGCGATTTCTCGATCGCGGACCGCAGCGTGGCCGCGGCGCACCGCGGGGGCTATCTGGGCTTTGCCGATCCGCGCAGCGCCGGCATGCGACGGCTGCGCGCGCTCGCCCGGTCGGGGTTGAGCGACGTGCACCTGCTGCCGACCTATGACTGCGCCACGATCGCGGAGCGCGCGCGCGACCGGCGCGAGCCCGGCGACCTGAGCGACCTGCCGCCCGACAGCGACCGCCAGCAAGCGGCGGTCGAGGCGGCGCATGCGAAGGACGGGTTCAACTGGTGCTATGACCCGTGGCATTATCTGGTGCCCGAGGGCAGCTATGCGACCGATCCCGACGGCATCGCGCGCATCCGCGAGTTTCGCCGGATGGTCGCCGCGCTTGCCGATGCCGGGCTCGGCACCGTCCTCGACGTCGTGTTCAACCACACCACCGCGTCGGGCCAGCATCCGCGATCGGTGCTCGATCGCATCGTGCCGGGCTATTATCACCGTCTGGATGACAAGGGCGCGGTGACCACCAGCACCTGCTGCGCCAACACCGCCAGCGAACGGCGGATGATGGAGCGGCTGATGATCGATGCGATGGTCGTTTGGGCGCGCGACTACAAGGTCGCGGGTTTCCGCTTCGACCTGATGGGGCATCATGGCCGCGACACGATCCTGCGCGCGCGCGATCGCCTGGCGCGGCTCACGCTGGCGAAGGACGGCGTCGATGGCGCGCGCCTCTATATTTACGGGGAGGGCTGGAATTTCGGCGAGGTCGCCGACGACGCGCGCTTCGTTCAGGCGACCCAGCGGCACATGGGGGCCGTCACCGGCGTCGGCACGTTCAACGACCGGCTGCGCGATGCGCTGCGCGGCGGCGGCCCCGCGGACCACGGCGCGACGCTCGTCCGCACCCAGGGCTTCGCGAGCGGGCTGTTCACCGCCCTCAACGCGGCGCGGCCGGCGGACGATGCCGCGCGCGTCGCCGCACTCGCCGCCGCGGATCAGGTTCGCGCGGGGCTTGCCGCCAGCCTGTCCGACTATCGGCTGGTCCTGGCGGATGGCACGACGCGCGCCGCGCGCGAGCTCGACTATCACGGCGCGCCCTTCGGCTATGTCTCCGACCCTCAGGAAACGATCAACTACGCCGAGGCGCACGACAACCACACGCTGTTCGATTCGAACGCCTATAAATTGCCGCCCGGCATCACCGCCGCCGAACGGGTGCGGTGGCAGAACATTGCGACATCGGTCATCCTGCTCGCGCAGGGGGTGCCGTTCATCCATGCCGGCCAGGAGCGGCTGCGCTCGAAGTCGCTGGATCGCAACTCGTTCGATTCAGGCGACTGGTTCAATCTGCTCGACGCGGATGCGCGCGACAATGGTTGGGCGCGCGGACTTCCCCCGCGGGTCGAAAATGGCGAGGACTGGCCGATCGCCGGCCCGCTGCTCGCCGACCCGCGCCTGCGGGTCGACGCGGGCGACATCGCGCGGGCGCAGGCGCACCTGCACGAGCTGTTGAAAATCCGGCGCGCCTCGCCCTTGTTGCGGCTGCGCACCGGCGCGCAGGTACGCGCGCAGGTCCATTTCGAGGGCGCGGGCGTCGAACGCCAGCCCGGCCTGATCGTCATGGCGCTGGGCGATTCCGCGCGGCCCGACATGGTCGTCACGATCAATGCGAGCCGCGAGGCGCGGTCCGTGCCCGCGCCCGCCGGGGCACGCTACGCGCTGCATCGCGTGCAGCGCGCGTCGGACGACGCAGTGCTGCGTTCGGCCGCCTGGCGGACCGGCCGCTTCGAGGTGCCCGCGCTGACGACGGCCATATGGGTTGCCCGGCCGGCACGCAGTGGCCGGATCGCCGTCCGCTAATCGTCGCGCGCGGGATAGCGATCGCGATCGAGCCGGTCGCATTCCGCATCATCGGGGTCCTTGCGGCACCGCTTGGCGAGCTTGCGCATCTCGCGGCCGTAATTGCGGTCGGCCTCGTCCTGGCTGGTCGTCGACCAGTCGACGACCTGTGCGCCCGCCTTGACGGGCAGGGTGACGATGTCGACCGCAGTCTTGGCAATGCAGCCAGGGGTTGCCAGGGCGGCAAGCACCGCCAGACCGGTACGCACGCGCATGATCCCTCGCGCTCCTTACTCGGGCGAGCGGCCCCGTGCCGCATCCCGCGCCCGAACGGCAGCATAGGGGAAGTCGGAGAAAACGCCATCCACGCCGAGGTCGAGGAAGCGGGCGATTTCGGCGGAGAGGTCGCCGTGCGCGGCGGGATCGTCGCCGCGCCTCAGGCTGGCGGGCAGAAAGAAGTTCTCGGCGCGAAAGGTCCAGGGATGGACACCAAGCCCGGCGGCATGGGCATCGCGCACCAGCGTCGTCACGGGGCCGTCGCCTGGCTGCACCAGCCCCTTGGCTGGTCCGATACCCCAGGCATAGGCCGCGATCCGTCGCAGCGCGTCCGGCGTCGTCATCGCGGCATAGCTCGGATAGCTGCCGTCGGCGGGCGCTCCCTGATCGGCGATCAGCTGGATCAGCCGGACCCGGGTCATGCCCTTCAGCCGCTTCAGGTTTTCGACCTCGAACGACTGGATGAACACCGGCGCGTCGGCATCGTCCCAGCCTGCCGCGTTCAGCTGCGCGACCAGCGCCGGTTCGATCGGCAGGCCGATCGACGCGAAGTATCCCGGATGCTTGGTTTCGGGATAGATGCCGATCCGCCGCCCGGTCTTTGCCGTGTGCTGCTGGGCGAGCGCGATCACTTCGGCCAGCGTCGGCACCTCGAACCGGCCGTCATGGCGGACATTGTCGGGACGCAGCCGGGGCAGGCGCTCGCGTGCGCGCAGCGTCTTCAGCTCGGCGAGCGTGAAATCCTCGGTGAACCATCCGGTCATCGTCTCGCCGTCGATCGTCCGGGTCGTCCTGCGATCGGCGAACTCGGGATGCGCGGCGACGTCGGTCGTATCGGTGATGTTGTTCTCATGCCGCGCGACCAGCACGCCGTCCTTGGTCGGCACCAGATCGGGTTCGATGAAGTCCGCACCCTGTTCGATCGCGAGCGTATAGGCGGCGATCGTGTGTTCGGGCCGTTCGCCGCTGGCGCCGCGATGGGCGATGACGATCGGGGGGTGGAGCGGGGCGTCGCGCATCGGCATCTCCTGCACCCCCGCCAGCGATAGCGCCACGATGATCTGCAACATTTTGCACTCTCCCTGCCTCGAACTGCGCTAGGCACCCGATGTTACAGTCTCGTGCCAGGCGCACGCTATCGGGGGAATGATGCCGATCAAGCCGCGCACCGTGCGAGTGGTTGCCCGACGCGGCCGGTTGCGATGAACGCGACGACACTCGCGATCGCGCTAGGACTGTTTTCGGCGATCACGCTGGCGACGGCCAATCTGGCGGTCAAACTGGGCAGCGACATCCTGGTCGGGCGCGCGGTGCTGTCGACCAGCTCGGCATTGATGGTCGCGCCCTTCGCGCTGGTCGTGCCATGGCCCGACGCAGCGACGCTGGCTGCGCTCGGCTGGGCGATACCCGTGCATTTCGCTTATCAGATCTGCCTGATCCGCGCGCTCGAGCGGGGCGACTTCTCGCTCGTCTTTCCGATCATGCGGGGCACTGCGCCGCTGCTGACCGCGCTCGCCGCCGCGGTGATTCTGGGCGAACGGCTGAGCGCGATCGGCTGGCTGGGGCTCGCGATCGCGACGGTCGCGGTGATCGCCTTCGCCTGGCCGCGACAGGGTGGCGGCTGGCGGGCGCATCCCGACGCCGCGGCGCTCGGCTGGGCTGGTGCGACCGCGATCGGGGTCGCGCTCTACAGCGTGGCGGACGCACGCGGCGTGCGCATCGCGCCGACGCCGGTCACCTATATCGTCTGGCTGTTCATGGTCGACTGGGTGCTGGTGACGATCACCGCGCTGGCGGTGCGGCGCGGACAAGTAATGGCAGTTGTAGCGGCGCGCTGGCGCTATGGCCTCGCGGCAGGCGCACTGTCGGTCCTGTCGTTCGGGTCGGCGCTCTACGCCTTTTCGCTGATCGAGACCGCCAAGGTCGCGGCGCTGCGCGAAACCGCGGTGGTATGGGCGGCCGTGTTCGGCGCGCGCCTGTTGCGCGAGGGGTCGGGCGCACCGCGGATCGCGGCCGCGTTCATGCTGGTGGCCGGCCTGATCCTGCTGCAGTTCGCGGGTTGAGCCGAGCCGGGTCCAGCCCGGTTGCCCCTATTCGTGGCGAAGCGCGTCGATCGGGTTGAGCGCGGCGGCGCGACGGGCGGGAAAGAAGCCGAACACGACCCCGATCAATGCGGAAATGGCAAAGGCGCCGATGTTGATCGCCGGATCGAACAGCCAGGGCAGCTTGGCGAGCGGCGCGATCAGCCCGATGGCGAGTTGGGCGAGCAACAGCCCCATGATGCCGCCCAGCATCGACAGCACGATCGCCTCGACCAGGAACTGGGTCAGCACCTCGCGCCCGACCGCGCCGATCGCCAGCCGGATGCCGATTTCGCGGGTGCGTTCGGTCACGCTGACCAGCATGATGTTCATGATGCCGATGCCGCCGACGATCAGGCTGATCGCGGCCACCGCGGTCACGATCGTGGTCAGCAGCTGCGTCGTCTGGGTAAAGGTGTCGGTGAACTGGCGGCTGTCGAAGATGAAGAAATTGTCGTCCTGGCCCGGCTGGATCCGGCGGCGCTCCTGCAACAGGCTGGTCAGAGACGCCTGCACCGCCGACGTCTGGTAATCGGCGTCGACGCCGACCAGGATGGCGCGAATGTCGCGATTGCCGGTGAAGCGGCGCTGCACCGTCTTGATCGGCATGATGATGACATTGTCCTGATCGCCGCCGAAGCCGGCCTGGCCGCGCGGCTGCAGCGTGGCGACGACGTCGCACGACACGTTGCCGACGCGGATGCGGCTGCCCACCGCGCCGCCGCTGCGGAACAGGTTGGTGACGACGGTATTGCCCAGGATGCACACCGCCTTGCCTGCCTGTTCCTCCGCCGGGCTGAACAGCCGGCCGTCGGACAGCTTCCAGGGCTGGATCTGGAAAAAGGCGTTGGTGGTGCCGTTGATCTGGGTCGACCAGTTGGCGCCGTTGAAGATCGCGGTCGCGCTCGCCTGCGCGGTCGGCGCGACGGCGGCGACGCCGGCGATCTGCTCGCGGATCGCCTCGACGTCGGCCATCTCGAAATCCGGCGGGCGCGGGCCGCCGCCGCCGCGTCCGAAGCCCTGACCGGGCAGCACCTGGAGAATGTTGGTGCCGAGCGCGGCGATCTGCTGCTGCACGGCGACCGTCGTCGCCTTGCCCAGCGTCACCATCGTGACGACCGCGGCGACGCCGATGATGATGCCCAGCGTGGTCAGGAACGAGCGCGGCTTGTGGCGCAGGATCGACCGGACGGCCAGCGTGAAGGTGGTGCCGAGCATGATTACCTCCCTCCTCCTCGACGGGGGAGGATAGCGAAACTTGCCGCGTAAGCGGCTAGTGGAGCTTGGAGAGGGTCGCGGCTCGCGATGATCGGGCGGCGCTCTCCCCTCACCCAGCTCCGACTAGGCAGCAAGCTGCCAAGTCTGCGCATCCCTCTCCCACAAGGGGAGAGGGGTTGGATAAACGGGTTTCTCCCTCCGAACCCCGATCCGTTTGTCCTGAGCTTGTCGAAGAACGGTTCTTCTTTGCAGTGATCAATGAAGAAGAACGGGGCTTCGACACGCTCAGCCCAAACGGCGTGAGGGGCACGCAAAGACCGCATCACCCTCATACCGGCACCCCGGCGCGGTGCCCGGTATCGATCCGTTCGACCAGGCCGTCCTTGAAATGGACGATCGTGCGCGCGAATGCCGCCATGTCGGCTTCGTGCGTGACCATCAGCACGGTGATGCCGCGCTCCTGATTCAGGCGCGTGAGCAGCTCCATGATTTCGATCGAGCGTTCGCTGTCGAGATTGCCGGTCGGTTCGTCGGCGAGCAGGACGTCGGGGTTGGTCACGATGGCGCGTGCGATCGCCACGCGCTGCTGCTGACCGCCCGACAGTTCGGCAGGCGTGTTCTTCCACCATGGCGCAAGCCCGACCTGTTCGAGCGCGGCCATGCCTGCCTGTTGCCGTTCCTTGCGCGACTCACCGCGATAGAGCAGCGGCAGCTCGACATTCTCGAGCGCGCTGGTGCGCGCCAGGAGGTTGAAGCCCTGAAACACGAAGCCGAGATATTTGCGGCGAAGCAGCGCGCGCTGGTCGCGGTCGAGCCGTTCGACATGGACGCCCTTGAACTCGAAGGTCCCGCTCGACGGCACGTCGAGGCAACCGAGCATGTTCATCGTCGTCGACTTGCCCGACCCGGAGGGTCCCATCACCGCGACGAAATCACCAGCGGAGATGTCGAGGTCGACCCCCTTCAGCGCCTGGAACGCGGTCGGTCCTTCGCCATAGGTCTTGGTGACGCCGCGCAGGCGGATGATGGGGTCGGGCGGGTTACTGGCCACGCCGCCCCCCGCCGCCGGGACCACCACCACCCTGGCGCCGGCCACCACCGCCGCCTGACCGGGCTTCCTCGCCACCCGACAGCTGGCCGACGATCACCTTCATGCCCGGGCGCAGATCGCCGCCGGTCACCTGGGTCATCTGGCCATTGCTGTTGCCGGTCGTGATCTTGACCTGCTGCGGCTTGCGGTCGGCGCCGAGCACATAGACGGTCTGCTGCGAACCGCGGCCGATCTCGGCGGTCTTCTCGGCGCCGCGGCCGAAGCGACGGCCGCGCGGGATCAGCGCCCCGGCAACGCCGCTGCCCGCATCCTGGCCGCCCGCACCTTCGGCCTGCGGGGTGAAGCGCAACGCCGCGTTGGGCACCAGCAGGACATTGCCCGCCGAACTCGTCACGATCTCCGCCGTCGCGGTCATGCCGGGGCGTAGCCGCTGCCCGGGATTGTCGACGCTGAGCACGGCGGCATAGGACACGACCTGATTGGCGGACGTGGTGGTGCTGGTCGTCGCAGCCGACGCCTCCTGTGCCGACAGGTTGGAGCCGACATCGACGCGGGTGATCTGTGCCGGGAAACGCTCGCCGGGAAAGGCATCGACGGTGAAGGTCGCGCGCTGGCCCTGCTGGACCTGGCCGACATCGGCTTCGTCGATCGCGACCTCCAGCTTCATCGCGCTCAGATCCTCGGCGATGACGAACAGGGTCGGCGTATTGAACGAAGCGGCGACGGTCTGGCCGGCATCGACCTGGCGCGCCAGCACGACGCCGTTCACGGGCGAGCGGATGACGGCGCGCGACCGCTGCGTCTGGTTGGACGAAAGCTGGGCGCTGGTCGCCTGGACATTGGCCTCGGCGGCGCGGACATTCGCGATCGCGCGCCCGACCGCGGCGCGCGCGGTGTCGAGTTCGGTCTTCGCCGGCACCCGCCCGCCCGACAGGCGGCTCACCTCCTCGAACCGGGTCAGCGTCGCCTGCGCCTCGGTCAGCGTCGCGCGCTGCTGGGCCACCGCCGCGCGGTTGGCGGCAAGCTGTGCCTGGGTCTGGCGGATCTGGTCGTCCAGCTGGGCGGGGTCGATCAGCGCCAGCGGCTGGCCCTTGGCGACCCGGTCGTTGACGTCGACCAGCACGCGCGTGACCAGCCCCGACAATTCGGAGCCGACCGTGACCTGATTGGTGGGTGCCAGCTTGCCGGTCGCCGAAACACTGACCTCCAGATTGCCGCGCGTCACCGTCTGCGTCGAATAGCGCGGCGCTTCGGGGCCGCTGAACAAGCGCATCGCCGCCAGGATGAGCAGCAGGACACCGATGGCCGCCAGCGCCCAGTAGAGCCGGGTGCGCCAGCGCGGGCGTTGCTTTGCACCCAGGAACGTGTCGAGATCGGGGCTGGACTGGTCGGCCATCACTTGTTCCGATTGGCTTGAAGGGCGGTGCTTTCCGCCAGTTGATCGACTTGCGGGACCGTCGCGCTGTCCCACCCGCCGCCGAGCGCGCCGTAGAGCTGAACGAGCGCATTGGCCTGATCGGCCTGCGCCTGGGCCAGGCTGTTGGCGGCGGCGAACAGCTGGCTTTCCGACTGGTTGAGCGTGGTGAAATCGGTCAGGCCCGAGCGATATTGCGTGCGCGCCAGCAGTGCCTGGGCATCGGCGGCGTCATAGGCGATGCGGAATTCCGCCTCGCGTGCCTGCGCGGTGCGCAGCGCGACGATCGCATTCTCGACATCCTCGAGCGCGGTCAGCACCGACGATTTGTAGGCCAGGAACGCGCCGTCCGCCGCCGCACGCGCCGACCGCAGCTGGCCGCGCAGCCGGCCATTGTCGAAGATCGTCTGTGAGAGGCCGAGGAAGATGCGGCCGGTGATGATGTCGAACAGGTCGGAAATGGCGTTGGCGTTGGTGTCGATGCTGCCCCCGATGCTGAGCGCGGGATAAAGCTGGGCCTCCGCCACGCCGATCTGGGCGGTGGCGGCGGCCAGCTGGCGTTCGGCGCTGCGCACGTCGGGGCGCTGGCGCAGCGTGTCGGCGGGGATGCCGACCGCGACGGCGGCGGGGCCGCGCGGAATCGGCCGGGTCTGCTCCAGCTGCGCCTTGAGCGCCCCCGGCGCACGGCCGGTCAGCACGCCGAGGCGCGAAACCGCCTGATTATAGCTCTGTTCGATCTGGGGCACCGTCGCGGCGGTCTGTGCCCGCTGCGCGCGCGCCTGTTCCTGGTCGAGCGACGAGACGAGCCCCGCCTGCACCCGGAAACCCGCGATCTCCAGATTTTCCGACTGGATGTCCAGCGAACGCCGGGCATTGGCCAGCTGCTGCTGCGCCAGTCGCGCGAGCACGTAATTGCGGGCGATCTCGCCCTGGGTGGCAATCAGCACGCTCGCATAGTCGAAGCCGCTCGCTTCGTAATTGGCGCGTGCGCTCTCGATCGTGCGTGCGTTGCGACCGAACAGGTCGACCTGATAGCTGACATCGGGGCCGAGCGAGTAGCTGTCGCTCGATCCGCCGCCGCCGGTCGAGATGATCGTGCCGTCGGGCAGGGTGTTGACGCCCGCGCCGCCGCGCAACGTCTGGTTGCGCGTATAGTTGACGCCCCCGGTCAGGCTGGGCAGCAGCGCCGCGCGCGACTGGGCGAGCTGCGCGCGCGCCTGGCGCAGGCGGGCCACGGCCTGGCCGACGTCGAGATTTTCGGTCGCCGCCTGCTGGACCAGTTCGCCGAGCATGGGATCGTCGAAGCTCGCCCACCAGCGCGTCAGGTCGGGCTGGGGCGTCGCCTGGGCAGGGACGGAATAGCCCTCCGGCACGCCGAGGGCCGCCGGCGGGGCAGGGCGATAATCGGGACCGGCCGCACACCCCGCGAGCGGAACGAGGCCGGCCAGCATCAGGGATCGGAACCGCAACGTCATGATTGCCCTGATGGCGGGCTTGCCGCGCGGCGTCCACAGCGAAGCTGTCGCACTTTGTAACAGCGCGCCACTGATCGATCCGGTTTGGACGCGTTCAGCCGATCCAGCGCCAGATCCCCGCCGCCCAGCCGGCGAGCGGCAGATGCGCCCATGTCGCGACCAGCCAGACGACCACACCCCCCGCCAGATCATGTCCGCGAAAGCCGCCCAGCCGCGTGCGCCCGGCCGCGATCGCGCCGAACGGCCAATAGGATGTCGCCGATTGCCATTGCGGCCAGAACTCCGGTTGCAGATCGCGCTTCTTGCGGTCCTGCAGCGCCGAACCGAGCAGCGCCAGGACGAGGATGCCCAGGCACAGCGCGATATTGCCGGGCGTCGGATAGATGGCGATATGGACCAAGGCCCAGATCGCGAAGCTCCACATCATCGGATGGCGCGTGATCGCGAACACGCCGCGCGCCGCCGGCACCGGCTTCGCTGTCGCCTTTGGATCGGGCAGCGCCGGATTGCCGATCAGCGACCCGACGAACAGCACCGACGCGAACAGCATCAGCACGGTCGCCGCCGCCCACAAGACGTCGCCGACCGGCCAGAGCAGGGGCTGGGCGGGCATCGCCTGATAGACATGCGCGGTCCAGCCCAGCGTCGCAAAGGCGACGAGCGCATAGACCAGCATGAACCCCTGCTGCCCCAGCGCCCGCACCAGCGGCGCGCGCAACGGGTGCGACAACGCGAAATGCGAGCCGACGAATGCGGTGATCGCGATGATCAGCATGGACATGGCCGTCCCCCCTTTCGTCGCGGCGGCCCCGCGCGGCTTACTGCACCCCGTGCATCCATTTGCGGATCAGCGGCGACAGCGCGAGCAGCAGCAGCCCGATTCCCGCCGAGATCAGCCCGATCGTCCAGAACACGCCGTTATAGGTGTCCAGGCTGACCTTCAGATTGGTCACCTGGCCGCCAACCGTCTCGACCGACGCGACCTGGGCAACGACCCCGGCGACATATTGCGCGACGGAGATCGACAGGAACCACACGCCCATCATCAGGCCGACGACGCGTGCGATCGACAATTTGGTGACCATGCTGAGCCCCACCGGGCTGATGCACAGCTCGGCGAGGCTGTGGATCAGGTACAGGCCGGCGAGCCACCAGATCGCGACCTTGAAATCCGGCCCGGCATATTGCGCGCCAAGGACGAGGAACAGGAAGCCGAGCCCGACGCCGATCAGGGCAATGCCGAACTTGACCGGAATCGACGGTTCGATCCCGCGGGCTGCCAGCCGGGTCCACAGCACCGACAGGATCGGCGCGAACACGACGATGAAGAAGGCGTTGAAGAACTGTGTCTGGCCGGCCGTGATCGAGAACAGCCCGAACACCGACAGGTCGGTGTTGCGGTCGGCGAACAGCGTCAGGCTCGATCCCGCCTGCTCGAACAGGGTCCAGAACACGACGTTGAACACGATCAGCGTCATCGCCGCCAGCATCATCTGAAACTCGCGCCGGTCGCCGACGCTGGCCGACCAGATGAGGATACCGGGCACCGAGACCAGGAAGGTGCCGAACAACAGCTTGCCCATCAGCGGCAACGACAGGATGTAGCCGACAATGCCCGATCCCGGCACCGGCTCGGGCGCGTTCATCAGGTTGACGAATAGCAGGTAGAAGACCGGCACCCCGATCGTCGCCAGCGCAAAGATGCCGATCGCCCGGTTGGCGGGCTGGTCAGCGGGCGGCTCGCCATAGCCGTTGAGCTTGCCGCCGTCGAACTGGATCAGCAGCCATGACAGCATCATGCCGAAGGCAGCGAGACCGAAGCCGGCCCACCAGCCGACCGCCACCGCGAGCCAGGGGCACAGGATCTGCGATCCGAGCGAACCCAGGTTGATGCCCATGTAGAAGATGGTGAAGCCCGCATCGCGGCGGCGATCGCCCTGTTCATACAGCTCGCCGACCATCGTCGAGATGTTGGGCTTGAAGAACCCGTTGCCGACCGAGACCATGCACAGCGCCACCAGCATCAAGGTGACATGAAACGGGCTGCGTTCGCCGTCGGACGAAAAGCCGCCGGCGGCGACCGTGCGGGTGGCGGTGCCGTCGGCGCCGAGCAGGGCGACGGTACCGTCGTCATTGCCCTTGATCGCCAGCTTGTTCGCGCCATCGACGACATAGCGCGTTTCGGCACCCGTCGTCGCGTCGCGCTCGATCGTCACCTCGTAGCGCTGGCCGTCGATGGTGGCGAAGGGCTTGGCGGTCTCGCCGCCGAAACAGAGCGTCAGATAGCCCAGCGCCATCAGCACCGCGCCGAACTTCACCGCGCGTTTAGATCCCAGATACTGGTCGGCCAGATAGCCGCCGACCAGCGGCGTCAGATAGACAAGTGCGGTATAGCCACCGTACAGGCCCGTCGCCTGGCGATCGCCGAACAGGAAATGCTGGGTCAGATAGAGGGTGAGCAGCGCCCGCATGCCGTAATAGCCGAAACGTTCCCACATTTCGGTGGTGAACAGCCGGGCCAGCTGCCGCGGATGGCCGAACCAGGTTTCGCCGGTGGCCGGATTGGTATGGGTAATATCCGGCTCGCGCGGGTTATCCGCGGTCGGTGCGTCGACCATCTATCCTGGGCTCCCTGAACTGTCGCGGCGGCGCGTGCCGCCATTTTGGTTGCGGCGGAACCTAGCGGCAAATGCCCGGGTGTAAATATCTGCCTTCGCGCGATAAGGGGGCGGCATGATCCTCAACGACACCTCCTCGCTGCTGACACATCTGCGCACGCGTCGCTCCGGGCGGCCGCGCGACCTGATCGAACCCGGCCCCGATGCGGCGCAACTGCGCGATATCGTGACCATGGCGGCGCGGGTACCCGATCATGGCAAGCTTGGCCCCTGGCGCTTCGTTGCGGTGCCGACCGGCGCACGCGGTGCCTTTGCCGCGCTGCTGCGCGACGCATATCTGGTCGACAAGCCCGATGCCGGGCGCGTCGAGCTGGAGGCGGTCGACGCCTTTGCCCGCCAGGCGCCGGCACTGGTCGTGGTCCTCTCGCGCCCGCGAGCCGAGAGCCATATTCCCGTGTGGGAGCAGGAGCTGTCGGTGGGCGCTGCGGCGATGAACCTGCTCCACGCCGCCCATGCGCTGGGCTTTGCTGGCGGCTGGGTCACCGGCTGGGCGGCCTATTCCGACCGGGTGCGCGATGCGTTCGGCGGGGCGGGTGAACGCATCGCCGGTTTCGTTTTCATCGGCACGCCGCGCGCCGCGCTCGAGGAGCGGCCGCGCCCCGATATCGACCAGCTGCTCAGCGTTTGGACGGGATGACCACTGGACCCCGGAGCCAAATAGTGTATTAAGGCAGCATGACAGCTTATGAGGACGACGAGAGCCCAGTCTATCTGCGGCTGCGCTCGACCATCGTCGCCGCGATCCTGCGCGGCGAGTTCGGGGCCGGCGACCAGCTCCCGTCGGTGCGCGCGCTGGCGGCCGAGCACGGCGCCAACCCGCTGACCGTGGCGAAGGCCTATCAGCGGTTCCAGGACGAAGGCTATGTCGAGGTGCGGCGGGGAGTCGGCATGTTCGTGCTCGACGGCGCGGTGGAACGCCTGCGTGCGGCCGAGCGCAAATATTTCCTCGAATCGCGGTGGCCGCGAATCCGCGACCAGATCCGCCTGCTCGGGCTCGATGCCGGGCAGCTGGTCGGCAACGCCACCGTCTGATCCGCGTTTTCGCGCCGGCCTGGCGGGCGGCATGTTCGGCGCGCCGACGGAACCATTCGCTCCGTCGCATCGTTGCCGATTGGTCGGATGGAATCCGATCGTAAGGAGTCGCCGTCATGCACGAATTCACGAAGGTCGTGCCCGGCCGCGCCGGGTATCGCGTGGCCTATCATGCCAACGAAGCCAATCATTGCCCGGGCTGCGGGCGGACGCACTGGCTGGTCGGGCGCGTCACCGCCGAATGCGCCTTTTGCGCCACCGCAATCCCGCTGAACGATGGCGGCATGCGGGGGGCGGGGCTGATCCGGATCAACCTGCCGCAGCCTGCACCGCTCGCCGCCTGAACGACACGCGCGTCAGGCTGTCAGCTTGAGCGTCACGATCCCGCCGATGATCAGCGCGATGCCGCCCAGTCGCGGCAGCGACGCGCTTTCCCCCAGCCACACGATTCCCAGGATCGCCGCGCCCACCGCGCCGATCCCGGTCCACACCCCATAGGCCGTGCCGACGGGCAGCGCCCGCATCGCATTGGCAAGCAGGCTGAAACTGGCGATCATCGCCACGATCGTGAACACCGACGGCCACAGCCGGGTGAACCCCGCCGACTGCTTCATCCCGATCGCCCACGCGACTTCCAGCAGCCCCGCGATCACGAGCTGAAACCATGGGTTCGTCATGCGCGCGTCTCCTGTCGGATCCGCCTCAGGCGGCAAACGCCTCCGCCGGCACCGAATAAAGCACCGCCGCGGGCGCCCGCGCGGCGCGGGCGAGGCCAAAGGCTTCGGGCACCACCTGCTCGACATAAAAGCGGCACGCCGCCTGCTTCATCGCCTTGAACTGCGGGTCGCCGCTGAAGCTCTCGACCGCGCGCGCCTGCTTTTCCATCAGCCAGCCGCACACCGCGATCGACGTCATCGTCAGGAACGGATAGCTCGCCGCCAACCGGTCATCGACGTCGGAGGCGAGCAGCGCGCGGCCGGTTTCGCCCGCCAGCTGGATGACGTCGCGCAGCGTCGCGTCCTGGGCCTCGTCGAGCATCTGGCGAATGAGGCGCTCGAACACGCCGCCATTGTCCATGCTCAGCTTGCGCCCGACCAGATCGGCGGCCTGGATGCCGTTGGTGCCTTCATAGATCGGCGTGATGCGCGCATCGCGGAACGGCTGGGCGGCGCCGGTTTCCTCGACATAGCCCATGCCGCCATGCACCTGGATGCCCAGGCTTGCGACCTCGTTGCCGATGTCGGTGCCGTGCGCCTTGGCGAGCGGGGTGAGCAGGTCGAGCATCGCCTGCGCCTCGCGGTCGCCCAGCGTCGCGCGGTCGACCTGGCCGGCCGCCAGATAGACGAGCGCGCGCGCGGCCTGGGTCTGCGCCTTCATCCGCATCAGCATGCGGCGAACGTCTGGATGTTCAATGATCGCGACCGGCTCGCGGCTCGATCCGTTGGCGCGCGCCGACTGGATGCGGTCGCGGGCGTAGTGCACCGCTTTCTGCGTCGCACGCTCGGCGACCTGGACGCCCTGCAAACCCACGTTCAGCCGCGCATTGTTCATCATCGTGAACATCGCGCGCATGCCGCCGCCTTCGGCCCCGATCAGTTCGCCGACGCAATCGCCATTGTCGCCGAACGACAGGACGCAGGTGGGCGAGGCGTGCAGGCCCATCTTGTGCTCGATCGACACGACGCGGACATCGTTGAACGCGCCCGGCGTGCCGTCGGGGTTGAGGCGATATTTGGGAACCAGGAACAGGCTCAGCCCCTTGGTGCCCGGCGGGGCATCGGGGGTGCGCGCGAGCACCAGGTGGACGATGTTGTCGGCGAGGTCATGGTCGCCGAAGCTGAT
The DNA here is from genome assembly GCF_022496715.1 of Sphingomonas sp. SFZ2018-12. NCBI lineage: Bacteria > Pseudomonadati > Pseudomonadota > Alphaproteobacteria > Sphingomonadales > Sphingomonadaceae > Sphingomonas > Sphingomonas sp. SFZ2018-12. The sequence continues at coordinate 73,869 of NZ_WTFM01000006.1, forward strand.
GTAGATCTTCGTGCCCGTGATCCGGAAGGTCCCGTCGTCGCGCGGTTCCGCCTTCGATCGCAGCGCGCCGACGTCGGATCCCGCCTGTGGTTCGGTCAGGTTCATCGTCCCGGTCCATTCGCCGGTCGCGAGCTTCGGCAGATACAGCGCCTGCTGCTCGGGCGAACCGTGATGCGCCAGCGCCTCGATCGCGCCAACGGTCAGCGTCGGGCACAGCGCGAAGCTCATGTTGGCGGTGCCCAGCGTCTCCAGCACCGCGGTGGACAGCGCAAAGGGCAGACCCTGGCCGCCGAACGCCTCGGGCGAGCCGATCGTGCCCCAGCCGCCCTCGACATAGGCCTGGTACGCGGCACGGAAGCCTGCGGGCATGACCACGCCCTGATCGGTCCATTTTGCTCCCACGGTGTCGCCGACCCGGTCGAGCGGTTCCCATTCCCCGGCCGCGAACTGGCCGACCCCTTCGAGCACGGCGTCGACCAGGTCAGGGCTGGCGGCGCCGAAGCGGTCGCTGGCGGCCAATTCGTCGATGCGGACGACGGTATCCAGCACGAAACGTTGTTCGATGGTGGCGGGGGTGAAAGTCATCGGTCCTCTCTTGTCGCGGCTTCGGCGCAGCTATAGGCCGCTCGGGTGAGCGCGCCAAATCCCAGTTTCGCGACCCGCATCTTACCCTACGGCGCGGCGGCGATCGATACCGCCGCGCGGGTGATCGCCGTCGGCGGCTGCGTCGCGGTGCCGACCGAGACTGTCTATGGCCTGGCCGCAGACGCGACCGATTCGCATGCGGTGGCGGGCATCTATGCCGCCAAGGGGCGACCCAGTTTCAATCCGTTGATCGTGCATGTGCTCGACCTTGATCAGGCAAAGGGAATTGCGCGTTTCGATCACGAGGCGCTGGCTCTGGTCGAGCGATACTGGCCGGGCCCACTGACCCTGGTGCTGCCGCTGGCGGCCGACGCGCCGGTCGCCGCGCTGGTGACGGCCGGTCTCGGCACGGTCGCGATCCGCAGCCCGGCGCACCGGGCGATGCGCGCGCTGCTAGCCGCCGCCGGACGTCCGCTGGCGGCGCCGTCGGCCAATGCCAGCGGTACGATCAGCCCGACGCGCGCCGAGCATGTCGCCGCCAGCCTGGGCGGACGCATTCCGCTGATCCTGGACGACGGCGCGACGCCGGGCGGACTTGAATCCACCATCGTCGATCCGGCGCGACGACAGGTGCTGCGGCCGGGCCCGATCCCGGGCGAGGCGCTGGGCTATGCGCGCGCGGCGGGGGATGCCGCGATCAGTGCGCCGGGGCAGCTGGCCAGCCATTACGCTCCGGCCAAGCCGCTGCGCCTGAACGCGACCGCGCCGCACGCGGGCGAGTGGCTGATCGGCTTTGGCGAGGTTGCCGGCGACGATAGCCTGTCGGCGTCGGGCGATCTGATCGAGGCGGCGGCGAGGCTGTTCGACGCCCTGCACCGCGCGGATGCGAGCGACGCCCGCGCGATTGCGGTCGCGCCGGTGCCGGCGCACGGGATCGGCGAGGCGATCAACGACCGGCTCGCGCGCGCCGCAGCGCGCTGAGCCGGCCATTTCAGCTTTTACATGGCGTTGCCGCTGACCATTGCGTTCTGCTGATCGCTGGTCATCTCGTCGACATCCGGGTCGGCATCATCGATCGCGTCGGCGCGTGCTTCGCCCGCGTCTTCGATCCGGTCGGTCACCGTTTCGTTGGCACCGGCGGCTTCCATCGCTTCGGCATTGGCCTCCGCCGCTTCCTCGGCGCGCTCGGCCAGCGCATCGTCGCCATCGCCGCCACAGGCAGCCAGCGGCAGGATCAGGGTCGCGGCGATGACGGCCGCCAGTTGCTTGCGCATCTTGTTTCTCCATCGGCCGCCCACGCGAGGATGCGTGGCGGACGACGGTGAACCCTTTACCCGGCCGCGCGGTTCCGCTCAGATGGTCGCGGAAGCCTTCACCCGGTCGGCGAAGCTCTTGCGCAACTTCTTGAGCTTGGGGGGAATTACCGCCAGGCAGTAGGGATTCCGCTGGCCTTCGCCCTGCCAATATTCCTGGTGATAATCCTCCGCCGGATACCATTCGCCCAGCGGTTCGATCGTGGTGACGATCGGCGCCGGCCATTCGGACGCGTTGCGCACGATCGCTTCGCGCGCCGCATCGGCCTGCTCGGTCGAATGCGGAAAGATCGCCGAACGATATTGCGTGCCGACGTCGTTGCCCTGACGGTTCAGCTGGGTCGGGTCGTGCGTTGCGAAGAACATGTCGAGCAGGTCGGCGTAGCTGACCTGTTCCGGATCGAAGCCGACGCGGATCGCTTCGGCATGGCCGGTATCGCCGCCGCACACCTGGCGATAGGTCGGGTTGGCGACATGGCCGCCGATATAGCCGCTTTCCACCGACGTTACGCCGATCACGTCCTTGAACACCGCCTCGGTGCACCAGAAACAGCCGCCGGCCAAAGTGGCATATTCAGTCGCCATGTCGAAATCTCCTTCGCTTCGGCCTCTCAGATAGGAACGGGCGGGGGCACCGAAAAGCGGGATCGTCCGGGCATCGAATCCATACGCGGGGCGCGCGGGCAGGAAACTGGTTCATGCGGGGGCCGGAAAATGCTCCCGCAAAACCCCAAAGTCCCCGCGATCCGCTTCAATCCGGCGGCGTTCCGCTCTAGGGCCGGATCATCGGACTGGGCTGGATTCGGAAATGAAGGAGCGATGATGCGCGACGGGGCGGTGCTGGTGACGGGCGGCGCGGGCTATATCGGCAGCCACGCGGTGCTGGCGCTTTGCGATGCGGGCTGGCGGGTGGTGGTGATCGACAATCTCGTCACGGGCTTTGCCTGGGCGGTCGATCCACGCGCGACGCTGGTGCAGGGCGCGATCGAGGACGAGGCGCTGGTGCGCGCGACGCTTCGGGAACATGCGATCACCGCGATCATGCACTTCGCCGGATCGGTCGTCGTGCCCGAATCGGTCAGCGATCCGCTCAAATACTACCGCAACAACACCGCCGCGAGCCGTTCGCTGATCGAAAGTGCGGTCGCGTGCGGGGTGCGCCACTTCATCTTCTCGTCGACCGCGGCGACCTATGGCATTCCAGAGGTCGTGCCGGTGCGCGAGGAAGCGCCCAAGGCGCCGATCAATCCCTATGGCATGTCGAAGCTGATGACGGAAATCATGCTGAACGACGTCGCGGCGGCGCATCCGATCAACTATTGCGCGCTGCGCTATTTCAACGTGGCGGGTGCCGACCCCCAGGGGCGATCGGGCCAGTCGACCGCGGGGGCCACCCACCTCATCAAGGTCGCGGTCGAGGCCGCGACGGGCAAGCGCAACCATGTCGGGGTGTTCGGCACCGATTTCGAAACGCCCGACGGCACCGGGGTGCGCGACTATATCCATGTCAGCGACCTGGCGGCGGCGCATGTCGACGCGCTCGACCTGCTGATCGGCGATCCTGCGGCCAGCCACACGCTCAATTGCGGGTATGGGCGCGGCTATTCGGTGCTCGAGGTGCTGGACGCGGTCGACCGCGTCACCAATGTGAAGATCGAGCGGCGGCTGGAGGGGCGGCGTGCGGGCGACCCGCCGTCGCTGGTCGCCGACAACCGGGCGATCCTGGCGGCGTTGCCGTGGCGGCCGCGCCATGACGATCTCGACCGGATCGTGCGCGATGCGCTGGCATGGGAGCGGGTGCTGGCCGAGCGCGCGACGGCATGACGTCGGGCGGATCGATCCCCCCTGTTCAGCCGCCCGCGCTTCTGGCTATGACCGGTGCCATGATGATTTCGATCCCCGCCCGTGCCGCGTTGCTCCTGCTCGCCATCGGCGTCGCCCCGCCGGCGGCTGCCCAGTCCGGTCTCGAACCCCGGGTCGACCGGCTGGAGCGCGAGATGCGCGCAGTCCAGCGCAAGGTATTCCCCAATGGTGTCGCGCCGACCGTCGAGCCGCAGATCACCGCGCCACAGACCACGACCGCACCGCCGGGCGCGCCGATCGCCAGCCCGATCGCCAATCTCGAGGCGCGTGTCGATGCGCTGGAGGGTCAGTTCACCACGCTGACCGGCCAGATCGAACAAACCCAGTTCCGGCTGCGCCAGATCGAGGAGCAGTTCAACGCCTATAAGAAGGCGACGGACGCGCGCCTGACCGCGCTCGAACGCGCCGCCGTCCCGGTGGACGCGCCCGCGATCGTGCCGACGGTGGGCGCGGCCGCGCCCGCCGCCGCAACCGGCACGGCGGCGGCCTCCGCAGTCGAGAAGCCCGACACCGGCGACGCGGGCGAGGACGACTATATCTACGGCTATCGCCTGTGGGCGGCGAAACAGTATCCGGCCGCCCAGACGCAGCTGAAAAAGGCCGTCGCGGCCCATCCCGACCATCGCCGTGCCAGCTATGCCCGCAACCTGCTCGGCCGCGCCTATCTCGACGGCGGCAAGCCGCAGGATGCCGCCAAGGCGTTCTACGACAATTACGTCAAGCTGCCGACCGGCGACCGCGCGGCCGACAGCCTGTTCTACCTCAGCAAGGCGCTGCAATCGCTGAAGGCTGCACCTGCGGAGATCTGCAAGGTCTATACCGCGCTCGAGAGCGAATATCCGGGCAAGATCAGCCTGGAGCAGCAGGCCGAGGTCGATCGCGGCAAGGCGGCCGCCAAGTGCAAGTGAGCGCGTGACCGCGGCGCTCGATCCGCAGGCGGTCGAGCAGTTCCGGGGCGACGTGACCGCGCTGTTTGGCCGCGACTTCATGGCCGGCGACCGGATCGGGCTGGCGGTGTCGGGCGGCGCGGACAGCATGGCGATGCTGGCGCTGGCAGTCGCGGCGTGGCCGGGGCAGGTCCGTGCCGCCACCGTCGACCACCGGCTGCGCGCCGCCGCCGCAGACGAAGCGCGGATGGTCGCCGACTGGTGCGCCGCGCATGACGTGTCCCACGCGATTCTCGCGCCGCGGGACGCGCCCGACGCCGGCAGCGCGCAGGCGGCGGCGCGCGCGCTGCGCTATCGACTGCTCGGCGATTGGGCGCAGGCGGAGAGTGTCATTGTCTTGCTGACCGCGCATCACGCCGACGACCAGGCCGAAACGCTGCTGATGCGGCTGGCGCGCGGTACCGGCCTGCCGGGGCTGCGCGGCATTCCGGCGGCACGCCATGTGCCGGGCGAGGTCGCGGTCCTCCGTCCGCTGCTGGGCTGGCGGCGACAGGCGCTGCGCGCGCTGGTCGAGGCCGCCGCCATTCCCTTTGTCGACGACCCCAGCAACGCCGATCAACGGTTCGAGCGGGCGCGGGTGCGCGCGCTGCTGGTCCGCGAGGCGTGGCTCGACCCCGACCGCCTGGCGCGCAGCGCGCGGGCACTGGCCGAGGTCGATGACGAACTGGCCGCGATCACCGACTGGCTGTGGGCCGACCGGCAGCGTGCGGGGGGCGACGCAGCCGACTGTGCGCTCGACCTGACGGGCCTGCCGCGCGAACTGCGCCGCCGCCTCGTCCGGCGTGCGATTTTGGCGGTGCGCGAACGTGCGGGCGTGGAAGGCCCGGAATTCGACACCGCGACTCGCATCGAATCGCTGCTCGACATGGTCGAGTCGGGCGCGCCGGCCAATCAGGGCGGGGTTCTGGTGACGCCGCGCGGCGCGATCTGGCAATTTCGGACAGAACCGTCGCGTCGATCAGGCTGATCGGCTTTGTTCCATTGCCATTAACCCGCGCGCGCTTATCTTGGGGGACTGAAAGGTATCGCGCCCCATGAATGACAACGACAAGCAGCCCGACAACGGCACCAATCCCTGGATGAAGAGCCTGCTGATCTGGGTCGGCGTTCTGCTCGCGCTCGCGCTGTTCGTGTCGCTGCTCGACACGCGCAGCTCGCAGGGTTCGGGCGAATCGATCCCCTATTCGACCTTCCTCGACCGGATCGAGGAAGGACAGGTCAAGTCGGTCAACGTGTCGCCTGACGTGATCACCGGCAGCTTCTCGAACGACCAGCGGTTCCGCACCGTCGCAATCCAGGACCCGCAGCTGACAAACCGGCTGCGCGAGGCCGGGGTCGTGATCAACGGTCAGCCCCGGGAGAGCACGTCGATCTGGATGGTGCTGCTGTATAACTCGCTGCCGTTCCTGCTGCTGCTCGGCATCGCCTTCTTCGTGATCCGCCAGATGCAGAAGAATTCGGGCTCGGGCGCGATGGGCTTCGGCAAGTCGCGCGCGCGGCTGCTGACGCAAAAAGAAGGCAAGGTCACCTTTGACGACGTGGCCGGTATCGACGAAGCGCGCGAGGAGCTGCAGGAAATCGTCGAGTTCCTGAAGGATCCGACCAAGTTCGCCCGGCTGGGCGGCAAGATCCCCAAGGGTGCGCTGCTGGTCGGTTCGCCCGGCACCGGCAAGACGCTGCTCGCCCGCGCAATCGCGGGCGAGGCGGGCGTGCCGTTCTTCACGATTTCGGGCTCCGACTTTGTCGAAATGTTCGTCGGCGTCGGTGCGTCTCGCGTCCGCGACATGTTCGAGCAGGCCAAGAAGTCCGCGCCGTGCATCGTCTTCATCGACGAAATCGACGCGGTCGGCCGCCATCGCGGCGCGGGCCTGGGCAACGGCAATGACGAGCGCGAACAGACGCTCAACCAGCTGCTCGTCGAAATGGACGGGTTCGAGGCGAACGAAGGCATCATCATCATCGCCGCGACCAATCGCCCCGACGTGCTCGATCCTGCGCTGCTGCGTCCGGGCCGTTTCGATCGGCAGGTCGTCGTGCCGCGTCCCGACATCGACGGACGCGTGAAGATCCTGCAGGTTCACATGAAGAAGGTGCCGCTGGCCCCCGATGTCGAGGCGCGCACCATCGCGCGCGGCACGCCGGGCTTTTCGGGTGCCGATCTTGCGAACCTCGTCAACGAGGCCGCGCTGATGGCCGCCCGCAAGGGCAAGCGCCTGGTCGCGATGCAGGAATTTGAGGAAGCCAAGGACAAGGTCATGATGGGCGCGGAACGCCGCTCAATGGTGATGACCGAGGACGAGAAGCGCATGACCGCCTATCACGAAGCGGGTCACGCCATCGTCGCGCTGCACGAGCCGGCTTCCGACCCGATCCACAAGGCGACGATCATCCCGCGCGGCCGTGCGCTGGGCATGGTGATGCGCCTGCCGGAGCGGGACAGCTACAGCTATCACCGCGACAAGATGTACGCCAATCTGGCGGTGTCGATGGGCGGCCGCGTCGCCGAAGAGATCATCTTCGGCTATGACAAGGTCTCGTCGGGCGCGTCGGGCGACATCCAGTACGCGACCAAGCTGGCGCGCGACATGGTCACCCGCTGGGGCATGTCGGACAAGCTCGGCCCGCTGATGTATTCGGAGGGCGAGGAGGAAGTGTTCCTCGGCTATTCGCGCAACCAGAATTCGTCGATGTCGAACGAAACCGCGCTCGCCATCGATGCAGAGATCAAGCGTATCGTCGAGCAGGGCTATGACAAGGCCAAGCAGCTGCTGACCGATCATGTCGATCAGCTCCACACGCTGGCCGGCGCGCTGCTCGAATATGAAACGCTGTCGGGCGACGAGATCAAGCGGCTGGTCGCCGGCGACGATATCGGTCGTCCGGATACCGGCGCGGTGGCAACGCCGACGGGCGTAGCCGGCACGTCGATCCCCAAGACGCGGCGTCCCAAGGGGCCGTTCGGCAATCCGGCCCCGCAGGGCGCGTGACCCCGCCGGTGGCGGCCGTGACCGACAATCGCCCTCCCGCGGTACTCGCCGTGGGAGGGCTTTTTCTTGCCCTGCTGGCATCGCCGGTGCCCGTCCTGGCCCAGTCGCTGACGCTCGACGGCCTGCTGCCGGTGCTCAAACGCGTCGAAGCGCCGGGTACGCCCGACCCGGCCGATGTCGACCTGCTCAACCGCGAGCTGGGGGCGGCAGGTGCGGCCTATCGCGCGATGATCGACGCCGGGCCGGCCCCGGGCCAGCCGCGCCACAGCTGCCCGCCGCCCAAGGGCCAGGTGACGCTGACGTCGCGCGAGCTGATCCCGCTGATCGAGACGCTGCCCGAGGAGGCGCGGCGGATTCCGGTCCAGGACGGCCTGTTCCGCCTGATGGCGATCCGCTACCCCTGCTGATCTCGCAACCACCTCCGCGATCCCGGCTTGCGCCGGGCTTTGCGAAACGGAGCTTCATCATGGGCAAATTGCGTTTGCGCCGGTCCCTCGCGATCCTGATCTGCGGATCGTTGTCGATGCCGGTTGCGGCCCAGGCGATGACGGTCGAGCAGTTTCTGACAAAGTCGCGGGCGTTGCGCGCCAAGGGCCTGCTGGCGATGGGGTCGCCCGACATCAAGCTGCTGAGGGACGAGGTTGTGGCAGCGGGTGCCGACTATCGTGCCGACCTGGCGCGCGACAAGGCGGCGGGCCGTCCGGCGCATAGTTGTCCGCCCCCGGCGGGCAAGGCCAATGTCAACGCGCGCGACCTGATCGCCGAGTTCGAGGCGATCCCCGCCGCGACCGCACGCACCACCAGCGTCAAGGCCGCGTTCTATGCGATGATGAAAAAGCGCTTCCCCTGCCCGGCCAAGTAGCTCCGGCCAAGTGACGCGCCGGACCCGTCGCGCTCAGCCGAGCAACCCCAGCCCCAGCAGCGCCACGAGGAATAGCGGGAAGATGAAGGAAACGATCATCAGGCTGAGGAACAGGGTCCGCACGATCGTCCGGAACCGCGTCGAGGGATAGGCGCCGCGAAGCTGGCGATACATGTGGAGGATCGGCACGAAGGTCGCGATCGCGAAGATCCACCCCTCGCCCAGCCCGATCGTCGCGGCGACCGACAGGATCGTGAACAGGATCGACATCGCCGCGATCGAATAAGTGACGAACACGGCATGGTCATAGCCATGATATTGCCGCCGCCATGCAAACATGATCCAGACGAACGGCAGCGACAGCGGGATCAGCAACCACGAAAACTTGTAGCCGTTCGACTGCAGCTTGTAGAGCGCGAGGCCCGGGTTCTTGTTCGCTTTCTCGATCCCCTTGTCGAGCCGCTTCCAGCCGGTCTCGATCCCGCCGATGATCCGGTTGCCGCTGCCGCGTGCGTCGATGACCGGCAGCATCCGGCCAAGCTCGCGATAGTCGCGCTCATAGTCCGCGATCTGTTTGGTGAGTTCGGCGCGCTTCGGGTCGGCCGCGCCCAGCTTGTCGCGATCCTCGATCGCCTCGCGGCGATTGTCAGCGATCCGCTTGCGCGTTTCCTCGATACCCGCGCGGATGGCGGTGTCGGACGAAATGTCGGTCGGAGGCGACAGGCCGACGATCGAGAACACCGCGAACATCGTGAATACCGAGAACAGGAAGAGTGCCATCGGCGACACGAAGCGCGCGCGCTCGCCCGCGATGTAACGCCGCGTAAGCTCGCCCGGTCGCCAGGCCAGCATCGGCAGCGTGCGCCATAATTTGCCGTCGAAATGCAGCACACCATGCAGGATGTCATGCCAGATCGCACCCAGCGTGCGGTGGACGTGCGCCTGCTGTCCACAGGCGTGACAGAAGGCGCCGGTCAGCGCGGTGCCGCAATTGAGGCAGGCCCCGTGCGCGCCCGCATGCGCACTTGTGGCGTCGCCCGCGCGCGGCTCGATCGTATGGCCGATCAGGCCGCCGGTGGCGATGTCGGCCGCTGCTTCCAAATCCCCCATGACGCTGGACTATCATCGCCATCCGCGCGATGCGAGTGTCGAATGGAACAGGATTGCGCCCAATGGATGTGGATGCACTGATCAACGACATGGCGGCACGGGCACGCGCCGCGTCGCTCGCGCTTGCGGGCATGGCGACCGACGCCAAGGCCGCCGGGCTGCGCGCGGGTGCTGACGCGATCCGCGCGGCGTCGGATGCGATCGTCGCCGCGAACAGTGAGGACATGGCGCGGGGTGCCGCGGCGGGATTGTCGGGTGCGATGCTCGACCGGTTGCGGCTCGATTCCGCGCGGGTTGCCGCGATGGCGGATGCGGTCGCAGCGGTCGCCGGCCTCGCCGATCCCGTGGGCGAGACGATCGATTCGCGCACCGCGCCCACCGGCCTGCAGCTTCGGCGCGTGCGCGTGCCGATCGGCGTCATCGGCATCGTCTTCGAAAGCCGGCCCAACGTGACCGCGGATGCGGGCGCGCTGTGCGTCATGTCGGGCAACGCCGCGATATTGCGCGGCGGATCGGAGGCGCGCGACAGCAACCGTGCCATCCACGCCGCGCTGGTGGAGGGACTGGCCAGCGCGGGGCTGCCCGTCGACGCGGTCCAGCTCGTGCCGACCACCGATCGCGCCGCGGTGGGCGCGATGCTGCGCGCGGCCGGGCGGATCGACATGATCGTCCCGCGCGGCGGCAAGTCGCTGGTCGCGCGCGTCCAGGCGGAGGCGCGCGTGCCGGTGCTCGCGCACCTGGACGGCATCAACCACAGCTATGTCGACGCCGCCGCCGATCCGGCGATGGCCGAGCGGATCGTCGTCAACGCCAAGATGCGCCGCACCGGCATTTGCGGCGCGACCGAGACGCTGCTGATCGACCGCGCCTATCCGGCACCTGCGCCGCTGCTTGCCGCCATCGTCGCCAGCGGCTGCGAGCTGCGCGGCGACAGTGCGGTCTGCGCGCTCGAGCCGCGTGCGCGGCCTGCCGGGGATGCGGATTGGGACACCGAATATCTCGACGCGATCCTGTCGGCACGCTTCGTCGATGGCGTCGACGGCGCGATGGCGCATATCGCCCGGCACGGGTCGCACCACACCGACGCGATCATCACCGCCGATGAAGCCACCGCCCGCCGCTTCCTGGCCGGGGTCGATTCGGCGATCGTGATGTGGAACGCCTCCACCCAGTTTGCCGATGGCGGCGAGTTCGGGCTCGGCGCGGAAATCGGCATTTCAACCGGGCGGCTGCACGCGCGCGGACCCGTCGCGCTCGAGGGGCTGACGACTTACAAGTGGCTGGTGATCGGCAGCGGCCAAGCGCGCGCCTGATCAGGTACGCCGCCTTGCGAGCGGCCGCCGCGATCCCCATCTTTTGGCCGGGCCGCCCGGCCCGTTCCTCCAGCTCGAATCTTGATTCCTGGACCTCTTTTCGCGGGAGCATCACCCATGCGCTACAATCGTCTCGGCAATACCGGCCTGTTCGTTTCCGAACTCTGCCTTGGCACCATGACCTTTGGCGGGGGCGGTTTCTGGGAGCCGATCGGCAATCTCCAGCAGGATGACGCCGACGCGCTGGTGCGACGGGCGGTCGATGCGGGTGTCAATTTCATCGACACCGCCAATGTCTATTCGGCGGGTGTGTCGGAAGAGATCACCGGCCGCGCAATCCGCAACCTTGGCCTGAAGCGCGACGAGGTCGTCTTGGCGACCAAGGTGTTCGGCCAGATGGGCGATGGCCCCAACGGCCGCGGCGCATCGCGCGCCCACATCATGGAACAGGTCAAGCAAAGCCTGAAGCGGCTCGATACCGACTATATCGACCTGTACCAGATTCACGGCTGGGACCCGGTGACGCCGATCGAGGAGCAGCTGCGCGCGCTCGACACGCTCGTCCAGCACGGGCATGTCCGCTATATCGGCGTCTCCAACTGGGCGGCGTGGCAGGTGATGAAGGCGCTCGGCATTTCCGAGCGGCAGGGCCTTGCCCGCTTCGAGACGCTCCAGGCCTATTACACCATCGGCGGCCGCGACCTGGAGCGCGAGATCGTGCCGATGCTGCGTTCGGAACAGGTCGGGCTGATGGTGTGGAGCCCGTTGTCGGGCGGCTATCTGTCCGGCAAATATCGCGGGGCCGAAGCCGAGGGCCGGCGGGTCAATTTCGATTTTCCTCCGCTCGACAAGACCCGTGCCGACCGCGTCGTCGAGGCGATGGCGCCGATTGCCGACGCGCATGGACGCTCGATCGCGCAGGTCGCGCTCGCCTGGCTGCTCCATCAGCCGGTCGTGACCAGCGTCATCATGGGGGCGAAGCGCGTCGACCAGCTCGACGATAATCTGGCCGCCGCGACGCTGGAGCTGACGCGCGACGAACTGGCGGCGCTCGACGCGGTGAGCGCGCTGCCGCCCGAATATCCCGGCTGGATGTTCACCATGCAGGGTCGCTACCGCGCCGAAATGCTCGCCCAGACCCCGCATGGGGCGTGAGGCGGGCGTTGCCGACAATTCGGTCGTCACCCCGGGGTTGACCCGGGGTCCCGCTTTTCCGTGCTTGCAGAAGAGGAGCGTGACCCCGGCGCAAGGCCGGGGTGACGGTTCACCTTTCCTTGGTAATGCACCTCTTCTTGCGCGCGCGCACGCGCACTGGCATCCCGGCGGGCGATGAAGCGCATCGGATTGCTGGGCGGGTCGTTCAATCCCGCGCATCGCGGCCACCGCAACCTGTCGCTCCACGCGCTGCGGGCGCTGGGTCTGGACGAGGTGTGGTGGCTGGTTTCGCCCGGCAATCCGTTGAAATCGGGGGTCAGCGACATGGCGCCGTTCGAGGCGCGGCTGGCGTCGGCGCGGCGGATGGCGCGCCACGCGCCGATCCGGGTCAGTGCGATCGAGCGGCGGCTGAAAACCCGCTATACCGTCGACACGCTCGACAAGCTGCCGGGACTTTACCCGCGCCATCGTTTCATCTGGCTGATGGGCGCGGACAATCTGGTCCATTTCCACGAATGGCGGGGCTGGCGCGATATCGCGCGACAGGTTCCGATTGCGGTAATCGCGCGGCCAGGCTATGATGCGGATGCCCATGCAGGTGTTGCGATGGGTTGGCTGCGGCGCTCCGTGCGGCCCGCAGGCCAGGCAAAGCATTGGACGCGTTGGAGATTGCCGGCACTCGTGCTGTTGCGCTTCCGCCCTGATCCGACTTCCGCGACCCGGCTTCGTGCCGCGGATCCCGCCTGGCACCGGCAATTTTTGCCGTCCCCAACATCCGGCACGCGATCATCCCAACCCTAGGAGCTCCCTTGGCTATACCCGTTCAGGCGTCCCCCTCGTCCGACCCCGACCCGGTCGCGGCGCTGCATCAACTCGTGATGTCGTCGCTCGACGATGACCAGGCGGTCGAAACCGTGTCGATCCCGCTCGCGGGCAAATCGAGCATCGCCGATTACATGGTGATCGCGTCGGGCAAGTCGACGCGCCAGGTCGCGTCGATGGCGACCAAGCTCGCCGAGAAGATCAAGGCGCAGTTCGGCCGGTCGGCCCGCGTCGAAGGGCTGCCGACCGCCGATTGGGTGCTGATCGATGCGGGCGACGTCATCGTCCATCTGTTCCGCCCGGAAGTGCGCAGCTTCTATAATCTCGAGCGGATGTGGGCGTTTGGGGACACGACGCCGGTCGCCGGCACCGCCTGACCCGCGCCCGGCACTGCCCGCCGTGCTGCTGCACATCGTCGCGCGCGGGCGCATCGGGCGCGGGCCGGAGGCCGAGCTGGTCGACCGCTATCTGAAGCGCGTCACCTGGCCCGTGCGGGTCACCGAATTGCCCGACACCGGGGGGCGACCGCCGCCGCGCGAGGCGAACAGCCGCCTCGTCCTGCTCGATGAAAAGGGCGTGAACCTGCCCTCGCGCGACCTGGCGCAGCGATTGGGCGACTGGCGCGACGCGGGTGTGCGCGAAACGCGGTTCATGCTCGGCGCGGCCGACGGTTTCGACGATGCCGCGCGGGCCGAGGCAGATCTGCTCCTCTCCTTCGGCCGCCTGACCTGGCCGCATTTGATGGCGCGCGCGATGCTGGCCGAACAACTGTGGCGCGCGGTCAGCATCCTTGCCAACCACCCTTATCATCGCGAAGGCTGACGCGTGATGCGCCGCCTCGTCGCCCTGTCCTGTCTTGCCATCGCCGCCACCGCGACCGGCGCGGCGGGTCTCGCGCTCGCGACCCAGCCGCCGGTGGCGGGGCCGTCGCTCGATGCCCAGCGCGACCGGCTGCGCACCGCCAAGGCGCAAGCCGCCGCCGCCGATGCACGCGCACGCGAGCTCGACCGGCTGGCCGCCGCAGCCCGCGACGGGGCCCGCGCCGCCGCCGCGCGCCAGGCCGCGACCGAGGCGCGGATCCGTGCCGCACAGGCCGACATCGCCGCCGGGCGCGCGCGGATCGTGCTGGTCGAACGCGCTTTGGCGGATGCGCGCGACCGGCTGGCGGATCGGCAGGGCGTGATCGTGCGGCTGGTCGCCGCGCTGCAATCGCTCGCCAGCCGCCCCAGCGTGCTCAGCATCGCGCAGCCGGGGTCGACCAGCGACATCGTCCATGTCCGCGCGGTGCTGGGCACGGTGACCCCGGTCATCGCCGCGCGCAGCGCCGATGTCCGTCGCGAGGTCGAACAGGTGCGCCGGCTGCGCGGCGATGCCGGGCGCGCCGTCGCGGCGCTGACCGCGAGCCGCGACCGGCTCGACGCGCGGCGGCTGGAACTGGTCGCGCTGGAGGCCGAGCAGCGGCTGCGATCGCGCCGCCTGGCGCAAAGCGCGCTGCGCGAATCGGATCGCGCGCTGGCGCTGGCCGAGGAAGCACGCGAGCTGGTCGAAACGATCGACGAAACCCGGTCCGCGGGCGAGATCGCGGCCGACCTGAGCGCGCTCGCGGGCCCGCTGCCCCGGCCGCGGCAGGCAGGGGAGGGCGATCCGGGCGCCGTCGAACGCGGCGTCTATCGCCTGCCCGTTGTCGGCCGCGTCGTCGGCGGGCTGGGTGCGGCCTCCGATGCCGGGGTGCGCGCGCGCGGTTTGACGCTGGCGGTTGCGCCGGGTGCGGGCGTCGTCGCGCCCGCCGCCGGCCAGGTGATCTTCGCAGGCCCGTTCCGGAGCTATGGCCGCATCGTCATCCTCGATCACGGATCGGGCTGGACAACGCTGATCGCTGGAATGGACGCGATCGACGTCGCGCGCGGCGATCATGTCGGGGCGGGGGCGGCGGTCGGCCGGGTGGGCGCGCGCGACGACGGCCGGATCATGCTGGAGCTGCGCCGCAACGGCGTGCCGGTCGATGTCGCGGCACTGGTCGGTTGAGGCGCGGTTTTCAGCCTGTGTTCAGCATGACGCGCCTTTGCTAGGCGGGATGAATGGCGCTATCGTGCGCCGTCACGCCAACAGGTTGAAAGTCATCGCCATGTTCCGCCCGCTTCTTCAGGCAACCGCGATCGTCGGCGCGCTCGCGCTGGTTCCGGTGGCGACCAGCGCGATGGCGCAGGTCGATACCGACAGTTTCCGCGAGCTCGACGCGTTCATGGACGTCTATAGCCGCGTCAAGTCGAGCTATGTCGACAAGGTCGACGACAAGACGCTGATGAAGGGCGCGATCCAGGGGATGCTGGCTGCGCTGGATCCGCACAGCTCCTATGTCGATGCGCTCGATTTCGAGAATCTCCGCATCCAGACCGAGGGCAATTATGGCGGGCTGGGGCTGACGGTCACGCAGGAGGACGGCGCGGTAAAGGTCATCTCGCCGACCGAGGACACGCCGGCGTTCCGCGCGGGCGTGAAGGCGGGCGATTACATCACCCACATCAACGGCAAGCTGATCTTCGGCGAAACGCTGGACGCGGCGATCGGCGAGATGCGCGGCCCGCCCGGGACGAAGGTGTCGCTGACGCTGGTCCGCGCCGGACAGGACAAGCCGATCGAAGTCTCGATGGTGCGCGAGATCATCGTCCAGAAGCCCGTGAAGTGGGAAGTGAAGGACAATGTCGGCGTCATCAACATCAACACTTTCTCCGCGTCCACGGGCGCCGATACGCGCGCCGCGATCCTGGCGATCGAGAAGTCGCTGGGCCGGAAGCCGCTCGGCTATGTCATCGACCTGCGCGACAATGGCGGCGGGCTGCTGAGCCAGGCGATCGAGGTTTCCGACGCGTTCCTGGATCATGGCGAGATCGTGTCGCAGCGCGGACGCGAGAAGAACGACATCGAACGTTTCTATGCCGAGCCCGGCGACCTGACCGGCGGGTTGCCGGTGGTCGTGCTGGTCGATGCGGGCACCGCTTCGGCGTCCGAAATCGTCGCGGGTGCGATCCAGGATCATCACCGCGGCGTCGTGATGGGCGAGCGCACCTTCGGCAAGGGGTCGGTCCAGACGCTGCAGCAGCTGGGCCCGCAAACCGCGCTGCGGCTCACCACCGCGCGCTACTACACCCCGTCGGGGCGGTCGGTGCAGGAGGGCGGAATCGAGCCCGATCTGGTCGTGCCGCAGCTGTCCGATCCGGATTATAAGTCGCGCCCGGTGTTCCGCGAGGCGGACCTGCGCCGTCACCTGATCAACGAGGCCAAGGTCGACAACAAGGTGCTGGAGGAAGACGCCAAGGACGATCCGCGGTTCAGCGCGACGCCCGATCAACTCGAAAAGCAGGGCATCAAGGATTTCCAGCTGCACTATGCGCTTCAGTCGGTGAGCCGGCTCGGGCCGAAGACCGCGCTTGCCGCGGCGCCGGCCAAGGCCCCGGTAAAGCCGGCGGTCAAGCCCGCGGCCAAGGCAAAGGCGGGGACGCGCTGATCCCCGCGCGATCAACGCAATGACGGACGGTCTGGCCCCCGCGCGCACGCTCGCGCTCCTATTGCCGCTTGCCCTGATGGCGGGCGCGCTCGGCTCGCAATATCTGGGTGGCCTGTATCCGTGCGAGATGTGCCATTGGCAACGCTGGCCGCATTATGCCGCCATCGTGCTCGCCGCGATGGCCTATGCCGTTCCCGGCCGGGTCAACAGGCGGGCGTTGGTCGCGCTGGCGGCGGTCGCGATCGCGATCAGCGGTGCGATCGGCATTTTCCACGCGGGGGTCGAATATCACTGGTGGGAAGGGATCACCGCCTGCACGGCCAGCTTCACGCCGGGTCAGGACACGCTGACCGCGATCCTCAACGCGCCGCTGGTGCGTTGCGACGCGCCGCAATGGACGCTTTTCGGAATCTCGCTGGCGGGATTCAATGCCCTCTTTTCGCTGGGCGGCGCGATCGCCATATGGATGTTGTTGCGACAAAGGAGACGGGGATGAACGCCGCAAAGCCGGGCGACCGCGGTATCGATGTCGCCGCGATGATCCGCGTCAACCAGGCGGGGGAATATGGCGCGACCCGCATCTATGCCGGGCAGCTGGCGGTGATGGGCGAACGCCACCCCGCCGCGCGCGAGATCGCCGGCATGGCAAGCCAGGAAGAGCGTCACCGCGCCTTTTTCGACCGGCTGATCGCCGAGCGCGGCGTGCGGCCGACGCTGTTGCAGCCGGTGTGGGACGTGGCGGGATATGCGCTGGGCGTGGTGACCGCCGCGATCGGGCCGGAGGCCGCGATGGCCTGCACGGTCGCGGTCGAGACCGAGATCGACGCGCATTACCGCGAACAGCTCGACCAGATCGGCGATACCGATCCCGAGCTCGCCGCCGCAGTTGCGGCGTTCCGCGACGAGGAGCTGGAGCACAAGGAGGCCGCGCTTCAGGCGGGTGCCGAACGCACCCCCGGCTATCCGGTGCTGTCCGCCGTAATCCGAGCGGGATGTCGTGCCGCGATTGCGGTATCCAAACGTATCTGACATCGTCGGACACTGGCCGGCGCGTTCGAGGAGTAGACCATGAAGCTGATCGTCAATTCGCTGCTCCTCGCCGGCATGATGGCGGTGCCACCGCTGGCCGCGCCGGCCCATGCGCAGGTGCGCGGCGGCACGCTGGTGATCTATGGCGATGACAAGTGCCCGACGAACGATGCGGGCCAGGAAATCTATGTCTGCGTCCGCCGCGACGAGGCCGAGCGTTTCCGCATCCCCAAGGAGTTGCGCGAGTTCGAGGTGACGCCGGAGAACGAAAGCTGGGCGCAGCAGCAGGAAACTGGCGTCGAGGCGACCGAGGCCGGCATCGGCAGCTGCTCGGCGGTCGGGCTGGGCGGGGCGACGGGATGCTATGGCGAGCGCGCCGATGCCTATCGCGCCGAGCGCCGCGCGCGCAAGAAGGCGGAATCGAACATCCCGCTGCCGTGATTGCGCTTCGCCTGCACCCGGCATAGGCTTCGCCACGGGGCAACATCGTCGGGGGACGATCATGGCGACACAGGCGAATGCACAGCCGTTCGGGGCGAACCGCGCCCGGCCGCTGGCGGCAGACGGTTACGAAAAATTTCTGGCGATCGCGGCGCTGGCGCTGCTGGCGGCGGTGCTGGTCGCGCTTGCTCGCGGTGCCACCCAGTGGGGCCGGGTGCCCCCGTTCGTGTGGCTGCATCTGGGGACGATCCTGGTCGCCCTGGGGCTGACCCCGCTGATGCTGCTCGGCCGGCGCGGGGACCAGCGGCATCGCTGGCTCGGGCGGATATGGGTCGTCGCGCTGACCGCGACCGCGCTGATCAGCTTCGGGATTCGCGACGCCAATGACGGGCGGTTCAGCTTCATCCACGCGCTGTCGGCCTGGACGTTGATCCAGGCACCGCTGATCTGGTGGACGGCGCGTACCCACCGCGTCGCGCGCCACCGCCGCGCGGTCCGTTCGATGGTAACCGGTGCACTCTTGATCGCCGGTTTTTTCACCTTTCCGTTCAACCGTTTGCTCGGTCAGTGGTTGTTCGGTTGATCGCTTCGTGCTCGACAGGCGCGCGATGCGAACATAAAAGGAACGCATGGCGCAACTCGACATCCGGCAGAAGCTCGAAATCCTGGCCGACGCGGCCAAATATGATGCGTCCTGCGCATCCTCCGGCACGGCCAAGCGCAATTCGCGCGGGGGCAGGGGGCTGGGCTCGACCGAAGGCATGGGCATCTGCCACGCTTATGCGCCGGACGGCCGCTGCATCAGCCTGCTCAAGATCCTGCTGACCAACAGCTGCATCTTCGACTGTCATTATTGCATCAATCGCAAAAGCTCGAACGTGCGGCGCGCCCGCTTCACCGCGCGCGAGGTCGTCGACCTGACCCTCGATTTCTACAAGCGCAATTATATCGAGGGGCTGTTCCTGTCCTCGGGCATCATCCGCACCTCCGATTACACGATGGAGCAGCTGGTAGAGGTCGCGCGGTCGCTGCGCGAGGACCATGATTTCCGCGGCTATATCCACTTGAAAACGATCCCGGACGCCGATCCCGAATTGGTCGCGGCGGCGGGGCGGCATGCCGACCGGGTGTCGATCAACGTCGAGCTGCCGACGGCAGGCGGGCTCGCCCGGCTGGCGCCCGAAAAATCCGTCACGCGGATCGAGGGCGCGATGCACGACATGCGCGACGCGATCGTCGACCATCGCGACGCGCGCAAGCGCTACCGGCATGCGCCCCGCTTCGCGCCGGGTGGCCAGTCGACCCAGATGATCGTCGGGGCGGATGCGGCGACCGATCGCGACATCGTCGGCAAGGCCGCATCGCTGTACGACCGCTTTGCGTTGCGTCGCGTCTATTATTCGGCATTCAGCCCGATCCCGGATGCAAGCGCCGTGCTGCCGCTCCAGCGTCCGCCGCTGATGCGCGAGCACCGGCTGTATCAGTCCGACTGGCTGATGCGCTTCTATGGATTTCAGCCGCGCGAAGTGGCCGATGCGGCGGACGGGGCGACCGGAATGCTGCCGCTCGATATCGATCCCAAGCTCGCCTGGGCGCTCAAGTTTCGCGACTGGTTTCCGGTCGATGTCAACCGCGCCCCGCGCGAGGCGCTGCTGCGCGTGCCGGGGCTGGGGGTGAAGGCGGTGAACGCGATCGTGACCGCGCGGCGCTGGCGGCGGCTGCGGCTGGACGATGTCGCGCGCCTGACCGTGTCGGTCGCACGCGTCCGCCCGTTTCTGATCGCGGAGGATTGGCGGCCGGTCGCGCTGGCCGATCGCGCGTTGCAGCCGCGAACGCCGCCGGCGGCGACGCGTCAGCTCGAGCTGTTCGCCGCCTGAAGACGCGCGCCGTGCATCAAATCACCCTTGACGCACCCGATGATTTCGACGGCTGGCGCCATGCCGCGCGCACGCTCGCCTTGGCCGGCGTTGCGCCGGGCGAGGTGGCATGGCGCGTGGGTGACGCGGCGGGCGACCTGTTTGCCGCCGATGCCGCGCTGCCCGCGGCGCGCATCGCGCCGGATGCGTTGCGCGTGTCGCGCCGCTTCCTTGATCTCGCGCGCTCGGTCGTCATGCACGCCGCGCCCGAACGCTTCGCGCTGCTCTATGCGATGCTGATCCGCCTGTCCGAACGGCCCGGCCTGATCGAGGACCGGGCCGACCCGGCGCTGCGCGCGCTGGAGCGCATGGCGCAGGGCGTGAGGCGCGACATCCACAAGATGCGGGCCTTTGTCCGCTTTCGCCAGCTCGTCGACGATCAGGGCGAACGCTATGTTGCTTGGTTCGAGCCCGAACATCACATCGTCCGTCACAATGCGCGCTTCTTCGTCGATCGGTTCAACACGATGCGATGGACGATCCTGACGCCGGAAATCACGATCGACTGGGACACGCGCGCGCTGCGCGAAGGGCCGGGCGCGACGCGCGGCGATGCACCCGACGACGATCCGGTCGAGGCGGCGTGGAAGACCTATTATGCCGCGACGTTCAACCCCGCGCGCGTCAAGATCGGCGCAATGATGAAGGAGATGCCTCGCAAATACTGGCACAATATGCCGGAAACCGCGTTGGTGAAGGGGCTGATCGCCGAGGCCCGCCAGCGTGAGCATGCGATGATCGAAGCTTCCCCAGACGCGACGACCGCCCGCCCCGCCGACGCGCCCCACAATGGCGATCCGTGGTCGCTGCTGCGTGCCGAGGCCGACGCGTGCCGCCGCTGTCCGCTGTGGCAGCCGGCGACCCAGATGGTGTTCGGCGAAGGGCCGCGCGATGCCCGCCTGATGCTGGTCGGTGAACAGCCCGGCGATCAGGAGGACCTGGCCGGTCGGCCGTTCGTGGGTCCGGCGGGCCAGATGCTCGACCGCGCGCTGGCAGAGGCCGGGATCGAGCGGGCGGAGACCTATGTCACCAACGCGGTCAAGCACTTCAAGTTCGAGCCGCGCGGCAAGCGGCGCATCCATGCCAAGCCCGATGCGGGCGAGATCGAGGCGTGCCGCTGGTGGATCGACCAGGAAATCGCGCTGGTCCAGCCCCGCCTGATCGTTGCACTGGGCGCGAGCGCCGCGCGATCGCTGACCGGCAGGGCGGTGACGATCGGACGCGAGCGCGGACGCGAGATTGCGTTGGCCAGCGGCATGGCGGGATTCATCACGATCCACCCGAGCTTCCTGCTGCGCATCGACGATCGCGCGCGTGCGGACGCGGAATATGCCGCGTTCGTGCGCGATCTGGCCGCGGCACGGGCGATTGCGGCGGGGTAAGGGGGACGATCGAGATTCACCGACGCCGCCGTCGAAATCATTGTCACCCCGGCCTTGTGCCGGGGTCCACCGGGACGCTCAGTCCTGACGGTTGCGACATTTGGCCACGTGGACCCCGGCACAAGGCCGGGGTGACGGCGGAGCCAGGGCATTGACCTTCGTATATGGCCCCGGCCGCTAGCCCACCGTCTCCACGCGCAGCATCAGGCCATTGGCGGGGCGTAGCGTCACCGTGCCGACCGGTTCGACCGGATGGGCGGGATCGAGCGCGAAGCGATAGGCGGCGAGCCAGTGCGCCAAAATCACCAGCGCCTCGACGATGGCGAAGCGCATCCCCACACAGGTGCGCGGACCCGCGCCGAAGGGCAGATACTGGAAGCGGTGCCGGCCCTCCGCGCGCTCGGGGGCGAAGCGATCCGGATCGAAATGGTCGGGCGCCTCCCACAGCCGGCGGTGACGATGGATCAGCCAGGGCCAGACCGACACGATGTCGCCCGGCGCGACCGCATGGTCGCCCAGCCGGTCGGCCGCTACCGCCTCGCGGTCGAAGCGCGGCGCGGGGGGATAGAGCCGTAGCGCCTCGTCCAGCACGCGGCGCAGATAGGGCAGCCGGTCGGGCAAGGTCGCGGGATCGCCGACCAGCGCATCGGCGGCCTCCGCCCGCGCGCGCGCCTGCGCCACCGGGTCGCCCGCGAGCAGATAGACGCTCCAGGTCAGCGCATTGGCCGTCGTCTCATGCCCGGCGACATAGAAGGTCGCGGCATTGTCGATCGCCAGCATCGTCGCGCGCGTCGCCGGAAAGCGGGCATGGAGATCACGGATCATCTGACCCAGAAAATCGTCGCCGCCGGTAGGGCCGCGTTCGCGCACGATGCGGGTCAGCGTGTCGCGCAGAAAGACGCGTCCCTGCTGGCCAAGCCGCACCGTGCGGCGGATGCCGATCTGCGGCAGACCCAGGATCGCCGACAGGCGCACCGACCCGGCGGCTTCGAGCGCGTTCGAGATGTGGCGGCTGGCGGTCGCGGTCTTGAGGCGTGGATCGCCCGAGAACAGCGCATCGGCGATGATCGCCATCGTCGTGTCGGTCGCGGCGCGGGCGATGTCGATCGTGCCCGCGTCCGGCCAGCCGCCGGGCGCGGCGCGCGCCGCCGCAACGATCAGCGGGGTCAGTGCGGCGACCGCACCGGGAGCAAAGGTGGGCGCGACGATGCGACGCTGGGTCCGCCACAGCTCGCCGTCGGCGCTCAGCAGCCCCTCGCCGACCAGCGGCGCGATCAGCCGCTTGACCACGCGCGGCTTGGTATAATTGGCGGCATTGCCGAGCAGCACATGTTCGATCATGTCGGGGTGGCGGGGGATGTGGACGGTCATCCCCAGTACCTGGCGGCGGACATACCAGCCGTCGAAGGCGGCATGGCTCCACCCCATGATCGAATTGCGCGACCGTTCGCCGAAAAACGCCGCCCAGACGGGCGCGAGCCGATCGGTTCGCGGCGGGTGGACGGGCACGAACGCGGGCGACTCCATGGCTTTGACCCTACCGCGTCGCCCCGGCTTCAGGCGAGCGGTTTCGCGAGCACGACAAAGACGAGGTCGCGGGTGCGCGGAATGCCGAAGCTCGGGTCGTCGAGCGGAAACGCGCGCGTCTCGCCGGTCAGGCGATAGCCGCGCCGCTCGTAATAGGCGATCAGGTCGCCGCGCTGGCGGATCACCGTCATCTCCATCACCGTCGCGCCGAACGTGTCGCGCGCCAGCGCCTCCGCCGCGGCGATCAGTTGACGCCCGGTCCCAGCCGCCTGGTGCGCGGGATCGACGCTCAGCATCCCGAGATAGCCGATCGCGGGCGGCTCGAAGCGCACGCCGACACAGCCGATCAGCGCACCGTTGACCTCGGTGAGCAGCACACGCTGGTGCGGGTCGGCGATCATGTCGGCCAGCACCTGCGGATCGGTGCGCTGGCCGTCGAGCAGGTCGGCTTCGTGCGTCCAGCCGCGCCGCGCGCTGTCGCCGCGATAGGCGCCCTCGACCAGCCGATGCAGTGCGGCGACGTCGGCGGCGGTGGCGATGCGCAGGCTGGGCGTGTCGATGGGCATGGCGCACGCTATGCCCGTATCTGGTGCCGCAGCTCAAGGACCCCGCCGCGACCCTTGTCCGCAACCGGCGGCGCGGATAGGCGGGGGCGATCATGGCCCCGCCGCCGCCCTCCGCCCCCGATGCGCCGCTGGCATCCGCCGCGCGCGCGGTCGCGCGCAATCTCGGCTGGCTGCTCGCCAGCCGCGGCGTGCTGGCGGTGCTGTCGCTCGTCTATCTGGCGGTGGCGGCACGCACGCTGGGCATCGCGGACTTCGGGCGTTTCGCGCTGATCGTCGGGGCGGGCCAGACGATCGCGGTGCTGGTCGGCTTCCAGACATGGCAGGTGATCGTGCGCTATGGCGTCGACCATCTCGCCCGCGAAGACCGGCCCGCGCTCGCTCGGCTGATGCGCGCCTGTCTGGGGCTCGACATCCTGAGCGCGGGAGTGGGCGCGGCGGTGGCGATCGGCATCGTCGCGGCGTTCGGCCCGCGCATGGGCATCACGCCCGAGTTGGCCGGGGCGACGATCGCCTTCACGTTGGTGCAGCTGGTGACGATCCGTGCCACCCCGCTCGGCCTGCTGCGGCTGAAGGACCGCTTTGCACTGTCGGCGCTGGCCGACAGCGTGACGCCGGCGGTGCGCTTTGCGGGTGCGCTGGCGGCGGCAATCGCGATGCCGACGGTGACCGGCTTCCTGATCGCCTGGGCACTCGCCGAGCTGGCGACGGCCGCGGCCTATTGGCGGATCCTGGCGCGTACCGGCGACCTTGCGCTGTTCCGCCGCCCGCCGCCGACCGGACGGCTGGCGGCGGAAAATCCGGGGCTGCTGCGCTTCGTTGCCAGCACCAACCTCAACGCGACGCTGGGCCTGTCAGCCAAGCAGCTGCCGCTGCTGCTGGTCGGCGGCTATGTCGGCCCGGCCGCGGCAGGCGCGTTTCGGCTGGCGGTACAGCTGGCCAACGCGCTCGCCAAATTGTCCCAGCTGATCGCGCGCGCCGCCTTTCCCGAAGTCGTGCGGATTGCACGTGCCGCCGATCCCGCTCGGCTGTCGGCGATGCTGGGCCGCGTGTTCGCGGCATCGTCGATCGCAGCGGTCGCGATCCTCGCGATCGTCGCGCTGGCGGGGCGGCCGGTGCTCGTCCTGGTCGGCGGGCCGGAATATGCCGGCGCCTATGTGTTGCTGCTCTGGTTGGCGGCAGCGGGGTGCGTCGACCTCGCGGTCGTGGGGTTCGAGCCAGTGCTGATGGCGGTGCATCGCGCGGGACTGGCGCTGGCGGCCCGCATGGTCGCGGTGATCGTTCAGCTTGGCCTGACCTTCGCCCTGCTGCCGCGCGCGGGGGCGTTGGGGGCGAGTATCGGTGTGTTGGCCGGATCGGTGGTCGCCGCGCTGCTGCTCGGCCTGGCGCTGCGCGGCTATGCGACAGGCGCGCGGTCGGACTGATCCGCGATCAGCCGGCGGACCAGCGCCAGGTCAGCGGGCTTGTCGACATCCACCGCCGCCGCGCCCGCGCGCGCCGCGACGATTGCCGCCTCGATGCCTGCCACCCGGCCGAGATGCGCGACCGCCTCGCCCAGCGTCAGCCGCCGGATCAGGTAGCGGAGCAGCAATCCGGGCCCGAGCCGGCGGACGATGCGCCACGGGCGCTTGCGATCGGCCTCGACCTGTTGCCACAGGCGGGTCGCCGCGACCGCGCGGGGGCTGGCGAAGTGGAACAGGTTGCATCCCGACCAGTCGCCATCGGCAAAGCGCAGATAGGTGCGCGTCGTGCCGGGCACGTCGGCGTCGATCGTCTCCCGCCGCGCCAGCAGGACCGCGACATCGGCGTCGGCGGGCGCGTCGGCCAGGAAATCGGTGACCCATTCGGGACGGAGCAGGGCGTGGTCGGCGGTCGTGACCAGCAGCGGCGTGCCGATCGCATCCAATGCCTCGGCGACGCTGCGGCTCGGCCCCGGTGCCGCGCGCCGCACCTCGATGCCGATCGACCGGGCGTGATCGGCAACCGCATCGCTCGACACCGACGCGATGATGCGCGCCGCGCCCGCCGCCCCGAGCGCATCGGCGACGCGCGCCAGCATCGTGCGGCCGTCGATTTCGATCATCGCCTTGTCGGAAACACCGGCATGGACCGCCACCGGATCGGCGGTCCCGCGCGATCCGGCCAGCACCAATGCGTTGAAGCTCATCGGAACGCGGTGGTCAGCCAGACCCGCCACAGGATCCCCGGCGCGGCCAGGATCGGATGACGTTCGCGAAACGGCGTGACCGGCATGAATATGCCGGTGTGCCGCTGGATTTTCCACAGCGCATAGCGCGCGGCGCCCTCAAAGGTGAAGGCGGCCTTGATCAGCCGCGCGGCGTTGAGTGGCTTGCCGGCGCGACGGCGGTCATACCATTGCTCGACCAGGGCGCGCGCCTCGGCCTCGGGCACGCGCGGAACCAGCCGCGCGCCGTCGCGGTGATAGGGGAGGCCATCCGCTTCCCACGCGAGCGTCAGCAGCCGGTCGAAATGATCGGGGGCAAAGCCGAGGATCTGGTCCTCGCGCCCCGGCTTTTCGACGCGCAGCTCGGTCTGATAGGTCTCGCGGAACAGCGCCTGCCAGTAATCGCGGGTCGTGCCGTGGATCGGGCCGAGCACCGCGGCATAGCGCGCGGCGGTACGCGCCGCCGCCGCGACGGCTGCGGCGACCCGGTCGGCGACGCCAGTGTCAACCGACCAGATCAATGCCGACGGCTGGACGAAGCGCGCCCAGATCGTCGTGTCGAGCATCCGCCCGTCCGCCGCCTGGGCGAAAATGGCGAGCGGCATCGTCGCCACCTTGGCGCGGATCACGCGGTCGCCCAGCGTCACCTCATGGTAGCTGACATCGGGCCACAGCAGCCGCGAGCCGAGGCGCTGGAGGCCCGGCGATGCCGCCGATTCGCCGGTCAGGACATAGAAGTCGAGCACGCCGTCGATGTCGCCGGTACGCAGGACCGACCCATAGAACAGGACCGCCACGCCGTTCATGCGCCGCGCGATGACGCGCGCCGCCGCGCCGATCAGCGGATCGACCGGCGCATGCAGTCGGTCGCGCACGAAATCGGACAGGCCGGTCACGGCACCACGAACCAGATCGGCGCGCCCCGCCCGATCACGACATCGCCACCGGCATATTTCTCGCCGTCGAGGATGAAGCCGTCCTCGGTCGTCAATTCGATCCGGTCCGCATCGACGCGACGATAGCCGGCATCGTCCAGCCATTGCGCTTCCGATCCCGTCAGCAGCGCCGGAACGCCGGCAAGCAACCAGCGCGGCGGCGCGGCGACGGTCAGTAGCTTCAACCCCGAGCGAACGCGCCCGAACGGCTTGAGGCCGAGCGGCAGCGCCTGAAGCGTCGAGGCGAAGACCAGATAGAAGGGCATCCTGAGCGCGCCGCGATTGCCGGCGCACACGCGCATCATTTCGCCCCGCCGCCAGGGGTTGCGGGCGGATCCGAGCAGTGTCTGGCCGATCGCCAGGATGAGCGACAGCCCCACGGCAAGTCCGTTGAAAGCCCCCAGCCGATGGGTATGCTGGGCAAGCGACGTCGCACGGACGAACGCGCCCGCACCCAGCAGAAAACCGCGCAGCACCGGCGCATCCCGATCCGCGCGACGAACCTCCACCGGGGTGCGCGCGACGAATTGGCTGCGTTGTGCCGCAGTGATGATCGCGTCGATGCCCCAGTCGAGCGGCACGCCGAGATCGAGGGCGAGCGCGTTTGTCTTGCCCGACGGCAGCAGCGCGATGCGCGGCATCCGTTCGCCGAAAATGTCGACGGCGGCGCTCATCACGTCGCGGATCGTGCCATCGCCGCCATCGACGATCAGCAGATCGACCGACTGCGCCGCGAGTTCGGCCAGCGTGTCGGCCAGCTCGGTGCGGCTCTGCGGCGCCCGGAACAACAGGTCCGGGCGGTTGGCGAGCTCGTCGCGGATACGGTTGCGGTTACGATGGCTCTTGGGATTGCTGATCAACGCGACGCGCGGCGCGGCACCTGCTGCCGGCGACCGCGGCGGGATATCGCCGGGGCGGGGCGTCGCCCGTTCATCGACCGACCGGCGCGCGAGCGGCCCGTATCCGGCAAGCGCATCGGTGGGATGGAAACTGAACACCTCGCCCAAAAACTCTATCCTTGCAGCATCGCTGTAACATCGCGGCATTACAGCGTCACAGGTCGGAATACGCCTTCGGCCGAAGCTGGCGTCCCCCGGACTGGCTAATTTAGATTGTGACGCAAAGATTACTAGTCCCTGCGCTTTTTATGACGATCGAAGGACAATTTCCTGCGATGCAGGGCTGGATATGCGCCTTTAGAATGGCGACGCCGGATCGCCCGGCCGTCGAATCGGGCGCGTCAGATCAGCCGGGGTAACGCGTGCTGATCTGTACCGTCGTGCCATTGCCCGGGACGACGAAGCGGGCCGACTTGAACGCCGGCACGCCCATGGTCGTCGGCGGGTTGTTCGAAAAGCCGAAGCCTTCCTTGACCGAAAACAGGGTGCGGTTGAACTTACGGTCGCCATTTTCATCGTGGTAGATGGCGACGGCATAGCCCGCCGGCTTGAGCCAGAAACAGGCCTCGGTCGTGCCGGCGCGCGCGGGCACACGGGCGCGGGCGAGCTTGGCGCCCTTTGCCAGGAACCTCGATCGATCGTCGGGATAGAGCGTGAAGGCGACTTCTCCCTTCGAGCTGCGGATGTTGCGCGCCGAAAGCGTCAGCTTGGCGAGCCCGGGGCCGGGATCGCCGATGCAGCCCTGCGGTTGCGCCGCGGCCGGCGGGGTCCCCGTCGCCGCCGTTGCAATCGCGATCCCGGCCAGCGCCGCCGCCAGCCCCGCCTGTGATCTGTTCATGCCCATCCGTCGTGTTCCCTCACGCATTCTTTCGTGTGCGCGTCATGCAAGCCAGCTTGTCACCGGCTCGCCGCGCGCGCGCCGCGCCATCGCCTGCCCCAGCCGGACCAGGTGGACGATCAGCGACAACAGCGTCCACGCGGCCACCGCGATGATCCCCCAGTCGGGACGACCAATCGCCAGTCCGGCCAGCAGCAACACCATATTGGGATTGCGCCGGGCGGTGACCAGTCGGAACTGGCTGTCGAATCGTTGCCATACATGGATGTGCATGCCGAAACGCACGATGAACGCGCCCTCGATCAGCCGCTGGGCGACATATCCGACCAGCATCGCCGCCATCACCGCCCAGAAGGTTGCATCGTCGAGCGGCCGGCCATAGGCCGCGCATCCCGTCGCCCAGGCCCACCACCAGAAGGGCGGGTGGACCAGGTCCACCCCATGGTCCCACGCGTTGCCGAGCGCCGATGACGTGATCGTGCAGCGCGCGAGTTTGCCGTCGACGGTGTCGAGCACCATGAAGACGAGGCCGGTGGCCAGCCCCGTCCAGAACCAGCCGTACCAGAAGGCGATGGTGGCGACGATGCACAGCACGCTGCCGATCGCGGTCACTTGATTGGGGGTCATGCCGATCCGCGCGGCGATGCGGGTGAGCACAAACGCCCATTCGGGCCACAGATATTTGGTCAGCAGGTCGGTCACGCCCTTGTACGCCCCGACATAGCTGGCACGCTCGATCATCGGGACATTGGCCGGGGTCAGCCGTTCGGCGAAAGGGCGCTCGCGCTTGCGCAGCGCCTCGTTGAGGATGCCCTGCTCGGCGTCCGCCTCGATCCGGTGCAACCCGTCGGGCAGCGCTGCGCCGGTGCGCATCGCCTGCTCCACCGACTGCGCCATTGCGCCGGCGTCGACATGCGCGAGGACCGGCACGCCGTCGCGGGTCAGCACCGTGGCAGGGCGGGCGGCGAGGTGCGCCGACCATGCCGGGTCGAAGGCAAAGTCGAGATTGGCGAGCATCACCCGGTCGGCCGTCGCGGGATCGCCCGCCAGGCCCTGTGCCACGGCGATCCGTCGCCAGCGTTCTTGGGCGGTCATGCCCCAGATCAGGGTCGGATTGGCGCCGACCGGCACGGCGACGGGCTTCGCTGCCACGGATTGCGCTGTCGTCATCTGCGTGCCGATAGCCAAATATCCGCAAAAAGCGAGGGGGGGGGCGGGCGGTCAGCCCGTGTGCAACGCCGCCATCACCGCCTGTGCCGCGCGTCGGGGGGCCTGTCCGTCGAGCGTGCCGAGCGATTCGGCGGCGAAGCGGCGCTGCGCGTCAACATATTCCCCATGGCGCGCGCCGGCGCGGTCGATCGCGGCGATCAGCTCGGCGGGATCGTCGACCACCTCGCCCGCTGCCCACATCGCATAGCTCGCGTCGCCCCGCCATTCGGCGGCCAGCGCGTTCAGGAAGACGCAGGGGCGTGGCTGCATCAGAAACTCGACGACCTGGCTCGACGTGTCGCCGAGGTAGATGTCGGCGGCGGCGGTATAGCTGCCGTCGACCGTCGCGAAGCTGCCGAGATCGACGTGGACGTCGTCGCGCCCGCGCAGCTGGTCGGCAAGCGCGTGCAGCTCGGGCACCTTCTCGACCAGGCGCTGGTGCGGCGCGAAGATCAGGTTGTAGCGCCCGTCCGCCAGGATCGCGTCGATCGTCCGGGGGCCCCAGCGCCACCAGGACGATCGATGCTTCTGCCAGTGCGGGGTGTAGAGGATCGTCGGTCGCCGCGTGCCAAAGGTGAGGCCAGCGCCGCGGCGCTGACGAAAGCTCGCCTTGACATAACCGGTCACGCGGATGCGGGCCGGGTCGACGCCGTGCGCGGCCAGCGCGTCGCGCTCCCGCTCGGCGGCGACCAGGGTCAGCCACGGTGCGCGGCGACGGCGATCGTCGCGGTTCATCATCGACCCCGCGCCGTGGAGCTGGTTGACGAAGCGCGTGCGCATCGGAAGCAGTGTCGGCAGCCACAGGCTGGTCTGCTCGGCGCTGACCACCACGGGTCGCCGCGCGAGAAGCGGGGCGAGGCGCGCGAGAAGCGGCAGCTTCGGCGGTAGCGGCGGATTGCGGCCATCGGCGTGATCGGGGCCGAGCCGGCGAAAGCCGGGGGCACGGCGAATCCGCACGCCGGGCGCGTCGAGCGCGGCCAGCCATTCGCCCAGCAGCGCCTCGTGTACCGAGGTCGCGACCCATAGCTCGATCGGCTGGCCCGGTGCCTGCGCGATCACCGCCTCGACGATCGGCCACAGATGCGGGATCAGCAGCGTTTCGCCCAGGAACAGGAACGCGATCGGGCGGCGCGTCCGTGCGTCAGGTGCAGCCATGGCCTGCATCCCAGCGCGCAATATCCTCAGGCCGGTCGATTTCCTGCCAGCATCCCGCTGCCCGCTCGATCGCGCCGACCCGGTCGTCGCGCGCCAGCCGGTCGACGATTGCGTGGTGAAAGGCCCCGGTGCCGCCGGGCGCGCAAATCACTGAATCAAGCGCATCGGCATAATGCCGGCCGGGTGCGGGAGCGATAAGGACGCCCAGCGAGCGGTGCGTCGCGGCCTGCGGCGCCAGCGTCTTGGCCACCGCGCGCACCCGCCCGCCGGCCGCAGTGACGAGCATGTCGTCCAGCTCGGGCGCGGCGATCGGTTCGACGAGCAGGTCGATGCCCGCCGCGCGGGCAATCGCGTCGGCGATGACGTCGGCATCGAACACCGTGTCACCGTTCATCAGGCAGAACGGGCGGTCGACCAGGTCGCGCGCGGCCCAGACGCTGCCGATGCTGCTCGCCACCGCCCAGAACGGATTGTGGCGCAGCTCGACCGCCAGCGGCGGCGGCGATGCGGCAAGATGCGCGGCCAGTTGCTCGTGGCGATAACCGCCGATGACGACCGCCTCGCGCACCCCGGCCTGCGCCAGCGCGGCAAGCTGGAGGTCGATGATCGCGCGCCCGCCCAGTTCGACCAGGCATTTGGGCACGCGTTCGGTCAGCGGCAGCAGTCGCGAGCCGCTGCCCGCGCTCAACAGGATGCCGCGCATCACCGCGCCTGCCAGTCGAGCTGCGGCCAGCCCCGCGCGGTCGCCAGCGCGGCGAGGGGCGGGTGCGCGTTGACCGCATAGGCCTCGTCCGCCCAGGCCAGCGTCGGCGCATCGGAAACATGGTCGGAATAAAAGCGGATATGCGCCGCGTCGCGCGCGATGCCTTCACCGGCCAGCCACGCCTCGACCATCGCGAGCTTTGCCTCGCCATAACAATTGGCACCGCGGATTTTCGGCAGGATCGCGCCGCTTGCATCCACCACGGCTTCGGTGCCGATGACGTCGACGATACCGAGCCGGCGCGCCAGCGCCTCGACATAGAAGCGATAGGACGCCGTCGCGATCACGATCCGATAGCCGGCGCGACGATCCGCCTCGATGCGCTGGACGGCGCGCGGGTGGATGCGGCCCGGCACCATCCAGCCGGCGAAGTCGCGCGCGATATCGTCAATCGTGGCGGGTGCCAGCCGGGTGCCCAGCATCAGCCGGTGCATCCGTTCCTTAAGCCGGCCGCGCGACATCAGGCGGAGCAGATACCCCGCCGCCAGCACCATGCCCAACGGCATCAGCGCCAGTCGCCACGGCGCCCGCGCCCGCGCGGTGTGGATCAGGAACGGAGTCCAGGTCGGTATCCGCGTGATCGTGCGGTCCAGATCATAGATGGCAAGCCGGTGCATCGCGCGCCCTTACGCGCGACGCTGCCGGTGATCCAGTGCGATCAGCCCTTCAGGTCTTCGAGGAAATAGCCCCAGTTGTCCGCATTGGTCAGCGCGCGGACGTCGTTGTTGGTTGCGAGTTGGGTGCATTTGGTTTCGCCATAGCAGCGCGGCTTGTCCGCCGGCGGATTCCAGCGTTCGTCGCGCGTGCCGAGCAGCAAATGGCTCAGTTCGTGCGCGATCGTCTGAAACGCGCTGTCGCGGTCGGTCAGCGTCTTGTGCAGCGCGACCCCGATATTCCATCGCCCGTCGAGCTCAAGCGTCAGCTGGGGCTGCGTCGCCGGGTCGAAATTGATGATCGGTGCAAAGCCGCCTGCGCCGTTGTTGTGATAGGCCGCACCGAAAGTATCGATGTCGCGCTCGTCGAGCGGTGAACAGGTGATCGTGACCGTGCACAGGTTCATGCACGACCGGAACTTGCGAAGGACCCGCGGCATCGCGGTACGAAACGCCGCCGCGCAGGCGGTGCCGAACCACCGATCGATGTGCTGCTGCAGGTTCTTCTGCTTGTCCAGCGTCTCCATCAACTCGCCCCAGACCTGCGTCACCGTCGTCTGGTCGCTTGGCGCAAGGCCACCGAACACGATCGTCATGATTTCCATCCCCCCGGCTGGCGACTCGGATGAGCCGCTGGCCGGTAGCGTAGGTGGGTGCCGGGACCGGGGTCAACGCGACCGCACGATCACCGCGCGCGGCCGGCCCGGATCCGCTCGACGCGGCGCTCCGGCGTTCAACCGGATGTGTCGAGCGGCGCGGTTGCGAGGCCGTAACCTCGCGCAATGATGCGCTGGCGCAGATGCGTTGCATCGAGCGCGGCCGCAATGACCCGTGCGGCGGCCTCGGCATCGCAGCGGTGCCCGCAGACGAAGATGTCCACCGCCGCATGGCCATGCTCCGGCCAGCTGTGGATCGAGATGTGCGATTCAGCAAGCAGCGCGACGCCGGTGACGCCGTGCCCGGGCCCGAAATGATGCAGCCGCAGGTCGACCAATGTCGCGCCGGCGGCCGCCGTGGCGTCGCGCAGCGCCGTCTCGATCCGCGCCGCGTCGTCGAGCCCGCTGCAGCCATCAAGGTCGAGCAGCACGTGGCGACCGTCATAGGGCGGGGGCGCGACAACGCTCATGCCAGCGCCACGTGCGGATGGCCCAGCTGCGCCATCACCTGCTCGGCGGCACGGGTGCCGTGATAATGCGCCTCCTCGAACAGCGATGCGCCGCTCAGGTCGGCATGGGCGAGGTAGAGCGGCGGATCGACGCGGAAGCCCGGCGCCGTCGTCCAGATATAGCCCGGCACCGGCCGTACCATCGCATGGCCCCAGCGCCACAGCTCGATCGCGCGGATGTCGGGCGCCAGCTCCGGGTGCATCGCCAGCAGGTCGTCGCGGACGATGCGCTTCCAGTCGTCGGCGGGCCGTTCGATCAGCAGCCGGCGGGCATTGGCGGGCGACTGGGTCGACAGCGGCAGGTACCAGGTGAGCACGCTGGGCCCGCCCGCCGAGCGCGATTGATGCGTCGCGACGACATAGCCGAGCGAGTCGCTGGTGGTCGACACATTGTCCCAGGCGATCGGCACACCCTCCCCGCCGGGCAGCCGGTCGACGGTCACATTGGCGACCAGCCACGGCGCGTAGCTCGCCTGCCGGACGTCGCCGATTTCGGGGCAAAGCCGCGCGGCGACGAACATCGGCACGGCAAGGATGACCGTCGCCGCCTCGACGCGCGTCGTGATGTCGGTCGCCGGGTCGTAGACATCGACGCTGACTCCGCGGCCCGTGCGCTCGACGCGGTGCGCGACCACGCCGGCGGTGATGCGGTCGCCGATCGGCTGGGCCAGCGCCCGGACCAGGCGATGGTTCCCCTCGGGCCAGGTCAGCACATTGTCGCCGGCGTCGTCGGCGGCAAAGGCGCGGCGGCCGGCGAAATAGTGAATGCCGGCCCAGGCGGAGACGTGATCGGGCTCGGTCCCGTAATCGTCGCGCATCGCATAGCGGACATGCGCGCGCAGTACCTGCGACGCAAAGCCCTGCGCCGCCAGCCAGTCGGTGAAGGTCAGGCGGTCGAGCGCGCGCAGGTCGGGATCGGCCGAGCTGTAGGCGATCGGCACCGCAAAGGCAGGGCGGCCGTCGCGTCCCGTCATCGCGGAATAGTCAGTCATCCGCGCCGCAAAGCGCGCCAGATCGTCCCTGTCCCGATCGCCGAGCCCGATGCGCGGCACCAGCCCTTCCTGCCAGCGGCCACGCCAGAACAACCGCTCCTGAAGGTCGGCACACAGGTGGGCGGGATCATAGACGGGCAGGCCGTCACGCTCGCCCGTGATGATCCCCGAACGCGTCAGGAAATGGCGCAATGCCACCGCCTCGCGATTGGCGAGCGGCAAATAATGCGCGCCGAGCGGGTAGGCGGTGACGGCGTTGCGCCCGGAACGCGCGTTGCCGCCGACCGCGTCCTCCAGCTCGAACAGCCGGAAGTCGTCACAGCCCGCCTCCGCGAGCGTCCAGCCCGCCGTCAGGCCGGCGACGCCGCCGCCGATGATCGCGACGCCGATCCGTTCGGTGCGGCTGGGCTTCGGGAAATTGCCCCGGCGCAACAAATGACCGCGGCCGAGATCGGCACCACGCAACGCGCCGGGCGGCGGGGGCGGGGGCATCAGCGCGGCGGTGGCACCGGCACTGGCGATCGCCGCGCCACCCAGCCCCAGCACCACGCGCCGATCAACCTTCATAACGGCTCCACGCGCGATCGAACTCGCGCACCAGCACCTGGTTGTCGAGCCGGTTCACCAGCGTCGGCCGCCGCGCCATGTCGGGCGGAAAATCGAACAGCAGCCGCTCGGTCGCGGGGGTCAGGAAGCGGCCGGCGGGAAACTGCGCGCGCCCGGGAATGGGGCGGCCGGCGGCGAGGATAAAGCCCCATTCGCCGAAACTCGGCACATAGGCATGATAGCCACGCGTCGCGAAACCGGCGGCTTCCAGCGTGGTCGCGACGGTCCAATAGGCTGCGGGGGCGATCAGCGGCGACGTGCTCTGTACGACCATCATTCCGCCGGGCGCGAGCAGGCGACGCAGCTCGGCATAGAAGCTCTGGGTGTAAAGCTTGCCGATCGAATAATCGACCGGGTCAGGCAGGTCGACGATGATCGCGTCATAGCGCCCGCGCGCGCTGCGTGCCCACAGGAACGCGTCGGTGTTGACGATGGTCAGCCGCGGGTCGGACAGCGATCCCCGATTGAGGCGCGCGAGCGCGGCGGTGTTGCGGAACAGGCCGGTGACCGCCCCGTCCAGATCGACCAGCGTCACGCGCTCGACGCTGGGATGGCGGAACACTTCGCGCGCAGCCAGCCCGTCGCCGCCGCCCAGGATCAGCACCTCGCGCGGATGAGCGACCCGGCCGAGCGCGGGATGCACGAGGGCTTCGTGATAGCGATATTCGTCGCGCGCGGCGAATTGCAGGTTGCCGTTGAGGTAGAGGCGCAGATCGTCGTCCGACTGGGTCAGCACGATGCGCTGATAGCGGCTCGACCTGGCATAGATCACCGGTTCGCCATAGCCGGCGACTTCGCCGATGCGCTGCAGCCGCTCGGCCGCGACGAAGCCGGCGGCGAGGGCGACCAGGATCGCGACCGCCGTCACCTTCTCCATCGTCATCCGCGCCGCGCGCGGCAGCCATAGCAGGAGCGCGAGCGCCACCGCCGCATTGGCGAAGCCGAACAGGAAGCCGGTGCGGATCATCCCCAGCTGCGGCATCAGCACCAGCGGGAACAGGATCGATGCCGCGAGCGCGCCGACATAGTCGAAGGTCAGCACGCTCGACACCGTCTCGCGAAAGTCGAAGTCGCGCAGGATGCGGATCAGCAGCGGGATCTCAAGCCCCACCAGAAAGCCGATCGCCAGCACGATGCCATAGAGCACGATGCGGAAATGATCGGTCAGCGGGAACAGCATGAACAGCGCCGCCGCCGAACAGCCGCCGATCATCGCGATCAACAGCTCGACCCGCACGAACAGCCGCAACTCGCCGCGCGTGACATAGCGCGAGCACCAGCTGCCGATGCCCATCGCGAACAGATAGCTGCCGATGACGGTCGAAAACTGGGTGACGCTGTCCCCCAGCAGGTAGCTGGCGATGGTGCTGGCCAGCAGTTCGTAGATCAGCCCGCAGGTCGCGACCACGAACGCCGACACGAGCAGCGCACCGGCGGGCGCGCTGACATGCCGGACCGCCGTGGCCGGATCGGCGTCAGCCATGAATGGCGGCGGCGATGATGATCGACAGGCCGATCGCAACCGCGCCGGCAAAGATCGCCACGGCGCTGTTCTGCTTCTTCTCGATCTCGTCCCACAATTTGCCGGGCGTCAGCACGTCGAGGATGACGAAGCCGACCACGAAGACGACGATGCCGATCACTGCATAGAGCACGGTGTTGAGCACCACCGGGAGTGTCGTGACCATGTGAATTCCCCTTATTTGTGTGTCGGACCGGAAAAGACGACGGGGCGCGGTCCCGCGCGGCCACCATCGGCGAAGGGCGACCAGGCATAGCCGGTCGCGAGCATGAACAGGCCGATCACGGCCATGCACCAAAGGGCGAAGATGAACGTGCCCGCGCGCATCAGTCGTCGTCTTCCTCGTCATCGCCGGTCGGCGCGAAGTCGCTTTCGGCGCGGCGGCGGGTCTCGAACGACGCGTGACGCAGCACGCCGATCAGCACGGGTATCGCGATCAGGATCAGTGCCAGGATGACGTTGCCGACCGACCCCGACTGCCTGCTCACGACAAACTCGATCTGCGGGTCCTGGGAATCGAGCCGCCAGTCGCCCGCCGACTGCGCGCCCAGCCAGCGTTCGGCGCGATAGTCGACGATCAGGTCATAGGTGCCCGCCGGAACGGCGGCGAAGCTGGCCGATTTGCGCCGGGAGCCTTCGCTCCAGTCACCGTCGGAATCGCGGCCGGAATAACGCTCCGCGGTCTTGCTGGCCCCATAGCCGCGCTGATCGGCGCGGTTGACCAGCGCAAAGTCCAGCTCGACCCAGCCGTTCGACAGATCAGGCACGATTGCGCGCACGTTCACGCGCTGGCGCGCGCGGGTCAGGACGATCGGGCCGATCACCGCTTGTTGATCGGACCCGTCCGACGCGATCGGCGCGCGCTGTGCCGCCAGCCGCGTGCTGCCACTGGTGAGCAGTCCGGCGACCAGGATCACGCCGAGCGCAAGCGCCGCGACGATCAAGGCCTGTTTCAGCCAGGGCAGCACGGGCGAGGGCTGGTGCGGCAGCGGCGGCCAGATGCGCCCGCTGCGCTCGACGCCGAATGCCTCGGGCACTTCGTCGGGATCGAGCAGTTCGGACAGCGACCAGTTGACCTCGCTGGCATCGGCTTCGCGCGACAGCATGAAGCCGGGTGCGACCCAGTCGTCGGTGCGCACCGTATCGCCGCGCTTCACCCGCCAGTAGAATTCGCCGACCACATCGTCGACCTGCGCTTCGCCATCGGCGAAGAACGGCTCCATCGGCCGGCCATCGATCTCGGGCGCGCGGTAGCCGGTCGGCGCGACGTTCAGCTGGCGCCCCAG
This sequence comes from Sphingomonas sp. SFZ2018-12, assembly GCF_022496715.1. Lineage (NCBI taxonomy): Bacteria > Pseudomonadati > Pseudomonadota > Alphaproteobacteria > Sphingomonadales > Sphingomonadaceae > Sphingomonas > Sphingomonas sp. SFZ2018-12. The sequence goes on from NZ_WTFM01000006.1 coordinate 111,397, forward strand.
GCTCCAGCCCCCGCGATTGTAGATCAGCCAGCGATAGCCGTGATACGGGTTGAACAGCAGATATTCTTCCCACGGATAGGCGCCGCGCTCGCTGCGCCGCATATAGCCGATCATTTCCCACTCGACGCCGCGCAGCGTGCCGCGCGTGCCGATCGGGATGCGCAGGCGATCGCTGGCGCGCTGCCACTCGGTGACGAGCTTCACCTGCGGCTGCGACACATCGAGGATGCTGCCGCAATATTGGCAGGCCACCGTCACGGTATAGCCTGCCGCGCGCAAGGTGACGGTGCCGCCGCAAGAGGGACATGTCAGCGCGGTGGCGGCGGGGGCCGGCGCGTCAGTCATAGCGCGGCATCGTCCAGCCCTGAATGGCGCGCAGGTTGCGTGGCGACAGTTCGGCCAGCGTCACATAGCGCCCGTCATAGAAGGAGGTCGTGTCGCCATCGCGCTGGAGCGTGACGAGCCGCCCTGTGGCGGATTTGAGGTCGATCGACAGGATGCGCCAGCCCGGCGGCGCGCGGAACGGCAGCTCGCCTTCGGCCGCGATGCACTGCACGTCGCGCACGTCGGCGATCGTCATTTCCTCGCCATCGATCTCGGCTGACCCGCCGACGATTGGCGCCGCTCCTGAAACGATGCTGCGCAGCATGGGCGAGCGCAGGTCACCGACCGGGCGCTCGAAGGTCATCATGAAATCGCCCATCGCTTCGCCCAGCCATCCGGTGCGACCGTCGCCGAACAGGCAAAGCCACTCGTTCCACGATCCGTCGCTCCACGCCCAGCGCACCCGGCCGATCACGTCGAAGGACCGGCCTCCGAACCGGCCGGCGGTGCCGATCCGGATCGGGCTGACGTCGAAGGGCAACGCGGCCTGCACGCCCGCGATCGCCACGCCGTCGTCGCTGCGCACCAGCATCGATTTGCAATTGTCGCATACCCGCGACGGCAACGCCGCCGACCGAAAGGTCACCGGCGCGCCGCAATTGGGGCAATCGATCGTCAGCACTGCGGCAGGATCAGCGGATGCGGCCCAGCAGCTCGGCCTTCTTCGTGTCGAACTCCGCTTGGGTGATCGCGCCCGCGGTCATCAACCGGTGGAGCTTTTCGATCTGGGCATAGGGGTCGTCGCTGGCCGATCCGCCCGCGCCAGCCGCCGCGCCGCCGCCCAGCGCGCCCGCCATCGCCTGGCCCAGCGCCATACCGGCACCCGCGCCGACGCCCAGCCCGGCAATGCCGCCTTCCTGCGCCGCCGCCGTGCCGATCGCATCGGCCGACTGGAACTTCACGAAGCGGTCGAGATCGCCGACCACTCGCATCGATGATGCCTTGTCGAGATATTTCTGCACTTCCTCGGGCAGCGACAGGCTTTCGACGAAGAAGGTCTGGCACGACAGACCCCATTGCGCGAACGCGGGCTGGACGAGATCGCGCAGCCGCGCCGACATCGCCGCCTGGTCCGCCGCCATGTCGACGAAGGCGAATTCCGACTGGCCGAGCGCGCTGGCGAGCTGGGTCGAGATCGCCGAGCGCAGTTGATCCTCGATGTCCTCGACGCGGACCTGCGCCAGCGTGCCCATCAGCTTGGCCTGAAAGGTCGGCACGTCCTCGATCCGGAACGAATAGCCGCCGAACGCGCGGATGCGCAGCGGGCCGAATTCCTTGTCGCGCACCGTCACCGGCTGGGCGGTGCCCCATTTCAGCCCGGTCTGCTCCTTCTGGGTGAAGAACAGCACATCGGCCTTGAACGGCGATTTGAAGCCCTTGTCCCAGTTGAGCAGGGCGGTGAGCAGCGGCAGGTTGGCGGTTTCCAGCGTGTGCTGGCCCGGCCCGAACGCATCGGCGATCTGCCCCTCGTTATAGAAAAACGCGACCTGCCCCTCGCGCACCGTCAGCTGGCCGCCATTCTGGATCTCGCGATCCTGCATCGGATAGCGGATCGCCAGGACGCCGGGCTCCTCGACCCAGTCGATGACGTCGACAAACTGCTTCGACAGGAAATCGAAAATACCCATCACACCCCTCCCGGATCGGAATGTGAAGGGTAGCGGCATCGTCACGTCGTTCAAAGTCGAAAGCGCGCCGCATGGCGCGATTTCGGCGGGCGCCCCGGCTGTGCGGTATGTCGTCGGGTTGTCGACGCCGTGATGATCCGTGCGCGGCCACCCCGGCGCGCGTCCGGTGCCCAAAGGCGGCGTTGAAAACGCCTGCCGGCAGGAACAGGCGTTCAGCGCGCTTGTCGGTGGAATGGTGGAGCCGAGGGGGATCGAACCCCTGACCTTCGCAATGCCATTGCGACGCTCTCCCAGCTGAGCTACGGCCCCATCGTCCCGGCTGGTGCAGCCCGGGAAGGCGTCGCCCACTAATCGAGCGACGCGGTTTTGGCAAGCGCCTGCTGACGCCTGCAATTCAGTCCCGATCAGCTTTCGTCGTCGTCCTCGGGTGCCTCGACCCCCAGATCGTCGTCACCGCCCAGGTCGACATCGTCGTCTGCGGGCGTGTCGTCGTCGGCCTCGATGTCCAGTTCGTCGTCACCCAGGTCCGTATCCTCGGTCTTCGCGACCGCGGCCGGGTTCTTCGCCGCTTCATAGGGCAGCGGCTGCTTCGACTTCAGGATCGGCTCGGGTTCCCAGGCGTAGCCGCAATTGATGCAGGTGACCGGATCGTCCTTCGTCAGATCATAGAAACGCGTCGCACATTTCGGGCACGTGCGCTTCGTGCCCCATTCCGGCTTCACCATGTGTCGCCTCTACCTTTCAAGAATGCGATGATCGCAGGGCGGGCCCCGCAAAGTGGGGCGCGCCTTGCCATAGCGCAACGCCGCTGTCAAAAGCCCGCTGCCCATGTCCGCTTCCCCCCATTCCCGCCCGATGACGATCGCCGCGCGTGGCGCGCTGAAGGGCGCGTTCCATGTGCCGGGCGACAAGTCGATCAGCCACCGTGCCCTGATGTTTTCCGCGCTCGCGGTGGGCACCAGTCGCATCCGCGGCCTGCTGGAGGGCGAGGACGTGCTGGCGACCGCCGCGGCGCTGCGCGCGATGGGCGCGCGGATCGAACGCCGCGACGACGGCGAATGGGTGGTCGATGGCGTCGGTGTCGGCGGGCTGCTCCAGCCGGCCGGTGCGCTCGACATGGGCAATTCGGGAACGTCGACCCGGCTGCTGATGGGGCTGGTCGCCGCGCACCCGATCACCGCGACCTTTATCGGCGACGCATCGCTGTCGGCGCGGCCGATGGCACGCGTCATCGATCCGCTGACCCGAATGGGCGCCGACATCGCCGCATCGCCGGGCGGCCGGCTGCCGCTGATGGTGCGGGGCATCTGTCCCGCGGTGCCGATCGAATACCGGCTGCCCGTCGCCTCCGCCCAGGTCAAGTCGGCGGTGCTGCTTGCCGGGCTCAACACGCCGGGCATCACGCGCGTGATCGAGCCGGTGGCGACGCGCGACCATAGCGAGCGGATGCTCGCCGGCTTCGGCGCGCAGGTGACGATCGAGCCCGGTCCGGCGGGCCGCATCATCTCGATCACCGGCGAGGCCGAACTGGCCCCCCAGACGATCACCGTGCCGGGCGATCCGTCCTCGGCGGCATTCTGGCTGGTCGCGGGCTCGATCGTGCCCGGGTCCGACATCGTCATCGGCAATGTCGGCATGAACGCGACGCGCACCGGCATCGTGACCGCGCTCCGGGCGATGGGGGCGTCGATCGACGCGCAGGACGCGCGGGTCGTCGGTGGCGAGCCGGTCGCGGACCTGCGCGTCCGCCATGCGCCGCTGCGCGCGATCGAGGTGCCGCCCGAACTCGCGCCCAGCATGATCGACGAATATCCGGTGCTGTTCGTCGCCGCCGCCCTTGCCGCGGGGCGGACGGTCGCGCGCGGGGCGGAGGAGCTGCGCGTCAAGGAATCGGATCGCATTGCCGCCATGGCGACGGCGCTGACCGCCGCGGGCGCGCGAATCGAGGAGTTTCCCGATGGCCTGGCGATCACCGGCACGGGTGGCGATCCGCTGCCCGGGGGCGGTACGATCGAATCGAAACTGGATCATCGTATCGCGATGGCGATGACGGTCGCGGGGCTGGCGTGCCGCGCGCCGCTGACGATCGATGACGTGGCACCCGTCGCCACCAGCTATCCAGCGTTTTTCGATACGCTTGACCTGCTGGCCGGTTGAGTGTTCGCTGCCGTCGACATGACAACCGGACCTATCGTCGCATGATCATCGCCGTCGATGGCCCGGCTGCGTCGGGCAAGGGGACGATCGCCCGCGCGCTCGCGCGCCACTATGGCTTGCCGCATCTCGACACCGGGCTGCTGTATCGCGCGGTCGCGGCCACCGTTCTGCGTGAGGAGCTCGACCCGGAGAAGGAGGCCGACGCGGTCGCCGCCTGCGATTTCGACGATCGGCTGTTCGACGACCCGGCGCTGCGCGGTGAGGAGGTCGGACGCGCGGCCTCGATCGTGTCGGCGCATCCGCTGGTGCGCTCGGCGCTGCTCCAGCGCCAGCGGCGGTTTGCCGCGCAACCGGGCGGCGCGGTGCTCGACGGGCGCGACATCGGAACGGTGATCGCGCCGGATGCCGACGCCAAGCTGTTCGTGCGGGCGACGCCGATGATCCGCGCCCAGCGTCGCCTGGGCGACCTGCGCGCTATGGGATCGAGCGTCAGCCTGGACCGCGTGCTCGCCGACATCCGCGCGCGCGACGAACGTGACAGCCGCCGTGCGACCGCCCCGCTGGTCGCGGCCGCGGACGCGGTCGTCCTCGACACCAGCTTCCTCGCGATCGATGCGGCGATCCAGCGCGCCATCGCCATCGTCGAGGCGAAGCGGGTCGGCGCCAGCGTCGCGCCCACCGGGTCAGGGCAGCGGCCGGCGTCCTGAAGCGGCGTTCAGTAGGGCGAACGCAGGTCGGCCACCCATCCCGTACGGACCGCCGGGGTGGCATTGCGCGGTTTGCGCGCCTGTTCGATATCGACCTGCTGATCGAACTGGACGCCCGCCTGGCGTGCATTGGCCCACATCACCGTGGCGGTGAGGCCGGTCACCTGTCCCATGTCGATCGCCAGGCGATCGCCCGGCTTCAAAGCGTCCTCATGGTCAAGGCAGGCACCGTGCGCGGACAGGTTGCGCACGCGCAGGTCGCCGATCATTCCGCGCCCCGCGACCACGGTCACGGCACGCAGGATCACCGAGGCACGCGGTTCCCGCTCGCTAGGCTCATCTACGCTCGCCATGCGGGAAGCTTAGCGACTTAGGGTTAACCGGCCGTTTCCATCCGTGACATTTTCGTTATGTTTCGGCAGGATGGATGGCGCGCAGCGGGAGTTGCCCGCATCACCTTGCCTTTGCGCGGCGGTTGCGTTATGCGCCGCGCGTCTGACGAGCGGGTGCTCGCGGTCGGGGAGGCGCGGAGAACATGATTCTCTCGCGCCCTTTTTCGCTTTTTCGGGCGCAAATCTCCTTCGGCACGCCCGGTCGCGCGGATGCCGTATCGGCATGGGGCCGGTGGGGCAAATCGGCCACCAAGACCGCCGGAGACAACCGGCCGGCCGGAAACGAACGAACAGGATCTCACGCTCTATGGCCACTTCGGCAAATCCCAGCCGCGATGATTTCGCAGCACTTCTCGAACAGACGCTCGGCACCGCCGACAGCTTTGAAGGCCGCGTCGTCATCGGCACCGTCACCGGCATCGAAAACGACCTGGCGGTCATCGACGTCGGGCTGAAGTCCGAAGGCCGCGTGCCGCTGCGCGAATTCGCCGCGCCCGGCCAGAAGGCCGAATTGAAGGTCGGCGACGAAGTCGAGGTCTATGTCGACCGCGTCGAGAATGCGAACGGCGAAGCGATGCTGAGCCGCGACCGCGCCCGCCGCGAAGCCGCGTGGGACAAGCTGGAAACCGAATTCGCCAAGACCGCCCGCGTCGAGGGTGTCATCTTCGGCCGCGTCAAGGGCGGCTTCACCGTCGACCTGAACGGCGCCGTCGCCTTCCTGCCCGGCAGCCAGGTCGACATCCGCCCCGTGCGCGACGTCACCCCGCTGATGGACATTCCGCAGCCCTTCCAGATCCTGAAGATGGATCGCAAGCGCGGCAACATCGTCGTCTCCCGCCGCGCGGTGCTCGAGGAAACCCGCGCCGAGCAGCGTTCGGGCCTGATCCTCAGCCTGACCGAAGGCCAGGTGATCGACGGCGTGGTCAAGAACATCACCGATTACGGCGCGTTCGTCGACCTGGGTGGCATCGACGGCCTGCTGCACGTCACCGACCTGTCCTACAAGCGCGTCAACCACCCCTCCGAGGCCCTGGAAATCGGCCAGACCGTCCGCGTCCAGATCATCCGCATCAACCGCGACACCCAGCGCATCTCGCTGGGCATGAAGCAGCTGGAAAGCGATCCCTGGGACGGCGCGATCGCCAAGTATCCTGTCGGCGCCAAGCTGTCGGGCCGCGTCACCAACATCACCGAATATGGTGCATTCGTCGAGCTGGAGGCCGGCATCGAAGGCCTGGTCCATGTCAGCGAAATGAGCTGGACCAAGAAGAACGTCCATCCCGGCAAGATCGTGTCGACCAGCCAGGAAGTCGATGTCGTCGTGCTCGAGGTCGACGAGGACAAGCGCCGCATCTCGCTGGGCCTCAAGCAGGCTCAGGCGAATCCGTGGGAAAAGTTCGCGGAGGAGCATCCGGTCGGTTCGACCGTCGAGGGCGAAGTCAAGAACGCGACCGAATTCGGCCTGTTCATCGGCCTGGACGGCGACGTCGACGGCATGGTGCACATGTCGGACATCGCCTGGGGCATCTCGGGCGAGGACGCGCTCAACCTGCATCGCAAGGGCGAGACCGTCCAGGCGGTCGTGCTGGCGATCGAGCCCGACAAGGAGCGCATCTCGCTTGGCATGAAGCAGCTCGAGCGCGGCGGTCCGTCGGTCGGCGGCGCGGCGGCGACCGGCGAGCGGCTCAACAAGAACGCCATCGTCACCGTCACCGTACTCGAAGTCCGCGACGCCGGGCTTGAGGTTCAGGCGGGCGAAGACGGCGCGACCGGCTTCATCAAGCGCACCGACCTTGGGCGCGACCGCGACGAGCAGCGCCCCGAGCGCTTCCAGGTCGGCCAGAAGTTCGACGCGATGGTCACCGGGGTCGATCGCTCGAAGAAGCCGACCTTCTCGATCAAGGCGATGCAGATCGCCGAAGAGAAGCAGGCGGTCGCCCAGTACGGCTCGTCCGACTCGGGCGCGTCGCTCGGCGACATTCTGGGCGAGGCCCTGAAGGCGCGCAACGAACAGCGTTGATTCGAGACCGCGGCGGGGCCTTCGGGTCCCGCCGCGCCTCGATTTTGGTCACCTGCCCCGAAAGCCAGCTTGATTCAGATCAAGAAACCAGCTTATCATGCGACAGCCCGAGAAGAATGACGGCGATGTTGTTTTCGCGTACATTTTTTCACCGCATGGCCGTGGGGCATAACATGATCCGTTCGGAACTCGTTCAGATGCTCGCCAACGACAATCCTGAATTGTCGTTGCGTGAGGTCGAGCAGGTCGTCACGATCTTTTTCGATGAAATCACCAGCCGGCTGACCGCCGAAGGGCGCGTCGAACTGCGCGGCTTCGGCGCGTTCTCCACCCGCGCGCGCGATGCGCGGGTCGGCCGCAATCCGCGCACCGGTGAGACGGTGTCGGTCGACGCCAAGCGCGTCCCCTATTTCAAGCCCGGCAAGGAAATGCGCCTGCGCCTCAACATGTGAGGCGCCGACCGTTCCGCGTGACCGCGAAACCCGCTCGCGCAACGCCGCCCGCTATGGCATCGCAGCGCGTGCGGCACGCGGACGTGGCGAAATCGGTAGACGCAGCGGACTTAAAATCCGCTTGGGCAACCAGTGCGGGTTCAAGTCCCGCCGTCCGCACCAGTCGCCTGATCGAGCTGTCGCGGCGCGGCAGGCACAGCGGATGATCGCAAATCATCGAACGCGCACCCCGAGCGACTGATCGGCATGGATACCGGCGCAAAACACAGCCAGCCTGCCCCCGTCACCCCGGCTTTGTGCCGGGTTTCGCTGCCTGATCCGGCGCGAGAAGAAACGTGACCCCGGATCAGACCCGGGGCGACGGCAAATCCGGGGCCAAGGTCGCTCAGTCGCTCCGGTCAAGCCTCGCGTAGCGCGTGGACGCGCGTGAGACTATTCCGCGGCCACCAGATCGACGTCGGCGCGATCGGCCAGCGGATATTCCAGCCGGGTCAGCATTTCCTTTGGCACCACCTGCCAGAACTGGCCGATCACCCGGTCCCAGTCCTCGAGCAGTCCGCCCGACCATTTGCTGTCCGTCGCGCGATGATGCTGCTCGATCAGGTCGCGCAATATCCCTGCCCAGTGCGCCGACGCGATGCGTTGCCACGTGATGCTTTCGGGATTGGCGAGCCGCGCAAAGCTGTTGTCGCTGTCGAGGACGAACGCCATGCCGCCGGTCATCCCCGCGCCGAAATTGACGCCGACCCGTCCGAGCACGACCGCGATCCCGCCGGTCATGTACTCGCAGCCATTGGCGCCGCACCCTTCGACCACGACCTGGGCACCCGAATTGCGCACGGCGAAACGCTCACCCGCCTGACCGGCGGCGAACAGCCGGCCGGTGGTCGCGCCATAAAGCACGGTGTTGCCGACGATCGTGTTGTCCTGGCTGGCGAGCGGCGAGGACACCATCGGCCGCACCACGATCGTGCCGCCCGACAGCCCCTTGCCGACATAATCATTGGCATCGCCGAACACCTCGAGCGTGATGCCGCGGCACAGGAACGCGCCGAGCGACTGGCCAGCGCTGCCGCGCAGCCGGACATGGATGTGCCCGTCGGCGAGCTTGTCCATGCCGAAGGTGCGCGTCACCTCGCTCGACAGTCGCGTGCCGACCGCGCGGTGCGTGTTGCGCACCGAATAGGTGAGCTGCATCTTTTCCCCGCGCGAGAATACCGCGGCGGCATCGCGGATCATCTGCGCGTCCAGGCTGTCGGGCACCTCGTTTCGGAAGGTCGACAGGCTGAACTTGCGCTCGACATCGGGTGCGTCGACCTTGGCCAGGATCGGGTTGAGATCGAGATCGTCGAGATGCTCGGCCCCGCGCGAGACTTGCTTCAACAGCTCGGTCCGCCCGATCACCTCGTCGAGCGAGCGCACGCCCAGCCGCGCGAGAATCTCACGCACTTCCTCGGCGATGAAGGTCATCAGGTTGATGACCTTTTCGGGCGTGCCGACGAATTTCTGGCGCAGCTTGTCGTCTTGCGTGCACACGCCGACCGGGCAGGTGTTGGAGTGGCACTGGCGCACCATGATGCAGCCCATCGCCACCAGGCTGAGCGTGCCGATGCCGAACTCCTCCGCGCCCAGGATGGCGGCGATGACGATGTCGCGCCCGGTCTTCAAGCCGCCATCGGTGCGCAGCTTCACCCGCCCGCGCAGGCCGTTGAGTGTCAGCGTCTGGTTGACTTCGCTCAGCCCCATTTCCCACGGCGTGCCGGCATATTTGATGCTCGTCTGGGGGCTGGCCCCGGTACCGCCGACATGGCCGGAGACCAGGATGACGTCGGCATGCGCCTTGGCGACGCCCGCCGCGACCGTGCCGATGCCCGCCGAGCTGACCAGCTTCACGCACACCCGTGCGCGCGGGTTGATCTGCTTCAGGTCGTAGATGAGCTGCGCCAGGTCCTCGATCGAATAGATGTCGTGATGGGGCGGGGGGGAGATCAGCGTGACGCCCGGCGTCGAATGCCTCAGTCGCGCGATGAACTCGGTGACCTTGAACCCGGGCAGCTGCCCGCCTTCGCCGGGCTTCGCGCCCTGCGCCACCTTGATCTCGATCTCCTCGCACGCGTTGAGATATTCGGCGGTGACGCCGAACCGCCCCGATGCGACTTGCTTGATGACCGAATTGGCGTTGTCGCCGTTTTCGTACGGCTGGTACCGGATGCGGTCCTCGCCACCCTCGCCCGACACCGCCTTCGCCCCGATCCGGTTCATTGCGATCGCCAGCGTCTCGTGCGCCTCCGGGCTCAGCGCGCCCAGGCTCATGCCCGGCGTCACGAAACGCTTGCGGATCTCGGTGATCGCCTCGACCTGGTCGATCGCCATCCCCTCCGCGGGGAAGTTGAACTCGAGCAGATCGCGCAGATAGATGGGCGGCAGCTCGCGCACTCCGCGCGAAAACTGCAGATAGGTCGAATAGCTGTCGGTGCCGACCGCGGTCTGCAGCAGGTGCATCAGCTGTGCCGAATAGGCGTGCGCCTCCCCGCCCGCGCGCTGGCGATAGAAGCCGCCGATCGGCAACGTCACCACCGATTTGTCGAACGCGGCCTCGTGACGCTCGCTGGCATTGACGTAGAGCGAGGCATAGCCCTCGCCCGAGATCTTCGCCGGCATGCCGGGAAACAGGTCGTTGACCAGGGCGCGGCTGAGGCCCACCGCCTCGAAATTATAGCCGCCGCGATAGCTGGAGATCACCGCGATCCCCATCTTCGACATGATCTTGAGCAGCCCTTCCTTGATCGCGGTGCGATGCCGTTCCAGGCATTGTTCGATCGACAGGTCGCCGAACAGCCCGCGTGCCTGGCGGTCGACGATGGCGGCTTCGGACAGATAGGCGTTGACCGTCGTCGCGCCGACCCCGATCAGCACCGCATAGTAATGCGTGTCGAGGCATTCGGCGGCGCGAACGTTGACGCTGGCATAGGAGCGCAGCCCCTTGCGCACGAGGTGCGTGTGCACCGCCGCCGCGGCGAGCACGCCGGGAATGCCGACCTGCTCCGCACAGATCGCCTCGTCGGTCAGGAACAGCTCGCTGCGGCCCTCGCGCACCGCCTGTTCGGCCTGGGCGCGGATGCGGGCGATCGCGGCGCGCAGCCCTTCGGGGCCGCTGCCGGCGGGGAAGGTGCAGTCGATGTCAGCGGCGGTCGCGCCGAAATAGCCTTTCAACCGATGCCATTCCCGGTTGGTCAGCACCGGGCTGTCGAGCACCAGCACCGGATTGGCGCGCGGTTCGTCGTCCAGGATGTTGGCCAGATTGCCGAAGCGGGTCTTGAGCGACATGACGTGACGCTCGCGCAGGCTGTCGATCGGCGGGTTCGTCACCTGGCTGAAATTCTGGCGAAAGAACTGGCTGATGATCCGCGGCTTGTCGCTGATAACGGCGAGCGGCGTATCGTCGCCCATCGAGCCCACCGCTTCCTTGGCGCTTTCGACCATCGGCGACAGGATCAGCTCCATGTCCTCCAGCGTCTGGCCCGCCGCGACCTGCCGCCGCGCCAGGTCAGCGCGGTCATAGCCGCCATCGGCAGCGCCCGCCACATCGGGCAGGTCGGCGATCGTCAGAAACTTTCCGATCATGGCCGGATAATCGGCCTCGCCCGCCAGCTTGTCCTTGATCGCGCGATCGGCGAACAGCACGCCCTGATCCAGATCGACCGCGATCATCTGGCCGGGGCCGAGGCGGCCCTTCTCGATCACGCTCGCCTCGGGCACGACGACCATGCCAGCTTCCGAACCGACGATCAGCAGCCCGTCGCTCGTCCGCGTGTAGCGCAGCGGGCGCAGCGCGTTGCGGTCGGTGCCGGCAACCGCCCAGCGGCCATCGGTCATCGCAAGCGCGGCCGGGCCGTCCCATGGCTCCATCACGCTCGCCAGATACTCGTACATCGCGCGATGATCGGGCGGCAGGTCGCTGCGCCCCTGCCATGCTTCGGGCACCAGCATCAGCTTGGCGGTCGGCGCGTCGCGACCCGAACGACAGATCGCCTCGAACACCGCGTCCAGCGCGGCGGTGTCGCTCGCGCCCGCGGGAATCACCGGCTTGATGTCCTCGCTGCGTTCACCAAACGCGATCGAGGCCATCTTGATCTCGTGGCTCTTCATCCAGTTCTTGTTGCCGCGGATCGTATTGATTTCGCCATTATGCGCGAGACAGCGGAACGGCTGCGCCAGCCACCATTGCGGAAAGGTGTTGGTCGAATAACGCTGGTGAAAGATCGCGACGCGGCTTTCGAAACGGTCGTCGTTCAGGTCGGGATAGAAATCCGACAGGCTCTCGGCCAGGAACAGCCCCTTGTAGATGATCGAGCGGCACGACAGCGAGCAGACGTAAAAGCCGCTGATCTGCGCGGCGATCACCTGGCGCTCGATGCGCCGGCGGACAAGGTAGAGGTTCTTCTCGAACTCCGCCGCGCTCACCTCGTCGGGCATCGGGCCGGCGATCATGATCTGCTCGATCTCGGGCCGGGTCGCCTGCGCCTTCTGGCCGATCACCGAGACATCGACCGGCACCTGGCGCCAGCCGTAGATGGTGTAGCCCGCGTCGATGATCTCGCTCTCGACGATCGTTCGGCACGTCTCCTGCGCGCCCAGGTCGGTGCGTGGCAGGAACACCATGCCGACTGCCAGCCGGTTGGGCAGCACCTTGTGCCCCGAATTGACGATCGCATCGTCGAAGAAGCGCAACGGCAGATCGACATGCAGCCCCGCGCCGTCGCCGGTGCGGCCGTCCGCGTCGACGGCGCCGCGATGCCACACCGCGCGCAACGCATCGATGGCGGATCGCACGACGCGCCGCGACGCCCGGCCATCGGTGGCCGCGACCAGGCCGACGCCGCACGCATCGCCTTCGAACTCGGGACGATACATGCCCTCGCGCGCCAGACGGGCACGTTCAAAGCCAAGATGATTGACTACTTCGGTCATAACTTCCTGCTGCTAAGCCGCTTCATGTAGTTCACTTTTTCGATCGCAATTTCGAAAGGTGCGCGTTCATTGCCGCTTGAACGACCGCTTTCAGTCTTGCGTCGGACTTGGCGATCAAAGCAGTGGCCCAGTCAGCTGACATTCTCTGCAGTGGCGGCCCAAGCACCGCGATCTTTTTGAACGCGCTGGTGCCTGCAAATTGAAGGAGCGCGGGTTGATCCTCAGGCCCCATCGCCGCGACGGCGCTCTGCTGCCCCGAGGTCGAAATCGCATCAAAGCTGCTGCCACGCGCCCCGGCGACCCCAGCGCGGATAAGCTTCTGGCCAGTCGGCGAGCCATAAAATCTGTTGGCGTCCCGCGCCTCTTGTGGGGTCAGGTTCTTCCTCAACTCGGCAAGGATGATCCCGCGAATTTCGGGGTATCCTTCGCGCAATATGGCGAGCGTTTCGTTCTTGCCCGCAGTCCCTACGACTTTCGTGATCCCAGGGAACCGTGCTTCGAGCGCTTCACCGCCATTAGCAGCCAAGCCCTTGTTGAAAGATGCCTCGAAATTGGCAGCCCCTGATGACAGGATGTCGGCCTCAGCGGCGATATAGCCGACGAGCTCACTATAGACGGCTTGATCCTCGCTCAATGAGCTTGCCGGCGCTGTCGAACTTTGAACGGGCGTCGAGGTGCTTTGGATCAAAGCAACCGTGATTAGCGTCGTTGGCCAAATCATGCCGCCACCTGCTCGGCTTCCGCCGTCCGTGCCTTCACCTTCAGAAAAGCGTGCATTTTGTCGCTGACGTCCCGCCCATCGCGGATCGCCCAGACGACCAGGCTGGCGCCGCGCACGATGTCGCCGGCGGCGAACACGCCGTCCAGGCTGGTCATCATCGTGCGCTGGTCGACGCGCACCGTGCCCCAGCGGGTGACGCCCAGCTCACCCGATCCGAACAGGCTCGGTAAATCCTCCGCATCATAGCCGAGCGCCTTGATGACCAGGTCGGCGTCCAGCGTGAACTGGCTGTCCGGCTCGGGCTCGGGTGCGCGGCGGCCGCTGGCGTCGGGTGCGCCCAGCCGCATCCGCGCGGCGCGCACGCCATTGACCTGGCCGCCGCCGGTGAAGCCTTCGGGCGCGGAGAGCCAGACGAACTCGACGCCTTCCTCTTCCGCATTGGCGACTTCGCGCTGGCTGCCGGGCATGTTGGCGCGGTCGCGGCGGTACAGGCACTTGACCGACTTCGCGCCCTGGCGGACCGCGGTGCGCACGCAATCCATCGCGGTGTCGCCGCCGCCGATCACCACGACATGCTTGCCCGCGGCATTCAGGCTGCCGTCGTCGAACGCCGGCACCGCGTCGCCGAACCCCTTGCGATTGGACGCGGTTAGATAGTCGAGCGCCTCGACCACGCCGCCGGCCCCCACGCCGGGTGCCTTGATCTCGCGCGGCTTGTAGACCCCGGTCGCGATCAGCACCGCGTCGTGCTGCTGACGCAGCGCCTCCAGGCTCGCGTCGCGCCCGACCTCGAAATTGGCATGGAAGACGATGCCGCCGGCGACCAGCCGCTCGACCCGGCGAGTGACCACGTGCTTTTCCAGCTTGAAACCGGGAATGCCATAGGTCAGCAGCCCGCCGGCGCGATCATAGCGGTCATAGACATGGACGTCATAGCCCATGACGCGCAGATATTCCGCCGCGCTCAGTCCCGCCGGTCCCGCGCCGATGATGCCTACCGACTGCCCGCGCGGGCGACCGGGCACCAGCGGCTCGACCCAGCCCTGTTCCCAGGCGGTATCAGTGATGAACTTTTCCACCGACCCGATCGTCACCGCGCCATGGCCGGTGAATTCGATCACGCAATTGCCCTCGCACAGCCGGTCCTGCGGACAGATGCGCCCGCAAATCTCGGGCATGGTCGAGGTCGAATTGCTCAGCGCATAGGCCTCGCGCAGCCGACCCTCCGCGGTCAGGCGCAACCAGTCGGGGATATGGTTCTGCAGCGGGCAGTGGACCGAGCAATAGGGCACGCCGCATTGCGAACAGCGTCCCGCCTGCTCCTCCGCGCTGGGCGGCGCGTAGCGTTCGGCAATCTCGCGGAAATCGCTCGCGCGGTGCCCTGCGTCGCGCTTGGGCGGATAGGCCTGTGCCCGATCGACGAACTGGAGGAGCTTTTCACTGGCCATGACTTGATCCCGGGTTTCGCGCGCCATTTAGCTTCACAATGCGCGGGAGTCACGCAAAAAACGACCAATATATCAGCTATACTTACCTATATCTTGCGGTATCCCCTAATCTCGGGATCGTTGTCATTCCATATTCGACAACAAAGGCCCGAAGCGGACCTTTAACGTTGGAGCAGCCAGACCAATGCGGTTGCGCCCACCACGATGCGGTACCAGGCAAAGGGCGCGAACCCGTAACGCCCGACAATGGCGACGAATATTCTAACCACGATCAGGGCGGTCACGAACGCCGCGCCGAAGCCGATCGCAATCGCGCCCAGATCGTCGAGACTGAGCAGCGCGCGGTCTTTCCACAGCGCATAAGCGGTCGCCGCCGCCATCGTCGGTACCGCCAGAAAGAAGCTGAACTCGGCCGCGGTGCGCCGCTCGACCCCCATCAGCAGCGCGCCCATGATCGTCGCGCCCGAACGGCTGACGCCGGGCAGCATCGCAAGGCACTGCACGATGCCGATCGACAGCGCGGTGCCGAACGGCATTGCTTCGACGGCCTCGAACCGCACCCGTTTGACCATGCGCTCGATGGCCAGGATCAGCACCCCGCCGACGATCAGCGCGACGGCGACGATGACCGGCCTTTCCAGCGCCGCACGCACCGCGTCATAGACCAGCACGCCGATCACGAGCGCGGGGGCGAAACCGAGCAGGATGTTGCGCGTGAACATCACGTCGGGTCGCCGCCATGCGATCAGGCCCGTGCCGACATCCCAGAATCGCCGCCAGTAAACGACGATCACCGCCAGGATCGCGCCGAGCTGGATCGCGATCTTGAACGTCGCCGAACCTTCGCCGGTAAATCCCAGCAACTCGCCCGCCAGGATCAGGTGCCCGGTCGACGATACCGGCAGAAATTCGGTCAGCCCCTCCAGAATGCCGAGCAGGATGACGGTCAGCAGGTCGTGCATTCAGGGGCTCCGGTCGGTGCGGCAACGACCCCCGCACCGATCGGCGGCGGGTCGAACGGGCAGGGGGCGGGGTCAGTTGCCGACGCGCGCGGCGAACCGGCCATGCTTGCGATACTGCACCAGATAGGCGGGCGCCACCGCCGACATCGGCGTGGGATCGATGCCGAACGCCCGGATGCCCTCGGCCTGCGGCGAAACGACATTGTCGGCCTGCAGCATCCGCCACTGGTCCTTCGTGATCGGTGCGCCCGGCAGGAAGCCCAGCGACGCGATCGCCGCGCCGGCCGCGTCGGGCAGATCGACGATCACACGCCCGCGCCCCGTTTCGTCGTTGATCCATCGCACCAGCGCGCCCATCGTGATCACGTCGGGACCGCCCAGCTCGAACGTCTTGCCGCCATAGGCGCCGGGATCGGCCAGCGCCGCGACCGCAGCGGCCGCGACATCGCCGACATAGACCGGCTGAAAGCGCGTGTCCGGCTTCAGCACCGGCACGACCGGCGCGGTCGCGATCAGCCCCGCGAACCGGTTGATGAACTGGTCTTCACGTCCGAACACGATCGACGGGCGCAGGATCGTGGCGGCGGGGAAAGCCGCACGCACTGCGGCCTCGCCCTCGCCCTTCGACCGGCCATAGGCCGACGCCGATCGTGCATCCGCCCCGATCGCGGAGATATGGACCAGCGCGCCGCATCCGGCCGCCGCCGCAGCGCGCGCGACATTCTCCGCGCCCTGGCGCTGAACCGCGTCGAACCGGCCGTTCAGGATGCCGACCAGGTTGACGACGCCGTCCGCCCCGGCGAGCGCGCGCGCGACGCTGTCCGCACGGGTCAGGTCGGTCGCGACGAACTGGGTCTGGCCGACTGCGCCCTGCGTTTTCAGGAACAGCGCGGATCGCGGGTCGCGCTGGGCGACGCGCACGCGATGCCCGGCGCGCAACAGGTCCTGCGCGACATAGCGGCCCAGAAATCCGCCGCCACCGAACAGCGTGATGAGTTGGTCGGTCATTCCTGTCCTCGGTCCCCGCAATGGGCTGATGGCTTTACCGCATCGCCCTTGCCGTCTGTCGCGCCAAACGGCAAGTCGCGACGCGCCGCAGGCGCTACGTAGGCGCGCCGCAAAGGCCGGGCGGGCAGGGCGGGGGCGGGTGCACGCCTCGCCCGAGCGACCCCGCGGGCCTGGCGGCGTTTTTCCATACCGACCCCCAATCAAGCCGGTTGACATCCGTATTCGCCCCCCCTAGGTCGCGCCTCCTACCCCGTGCCCAGATGGCGGAATTGGTAGACGCACCAGCTTCAGGTGCTGGCGCTCGCAAGGGCGTGGAGGTTCGAGTCCTCTTCTGGGCACCATCGCTTCCTCCGGACATGTCCATAAATGTCCGGAGAAGTCCCCAAAATCAAAGGTTTTTGACGGCTTGCGCGTCCACCCGCATCCGGTCAAATTCGTTGCAATTGACGGTATCCGACGGTATTTTTGACGGTATCGAAACCGACAAAAAGGTGGCGTCATGCTTACCGATCTGGCCGTCCGAAAGGCAATTGCACGCGAGAAGCCCTACAAGCTTTCTGACGGGGGCGGGTTATACCTGCTCGTCACAAAAGCCGGTCAGCGGTGCTGGCGGGTTGATTATCGTTTCGGGGAAAAGCGGGCCACCGCAGCCCTTGGGGTCTATCCCACCGTTTCACTGGCTGAGGCGCGGGCCAAGCGGCTGGAAATCAAGAAGCAGATTGCCGATGGCATGAACCCGTCGGCCAAGCGCAAGATCGACAAGATTACCGGGCCGCTGGCCAACGTGAACAGCTTTCAGGCCGTTGCCGAGGAATGGCTCGACAAAGCCCGCCGGGAAGGCCGCGCGGAAGTTACCTTGGGCAAGCTGAAATGGCTACTGGAGTTCGCCCACCCCATAATCGGCGCACGCAAGATTGGTGAGATCAAAGCGCCCGAATTGCTGGCGGTCTTGCGCGCGGTTGAAAAGCGCGGCCACTATGAGACAGCGCGACGGCTGCGCAGCACCTGCGGGCAGGTCTTCCGCTATGCCATCGCCACCGGACGCGCCGACCGCGACATTTCGGCAGACCTGCGCGGCGCGATTACTGTGCCCAAAGTCACGCATCGGGCGGCCATTACCTCCCCGATGGAGGCAGGTGTGCTACTTCGGGCAATAGACGCCTATTCGGGCTATCCAGTCACCCATGCAGCCCTTCGCATCGCCCCTCACGTCTTCGTGCGTCCTGGCGAGCTCAGGCACGCCGAATGGACCGAATTTGACCTGACCAAGAATGTCTGGACCATCCCCGCCGAGAAAACCAAGATGCGCGTCGCCCACCGCGTGCCGCTGACCCGGCAGGTGCTCGCCATCCTGGAGGAACTGCGCGAGATCAGCGGCAACCGCCGTTACCTCTTCCCGGCCCAAGGCAAACGGGATCGTCCCATGTGCGAAAACACGATCAATCTCGCCCTGCGGCGCATGGGGTTCGACAGCAAGACGATGACCGCCCACGGCTTCCGCGCCATGGCCAGCACGTTGCTGAACGAGCAGGGCCACTGGAATCCCGACGCCATCGAACGACAGCTTGGCCATGCCGAGACCGATGACGTCCGCCGAGCCTATGCGCGTGGCGAGCATTGGGAAGAGCGGCTGGCCATGATGAAAAGCTGGTCCGACTATCTCGACCAGCTCCGGTCAGGCGCGAAGATCCTGCAAGGCAGTTTCCGCAAGCCGCCTAGCGCCGCGATTTCTGGATAAGGCGGCGCAGGCTCAGGCCGAACCGACCCGCAGATAGTGCCGCCTCCATACGTCTGGATTCGACCACTTCCGGTCGTACAGGAGTCCGATGGCCAACGATAGGTTCAGTGAAAACCCGCCATTCAAATCGAGTGCGCGCGGTTGGTGCGCTCTGGCCGTGCCAATGGCAATGGTGGCGCGGGATGCAGTAATCGTTGATTCAATCCCTGCTCCAAGCGTTATTGGCTTTTCCGATCACTTCAGTTAGACGAGGGATCGAGAACCGGATCATTCCGGCTTTCATTGATCGCGCCGGTGCCCCCCGCAAGGGGCTTAATCGGGAATGCGGTGCGGAAGCTTGCTTCCAAATCCGTGGCTGTCTCTGCAACTGTAAGCGGATAGCGCGATGTACATCGCTCCTCATTTGAAGGGGCAGCCACTGGGCCGGACGCTAAATCATGCGAGGTCTGGGAAGGCGTGCATCAAGCTGTGACCCGTGAGCCAGGAGACCTGCCGGCGTCTGGTCGCTCTTGCCTTGGTCCAGAGGATGGCTGCGGCACGGTGAACTCCGTCTGAGCGACGAACGAGCGGCTGGGGTCGCATCGGAGACGTGCGTCGGCCACCCATGGCGTCCGGTCGCCGCGCGTGTCGCCCGTTCGCGCGGGTATGCCCCGGCCACGTCGCAAGACGCCGGGGGACTATTTCGTGATCAAGACCATTACTACCAGCAGCGCACTTCCGCTGATCTGTATCGGAACACCGGCCTTTGCCGAAACCTCTGAAAAGGGATCGCAAACAAGCGCGGATGCAGTCGTGGCAGACAACGACATTGTGGTTTTCGGTCGCGGTGAGGCCATGATCGGCACTGCCAAATCAGCGAGCGAAGGAAGCGTCGGAGGGGCCGATCTCCTCGTGCGGCCTCTTCTCCGCGTGGCCGAACTGCTGGAAGCGGTGCCGGGGCTGGTTGCAGCCCAGCATTCGGGGAGCGGCAAAGCCAACCAGTATTTCCTGCGCGGTTTCAACCTCGACCATGGGTCTGACTTCAGTACTTATATCGATGATGTGCAGATGAACTTTCGTACCCACGGACATGGTCATGGCTATCTCGACCTCAACGGGCTCATTCCGGAGATCGTGGGCCGGGAGGATTTTCGTAAAGGGCCCTACCGCGCCGATGGCGGTGATTTCGCTCTGGCGGGAGCAGCCTATATGACGACCATCAAGGGTTATGACCGGCCATGGGCATCGGCCGAGGCTGGATCATATGGTTGGCGCCGCGTCGCTGCGGGCGGAACATTGCACGACCTGGGTGCTGGAGACCTCACGCTTGTCGCCCAGGCCAAGACCTATGACGGACCGTGGCAGGAACCTGAACGTCTGCGCCACTACTCGGGGTTCGCGAAATATAGGATGCCGACCGGTGCGGGCACATTGGAGGCATCTCTCCATGCCTACCGGGCGACATGGCACCCAACCGAGCAAATCCCCGAGCGCATTATCGGCACGGCGTTGTGTGCGGATGTGTTCTGCTCTCCAGATCCTTCCGCGCGGGGTGAGACGACGCGCCTGGTGGCTAACATCGCGGTCAAGCAACCGACATGGCGCGCCAATGTCTATGCCCAGTTTTATGACTGGTCGATGTTCTCGAACCCCACTTACACCGATCCGGATAGCACAAGCGCGCAGATCAAGCAGTTCGACCGGCGTTGGGTCCTCGGGCTGTCCGCACAAAAACATTGGGAAATCGCTGACAGTCTGGCTGTGAGCCTTGGCACCGAAAACAGATACGACGCCGTCGGGAATGTTGGTGTCGATCGAACGGCTGCCCGCGCATTTCTTGCGTCACTCGGGCACTACCGGGTCGGGGAATTGTCTTCCGCGCTCTACGGCGAAGTCGCTTGGAAACCCTTGGCGGGACTGCGTGTGACAGGTGGTCTTCGCGGGGACTATTATCACTATTCCGTGCGTGCACGAGATTCTGTTGCGGCGTCGCTGGGCGAAGGCAGTGGCTCAGCGTCGATTCTCTCTCCCAAGGCGTCAATCGCCTATCAGGTTACGCCGCATCTTGAACTCTACGCCAACTGGGGCCGTGGATTCCATTCCAATGATGTTCGGGGTGCGGTCAACAGGGACACGCCTGTTCCCGTTCTGGTTCGCGGCATTGGCAAGGAACTGGGAGGACGCATTCAATTCTCAGGGGTCACGTTAACCGCGACTTACTGGTGGCTGCATGTCGGCAGCGAACTTCGTTTCATTGGCGATTCCAATGCTGTTGAACCGTCGGGTGCCAGTGGGCGTCATGGCTATGAAATCGTCGCCTTCTGGCGGCCGTTCCCTTGGCTTGCGCTTGATGGAAACTATACCGCCAGCCATGCGCGCTTCGACAATGGCGATCACATCCCCAATGCATTCGAGAACGCGGCTTCAGCAGGTGCCGCCATCATTCTTGATCCCTGGGAAGCCAGCATTCGGGTGCGCCACCTTGGACCTTCTCCGCTTGTCGAGGACAACAGTGTCCGGGATCGGGGCAGCACGGTCATGAATGCCCGAGCCGCGTGGAAGGGCAAGAAGGTCGAGATATTTGGAGAAGTGCTGAACATCTTCGACAGCCGAGACAAGGACATCGCCTATTATTACGAGTCCTACATCCCCGCCTTTGATGCAGGTGCTCCGGTGGAAGGCCGGTTGAGCCGCGTGGTCGAGCCTCGAACTGTGAGGATTGGCGCAAAGGTCAATTTCTAGCGAAATCCCTTGATGGGCGGCGCTGCGGCACGTCTGCGGCACCGTCCTTCGTTTGTTCATTCCTCAATCGCCGAGCCAATCATGCCCCTCACGAAGACACTGCCGTCCCTGTCTCTGCGCCGACGAATTGGTGCCTTGTTTGCCGGATTGATCGCCGCCAACATTGGCGTCTGGGTCTGGGCATTCAGCCTGTTTCATGCACAGCCGTTGATGCTCGGCACCGCCGTGCTTGCCTGGGGGCTGGGCCTGCGTCACGCGGTTGATGCCGATCATATTGCGGCGATCGACAATGTGACCCGCAAGCTGATGCAGGACGGGCAGCGTCCGGTTTCGGTCGGATTCTGGTTCGCGATCGGGCATTCCGGAATCATTGCCATAGCATCGATCATCATTGCGGTGACGGCCAGCGCGCTGTCGCAGTTTGGCGCTTTCAAGGAAATCGGTGGCGTGATTGCAACCGTGATTTCCGCGCTTTTCCTGTTCACGATCGCCGGCATGAACCTGGTCATCCTGCGCTCTGTCTGGCGGACTTTTGCCCATGCTCGTGCAGGCGGCAGCTATGCCGAGGACGATCTTGATCTGCTATTGGGTGGGCGCGGTCTGCTTTCCAGACTGTTCAGGCCGATGTTCCGCCTCGTGAACAAAAGCTGGCATATGGCCCCGCTGGGGTTTCTGTTCGGGCTTGGGTTCGATACAGCAACCGAAGTTGCCATTCTGGGCATGTCGGCCAGCCAGGCCGCCGATGGCCTGTCGATCGGGACAATCCTGGTCCTGCCCGCCCTGTTCGCGGTCGGTATGGCCCTCATCGATACGGCGGACGGCGTGGTGATGCTGGGCGCTTATGAATGGGCCTTCGTGAAGCCGATCCGCAAGCTCTACTACAACATCACCATTACCCTGATCTCGGCCATCGTGGCGATTGTCATTGGTGGAATCGAAACGCTGGCCCTGATTGGCGACAAGCTGGCCCTTACGGGTAGGCCATGGCGGGTCGCCGCTGAACTGGGCGAAAATTTCAATGGTCTGGGCTTCGCCATCATCGGTCTTTTCGTGTTCTGCTGGCTGGCGAGTTACGCGATCTATCGCTGGAAGCGGTTCGATGAAATCGAGGTTTCGGTCGTTGCCTGACCGTCACTGCGTGGATCGTTGCGTCATACTCAGCCACGATGACCAGTCCTGCACCGTCTCAATCGATCTTGATGTCCGAATGCCGCTCGGGCTTCGCGTACATCACGGCGAGCGCGACGCGGCGATCCGGATGCTGATGGCTCGTTCCAACGGAACATTCGTTAAATCCAGAAAAAGTTGTGTCTTTGATCCGAATTCAAGGCAGGCTGCGGAAGATCTCGTCGATGCCATACGGAAACGGCTTTTCCGGATAGCGTGCAAGCCTGTCAGTCAACGGCAGGTCGAGGATATTCTCTGCATCACGTCCCGCGAGCGAACACGGTGGGCCAAGGACGGCCGCTTGGCCCTATCGGGGGCTTCCAGGATCAGAAAAGGCGTAACCGAAATAACGCTCTGGACTTATCCCTGCGATGCGATCGAGCGCCTGGCAGCCAACCCATCCGAGATAAGGCGATGGCGTAAAGAGGATGAAGCAACAACTTCAATTGGCTTGGCTGGCATTTTCGTCTAGAGCGCGCGGCGAAGGACCGGGGCAACCCGCCCTTCAATGATCGCGCCGGTGCCCCGCAAGGGGCTTAATCGGGAATGCGGTGCGGGAGCTTGCTCCCAAATCCGTGGCTGTCCCTGCAACTGTAAGCGGATAGCGCGATGCACATGCTCCTGAACACAGGAGCTGCCACTGGACAGCGCTTTGGCGCAAAGTCTGGGAAGGCGTGCATCAAGCTGTGACCCGCGAGCCAGGAGACCTGCCGGCGCACCGGTCGCTCTTGCCTGATCCAGGGGATGGTCACGGCACGGTAACTCTCCGTCTGAGCGACGAAGCTGTGCGGCTGGGGCTGCACGGCCGCGTGGTAACGGGTGCTTCATCGCGCCTGCCCGTTGCGATGCGCCGACCGGACTTGTCCGGCAAGCCCCGCCGTTTGTCGCTCTGGCGCGCGGAGGAATTGCTTGTGGCCGACCTGTCAAAGGTGCCTGTCACCATCATTACGGGCTTTCTGGGCGCGGGGAAAACCACGCTCATCAGCCATTTGATCCGCAATGCGGGCGGGCGCAGGCTGGCGGTGGTGGTCAACGAATTCGGCTCGCTGGGCGTGGATGGCCAGATTCTGGAATCTTGCGCCATTCCGGATTGCCCGGCGGAAAACATCGTAGAACTGGCCAATGGCTGCATCTGCTGCACCGTGGCGGATGACTTCATCCCCACGGTGGAAAAGCTGCTGGCGCTTGATCCGCGCCCGGATCACATCCTGATCGAGACATCGGGTCTGGCCTTGCCCAAGCCGCTGCTCAAGGCGTTTGACTGGCCCGCGATTCGTAGCCGGATCACCGTGGACGGTGTGCTGGCGCTGGCCGATGCCGAAGCGGTGGCGGCAGGCCGGTTCGCGCCCGATGTGGCCGCGCTTGACGCCCAGCGCGCCGCCGATCCCAGCATCGATCATGAGACGCCGCTTTCGGAAGTGTTCGAGGACCAGCTTGCCTGCGCCGACATGATTCTGCTGACCAAGGTTGATCTGGCAGGTCCGGAAGGTGTCGCCGCAGCGCGCGCGATCATCGCGGCGGAGCTTAGTCGCCCGGTTCCGGTGATCGAACTGACCGAAGGCGTGGTCGATCCGCGCGTGGTTCTGGGCCTTGATGCCGCTGCCGAGGACGACATCGCCGCGCGCCCATCGCACCATGATGGAGATGACGACCACGAGCACGACGACTTTGACAGCACCGTCATCGCATGGGGCGAGATCGCCGATCCGGCAGTGCTTGTGGCGCGGATCGAAACGCTGGCGCGCGATCACCATATCCTGCGCGTGAAGGGCTATGCCGCCGTTGCGGGCAAGCCGATGCGGCTGCTGGTGCAGGCGGTAGGCGCGCGGGTGCGCCACCAGTACGACCGCCCGTGGCGGCCTGACGAGCCGCGCCGCACCACGCTGGTCGCCATTGCCGAGCACGATCATGTCGATGCAGACGCCATTCGCGCGGTGCTGCTGGCGTAAGGCGCGGGCCATGCACGTCATTTTCCGCGAAACGCACGGGATGGAGGAAACCGCCGTCCCGCAGGATCTGGGGCAAGAGCCTGCGGATCTGGTGGTCCTGTCCTTTTCGGACAGCGACCTGGGCGCATTCGCGGCGGCATGGCATCAGGCCCGCGCGGGCGATGTGGCGTTCCCTTCGCTGCGGCTCGCCAATCTGGCGGCGCTGATGCATCCGCTGTCGGTCGACACGTATGTCGAGCGGACACTTTCGGGTGCAAAGGCGATCCTGATCCGGCTGATCGGCGGCACGCCCTATTGGAGCTACGGGCTGCAACAGGTCGAGGCGCTGGCCCGGTCGCGCGGCATCGCCCTGGCCGTGCTGCCCGGCGACGGCTGGGAGGACGCGCGGCTGGATGCGGTTTCGACCGTGCCGGTGCCTGCATTGCGCGAACTTGCGCAGTGGTGCGATGCTGGCGGTGCAGGGGCGGCGCAGGCGGCGCTTGCCGCGCTGTCGCAGCTGGCGGGGCTGATTGATGCCCCCGCCCGGACATGCGATCCGCTGCCGATGGCGGGAGGCTGGCATCCCGGCTTTGGCGTGGTCGATCCTGAAGCCTTTGTGCGCGATCCGGCAAGGCCGCTGGTCCTGATCGTGTTCTATCGTTCTTACCTGACCGCCCACGATCTGGACCCGTTTGCCGCCCTGCATACCGCGTTCGAGCAGCGCGGTTTCGATGCATTGTCGATCTTCGTCCCCTCGCTGAAAGCCCCGCAGGTGCGCGAACAGGTGGACCGCTGGGTGCGCGGACTTGGCCCGGTAGCGATCATCAACGCTACCGCTTTTTCCGCGCGGGGCGAGGACGGCGCCACCCCGCTTGATGGCGCGGGCGTTCCCGTGTTTCAGCTGGCGCTGGCCACGTCCGGGCGCGCGGGATGGGCGGCGGCGTCGCGCGGGCTTTCCCCCGCAGACATTGCCATGCATGTGGTGCTGCCCGAAATTGACGGGCGGGTGTTTGCAGGCATCGCCAGCTTCAAGGAGGCGGGGACGCGCGATCCCGCGCTTGGCTTTGCCCGTACCATCCATCGCGCCGATGCCGGCCGGATCGAAGCGATCACCGCGCGGGTAGCGGGCTGGATCGCACTTGCCCAAACGCCGGTTGCCGAGCGGCGGGTTGCGCTGGTCCTGTCGACTTATCCCGGCAAGGCATACCAGATCGCCCACGCCGTGGGGCTGGATGCGCTGGCTTCTGCCGAGGCGATCCTGGCCGATCTGGCCGAGGCGGGATATGCCACTGACGCGCAGGCCAGACTGGCAGCGCTCCTTGAATGCACACATCAGCACTGGCCGCTGGCAGAGTACCGCAAGGCGTTGGCAGCACTGCCCGATACCCTGCGCGCTGAACTTTTCGCCGCATGGGGCGAGCCGGAAGCCGATGCTGCCGCCGCCGATGGCGCGTTCCGTTTTGCCGCGCTGCCCATCGGCAACGCGCTGGTAGCCTTGCAGCCCGAACGCGGCGAGCGCGCCCATCGCGACGGCGACTATCACGACCTGTCCCGCTGCCCGCGCCATGGCTATGTGGCGTTCTACCTGTGGCTGCGCCAGCGAAGCGTGGACGCGCTGGTGCATGTCGGCGCACATGGCACACTGGAATGGCTGCCGGGCAAATCAGTCGCGCTGTCCGATGCTTGCTGGCCCGAGGCGCTGACCGGCGCGATGCCGGTGATCTATCCGTTCATCGTCAACGATCCCGGCGAAGCGGCGCAGGCCAAGCGCCGGATCAGCGCGGTTACGATCGGGCACGTTCCCCCGCCACTGGTGCAAACGCAAAGCGGTGCGGGGCTGGCCCGGATCGAGGCGCTGCTGGATGAATTCTCCAACGCTGGCGGGCTGGACCCGGCCCGCCGCGACCGTCTGCAAGTGAACATCCGCGACGAAGCGCGCGTGCTGGGACTTGAGGCGGAACTGGGCCTTGATGACGCGGCCACGCTGGTCGAGGCGATCACCCGGATCGACCGCTTCGTTTGCGATGTAAAGGACAGCCAGTTCGGTGGCGGGCTGCATGTGTTCGGGCGGGGAGATCAGGGCGCAGCCGAGCGGGCCGGATTGCTGGCGGCACTCGACGGACGCCGCGTTCCGCCCGGTCCCTCCGGCTCCCCCTTTCGCGGGCGCAGCGATGTGCTGCCAACCGGGCGAAACCTTTATGCGATAGACCCGCGCGCCGTGCCTTCACGCGCGGCCCATGCCCAAGGGGTGACACTGGCAGAGGAGCTGATCCGGCGGCATCTGCAGGATCACGGCGATTATCCGCGCGGGCTGGTGCTCGATCTGTGGGGATCGGCCACGATGCGCACGGCGGGCGAGGAATTCGCCATGGCGCTGCACCTGCTGGGCGCAAAGCCGCTGTGGGACACCGCGTCCGAACGGGTAACAGGCATCGAAATCCTGCCGCTGGCGCTGCTGGACCGGCCGCGTATCGATGTGACGTTGCGGATTTCCGGCCTGTTCCGCGATGCCTTTCCTGCGCTGCCGATACTGTTTGGCCAAGCGGTGCGCGCGCTGTGTTTGCGCGATGAACCGGCGGACTGGAACCCGTTTGCAGGGCAGGCTGCGGCACCGCGCGTCTATGGCCCGGCCCCCGGCAGCTATGGACTGGGTCTTGGCGATGCAGCCGAGGTCTATACTGAAGCGGCCCGGCGCGCTGCTGGTGAGGCATGGCTGGCGGCATCGGACCATGCGTTTGACGCAGCCTCCGATGCGATCGGAACCTTTGCCGATCCTGACGGCCTGCGCCAGCGTGTTGAAGGAGCGGACGCCTTTGTCCATCTTCAGGACTTGCCCGAAACCGATCTGCTGCTGGCCGCCGATTATGCCGCGCACGAGGCGGGCTTTGCCGCTGCCAAGGCGCTGATCGGTGGTTCGGCGGCGCTCTACCACCTCGACAATCGCGATCCGGGGCGCACCGTTGCGCGCACCCTGACCGAAGAGATCGCCCGCGTGGTCCGCGCCCGCGCGGCGCACCCAGGCTGGGTGGCGGGCATGATGCGGCACGGCTTTCGCGGGGGGGCAGAACTGGCCGCGACGCTGGACCATATGGGTGCCTTTGCGCACCTTTCAGGCAGCGTACCGCCGCATCTGTTCGACCTTTATCACGACGCGACACTGGGCCAGACCGATGTTCGCGCATTTCTTGAACGCGAGAATCCGGCTGCGCTGGCGGCGATGGAAGCCCGCTTTGCCGCGCTCCATGCCGCCGGGCTGTGGCAGACCCGGCGCAATTCCATCCTCGCCAGCCTGCCAAGGCTTGAGGACAGGGCATGAGCAGTTTTGCGGTGAAGGGCTGGTGCCCCGATGCCTGGCACCCGATGATGGCGGGCGACGGGCTGCTGGTGCGGGTAAAGCCTCGGCTTGGCCGCCTGACGCGGGCGCAAGTGCTGGGCCTGTGCGATGCCGCCGTGGTGCACGGCAATGGCCTGATCGACATGACCGCCCGCGCCAATCTCCAGCTTCGCGGGGTGCCTGAAACTGGCTGGCAGGCGCTGCTCGACCGGTTGCTTGTGCTGGATCTGGTGGACCCTGACCCTGTCATCGAACAGCGGCGCAACATTCTGGTCGCGCCGGATTGGCGCGCCGGTGATGACAGCCACCGCATTGCGGGCGCATTGCTGACCCGGCTGGATGAGTTGCCCGATCTGCCCGGTAAAGTGTGCTTTGCCATCGATGCCGGTCAGACCTGCATTCTGGGTGGCGAGGCGGGCGATTTCCGCATTGAGCGCGGCGGCGATGGCGGTCTGATCCTGCGCGCCGATGGCCGCGCCACCGGTATGGCGGTTGCTGCTGGCAGGGAAGTGGACGCGCTGATCGCGCTCGCCCACTGGTTTGCGGCCAGCGGCGGCGCGAAAGCGGGGCGCATGGCGCGACACCGGCTGGTCCTGCCCGAATGGGCCTGTGGCGACATTCTGCCCGCGCCGTCGGCTGCTTGCATCGTGCCGGGCCTTCATGATCTGGGCCTCCGTGATGGGAGTTGGGCCTATGGCTTGCCGTTTGGCCGGATAGAGGCGCGGATACTGGCCGTGATGGTGGAAGCATCGCCCGCCGCAGCGGTGCGGATCACGCCGTGGCGTGTGCTGCTGGTGGAAGGCGCGCCTGCCGTTTGCGCCGGTGGGCTGATCGATAATCCTGCCGACCCGCTGCTGCATGTCGATGCTTGCCCCGGCGCGCCCTGCTGCCCGCAGGCCTCGGTTGAAACCCGCGATCTTGCCCGCCGCCTTGCACCGCATGTCGCCGGGCGGCTGCATGTTTCGGGCTGTGCCAAGGGCTGCGCCCGCCAGCGCGCCGCCGATGTCACGCTGACCGGCCGCGATGGCCTGTTCGATCTTTCCCTGAACGCACCCGCCGGTGCGTTGCCAGTTCGCTCTGCGCTCAGCCCAGCCGAGCTTCTCGCCCATTTCGGAGCCGCTTGATGCCCCATATCTATGAAACCGATGGCGCGGCCATCTATCGCCAGTCTTTCGCCACGATCCGCGCCGAAGCCGATCTGGCGCCCTTTTCCGCTGATGAGGAACCGGTGGCGGTGCGCATGATCCACGCCGCCGGGATGGTGGACCTTGCCGCGCATATCCGCTTCTCACCCGGCTTTGCCAGTGCGGCGCGGGCGGCGCTGGCCGCTGGCGCGCCGGTGCTGTGCGATGCGCGGATGGTGTCCGAAGGGATCACCCGTGCGCGGCTGCCTGCTGATAATCAGATCATCTGCACCCTGAATGCGCCGCAAGTGCCCGACATGGCGCGGGCAATGGGTAACACCCGCTCTGCCGCCGCACTGGAACTGTGGCGGCCGCATCTGGCAGGCGCGGTGGTGGCCATCGGCAACGCGCCAACCGCGCTGTTCCATCTGCTGAATATGCTGGAAGATCCCGATTGCCCGCGCCCTGCGGCGATCATCGGCTGTCCGGTGGGCTTTGTCGGCGCGGCCGAATCCAAGGCCGCGTTATGGGCCGCGCCGCCGGTGCCGTGCTGCATCGTTGAAGGGCGGCTGGGCGGCAGCGCGATCACGGTTGCTGCGATCAACGCTTTGGCGAGCGGCAACGAATGAGCGCGGCCCTTTCCTGCGGGACGATCCACGGCGTGGGTTTGGGTCCGGGTGCGCCCGATCTGTTGAGCGTTCGCACCGACCGGCTGGTGCGCGGCGCCCGCCACGTGGCCTATTTCCGCAAGGCCGGGCGGCCGGGTCAGGCGCGGCGGATTGTTGAAGGAATGCTCCGCCCCGACGTGATCGAAATCCCGATGGAATATCCGGTGACGACCGAGATTCCGTTATCCGACCCGCGCTACAACGACTGTCTTTCCGCTTTCTATGCCGAATGCACGCAGCGATTGGTCATGCTGGCGCAGGCAGGCGAAGACGTGGTCGTGCTGTGTGAGGGCGATCCGTTTTTCTACGGTTCGTTCATGCATTTGCACACCCGGCTGGCGGGCACGGTTCCGGTGGCAGTGGTGCCGGGTATCACCGGCATGGCCGGGGCGTGGAACGCAACCGGCATCCCGATCACCTGGGGCGACGATGTGCTGACCATCGCGATGGCGACCCTGCCCGAGGATGAACTGGTGCGACGCATCCGCGATACAGATGCGCTGGTGGTGATGAAGATCGGGCGCAACCTGCCCAAACTGCGCCGCGCGGTGGCCGCTGCCGGGCGCGAGGATGCGGCATGGCTGGTCGAACATGCCGCCATGCCAGGTCAGCGGGTCACGCGGCTGATCGAGGCCGAAACGGTCACGCCCTATTTCTCGATCCTGCTGATTCACGGCCAGGGGCGCCGGCCATGAGTGCCGGGGCCATGAGCGGCTGGCTGGCCATCGCCGGTCTAGGGCCGGGCGACGAGGCGCTGATTACGCCCGAAGTCACCGCCGCTCTGGCCGGGGCAAGCGATGTCATCGGCTATATTCCCTATGTCGCCCGGATCGCCCCGCGCGCCGGGCTGACACTGCATCCGTCCGATAACCGGGTGGAGCTGGCCCGGGCCGCCCATGCGCTGGACCTCGCGGCGCAGGGGCGGCGCGTGGTGGTGGTATCATCGGGCGATCCGGGCGTTTTCGCGATGGCCGCCGCCGTGTTCGAGGCGCTGGAGGCAGGCCCGGCCCACTGGCGCGATCTCGACATCCGGGTGCTGCCCGGCATCACCGCGATGCTGGTCGCCAGCGCGCGGGCGGGGGCGCCGCTGGGTCATGATTTTTGCGCGATCAACCTGTCGGACAATCTCAAGCCGTGGAATTTGATCGAAAAACGGTTGCGGCTGGCGGCAGAGGCGGACTTTGCCATGGCCTTCTACAACCCGAGGTCAAAAGCCCGGCCCGAAGGTTTCGAACGTGTACTGGACCTGCTGCGCGAAGTGTGCGGCCCGGATCGCCCGATCCTGTTCGCCCGCGCCGTATCGACGCCGGACGAGCAATTGCGGATCGTACCGCTGGGTCAGGCCCGTGCAGACATGGCCGACATGCGGACCATGGTGATCGTCGGATCAAGCCTGACGCGGATCATCGAACGCCCAAGTGCGCGAAAGCCTAGCCCCATCCTCTATACGCCCCGCTCGGCCTTGGGTTCGGCATCATGACCCAGCCACACCAGCACATCTTCAGGGCGATAGCATTCGGCCCGGTCCGGAACGACGGGGCGATCAATCATCAGGACCGGCAAGCCCAGATACCGCGCCGCGATCAGCTTGGCCTCAGCGCCTTGCCCGCCAGCGTTCTTGCACACCACCAGATCGATGGCGTGCGCCTCCATCAATGCGCTGTCGCCTGTTGCGGTGAACGGCCCGCGATCGACGATCAGGGTGTGATGGGGCAAGCCCGGCGGCTGGTCTGGCGCATCGACAAAGCGCAACAGATAATGATGCTGCGGCTGGGCAGCGAAGGCTGCCACATGCATCCGGCCCAGCGCCAGCATGATGCGGCGGGTCGGGCCTGCCAGCGCTGCCACCGCACCGTCGATGCTGGCAACGCGGGTCCAGCGGTCTCCGGCGACCGATTGCCACGCCCGGCGGGTCAGCGCTACATGAGGCACTCCGGCCAGACGGGCCGCCTCCACGGCATGGCTGCTCATCGTTGCGGCAAAGGGGTGGGTCGCGTCCACCAGATGAGTCACGCGGTGGTGGCGCAGATAATCGGCCAGCCCCGCCACACCGCCGAACCCGCCGACACGCACCGGCACCGGTTGAGCGCGGGGGTTTTCGGTCCGTCCGGCATAGCTGAGCGTCGTCGCAATGCCCCGCGCGCCAAGCAGGCGGGCAAGCGCGCTGGCCTCTGTCGTGCCGCCCAGCAGGAGGACGTTGGGCATGGCTGATATGGCTCCTGAAGCGTGGTTGACGATCATCGGCATTGGCGAGGACGGGCCGGACGGCCTTTCCGCCGCCGCCGGCACGGCGCTGGCGCAGGCCGGACTGGTCATGGGACCGGCACGGCACCTGTCGCTGCTGCCCGCGATTACCTGTACCATGATCGAATGGCCAGTACCCTTTGCCGATGGCATTGCCCTGCTGATGCAACATCGCGGGCAGCGGGTGGTGATGCTGGCATCGGGCGATCCGTTCTGGTTCGGGGCGGGAAGCAGTGTGGCGAGCCTGCTTGATCCGGGCGAATGGGTTGCGATCCCCGCGCCTTCCACCTTCACGCTGGCGGTTGCGCGGCTGGGCTGGCCGGTTCAGGATGTGGCCTGTCTTGGCCTCCATGCCGCGCCGTTAGATCGGCTCAAGCCCCACCTGGCACCAGGGCGGCGCGTCATTGCACTGTTGCGCGATGGCGCGGCGGTGGCCGCGCTGGCGGACTATCTGACCGGCCAAGGCTTTGGCGCGTCAGCGTTGCATGTGATGGAAGCGCTGGGCGGGCCGCGCGAACGGGTTCGCACCGCGCGCGCCGAGGGGCTGTCTTTCACCGACATCGCCCATCCGGTAGCGGCCGGGATCGAGTGTGCCGGGCATGGCCCGTCCTTGCCGCTGACGGCGGGCCGACCGGATCACTGGTTTGCGTCCGACGGGCAGTTGACCAAGCGTCCGGTACGCGCGCTGACGCTATCGGCGCTGGCCCCGTGTGCGGGTGAGCTGCTGTGGGATATTGGCGCGGGATCGGGATCGATCGGGATCGAATGGCTGCTGGCCCACCCGGCCAACCGGGCCTGCGCGATAGAGGCGGATCCGGTGCGCGCGGACCGTGTGCGGGCCAACGCCGCTGCGCTGGGCGTTGACCGGCTGAAGGTGGTCGTCGGGACGGTGCCGGATACCTTGCCACCGGGACCATCGCCCGATGCGGTGTTCATCGGCGGTGGATTGTCCGATGCTTTGCTGGACGCGCTGTGGGCGCGTTTGCCCGCCGGAACGCGGCTGGTAGCCAATGCGGTGACGCTGGAATCAGAAGCGCTGCTTGCCCGGTGGCATGGCCAGACGGGCGGGAGCCTCCTGCGCATCGAACTGGCCGACGCCGCGCCGCTGGGCAGCCGCCACGGCTGGCGCGCGCGCTATCCGGTGGTGCAATGGAGCGCGGTGCTGTGATTGTCGCGGGCTTCGGCTTTCGGTCGGGCGTCAGCCTGTGTTCGCTGCGCGCCGCGTTCGCGCTGGCGGGGCAGGGGCAGCCGCCGGTCACCCATCTGGCTGCGGCGCATGACAAGCTTGCGGCGCTGGTGCCGCTGGCCGAAGTGCTGGACCTGCCGCTGATGGGCGTGGCGTCCGATGCACTGGCCGCCGTTTCCACCCCCACGCGCTCCATCGCCAGCCTGAACGCTCGTCACGTCGGCAGCGTTGCCGAAGCGTCCGCGCTTGCCGCTGCTGGCGCGGGTGCGCGCCTGCTGTCGCCGCGCCACATCTCCCCCGATCGCATGGCGACGTGCGCCATTGCTGCCAGCGTCAACCTTCAGGAAATCCCAACATGACCGTCCATTTCATCGGCGCCGGTCCCGGCGCGCCCGACCTTTTGACCTTGCGTGGACGCGACCTGATCGCAGAGTGCCCGGTGTGCCTTTATGCCGGGTCGCTGATCCCGGTGGCCGTGCTGGATCACTGCCCGCCGGGCGCGCGGATCGTGAACACCGCGCCGCTGGAATTGGACCAGATCATGGCCGAGATCGCCGCCGCCCACGCCGCTGGGCACGATGTGGCGCGGCTGCATTCGGGCGATCTTTCGGTCTGGTCGGCGATGGGCGAGCAATTGCGCCGCCTGCGCGCGCTGGACATTCCCTTTACCGTGACGCCCGGTGTCCCGGCGTTCGCCGCCGCCGCCGCTGCGCTGGAGGCAGAACTGACGCTGCCCGCGCTGTCGCAATCGCTGGTGCTGACCCGCACGCCGGGCCGCGCCAGCACCATGCCGCCCGCCGAAAGCCTGACCAATTTTGCCATGACCGGCGCGACGCTGGCCATTCACCTGTCGGTCCACAATCTGGCGCAAGTGGTGGCGGACCTGACGCCGGCCTATGGCGCAGATTGCCCCGTCACCGTGGTCTGGCGCGCCAGTTGGCCCGATCAGCGGATTGTCCGGGCCACGCTCGACACGATCGAGCAGGCCGTGGCGGGCAGTATGGAGCGCACCGCCTTGATCCTTGTCGGGCGGGTGCTGGCAGCACAGGATTTTGCCGAAAGCAGCCTTTACGCGCCCGGTTATGACCGCCGCTTTCGTCCGCAGGATGCCACGTCACGCTTTGCCGGTGCGGTCGAATGAGCGCGCGCCACCAGACTCCGGGATTGATGATCGCCGCCCCCGCATCGGGCACAGGCAAGACCACGGTGATGCTGGGCCTGCTGCGCGCCCTGACCGAAGACGGGCTGGCTGTGCAGCCGTTCAAGAGCGGGCCGGACTATATCGACCCCGCGTTTCACCGCGCGGCCAGTGGCAGGCCGTCGTTCAATCTCGATAGCTGGGCGATGGAGGACGATCTGATCGCTGGCATTGCGGCGCAGGTCGGGGGTGCGGACATGGTGCTGGCCGAAGGGTCGATGGGACTGTTTGACGGCGTGGCCAGCAAGGGTGCGTCGGGCAATGGTGCCAGCGCCGACATGGCGCGCCGGATGGGCTGGCCGATCGTGCTGGTGCTGGATGTGTCGGGGCAGGCGCAGTCCGCCGCCGCCACCGCGCTGGGGTTCAGCAGCCTTGATCCGGGGCTGCCATTTGCCGGGGTGATCCTGAACCGCGTGGCCAGTCCGCGCCATGAACGGCTGGTCCGCAAGGGGATTGAGGCGGTGGGCATCCCCGTGCTGGGCGCCCTGCCAAGGCGCGGCGACCTGACCCTGCCCGAACGCCATCTGGGGCTGGTTCAGGCGGTGGAGCATCCCGATCTTGATCGCGCGATTGCCGAGTTTGCAGCGTTCCTGCGCGCCCATGTCGATCTTGACGCTATTCGCCTTGCCGCTGGTGCCGCACCACAAGCCGACGGCGGCAAGCTGCCCGCCCCTCCGGCCCAGCGGATCGCCATGGCGCGCGATCCCGCCTTTTCGTTCGTCTACCCGCATCTGATCGAAGGCTGGCGGCGCGCCGGGGCGGAGATCCTGCCGTTTTCGCCACTGGCCGATCAGGCGCCCGCCGCCCATGCCGATCTGGTGTGGCTGCCTGGCGGCTATCCCGAATTGCACGCCGGGACCATCGCCGCCGCCACGACATTCCTGTCCGGCCTACGCCGCCATGCCGAAACGCGGCCCGTTCACGGCGAATGCGGCGGCTATATGGTGCTGGGGCAGGGGTTGATCGACAAGAGTGGTGAACGGCACCGGATGGCCGGGCTGCTGGGGCTGGTCACCAGCCATGCCCAGCGCAAGATGCACCTTGGCTATCGCCATGCCGAACTGCTGGTGCCGATATCGGGCCTTGCCGCCGGGACCAGACTGCGCGGGCACGAGTTCCACTATTCCACCATCGTTGAACAAAGCGACGCGCCGCTGGCGCTTGTGACCGATGCCGAAGGCGCGGCGGTGGCCGAAAGCGGATCGCATCGCGGCCATGTCACCGGCAGCTATTTCCACATGATCGCGCCCGCTTCGTGCCGAGAAGCCCAATGATCGACCTCCACCTGATCGGCATCGGCACGGGCAACCCCGATCACCTGACAGCGCAGGCCGTGGCGGCGATGAACCAAGCTGACCTGATCCTGTTGCCGCGCAAGGGGCAGGCCAAGTCCGACCTGATCGACCTGCGCCGGGAGATCTGCGCGCAGGTTCTGACGGGGCCAACGCGGATTGTGGAATTTGACCTGCCAGTAAGAGGTGGGCCAGTGCGCGGTAATGGGGCCACTTATCTGGATGACGTCAATGCCTGGCATGATGCCATCGCGGATGCGTGGCAGGCGCAGATCACCCAGCATTTGCCCGGTGGCGGCACACTGGCGCTGCTCGTCTGGGGCGACCCCTCGCTGTATGACAGCACCTTGCGCATTGCCGATCGGCTGAGCAGCGCGGGCGTTGAAATCACCGTGCGGGTGGTGCCGGGCATCACCAGCCTTCAGGCGTTGACCGCCGCCCATGCCATGCCGTTGAACCCGCTGGCCGGCCCGGTGACGATCACCACCGGGCGGCTGCTGCGCGCCCATGGCTGGCCTGCCGGAGCCGACACGATTGTCGTCATGCTCGATAGCGGCGGCGCGTTCGAGGGGCTGCAACCGCAAGGCATCACCATCTGGTGGGGCGCTTATCTGGGCATGGCGCACGAGGCGCTGGAACAGGGCCCCCTGGCGCAAGCCGGTCCCCGGATCGCGTTGCGCCGGGCGGAACTGCGCGCGCGCCATGGCTGGATCATGGATGTCTATCTCATGCGAAGGGAATTGGCCGATGGAACCTGAAAACCAAGTAGAAGTTGCAGGCGGCGATGCCCGCCACGCCGAAAAGATGCGCAAGAAGCAGACCGCGCAGGCCAAGATCATGGCCAGCAAGACCCGCGAACAGGGCCTGCTGATCGTCCACACCGGCAAGGGCAAGGGCAAAACCAGCGCGGCGCTGGGCATGGTGGTTCGCGCCATTGGCCACGGCATGAAAGTGGGGGTGGTCCAGTTCGTCAAAGGGGCGATGAAAACGGGTGAAAAGGCCGTGTTCGATGCCTTTCCGGACAATGTCGAATTCAAGCCGATGGGCGAGGGATTTACCTGGGACACACAGGACCGCACGCGCGATATCGCGGCCGCCCGCGCCGGCTGGGACGAGGTCAAGCGCATGATCGCCGACCCCAGCTATCACATGGTGCTGGCCGACGAACTGAACATCGTGCTGCGGTATGACTATCTGCCGGTCGATGAAGTGGTGGCGGTGCTGACCGCGCGCGATGCCATGAAGCATGTGATCGTTACGGGTCGCAACGCGCCCGACGCGCTGATCGAGGTGGCGGACCTTGTCACCGAGATGACCATGGTGAAGCACCCCTTCCGTTCGGGCGTGAAGGCGCAGGCGGGGATCGAATTCTGAGCGACGCCCCGCCTGTGTTCGACGCGGAATTTGCGGAGCAATTCACGCAATTGCTGCGCTGGCGGCGCGATGTGCGGCAATTCGATCGCCGCGCTGTGGCGGAAGCGGACATGCGCGCGCTGCTGGCCTGCGCCGCGCTGGCGCCATCGGTCGGCAATGCCCAGCCGTGGCGGTTCGTGCGCATACGGACGCCGGACATCTGCAAGGCGCTGGCCGCCCATGTCGACGGGCAAAGCGCCCATGCGGCAGAGCGTTATGCCGGGCAGGAGCGGCACGATCACTACTTGTCGCTCAAGCTGCACGGCCTGCGTGAGGCGCCCGAACTGATCGCGGTGTTCTGTGACGAACAGCCCGAGGCGGGGCACGGCCTTGGCATTGCCACCATGCCCGAAATGTTGCGCTATTCCTGCGTGCTGGCGATCCACAATCTGTGGCTGGCGGCACGGTTGCGCGGACTTGGCCTTGGCTGGGTGTCGATTGTCGATCCCCCGGCGGTCCATGCCCTGCTGGACGTTCCCGCCACCTGGTCGCTGATCGCGCTGCTGTGCATCGGCTACCCAGCCGATATTTCCGACACCCCCGAACTGGAACAGCGCGGCTGGCAGCCGCGTGAACCGTGGGCCGACCGGGTGTTCGAACGATGATTATCAATCAAAGGACCAGAAAACCATGCTGATACCCGTGGAGGACGGCCCCGCTATCGTGGCCTGCAACACCTGCCGCCACAGTGCCGATGCGCGTGAGGACGCCGCCGGAACGCGCGGCGGCGCGCAACTTGTTGCCGCGCTGCGCTCGGTTCAGCAGAGCGACGCGCGCTATGCCGGGGTTGCCGTGCAGGAAATGGCCTGCCTGTTTGCCTGCACCGATTTCTGCACCATCCACCTGCGCGCGCCGGGCAAGGTCGGCTATGTGCTGGGCCGCTTCGCCCCGGACGAGGACGCCGCTACCGCCATTCTGGACTATGCGGTCCACTATGCCGCCAGCGAGCATGGCCGGGTGCCGTTCAAGCAATGGCCGCAAGGCGTGAAGGGCCATTTCATCACGCGCACCCCGCCGCCGGGCTTCGTCGCGGAATGAGCCGGTTTGCCACGCTGGCCGCGTTTGAAGCAGCCCTTGCAGATATGCCAATCGCTGATGCGGACGCCATCGCCGCTGCGCGCGCGCGGCAGACCAGTCTGACCAAGCCAGCCGGATCGCTAGGGCGTCTGGAAGACATCGCCGTGTTTCTGGCCGGATGGCAGGGCACGGCGCAGCCGGTGATCGAACAGGGTCGCGCGGCGATCTTTGCCGGGAATCATGGCTTCGTCGTCCACGGGGTCAGCTCCTTTCCCGCCAGCGTGACCGCCGCGATGGTCGGCAATTTCACTGCTGGCGGCGCGGCGATCAACGCACTGGCCGGGGCGGCCGGACTGGATCTGCGGGTGGTTGCACTCGATCTCGACCGGCCCACGGCGGACTTCACTGTCGCTGCGGCAATGGACGAGAC
Source organism: Sphingomonas sp. SFZ2018-12 (assembly GCF_022496715.1). Lineage (NCBI taxonomy): Bacteria > Pseudomonadati > Pseudomonadota > Alphaproteobacteria > Sphingomonadales > Sphingomonadaceae > Sphingomonas > Sphingomonas sp. SFZ2018-12. The sequence continues at coordinate 149,707 of NZ_WTFM01000006.1, forward strand.
GGAGTGCCTTGCTGCACTTTCTGCCGGAGCGGCGGTGGTGGAGCCGGGGCTGCACCTGCTGGTCGTCGGCGAAATGGGCATTGGCAATTCGACCGCCGCCGCCGCGCTCTGCGCGCGCAGTTATGGCGGCACGCCCGCGCAATGGGTCGGGCCGGGCACCGGGGTTGATGCGGGCGGAATCGCGCGCAAAGTGGCGGTGGTGGAACAGGCACTGGCCTGTCATGCCAATGCGCCGGACACCCCGTTTGAAATCCTGCGCCGGTTGGGCGGGCGCGAAATCGCCGCGATTGCCGGGGCCGTGCTGGAGGCGCGCCGTCTGCGTATTCCGGTGGTGCTGGACGGGTTCATCAGCTGCGCCGCGCTGGCGCCGCTGGCCGCCGCCGTTCCGGCGATCACCGATCATTGCCTGGCGGGCCATTGTTCGGCTGAACCGGGGCATATCCGACTGCTGGGGCATTTGGGCCTTGATCCCCTGCTTTCGCTGGGGATGCGATTGGGCGAAGGCAGCGGCGCCGCACTGGCGGTGTCGGTAATCCGGGCAGCGCTGGCCACGCACAATGGTATGGCGACATTTGCCGAGGCCGGGGTGGCAGACGGCTTGTGAGCAGCTTTCCACTTTACCTCTTGCGCCATGGCGAACCGGAAGGCGCGGGGCGGCTGATCGGCCGCACCGATGCGCCGCCTACGGCCGCCGGTATCGCGGCCTGCGCCGATCAGGCGCGGGATCTGGCGGCGGAAGTGCTGATCGCGTCCGACCTGTCACGGGCGCGTTTGGCGGGCGAGGCCATTGGGCTGGCGACCGATGTGCCGCTGTCAATCGATCCGCGCTGGCGCGAGCTGGACTTTGGCGCATGGGACGGGATGGCGCCGGGCGATGTCGAAGGCGCGGCGCTGGCGCGGTTTTGGGACGATCCCGATGGCCATGCGCCGCCCGGTGGAGAACGCTGGTCGGCGCTGGTGGAGCGTGTGTCCGCTGCCATTGACGATCTGGCCGCGCGGCCAACGCTGATCGTCACGCACGCTGGCGCGATGCGGGCGGCGCTGGCGGTGTTGTGCGGGTTTGACATGCACCAGACGTGGGCCGTTGACCTGCCCTACAATTGCCTGCTGACGTTGCGCGTCTGGCCCGGAGCAACCCCCACGGCACAGATCGCGGGGCTTTATCCGTGAGGGGCTTCATCATCGCCCTGCAATTCCTGACGCGGCTGCCTATGCCAACTCCACTGCGGACAATAGTCGTGGATGATGCCGCGTTTGCCCGGTCGATGCGCTGGTTTCCCGCTGTAGGCCTGGTTATTGGTGCAGCGGTTGCGGGAGCCGCATGGGCAGGCGCGCTGGTCGATCACCGGCTGGGCACATTAGCCGCACTGATCGTCTGGGTGGGCGTGACCGGCGCGCTGCACCTTGATGGCCTGGCCGACCTCGCCGATGCCAGCGGCGCGGCGCATAAAGATCGCGAGCGGCTGCTGGCCGTTCTGGCCGATCCCCATGTCGGCAGCTTCGGCGTTGTCGCGATTGTGCTCCAACTGCTGAGCAAGTTGGTGCTGCTGGATATGCTGGTGGATGCACGGGCGTTTGGCGCGCTGGTACTGGTGCCGTTTGCCGCGCGCATCGGCCCGCTGGTGTGGACATGGTGGCTGATGCCGCTGCATCAGGGGCTGGCGGCTCGATTCCGTTCCGCCATCGGCGCGATCGATCTTGCGGGCTGGGCGGCCGCGCTGGCAGCGGCGGCGTGGTTCACTCCGGCGCTGCTTGTCACACCATTGCTCGTTCTGTGGTGGGGGAGGCACGTGCGCCGCGCGTTGGGCGGGATTTCCGGCGATGGCCATGGTGCAGGCATCGAGTTGATCGAAACCGGCTTGCTGCTGAGCGTGGCAATCACGGGCCTATGGATACACACGACATGAACAGTTTTAGTTTTCACGGCGGCAGGTTGGCCGATGCCATGGCGCAGTTCGGCATGGGCAAGGCGCCGTGGATCGACCTGTCCACCGGCATCAATCCGCATGGCTGGCCCGGCGCGGACAATCTGGCAGTGGACTGGCAGGCGCTGCCCGACACCGGCGCGCTGAACGATCTGGAGGCCGCCGCCGCCGCCTGTTTCGGCGCGGACCCTGCCCATGTCTGCGCTGTTCCGGGCACGGAGATCGGCTTGCGCATGCTTGGCGATATCCTGCCCGGCCCCGCTATCCATGCCCAGCCCAGCTATCGCACCCATGGCGAGATGATTCCCCGCAGCCGTCCCGTAGCCCTGACCGAATTGGCGGGGACAGAGGAAGCGACCCTCATCATCGCCAATCCCAACAACCCCGATGGGCAGATCACCCCGCCCGCGACGCTGCTGGGCTGGCTGGAGGCGCGGCGCGACAGCGCAGCGTGGCTGGTCGTGGACGAAGCCTTTGTCGATGCCGCCCCGCACAGCAGCCTTGCCGCCCATGTGCAGGACGAACAGCGGCTGATCATCTTCCGCTCGTTCGGCAAATTCTTCGGGCTGGCCGGGGTGCGGCTCGGCTTTGTGCTGGGACCGCGCGCGCTGATCGCGCAATATCGGCAGCGGTTGGGCAGTTGGCCGCTATCGGCAGCGGCGCTGGCCATCGGCACGGCGGCATATCAGGATGTGGACTGGACAGCCGCCATGCGGATGGCCTTGCTTGAACAGGCGGATGCGCTGGACGCGGTGCTGGCGCGGCGAGGTTTCAGCGCGATAGGTGCCTGCCCGCTGTTCCGGCTGATCGAAACGGACAATGCCGCCGCGCTGTTCGAACGCCTTGCGCGCCATGCCATCCTGACGCGGCCGTTCGATTACGATCCGCGCTGGCTGCGCCTGGGCCTGCCCGCCGACCGAGAGGCGCTGGATCGCCTTGATGCGGCGCTGGCTGATGATTGATCTGACTGCTTTCCTGGCCTTGGTGCTCGACGCGGCAGTGGGCTGGCCTCAGCCGCTGTATCGCCGGATCGGCCATCCTGTGGGCATCTTTGCGCGGATTATCGCCGCGCTGGAACGGCGCTGGAATGTCCCCTCGCGGTCCGATGGACAGCGGCGCATGGCCGGGGCGGTCACCGTCCTGCTCCTGCTGGGTGTGGCGGGCGGTGCGGGCTGGGTGCTGCAAAGTCTGCTCGTGGCAATCGCCGGGCCTTGGGCCTGGCCCCTGATCGCTGTGCTGGCCTGGCCGGGTCTGGCGCAGCGCAGCCTGTACGACCACGTGCGCCCCGTTGCCGATGCGCTGGAGCGGCAGGATATGCCCAGCGCGCGCGCCGCAGTCGGCATGATCGTTGGCCGTGATACGGCGGCGCTTGATGAAGCGGGTGTTGCCCGAGCGGCGATCGAGAGTCTGGCGGAAAGTTTCTGCGACGGGGTGGTCGCGCCGTTGTTCTGGCTGCTGGTGCTGGGGCTGCCCGGTATCTGGGCCTATAAGGCGATCAACACCGCCGACAGCATGATTGGGCACCGCGAGGAGCGATGGCGCGCCTATGGCTGGGCTGCGGCCCGCACCGACGATGCGATGAATCTCGCGCCAGCGCGTCTCGCGGGATTGCTGATCTGCCTGTGCGGCGGGGGTGGCTGGCGGATAGTATGGCGCGATGCGTCCAGGCACGCCTCGCCCAATGCGGGCTGGCCCGAGGCCGCGATGGCCGGGGCGCTGGGGCTGCGTCTGGCGGGGCCAATCGCTTATGACGGGATTCTTTCGGACAAGCTCTGGATTGGGGAGGGAGACCGCCCGGCCCGGGCAGAGGATATTCAGCGCGGATTGGGCATCTACGCCCGTGCATGTCTGTGCCTGTGGTTGATAGCGGCCGGAATTGCAGGAGGTGCAGCATGGGCGCTATAATGCTTCAGGGCACCGGCTCTGATGTGGGCAAATCCGTGCTGGTGGCGGGGCTGTGTCGCGCCTTGGTGCAGCGGGGTTTGCGGGTCTTGCCGTTCAAGCCGCAGAACATGTCGAACAATGCTGCCGTCACCAGCGATGGCGGCGAGATCGGCCGGGCGCAGGCCTTGCAAGCGATCGCCTGCAAGGTGGAGCCGCATACCGACATGAATCCGGTGCTGCTGAAACCGCAGGCGGATCGCACATCGCAACTGATAGTGCATGGCCGGGTGCGAGGCACATTGGGCGCGGGCAATTTCCGGCAGGCACGGGGCGCTTTGCTGGGCGAAGTTCTGGCCAGCTATGAGCGGCTCCGTCAGGCCTGCGACATCGTCGTGGTCGAAGGCGCAGGATCTCCTGCGGAAATCAACCTGCGCGCAGGCGACATTGCCAACATGGGATTTGCGCGCGCGGCAGGCGTGCCAGTCGTGCTGGTGGGCGATATTGATCGCGGCGGAGTAATTGCCGCCATCGTTGGCACGAAAACGATTATCGACCCGGCCGACGCGGCGATGATCCAGGGCTTCATCATCAATAAGTTCCGGGGCGATCCCGCCTTGTTCGCCGATGGCTATGCCCAGATCGAAAGCTTGTCAGGCTGGCGGGGTTTAGGTGTTGTCCCGTGGCTGGGGGCCACCGCGCGTCTGCCAAGCGAGGATGCCGTGGTACTGGAACGCGGCAAGATGCGCGCAGGGGGGCGCACCATGATCGCCTGTCCGATCCTGCCGCGCATTTCCAATTTCGATGATCTTGATCCGCTGAAGCTCGAACACGAGGTAGAACTGCACATGGTTCCGCCCGGTCAGCCGATTCCGGCAGAAGCCGCGCTCATCATCCTGCCCGGATCAAAGGCGACCATTGCCGATATGGCCGCTTTGCGCGACGAAGGCTGGGACATCGATATTCTGGCGCATCACCGGCGTGGCGGGCTGATCCTTGGGATTTGCGGTGGTTACCAAATGCTCGGCAAAAGTATCGCAGATCCCGATGGGATTGAAGGTCCGGCCAGCGCTGCCAGCGGCCTTGGCCTGCTTGATGTCGAATCAACCTTGCACGCCCACAAGGCGTTGCGCCCGGTCAGCGGGCTGGCGATGGACGCGCCTTTTCAGGGGTATGAAATGCACATGGGGCAAACCAGCGGGCCGGACACGCAGCGGCCCTTCGCCCTGCTTTCCGATGGACGCTGCGATGGCGCGATTAATGCAGGCGGAACGGTGTTTGGTTCCTATGTCCACGGCCTGCTGGCCGATGCGGAGCTGCGCCGGGCACTACTGTCGCGCATGGATGTAGAAGCCGGGGGCGTGGACTATGGCTTCACCGTCGAGGCGGCGCTTGACGAGATCGCAGTCGCGCTGGAGGAGGATCTCGATATCGACGCGCTGGTGGCGCTGGCGATGGCGGAACGCCCCGCCTCCGTCCCAGCGAGAGACAGTGCATGAGCAGTGCCTTGCCCCATTTGCTGGTGCTGGGCGGAGCTCGTTCGGGCAAAAGCCGCTTTGCCCAAGGCCGGGCAGAGACCCTGACAGGTAAACTGGTCTATCTGGCGACAGCCCAGGCCTTCGATGATGAGATGCGCGAACGAATCGCGCTGCACCGCGCCGATCGCGGTCCGCGCTGGTCAACTGTCGAGGCACCGCTGGACCTGGCGGTGGCAATCACGGCATATAGCACGCCGGAAACGGTGGTGCTGGTCGATTGCCTGACGTTGTGGGCTTCGAACCTGATGCTAGCGGAACGCGATACTGCTACCGCTACGGAAGGACTGGCGCGCTCGCTTTCAGCCGCACGGGGGCCGGTCATTCTGGTCGCCAACGAAGTGGGTCTGGGCATTGTACCCGACAACGCCCTTGCCAGAAGGTTTCGCGATGTTGCGGGCCGCATCAATCAGGAAATAGCGGCAGTGGTTGAAGAGGCAGTCATAATGTTCGCCGGCCTTCCATTGACGCTGAAACCTAAAGGATGAGCGGCTAGCCATACCACTTGCCACTGTGCAACTCGTGGGGGCAGGTGGTATGGGGCAAAGCCAGATCCAGCGTGTCGGTAACGTCGCCAGCAATGATTGTGGTGCATAGCTTCCACTAGATGATGTAGCGGGAATAACGGTGTCTGCGGCTCGCTGATTAGCGAGTATGCCTTCGGACTCGGGGATCCCCGACCGCAGAGGTAATCACCGAAGTGCGCCAGTGCTCGACTGTCGACCGGTCTTGACAGCCTGGCCCGTTTTTTGTCCCGGTGTTGACACCTGAGCCGGAAACCTTTTGCCCCAGACCCCCATCCGCCCCATCTCACGCTAGCTAAGGCGGGTTGCGGCGAAGTCTGCCGTTTGAGCGGCGCACGTCGAACGGCAGCATTGTCCCACTAGCCGCCTAGCGCCGCGATTTCTGGATAAGGCGGCGCAGGCTGGCAACGGTGATGAGTGTTGACGCGCCGATCTTGACGACATCGACCTCGCCCGCCGCGATCAGCTCATACAGCTTCGACCGGCCAATTCCTGTCAGCTGTACCGCGACCGGGATACGCACGGTCAACGGCTCCAGCGGCAGTTGCGGGGTTTCCGGTATGGCGGCATTTTTGGGCAGGGCGCGGGGCATGAACTTCGCTTTCGTCAGATGGATTTCGTGCGCGCCATATTGCCTGAAGCGAAGGCAGCTCTCTATCGCCGCCTCTGCGCCTGGCTACTCCTCGCAGCCCAGCGCAGACAAACAGGCTGCCGGAAAGTGGGGGACAGGTAGGGAGGCTTGCGGCGGGTGTTCCGCTTCCCGGCCAAACTTCATCAAAGCAGGGCATTTCGTGCCCATCGCAGGCAAGCGTTGCTTGGCGGCCTTTAGGTGGCTGCGGAATACCATCGGCGGAATCGGCAAGGCAGCAAGATTCGGACGTATCCGTCCGGTCGTTGCACGTCAGGCGGCCAGACGATGATTAGCCGCCCAGTTCCACGGCAGGAGATCGTCGAGTCGGTTGGCGGGATGGCCGTCCACCATGCGTTCGATGACGTCGCGCAGCC
>NZ_WTFM01000007.1:0-125972 GCF_022496715.1 Sphingomonas sp. SFZ2018-12
ACCACGGCCTCAGGCTGCGCACCATGCGCCTGCCCGACCTGTTCCAGGACCAGGATAAACCCGAACGCCAGTACGACCTCGCAAAACTCAACGCACAACACATCGTCGACACCGTCCTCAAGGCGCTGCAGTGGAACGAGAACGCGATCGAACAGGATGCGCGCGCCTGATCCTGGGCGGACGGGCGACGCGGCGCTGACGACCGAGGGAGAAATGATCGACGGCTGGCGCGAATCCCAGCCCCACGGGGGGATCAGGTCGCGCTGACCAGCAATTTGTCGATCTTGCGCCCGTCCATGTCGACGATCTCGAAGCGCCAGCCCTGCTCGACGAAATGGTCGCCCTCCTCGGGCAACCGCTTGAGCACGGCCAGCGCGAGCCCCGCCACCGTTGCGAAATCGCGATCCTCCGGCAGGTCGAGGCCGATGCGTTCGGCAAAGGCGTCGGCGGGCATCTGGCCCGACACGAGCAGCGATCCGTCCTCGCGCTCGTGGACGCCGGGGGTTTCGCCGGGGTCATCGGCGTTGAACTCGCCGGCGATCGCCGCGAGCAGATCGGCGGGCGTCACCACGCCTTCGAAATGGCCGTATTCGTCATGGACGAAGCCCATGGCGACGTCGGCCCGGCGCAGCGCACCCAGCGCGTCCATCGCGTCGACCTGATCGGGCAGCACCGGCGCGGAACGCGCCAGCCGCCTGAGGTCGATCGCCTCGCCGCGCATCAGCGCCCCGACGATGTCGCGCGCCTGGACGACGCCGACGACCGAATCGATCGACCCTTCGGCAACCGGCAGGCGGGTGTGCGGCGTGCGCAGCAGCGCCGCGCGCAGCCCTTCGGCATCCAGGTCGACGTCGAGCCAGTCGACATCGGTACGCGGAGTCATCACCTCGCGCACCGGCCGGTCGGCCAGCCGCACCACGCCCGAGATGATCGAGCGTTCATGCTCCTCGATCACGCCCGATTTGTGCGCTTCGGCGACGAGCACCTGAAGCTCCTCCGCGGTCACGCGGTTCTCGGCCTCGCGGCTCAGACCGATCGCGCGGAAGACGAGCGAGGTCGTCGAATCGAGCACCCAGACGATCGGCGCAGTCGCCACCGCCAGCCAGCGCATCGGCAGCGCAACCAGCGCCGCGATCGGCTCCGGCGCGCGCAGCGCGAACTGCTTGGGGACGAGCTCGCCGATCACCAGCGAGGCATAGGTGGTCAGGCCGATGACGATCGTGAACGCGATCACCTCGGCCGCCTCATGCTCGATCCCCAGCCGCTCGATGCGCAGCGCGACGGGCAGGCCGAGGCTGGACCCCGAATAGGCGCCCGCGATGATGCCGATCAGCGTAATCCCGATCTGCACCGTCGACAGGAACTTGCCCGGATCCTCCGACAGCTTGAGCGCGGCGGCCGCACCCCGGCTGCCGCCGCGCGCCATCGCCTCCAGCCGCGCCGGGCGCGCGGAGACGATCGCGAGTTCGGACATCGCGAACACGCCGTTCAGCGCGACGAGCGCCAGGATGATCGCAACATCCAGCCAGGGAAATGAAGGGAGGGTTTCCATCAGCGTTGGTCCCATCCCCTTAGCGCCAACCGGCCCCCTTTCACAACCGGTTCAGCTGGCGGCGTTCAGCACGCGATTCGATCCGCTGCCGGAACAACGGCGGCGGTCCGATGGTTCTGCAGTGCAAGAGCGATTGTTCAGGAGGAAAGTATGAAGTTCACATCCCGTCTGATGGGTGCGGCCGCGGTCGCCACGCTGACGCTCACCACCGCATGCGTCACCGACCCGGTGACCGGCGAGCGTCGCGTGTCGAAGGCCGCGATCGGCGGCGGCGGCGGCGCGCTCGCCGGCTATCTGCTCGGCGACCTGGTCGGCGGGCGGCGCGACCGGACCGAGAAGATCGTCGGGGCGGGCATCGGCGCGCTCGCGGGCGCGGGGATCGGCGCCTATATCGACCGGCAGGAGCGCGAGCTGCGTGCCCGTACCGCGGGCACCGACGTGCAGGTGACGCGCAACGGCGACGAGCTGCTGCTCAACCTGCCCTCGGGCATCACCTTCGCGACCGACAGCGCCAACATCCAGCCCGAATTCCGCGGCACGCTCAACGAAGTGGCGAGCGTCCTCGCGCAATATGAGCAGACCTATATCGACGTCTACGGCCACACCGATTCGACCGGGACCGACAGCTACAACCAGGCGCTGTCCGAACGCCGTGCGCGGTCGGTCGCCGACTATCTGGCTACCCAGGGCGTGAAGAGCGCGCGCATCGGCACGCGCGGCTTCGGCGAAACCCAGCCCGTCGCCAGCAACGATACCGAGGCCGGCCGCAGTGAGAACCGCCGCGTCGAAATCAAGATCGTGCCGATCACCGACACCAGCGCCGGCTGATCCCGCGTGTCGCCCCGGTGCAATCCCGCACCGGGGCAGACCCGCGAGCCTAATCCGCGGTGATGCGATAGTCCGAAACGCGGCCATCCGCACCCAGCTTGATCACCAGCCACGCATGATCGACCGATGTGTAGCTGGCCGGGCCAAGGACATAGATCATGTCCCACCCCTCCCACTTGTCCGTTTGCGTCGGCTCGCCGAGCAACCGAACGACGTCGTTGCGGTGCATTCCGGCTAAGGGATGTTGACGGATCAGAGCATCGACCATGTCCGCGCGCGCACGGGTGGTCAGATCCGCCCCCTTCCATTTCGCGGAATCAAATTTGTCGCCAGGTGTGCAGCCAGCGAGCAGGAGCAGCGCCACCATGTGGCGCAGACCGCCGGGCCGCACACGTCGGGCAGTGTTGGCCCCGACGCTCATCGCCTCGCCTCGAAGAATCGGCGGAGCAGGTCGGCCGCCTCGGCTTCGCCAAGTCCGGCATAGACTTCCGGCCGGTGGTGGCAGGTCGGCTGGTTGAAGAAGCGCGGCCCGTGTTCGACCGCACCGCCCTTTGGATCGGGCGCGGCGTAGTAAAGCCGCGCGATGCGGGCATGCGCGATCGCCCCGGCGCACATCGCGCAGGGCTCCAGCGTCACCCACAGGTCGCAATCGTCGAGCCGGTCGCGCGCCAGCAGCGTGGCGGCGGCGCGGATTACCCGGATTTCGGCATGGCCGGTTGGGTCATGCGCCCCACGCGGGGCATTCGCCGCGGTCGCAATGACCTCGCCCCGATGCACGATCGCCGCGCCGACGGGGATATCGCCCCGTCGCGCGGCGTCATCGGCGGCGTCGAGCGCGGCGCGCATCGGCGGGGGCAAGGGGAACATCGTCTTCCCTATGCCGCCCGCCGTGGCCTTGCGCCAGCCCGCGCCGGTCGCGGCGGTCGCGGCGGTCGCCCTTATTCGGGCGCGCGATCGGACTTTTCGGCTTGTTCGACCTCGACCACCGGAACCTCGATCGTCCGGTTGACCGTGCGGACGTCGACATCGCCGACATCGACGTCGAATTCGGGGGCCTGACCACCCTCGACCTTGATTTCGGGCACTTTGGTGTCCGCGGTCTGGTCGATATTCATCATGCCGGTCGCCAGCAGGATCACCACGCCGATCACCAGGATCGCCACCAGAATCAGGAATCCGCGCATCATCCACCTCTTTTCCATTTGTTTCAGTGCCGAGTCGAACGCGCCGGCAGGGCCAAGGGTTGCGTCGGCCGGACAATGCAACCGCGTCCGGGCGGTTGACGCGGCGGCACTTTGTCGATAATCGCGCCCACTTTCCGGGGCTCGGGCCCCGCCAGACCGAAATCAGGAACGAATCATGTCGCGCATTTGCGAGCTGACCGGCAAGGGTCGCCAGGTGGGTCACAATGTGTCCCACGCCAACAACAAGACGAAGCGCACTTTCCTGCCCAACCTGCAGAATGTGACGCTGATCTCTGACGCGCTGGAGCGTTCGGTCAAGCTGCGCGTGTCGACCCACGGCCTGCGCTCGGTCGAACATGTCGGTGGCCTCGACAACTGGCTGATCAAGACCAGCGACGACGACCTGTCGCTGCGCGCGCGCCGCCTGAAGCGCGACGTCGCGCGCAAGCTGTCGGCGTCCAAGGCCGCCTAATCCACCAGCCGGAATTTCAGCAGCAGCGTCTGCTGGAGCCAGGACTGATTGTCGTCGGACGCGATCCACAGGATGGTCGCATCGCCTTCGCGCGTCGCGGCGATGGCTTCGAAATTTTCGTGGCGCACGGGCGGCTCGAACCGCGCGATGATGCGGCCGGTCAGCGTCGCGCCCGGACGTAGCGCCGAACCGTCGATCACCGTCAGCACCGCCGTGAAGAAGTCGGGCGCGCCGACCCGGCGGTTGAGAATCGCGATCCGCCCGTCGGGAAGCTCGGTCGCATCGGTCGGGCTGAAACCGGCCGGCGGGCGATAGCGCCAGCGATCGGCGCGGGTGCCGGGCGCGACCGGATCGCCATTGAATAGAATCGCGGCGCGTTCGATGCCGGGTCCGCGCGCTCGATCCTCGGGCCAGCGCGTGTTTTCCGCGATCACGATGAACCGCCCGTCGCGCAGCCGCGCCATCGATTCGGGCCCACCATTGGTCGACCATGGCCGCATGAGCGCCGGGACGACCTGGCCGGTCGCGCGCGCCAGCTGCCCTTCATAGCGCCAGATCTGATTGGTCCGTTCGAACGCGACCCAGGCGGTGCCGGTCGCCGGGTCGCGCGCCATCGCCTCCGAATCGCGGCTTTCCTTGGGCCAGCCGGTGCCAGGCCCCTGCGACAGCACTCCGAACCGGGCACTGTGCGGGCGCAGGTCGCTGCCCATGCGGAACCGGATGAACGTCGATCCGTCGGCAAGCAGCGTGAACCGGTCACCCGCCACCGTCATCGCGGAGAAGCCGCCAAAGGCGGGGTCGTTGCCGCGCAGCCGCAGCCCCCCCAGATATTCGAGTGCGCCGAGATCGCGCCGCGCGGGGCTGTCGGGGTAGAGCGCAACGCGTTCGGCGCGCAGCACCGGTCGCGCGCCGAACAGCGGCAGGCGTTCGCGGCCCGACCAGGTCGGCACGCCCGCCAGAATGAGGAAGATGACGACAAGAACGCGACGCATCCCGCGCCTTCGCACCACCCACGCGGATTATTCAAGGGCATGATGCCGCCCCGCGAAGCTGAACCGCGCATAACGAGCGCATTCAGGATCGCCTCAGCGCGACTCGCGCATAACGCTTTCATCGACGGCGGATGGACCTGGTTCCGGCGCCGGCACGATCGAAACGTGAAGTGACGAGGAGATTTGAAATGCTGAACAAGCTGATGCTCGCCGGCGCCGCGTTCGCGATGGGTGCCACTGCTCTGGTCCCCGCCGCGCCCGCCATGGCGCTTGACCGCGACGGCTATTATGGCCGCGGCTACGACGACGGCTATGGCTATCGCGACTATCGCCGCGACCGCCGCGACTGGCGCCAGGACCGCCGCTACTATCGTAACAATTACCGCAACAACTATCGCTGCCGCGACAATGGCACCGGTGGTCTGGTGGTCGGCGCGATCGCCGGCGGCCTGCTCGGCAACGAAGTCGCCGGGCGTGGCGACCGGGCGGTCGGCACCATCCTGGGCGGCGCGGTTGGCGCGCTGGCCGGACGCGCGATCGACCGGGCCGACCGTCCGCGCGGTTGCCGCTGATCCTTCGATCCCTCGGGTAGCGTAGCGAGGGCGGGGGCCGGTTCCTTCGGGGGCCGGCCCCTCTTATCATGTCACAAGCAAGGACGGCGACGGCAAAGCCGCCGCGTCGTCGGTCGGGAGCCGGCTGGCTCCCGCCGGCCGTGACGGGCACTGCGCTGCCGCGCACCGGCGCGGTCCGCGGCGCGCGACCCGCCTCCGCCCGTCAATACATATGCTGGCCGCCGTTGATCGACAGCGTCGACCCCGTCACGAAGCCCGCATCGTCCGAGCACAGGAATGCCACGCCGCGCGCGATTTCATGCGCCTGGCCCAGCCGCCCGACGGGAATCTTGGCGACGATCTTTTCCAGCACGTCGGCGGGCACGGCCGCCACCATGTCGGTATCGATATAGCCCGGTGCGATCGCGTTCACGGTGACGCCGAACTTCGCGCCTTCCTGGGCCAGCGCCTTGGTAAAGCCGTGGATGCCCGATTTCGCAGCCGCGTAGTTGACTTGGCCATATTGCCCGGCCTGGCCGTTGATCGACCCGATATTGACGATGCGGCCCCATTTGCGCTCGCGCATCCCGGCAAAGGTCGCCTTGGCCATGTTGAAGCAGCCGCCCAGATTGGTGTCGATCACTTCCTTCCACGCCTGATAGCTCATCTTCATCAGCGTGCCGTCGCGGGTGATGCCGGCATTGTTGACGACGATGTCGACGGGCCCCAGCTCCGCCTCGACGCGCTTCACGCCCTCGATACAGGCGTCGTGGTCGGCGACGTCCCACTTGTAGACCTTGATGTTGTTGCGCGCGGCGCACGCTTGGGCACGCTCGTCATTGCCGGCATAGTTCGCCGCCACCGTGATTCCTTGTGCGGCGAGCGCGCAGCTGATCGCCTCGCCAATCCCGCGCGTCCCGCCCGTTACGATCGCTACCCTCGACATCCTCGACACTCCTTGCTGGTGTTTGACCCACGGTTAGGCGGGTCGCACCCAGCCTTCAAGCTCGCGCGCGATCAGATGGCGCAACAATTCGATGCCACCCGGCGACGCGTTGAGGCAGGGCAGATAGGCGAAATGGGTGCCGCCGGCTTCCTCGAACTGCTCGCGCCCGCGGATCGACAGCTCCTCAAGCGTTTCCAGGCAATCGGCCGAAAAGCCGGGCGCGAGGATCGCGACCTTGCGCTTGCCGGCTTTTGCCAGCTCGACGAGCGTGTCGTCGGTCGGCGGGCCGAGCCATTCGGCCGGGCCGAACCGCGACTGGAACGCCACGGTCAACGGCCGTCCGAGCGCCTCGCTCAGCAGCCGCGCGGTCTTCTGGCACTGGCAATGATAGGGGTCGCCGAGGTCGAGCGTGCGGCGCGGCATGCCGTGAAAGCTGGCGATGATCGTGTCGGGCACGAAATCGAGCGCGGCCAGCCCGGCCTCCACCGATACTCTGAGCGCGTCGATATAGGCGGGGTCGTCGTGATAGGGCGGCAGCGTGCGCAGCGCCGGCTGCCAGCGCAGCTTCATCAGCTCGGCGAACACCTTGTCATTGGCGGTCGCGGTCGTCGCCGCGCAATATTGCGGATAGAGCGGCGCGATCAGGATGCGCTGGCACCCGGCTTCGCGCATCGCCGCCAGCCGCTCCGCGATCGACGGCCGGCCATAGCGCATCGCCCAGTCGACCGTCACATCGGCCCCGAACGCGCCCTGCAGCGCCGCCGCCTGATCGCGGGTGATGACCGCCAGCGGCGAGCCGTCATCAGTCCATACCGCGCGATAGGCCTCCGCCGACTTGCGCGGCCGGGTGTTGAGGATCAGCCCGCGCAGGATCGGCTGCCACGCGATCGGCGGCAGCTCGACGACGCGGCGGTCGGACAGGAACTCGGCCAGATAGCGTTTGACCGCGCGCGGGCTGGGATCGTCGGGGGTGCCGAGGTTGATCAGCAGCACGCCGATGCGCGGACGGAGGACCGGGGGATGATCGGGCGGCAAGGTCATTCGCTTTCGCTCAACAGGGGAAGGCGGCGGATCCGGGTGCCGGTCGCCGCGACCAGCGCGTTGGCGATGGCGGGGGCGACCGGCGGCACCGCCAGCGTGCTGACCCCGCCGGGATCCGCATTGCTCTCGATCAGTTCGATCGACAGTTCGGGCATGTCGGCCAGCGTCGGCAGCCGCATCTGGGCAAAGCCGCGCACATCGGCGAGATTCTCGGTAAATCCGGTCGCGCCGCCAATCGCGGCGGCCATGCCGAAGATCAACCCGCCCTCGATCTGCTGGCGGACCAGGTCCGGATTGATCATTCGCCCGCAATCGACCGCGGCGATCAGCCGGTCGACCTTGATCCCGCCGCCGGTGGGCCGCGCTTCGGCCAGCACCGCGATGTAGGATCCGTGCGCGGCATGGGTGGCGACGCCCTGGCCGCTGCCCGGAATCCCGCCCTGCCACGCGCCCAAGCTGGCGACGACCGACATGCAACGCACCATCCGCGCCTCGGCCGCCAGCATCGTCGTGCGAAAGCTGATCGCCTCGACATTGGCGACATGCGCGAGTTCATCGACGAAGCATTCGTTGAAGAAGCAGGTATAGGCGTGCGCGCCCGACCGCCATTCGCCGACCGGCACGCCGATATCGGCCGGATGGTGGTCGATCGCCAGATTGGGGATGGCGTAAAGCGGCCGCGCGCCCGCCACCGCCGCCGCATCGCCGCTGCGCCCCAGGCTGCCGCGCCAGCCCGCTTCCCCGCCGTTGAGCCGCGCCTCGAGCTCGCGGCCGATCGAAGGTGCGGCGATCTTGGCAAGCCAGCCGGTGACGCTGCCGCCGGGCTGGACGCGCGCGCTCAGGCGGGCGAGCGCGGGCGGGCGATAGCGATCGTGCAGGCAGTCCTCGCTGCGCGACCAGGTCAGCTGGACCGGCTTGTCGACCGCGCGCGCGATCAGCGCGGCCTGGACACCCACGTCGGGCTCCAGCTTGGCGCCGAACGATCCGCCCGCCATGGTGACGTGCAGCGTCACCGTATCGGCATCGACGGCACAGGCGCGCGCGATCGCCGCGCGGGCGAGCGCGGGTGCCTGGCTCGGCATCCACACCGTCGGCCGTCCGTCGCGCCAGACCGCGGTCGCGCTCATCGGCTCGATCGCGGCGTGCAGTCCCGGTGCGGCCAGATATTCGGCGCTGACGATCGATGCCCCGCGAAAGGTGGCGGCAAGGTCGCCCATGGACGCCATGCGCTTGCCCTCACCCGCGATCGCGGTGCGCAGCGCGGCCGCGATGCTGTCCGAATTGACGATGCCGCCGCGCGTTTCAAAGCGCGGGGCGAGCGTGTCGAGCGCGCGATTGGCCGCCCACCAGCTTTCCGCCACCGCCGCGACCCAGCCGGGCTGTTCGACGATGCCGACCACCCCGCGCAGCCGCTCGGCCGCCGCGCGGTTGATCCGCACCAGCCGCGTGTCGCCGATCGGCCCCTGGCGGATCGCGGCGAACACCATGCCGGGCAGGCGGATGTCGGCAGCGAAATTGGCGGCGCCGTCGACCTTTGCCGGGGTGTCGAGCCGGGGCAGCGACTGGCCGGTCAGCCGTGGGCCCTCGCTGCGCAGGGGCAGTGCCTCGGGCACGCGGTGCTCTGCCGCTTCGGCAGCCAGTTCGGCGAAGCGCAGCCGTTGCCCGTCGCGCATGACGAACCCGTCGGCGGTGGCGCAGGATTCCCAGTCCCCGCCCCAGCGCGCCGCCGCCGCCTTGCACAGCATGACGCGCGCGGCCGCGCCCGCCTCGCGCAGCGGCGCTTCGAACGCGCGCACCGATGTCGATCCCGCGGTCAGCATGAGCGCCACATCGGCGTGCCGCGCGGGTTTGGTGCCGAACAGGGCCTGCGCACCGTCGGGATTGGCATAAAGGGGGTGCAGCGGTGCCGGCTCGACACCGACGGTGCGCCAGTCGGCACCGAGTTCGTCGGCCAGGATCTGGGGCAGCGCGGTATAGACCCCCTGCCCCAGCTCGGCCTGGGGCACGGCGACGGTCACCTGCCCGGTTTCCGCGATCTTCAGCCACGCGCTGAACAGCGTCTCGTCCTCCCCCACCGGCAGGTTGGGGAGGTAGCGGCGCGGCCACAGCCACCACGCGACCACCAGCCCGACGCCCGCGCCGCCGCCGATCATCAGGCGCCGCCGGCTGATCCGGGGCGATTTGGCCATTTGGTCCGCCATCGCACCCGGCCTTAGTGCGCTTGCCCGCAATTGGAAACATGACCTGACGTCCCGCAAACGCGGCATCGACCGGGTCGATGCGCAAAGTCGATTGCGATCCGCGCGCAAGCGACGCACAATCGCGGCGATGCATCCGCACGCAACGCGCCCGCCGCTGCCTGCCGACCGCGCCTTCCGCGCGGCACCCGCCATATCGGCGGCCGTGCCCGCCGACGCCGAGCCGGTGATCGCGCGGCATTTCCGGATGCTCCTCCAGCTGTCGATCGAGACCGAGGACGAGACGTGCCAGCTGTCGCGCCGGCCGCTGGCGCGCGGCACGACCGATTTCGTCAGCGAGACGCTGGCCGGTGCCCGCGACCTCGAGGAGGTGATGCGGCGGATCGCGCGCGCCTATAACCTCCTCCACGGCGGCAGCTTCAACCGGGTCGAGCGTCAGGCGGACCGGCTGGTCTATCGTATCGACGATGCCGGCTTTCCCTTTGCGTTCGATGCCGATCCGGACGCGGCAACCACCGTGATGGAAGGGGTGCTGATCTTTGTGCACAGCATGTTGTCGATGGTGGTGTCCAGCCCGCTCGATCCGTGGCTCCGCATGGTCGCGACGCGTCGGCCGGGCACCGGCGCGGCGGACGGGCTGCTCGGTTACTGGCATGTGCCGGTCCGCCGCCACGCCAACGCCTATCTGCTCGAATATGCGCCCGGCGCCGCGGCGCTCGGCATCCCGCCCGATCTCGGCACCTTCACCAGCCAGGACGTCTATGCGCGCATCCTCGCCACAATCGACGCGCGCCAGGCGGATGCCGCGCACGGGGATCCAGTCGCCCAGGTCCGCAGCCTGCTGGGCGGCGGCATCACCGACCAGGCGGCGATCGCCCGTCGGCTTGGCCTGAGCGTCGCGACGCTGCGCCGCCGGCTTGCCGCGCAGGGTGCCGATTTCCGGACGCTGCGCGCGGAGGCGCTGGCGCGGCGTGCGACGGTGCTGCTCGCCAACGGCCGCGCGGTCCCCGACATCGCCGACACGCTCGGCTTTTGCGACGCGCGCAGCTTTTCGCGCGCGTTCAAGGCCTGGCACGCGGTCACCCCCGCACAATATCGCGGTCGGATGCGCGGCGAACCACAGAACAACGAAGCCTGATCGCGCGTTGCGCGGCGTGAGCGAATTTGTCCTGTCAACTTGACCGCGCTTGTCCTCGACCCTCGCACCCCTTCCCGCCTAGCCTGATCCTCGCGAGCAAGCCGACCAATGATCGGCGGGGAGGATAGACATGAAGGTTTCAAGCGGGATCGGGCGCATCCGCGCCGCTGTTCTGGCGTCGGCGATCGGCCTGATGGGCGCGCCCGTCGGCGCGATGGCCCAGGATGCCGGTCCCCCGGCCGACACCGAGGCGCAAACCGACGATCCGCTGCCCGGCGACATCGTCGTCACCGCGCGCCGCCGCGCGGAATCGCTGCAGGACGTGCCGATCTCGATCTCCGCATTCGGCGAGGACGCGCTGAGCAACCTTCAGGCCGACACGCTGTCGGGCATCCAATATGCCACCCCCAACCTCTATCTCGACCAAGGCGATGCCGGGAACGCGGTCATCTACATCCGCGGCGTCGGCCAGAATGACTCGCTCGCCTTTGCCGACCCCGGCGTCGGCGTTTATGTCGACGACGTCTTCATCTCGCGCTCACAGGCCGCGTTCCTGGAAGTGTTCGATGTCGAGCGGATCGAGGTGCTGCGCGGGCCGCAGGGCACGCTCTATGGCCGCAACACGATCGGCGGCGCGATCAAGTTCGTGTCGACCCGCCCGACCCGCGACGTCACGGCTTATGGCGAAGTCGGCTACGGCAATTTCGACAGCCTGATCCTGAAAGGGCGGCTGAGCGGGCCGATCGCCGGCGACACGCTGCGCGCCAAGGTCGCCTTCGCCTATTCGAAGCGCGACGGCTATAACCAGAACAGCTTCACCGGCCAGGACGACGGCGATGTCGACACGCTGTCGGGCCGCGTCTCGCTGTTGTTCGAGCCGTCGAGCGACGTCGAGTTCCTGCTGAGCGCCGATGGCCGCGTCGACCGCCCCGACACGTCGCGCAGCCCAGTGCGCGAAACGCCGATCACCGGCGCGATCCCCGGCGGGCTAGTTACCTTCCCCGCCAGCCCCGGCGACTATCAGGTCGACACCAACGCGAACGGCCTGTCCGACCAGACCGGCTGGGGCGTAGCGCTCACCTCGCGCTGGTTCGTCAATGACAAGGTGACGGTGGAATCGATTACCTCCTATCGCGAGTTCCGGTTCGACCTGAACCTCGACACCGACGGCTCGCGGCTGCCGATCCTCGACATCCTGCTCAACCAGGACCAGCGCCAGTTCAGCCAGGAATTGCGCCTGACCTATGAGGACCCCGACAACCTGACCTTCACCGGCGGCCTCTACTATTTCTATGATGACGACACGACCTTTTCAGGCGTCGACAATGGTGCGGCGACGATCTTCGGCTTTCCGGTCACGCTGTTCGGCTTCGCCTCGTCGAGCCTCGCCGAGACGCGGCAGGAAACCAACAGCTATGCGATCTTCGGCGACGCCACCTATCAGCTGACCGACCGGCTGAGCATTTCCGCGGGCCTGCGCTACACGACCGAGGATCGCAGCTCGGGGCGGCTGTTCGAGAATTTCTTCAACCCCGCCATCTCGACGATCCGCAACACACCACCGTTTCTTGCCGGGGTGGGGGTCGCCGGACGGCCGATCAACGGCGAGGCGAGCTTCGACGCGTTCACGCCGCGCGGTTCGATCTCCTATCAGGCGAGCGACGACGTGCTGCTCTATGCATCGGCCTCGCGCGGGTTCAAGAGCGGCGGGTTCGACGGCCGTGCCTCCACCGACTTCGCGTTCCAGCCGTTCCGCCCCGAATTCGTCTGGAGCTATGAGGGCGGCGCGAAGACGAGCTGGCTCGACGGGCGGCTGACGCTCAACGGCTCGGTCTTCTACAATGACTATACCGACGTTCAGGTGACGTCGTTCGGCTCCGATCCCGTCACCGGCGTGTTCGTCAGCCTGTTCACCAACGCCGCGTCGGCGAGCGCGTGGGGTGCCGAGCTGGAACTGCTCGCCCAGCCCACCGACGGCCTGGCGATCACCGGCTCGCTCGGCCTCCTCGATGCCAATTACGACCGCTTCGACATCCTGGTCGGCGGGGTGGTCACCGACGTCAGCGACCGCCGCGTGGTCAACGCGCCCGATTTCAACGCCAGCCTTGGCGCGACCTATACCGCACCGCTCAGCAGCTACCTGTCCGCGACCTTCCATGTCGACGGGTCCTATCGTTCGACCGTGGCGACCGAGATCACCGATTCGCCGCTGCTGCGGCAGGAGGGCTATGAGCGGATCAACGCCTTTGTCGCGCTGAACGGCCCGCAAGACCGCTGGCAGCTGCGCGCCGGGGTGGAAAATCTGACCGACCGCAATGTGCGGGTGCAGGGGTTCAACCTCCAGGAATTCCCCGGCGTCCAGGTCGGCTTCTTCAGCGCCCCGCGCACCTATGACCTGCGCCTGATCGTCCGGTATTGAGCGTGCGACGCGAGGCGGTGGCGGCCGACATGGACACGCTCGACCCGCAGAGCCGGGCGCTGCTGCGCGCTTATGACGCCATGAAGCAGGAATGGCTGCCGCGCGTGGTCGAACAGGGCATGGCCGGATCGCGCGCTTTTGCCGACGCGGTGTTCGCGGCCTTTCGCGGTGCCGATCGCGATCTGCGCCCCGAACGGGTCGTCGACCTGACCGTGCCCGGCGGGGCCGGAGACCGCCCTGCGCGGCTCTATCGCCCCGCCGCGCCGGATGGGGCCGACCCCGGCGTGGTGCTGTTCCTGCATGGCGGCGGCTGGTCGCTCGGCGGCATCGACGCCTATGATGGGCTCACCGCGTCGCTCGCCGCACTGAGCGGGGTCGCGGTGCTCAGCCTCGACTATCGGCTCGCTCCCGAACATCCCTTTCCCGCCGGGCTGAGCGATGCGATGGCCGCGACCGGATTCCTGATGGGATCGGCCGCGACGATCGGCTGCGACCCGGCCCGCGTCGCGGTGATGGGCGACAGCGCGGGCGGCAACCTGGCGGCCGTGGTCGCCCGCGAAATCGCGCAGGCGGGGGTCGGCGGGCTGCGCGCGCAATATCTGGTCTATCCGATGACCGACGTGACCGCCGACCATGCGGATTATGCCTCGCGCCGCGATTTCGGCGCGGGCGATTATTTCCTGGCCAATGCCGGCATCGACTTCGCGCGCGACGTCTATCTGACCGGCACGCCCGCCCGCCCCGACGACCCGCGCGTATCGCCGCTGATCGGCGACATCCCCGCGGACCTCGCCCCGGCGATGATCGTGACCGCCGGGCACGACCCGCTGTGCGACGAGGCCCATGCCTATCATTTGCGGCTGATCGAGGCCGGCGTCGCCAGCCGCTACGAATGCATTGAATCGACCATCCACGCCTTCCTGTCCTTCGGCATCCTCGACTGCGCGCAGGCGATGCGCCGCGAGCTGGCCCAGGCGATGGGACAGGCGATGCGCATCATCTAGCAGAGCCGGGGACACCGGCCGAACCACAACAGGAGTGAGAGGCCATGACGGGAACCCGGATTGCACGCGGCTGGCGCCGCCTGTGGACAACGATTGCAGTGACGATGTCGATGGCCGGTGCCGCCGCGCCGGCATCGGCGGGCAGCACCACGCTGGAGGCGACCTATTCGAGCGGCATCGCCAATGGCTGGGTGCGCATCGAGCGATGGCGCGACAACGCCACCGGCTTCACCCAGGAAGCCTTTCCCACCGACGGGCGCGGCGACCAGAGCGGCCAGCGCGCGACCGCGTTCGGCACGCCGCAGCCGCATTCGTCGAAATTCCTGATGTATTACGCGCCGGGATGGAACACCGGCACGCGCGCGACCCCGGTGCTGCTGGTACACGGCGCCAACCAGGACGCCGACCTCGCCTGGGCCGACCCCAATGAAGCCGGTGGCTATGGCTGCGGCCGGCCGACCTGCCCCTCGACCGGGCTGATGCAGACGCTGTCGGCGGACGGTTACAAGGTGTTCGCGCTCGGCCTGCCGCATAAGAATGGCGACGGCTATTTCTGGTCGGAACAGATCGCCGATGCGATCGCGATCATCAAATCGCGGACCGGGGCGACATCGGTCGACGTCGTCGCCTGGTCGAAAGCCGCGTCGAACGCGCGCATGTACATCTCCGGCGTCCGCAAGACATGGGGCACCGCCTATCGCGGCGACGTCCGCCGGCTGATCCTGCTGGGCAGCGCGAACAACGGCATCGACCTGTCGTTCCGCCACGGCTGGACGTTCAGCCTGACCGTCTATCCGGCGTGCGGCGGCGTCATCAATGGCCCGACCCCGCATGATTCGCTGGTCTGCTATGGCCTGTGGCGCTCGGGCGCGGAATGGACCTATGGCTCGGCCTATTTCCCGGGATCGGCGCAACTGCTCAAATCCTGGGTCGGCCGGTTCGCGCTGCCGACCTATGAGCAGGACTGGTACACGACCTTTTACGGCGGCACCGGCTTCTACAGCGCCGGGCCGGGCCTCAACGCCTATCTCAGCCGCTCGCTGGTTGATACCATCCGCTACGCGCCCTCGCCCGCCGGCGTGCGCGTCCACAATGTCTGCGGCAACCAGCCCGATATCGCGCTGCTCCACAATGAACATACCGGGCCGTCCGACGGCGTCGTGTTCATCGAAAGCTGCCGCGACATCCAGGGGATCACCACCCATGGCGGCAGCGTGACCGTCGCGGTCAATCACCTGGAGCTCGGCTGGGTCAGCACGTCGACCGACTATATCCGGCAATATCTGTCGGCGAGCTGACGCCGCTCCCCGGAACTCCGATCGGGACGGGCCGTTGATCAACCATCACGACCACAACCCGAAAGGAGTTCCGCCATGGGCGAGCTGACCGACAAGATCAAAGGCAACGTCAACGAAGCGTTGGGCAAGGCCAAGCAGCAGTCGAACGATCCCGACACGCGCGCCGAGGGCGCGGCCCAGGAAGGCAAGGGCAAGGCCCAGCAGTTTGCCGGCAAGGTGAAGGGCGCGCTCGGCGACGACATCTGACGAAAAATCCCCCGGCGCGGTAACCCCGGCCCGTTTTGCAGCGAAACCCGCGGCATGATAGGCAGGCATATGCGCTGGGGCGTCCTGATCCTGATAACGACGCTCCTGCTCGCGCCGACCGGCGCGGCGGGGGCGTCTTTTCATATGGCGCCGACGCATATGGGCATGGTCGAAGCCGCGCCGGTCCGGCCCGATTGCACCAATTCCTGCTGTCCGGACGACGAGCCCGGACAGTCGGCGGCGTGCGACGTCGCCTGCGCCGGTTGTCATGCCGGCTTCGTCCGCGCGAACCCGGTCGATCACGCCGCACCCTTCGCGCCCGTATCCTATGCCATCATCCACAGCCGCGACCCGGCACGCTTTCCGGCCAGTCCCGATCCACCCCCGCCGCGCGGCCAAGACGCAGCGATCACCCAATCGACCATTTGAGGAATTTGACATGCGTTATCTGAAATACGGGGCCATCGGCCTTTTCTTCACCGCCAGCTCGGCCTATGCGGCCGCGCCCGGCGCCGTCGGCACTGCGGTACACGCAGCCTGCTGCGCCATCGGCGTGTGCTGCGGCCTGCCGTGCTGCGACTGATCCGCCAACCGCCCGGCGGGGATGACCGCCTGGCCTGACGACCTGCGACGGGGCGTCGGACGATCCTTCGTCCGGCGCCCCGTTGTCGTGGCGGGGGCAAGATGTCGATCGAAACCCGCCCCGGCAGCGATATCATTCTGTCACCCTGGCCATCGGAGCGCATCATGCGTCTGCTTCCCCTCACCGCGGTGCTGATCCTGGGCGGATGCGGTACCGATGCGGGCCCGCCCGCCGCCGACGCGGCCGTCGCGGCCTCCGAACTCGCGCCGACCGCCGCCCGGACGATCGGCCTGACCGCGGCTGACGGGGTGAAGGTGACGAGCCGGCTGCTCGAGGTGACCGACGCGCGCGGGCTGATCCTGCTGTTCCACCAGGCGGGGTCGAGCAAGGACGAATATGCGACCATCCAGCCGCACCTCGCCGAGCTGGGCTACAGCTCGCTGGCGATCGACCAGCGGTCGGGCGGCGACCTGTTCGGCCGCAACGAAACCGTGCGCGCGCTGGGCGGGACGCGCGACTATCTCGAGGCCCGCGCCGACCTCGACGCGGCGGTCGCCTGGGCGGATACGCGGCCGGGCGACGCGCCGGTGCTGCTTTGGGGCAGCAGCTACTCGGCCGCCCTCGTGTTTCTGGTCGCCGCCGATCATGCGGACAAGGTCGCGGGCGTGCTCGCATTCTCGCCCGGCGAGTATCTGGGGTCGCCCCGGCTGGTCCGGGATGCGGCGGCACGGGTCAAGGCACCGGTGTTCGTCACCGCGGCAAGCGACGCGGGCGAGCTCAAGGCGGCACGGGACATCGCCGCGGCGGTGCCCGGCGGTGCGACGCTGGCCGAGCCGAAAACCGGCGTGCATGGCAGCTCGACGCTGATCGCCGCGCGCAACGCCGCCGGCGCGCCGGCCAACTGGATGGCGGTCGAACGCTTCCTGGCGTCGATCCGGCGTTAGGCGTCGCGCAGCCGGGTGATCGTCGTGCCCGGCGTGATCACTTCGATATCCGTCCGAAGGTGCAACAGCCGCACGCCGCGCTCGGCCAGCGCGCGGTCGAGCGCGGGGGCGAAATCGGCGGTGCGGTCGACCGTCTCCGCCCAGCCGCCGAACGCGCGGGCGAGTGCGGCGAAGTCGGGGTTGCGCAATTCGGTGCCGCTGACCCGTACCGGATAGTCGCGCTCCTGATGCATGCGGATCGTGCCATAGCCGCCATTGTCGACGACGATGACGATCAGGTCGACGCCATGCTGGACCGCAGTCGCCAGTTCCTGCCCGTTCATCAGGAAATCGCCGTCGCCCGCCACCGCGACGACGGTCTTGTCCGGGCAACGGCGCGCGGCGGCGACGGCGGCGGGCACACCATAGCCCATCGCGCCGGCGGTCGGGGCAAGCTGGCTGCCATGGGGGCCGTAGCGCCAATAGCGATGCCACCAGCCGGAGAAATTGCCTGCGCCGTTGCAGATCACGGCGTCCACCGCCGCGATCCGCTCGCGCATTGCCAGCACGCATTGGCCAAGGTCCAGCGTTACACCGTCGCGGGGCGTGGGGGTGGTCCAGTCGAGATAGTCGGCCCGCGCCTGCGCGGCTGACGGGTGCGGTGTCGCAGGCGGCTCGGCGCGCGCCAGCATGTTCGCAGCTTCGAGCACATCGGCACAGATCGCGACATCGGCGCGATAGACGCGGTTCAGCTCCGCCGGATCGGGGTGGATGTGGATCAACGTCTGGCCGGGGTGATCGGGGGTGATCAGCGTGTAGCTGTCGGTGGTCGCCTCGCCCAGCCGGGCGCCGATCGCCAGCACGACATCGGCGGCCTTGATCCGCGCGACCAGCTTGGGGTTGGGGCCATAGCCGAGATTGCCTGCCCAGACCGGCGAGTCATTGGAAATCGCGTCCTGCCGCCGGAATGCCGCCGCCACCGGGATGCCCCAGCTGCGCGCGAAGCAGTCGAAGGCCGCGCCGGTCGCCGTGTCCCAGCCTGCCCCGCCGACGATCGCCACCGGACGCTCGGCCTTGCGCAACAGATCGAGCATTTCGGCGAAATTATCGGGGTCGGGGGCGATCGGATGCCGTTCGACTCGCGGCCGATCCACCGCCTCGACCACATCCTTCAGCATGTCTTCCGGCAGCGCGATCACCACCGGGCCGGGCCGGCCGCTGATCGCCACGCTGAACGCGCGCGCGACATATTCGGGGATGCGGCGCGCATCGTCGATCCTCAGCGCCAGCTTGGCCAGCGGGGCGAACATCGCAACGAAATCGACTTCCTGGAACCCCTCGCGGTCGCGCATCCCGCGATCGACATCGCCGATGAACAGGATCATCGGCTGCGAATCCTGCATCGCGACATGCACACCGATGCTGGCGTTGGTCGCCCCCGGCCCGCGGGTGACGAAGCATACGCCGGGCCGCCCGGTCAGCGCGCCGTCGGCGCACGCCATGAAGGCCGCCCCGCCCTCCTGGCGACAGGTGACGACGTCGATCGCCGGCACGTCGACCAGCGCGTCGAGGACGGCCAGAAAGCTCTCGCCCGGCACCTGAAAGATGCGATCGCAGCCCTGCGCGACCAGATTGTCGACCAGGATGCGGCCGCCGCTGCGTGGTTCAGTCATGCCCGGCTTGTTAGCGGGCAGCGGCTTCCCTGCAAAGCGGCGCCGCATCCTCCGGATCGTCGTCGGCCATCAGCCACGCTTCGGCCTCTGCGATACTGGTGAAATAACGCGCATCGCGCCGCTCGGCCGCGCGCAGCAGCTGCATCCGTGCGAGCGAGGAGGAAAAGACGAAGGCCAGCTTGCGCGACTGCTGGCTGCGATCGGCGAGCACCGATCCGAACGCCTGCACCATTTCCTGCGGCTGGATCTTCATCTCGCGCACATCGGCCAGCGTGACATGCTGGTTGGGACCACAGGTCAGCCGGCGATGCGCGGCGTTACGGGCGGCAACGAACCGCGCAATATCGTCCGGGCCGAAAAAGCCGGCCAGCTTCTGACGGACAAGGTTGCGCGACGGGTCGACGTCGATTTCGAATCTTGCGTCCATCGCGACTCGGTAGCAGCAATATTTTGCCAAATCGTAACCGACATGGCTCAGGCCTGATGGATCGCCTTGGTCACCTGATAGCTCGCCAGCCCCTCCGGCCCGCCTTCGCTGCCGAAGCCCGAATGCTTGATGCCCCCGAACGGCGCATCGGCGCTGCTGATCGCGAAATTGTTGATGCCCACCATGCCGGCCTCCAGCGCGTCGCCGAGCAGGTTGGCGCGCCGGCCATTTTCCGTGAAGGCGAAGGCGGCCAGGCCATAGGGCAGGCGGTTGGCCTGTTCGATCACCTCATCGAACGTTTCGAACGACCGGCTGACCGCGACCGGGCCGAACGGTTCGTTCGACATGATGTCGGCCTCGACCGGCACGTCGGCGAGCAGGGTCGGGCGGAAGAAAAAGCCGCCGTCACCGAACCGCTCCCCCCCGGCCAGAGTCCGCGCGCCCTTCGCCTGCGCATCCGCCACAAGCTTTTCCACGGCTTCCGGGCGGCGGATATTGGCGAGCGGCCCCATGCGATTGGCGGGGTCCGACCCGTCACCGACCGGCAGCCGCGCGGTGCGCTCCGCAAACCCCGCGAGGAACGCCTCGTAGATCGACGCCTCGACATAGAAGCGCGTCGGGCTGACGCACACCTGGCCGGCGTTCCTGAACTTTTGCGGCACGACCATGTCGAGCGTCTTTTCCAGGTCGCAATCGGCAAAGATCAGCACGGGCGCATGGCCGCCAAGCTCCATCGTCGTGCGCTTGACGCCGTCGGCGGCGAGCTTGAGCAGGTGCTGGCCGACCGGCACCGATCCGGTGAAGCTGACCTTGCGCACCACCGGCGAGGCGATCAGGTGGCGGCTGACCGTATCGGGCACCCCGAACACCAATTGCGCGGTGCCTTTGGGTAACCCCGCATCGTCGAGGCAGCGCAGGATCGCGCTGGTGCACGCCGGCGTTTCCTCCGGCGGCTTGGCAATCACCGAGCAACCGGCGGCGAGTGCCGGCGCGAGCTTTTTCGCCATCAGATAGACCGGGAAGTTCCATGGGCTGAGCGCCAAAGTCACGCCGACCGGCTGGGGAATGACGATCGACCGCTGGCCGGTCGGGCGCACCAGCACGCGGCCATAGGCGCGCTTGGCCTCCTCGGCATAGAAATCGAACATCTGCGCCGCGCCCATCACCTCGCCCTTCGCCTCGGCGATCGGCTTGCCCTGTTCGCGCGTCAGCAGTGCGGCGATTTGGTCGGCGCGCTCGCGCATCAGCGCCGCGGCCTTGTGCAGGATCGCGCCCCGCGCCTCGACATCGGTTGCCCGCCAGGGCGCGAACGCCCGGTCGGCGGCGTCGAGCGCCGCATCGAGGTCGCTGGACGAGGCGAGCGGCACCTCGGCGATCGCATCGCCGGTCGCGGGATTGACCACCGGCCGCGTGTCGCGCCCCTCGCCCGCCTGCCATGCCCCGGCGACGAACAGCTTCAGGTCGGCGTCATAGGCTTGGTCGGGCATGGTGCGTCCTTCGGCAGGCGGTGGGCTGGGCACCCCAGATAGGCCAAGCGCAATCGCGATGCGAGGGGGGCGGATGGACAGCGCCGGTGCGTCGGCCGCACCCCAAGCTGAAACGAGCGCATTCGGCCGATCGCCGGCCGCCCGCGCTCGCTTCGGCGCACCACCGCAAGGTTGCGTTAAAGCCGGACAGGCATCGCTTGACCGCGCGCGCCGGCCGCGCCTATCCGGCGGGCGCAATTGAGGGAGTCCGCGATGAACAAGCTCTATCCCGATGCCGAGGCCGCGCTCGCGGGGCTGTTGCGCGACGACATGCTGATCTGCGCCGGCGGCTTCGGACTTTGCGGCATTCCCGAACGGCTGATCGACGCGATCCAGGCGTCGGGGGTGAAGGGGCTGACCTTCGTCTCCAACAATGCCGGGATCGATGGCGAGGGGCTGGGCAAGCTGCTGCGCACGCGCCAGATCAAAAAGATGATCTCCAGCTATGTCGGCGAGAACAAGGAGTTCGAGCGGCAATATCTGTCGGGCGAGCTCGAGGTCGAATTCTGCCCCCAGGGCACGCTCGCCGAACGCTGCCGCGCGGGCGGCGCGGGCATCCCCGGCTTTTACACCCGCACCGGCGTCGGCACGAAAGTGGCCGAGGGCAAGGAAGTGAAGGTCTTCGACGGGCAGGAATATATCCTGGAGCGCGGCATCGTCGCCGACCTGTCGATCATCAAGGGGTGGAAGGCCGACGAAGCCGGCAACCTCGTCTTCCGCAAGACCGCGCGCAACTTCAACCAGCCGATGGCCACCGCCAGCCACCTGTGCGTCGCCGAAGTCGAGGAAGTCGTGCCGGTCGGCGCGCTTGATCCCGACGCGATCCACCTGCCCGGCATCTATGTGAAGCGGATGATCGTCGGCGCGCCCTATGACAAGAAGATCGAGTTCAGGACGGTGCGCCAGCGCGAGGCGGCGTGAGCTTGTGAAACCTCGGGAGGTGGACTAAGTAACTTAGTCATGGCAACCGTCACTGTCCACGAAGCGAAAACGCACATGTCGCGCCTGCTCGCCCGCGTCGAAGCGGGCGAGGAGATCATCATTGCGCGCGGCCGGGTGGAGATCGCGAAGCTGGTGCCGCTCAACCCGCCGCCGCCCGCGCGGCGCACGCCCGGGCGCTTCGCCGACCCGGGCGTCAAGGGCATCCTCGATCACGGCTTTTGGGATCCGCTGCCCGAGGATCATCTCGGCATGGCGATGCGTGATCGCCACACACCATGAGCCGCGGCTTCCTGCTCGATACCCATGCGTTGATCTGGTGGCTTGGCGAAGCGGAGCTTCTGACCATGACGTCGTTCGACGTGATCGCCGACCGGACGATCGACGTCTATGTCTCGCCGGTGTCCGCGATGGAGATCGCGACCAAGTTCCGCATCGGCAAGCTGCCATCGGCGGCGCCCTATGCCGGTCGTGTGGCGGAGATCGCGGTCGAAGAAGGCTTCGCGCTGCTGCCCCTCACGGCGGACCACGCCGATCTGGCGGGCGGCTTCATCTCCTCAAACAACGACCCGTGGGACCGGCTCCTGGCGGCGCAGGCCCGGCTCGAAAACCTCGCATTGATCAGCAACGATTCGAAAATGGCCGAGTTCGGTATTTCCCAATATTGGTAGGAGCGCGAGCAGATGAGCGAAGTGGTGGCGACAAAGGGCTGGACCCGTGACGACATGGCCGCGCGCGCCGCGCGTGAGCTGGAGGACGGTTATTACGTCAATCTGGGCATCGGCATCCCGACGCTGGTCGCCAACCACATTCCCGAGGGGTTGGAAGTCACGCTCCAGTCCGAAAACGGCATGCTCGGCATCGGCCCCTTCCCCTATGAGGACGAGGTCGATCCCGACCTGATCAATGCGGGCAAGCAGACGATCAGCGAGCTTGATTCCTCCTCTTATTTCTCGAGCAGCGACAGCTTCGCGATGATCCGCGGCGGGCATATCGACCTGACCGTGCTCGGCGCGATGGAGGTGAGCCAGGGCGGCGACATCGCCAACTGGATGATCCCGGGCAAGATGATCAAGGGCATGGGCGGCGCGATGGACCTGGTCGCCGGCGTCAAGCGCATCATCGTGGTCATGGAGCACAATGCCAAGGACGGCGGCGCGAAGTTCATCCCCGAATGCACGCTGCCCCTGACCGGCCGGAACGTCGTCGATATGATCATCACCGACCTGGCGGTGTTCGAGCGCCCCGACCATCAATCGCCCTTCCGCCTGATCGAGCTGGCCCCGGGCGTCACCGCCGACGAAGTCGCGGCCAGGACCACCGCGCAGTACGAGGTCGCCCTCACCCCGGCATGACCGCGCCCGCGCCTAGTCGGTCCGACTAGAGACGGACACGAGACGATATGGGATGCCTGCCCCCCTCGCGTATCGAGGAGTGGGTCCATGGTCGGTGCGATCGCAGCGCGTGAAGGTCAGTCCCTGTCGGCGTCGGCACCGCCGCCACCGCCGGCCATCCACCGCATCGCCCCCGGCGAGACCCTGTCGGCCATCGCCGCGCGCCATGGCACCGATGTCGCGACGCTGGCGGCGATCAACGGCATCCGCGATCCCGACCGCATCCGCGCCGGCGACGATCTGGTCCTGCCGGACGGGGCGGGTCGCAACCATGTCGTGCAACAGGGGGACACGCTGGGCGCGATCGCGCGACGCGCGGGCGTCGGCATCGACGGCCTGCTTGCCGCCAACCCGCAGATCGCCAATCCCGACCGCATCTATCCGGGCGACGTGCTGCGCATCCCGGTTGCCGAGCGTCCCGCTGCGGCCAGCCCCGCGCACGCCGGCGCCGTCGCACCCGTCGCCGGCACGACGCGCGTCGAAAACGGCACGCTGACGCTCAGCGCCGCCGATATCGTCGACCTCAAGAAGACGCTGCAGACCGAATGGGTGCAATCGGCGGGCGACGCGCAGGCGCATGGCATCATCGACACGATCCTCAATCGCACGGTGTCGGGGCGATGGGGCGACAGCGTCGCCGACGTCGTCAACGCCTATAACCAGTTTTCCGACATCAACGGGCCGGTGTCGCGCCGCGACGGTCGCAATTCGGTGGACGACATCCCGGCCAGCCGGATCAGCGCACGGGTCGACCAGCTGGTCGACAGCTATCTCGCCGAGCGCGCGGCGGGCCGCGCATCGTCGATCGGATCGCACCTCAACTACGCCAATCCCAATTATTCCAGCGCCAACAATTTGGGCTGGATCATGGCGCTGGACGGCCCGGTGCTGGGCCGTGGCGACGCGATCCACCGCCACGGCACGGTGCCCGAATTGCAGCGATACCGGCCTGGCGACTATGTGGTCGCCCTGCCCGGTGCCGCCGAACCCTCACCCCTTCGCAAGCCGCCCGGCGCGTTCGACGGCCGCCGCCTCGCCGCGGAGGCGGGTGTGGCGATCAAGGAACCGGGTGTCCGCATCGACCGGCTGGCATCCGAAATGGCACCGGCGATCCGTGCCGTGGCACAGGCCGCCGAACGGCTCGGCCTGCCGACGCCGGTCATCACCTCGGGCAATGACAGCCGCCACGGCACCGCATCGCTGCACTATTCGAACGAGGCGCTCGATTTCCGGGGCAACAATATCAGCGTGGCGCAGGGCCATGCCCTGCGTGACGAGGTGCAGCGGATCCTGGGCGACCGCTACGACGTTCTGTTTGAAACCTTTGCCAATGCGAGCAACAACCATCTGCATGTCGAATTCGACCCGGACTAGCCGCGTGATGGCACCTGGCCCCGTGCGGCCGGTCGGATGGGTTGCGGCGCTGTGCATGGCAGCCACCGCCTGCTCGGCCGGCGACGACGCCGGCGCGGCCCAGGCGCGCAAGCCCGCGGGCGCGCCTCACACGACGCCCGCCGCGGCCAAGCCCCCGGCCCCGGCGGGAACGTCACGCATCCTCGGCAAGCGCGACTTCGTGCTGCGCGGCGCACCGGCGTGCGACATCCGCTATGTCTATGCCGGCCACGATCCCGAAACGCTGTTCTGGGAAGAACCCTGCGCCTCGGTCACGGCGATGATGGTGACCCGGCCCGAGCTGGAAAAGCTGGGCCGATGGTCGCGGCTCGACAGTTTCGCACAGAAGTTCGTGACAGCGCTGCCGGGTGGCCAGGTACTCTATGTCGAAGGCGGCTTCAGCGCGTCGGTCTATCCGATCGGCACCACCGGCCAAGCCTATGAGGTGTCGGTCGCCGACTGACCCGATACCAACGGCCACGCAATCGCGACATGTTCCCGCTTTTCGGCGCGGCGTCGCGCGGGTAGGGACGCGGCCATGAACATCCTGCTGACCGGATCGTCGGGCTGGCTCGGCCGTTTTCTTGCCCCCCTGCTGCGCGCCGCAGGGCATCATGTCGTCGGGGTCGACGTCGCGCCCGGGGCGGATACGCAGGTGATCGGATCGGTCGCCGACCGCGCCGTCATCGACCGCGCCTTTGCCGACCATGCGATCGAGGCGGTGATCCATGCCGGCGGGCTGCACAAGCCCGATATCGCCCGCTATCCGGCGCAGGCGTTCATCGACGTGAACGTGACCGGCACGCTCAACCTGCTGGAGGCCGCCCGGGCCGCCGGGCACGACCGCTTCGTCTTCACCTCGACCACGTCGCTGATGATCTCCCGCGCCATCCGCGACGAAGCGGGCGATGCGGCGGTGTGGCTCGACGAAAGCTCGGGGCCCATCGAACCGCGCAACATCTATGGCGTGACCAAATACGCCGCGGAGCAATTGTGCCGCCTTGCCCATCTCGAACATGGCCTCAACGTCGTCGTGCTGCGCACCGGGCGCTTCTTTCCGGAGGATGACGACACGCATGGCGACCCGCCCGGCGAGAATCTGAAAGCCAACGAGTTCCTCAACCGCCGCCTGACTGTGGAGGATGCGGCACGCGCGCATGTCGCCGCGCTGGACGCCGCGCCGCTTGTCGGCTTTGGCACCTACATCGTCTCCGCGCCCACGCCCTTCGCGCGTGCCGATGCGACCGAATTGAAGCGCGACGCCGCCGCGGTGATCGCGCGGCATTTCCCTGACGCACCCGCGCTTTATGCCGCGCGCGGCTGGCGGCTGCCCGACACGATCGGGCGCGTCTATGATTCGGGTGCGATCCAGCGCGATCTCGGCTTTGGCTTCGACACCGATTTCGCCGCGGTGCTGGCGGCGCTGCGTAACGGGGCGCGACTGCCCTTCGCGCACGACCCGCGCTATGTCAGCCCCAAGGAGCGCCCGCTCGCCCCGCAAGAATGATGCGCCCGCGCTTGCACGCGCGCAGCAAATGGTTAAGGCGCGGCGCATGGCCAGCCGTCCGCTCACCCTTTACGAGAAAATCTGGGCCGATCATGTCGTCGAACGGCGCGATGACGGCACCTGCCTGATCTATATCGACCGGCATCTGGTGCACGAAGTCACCAGCCCCCAGGCGTTCGAGGGGTTGCGCAGCGCCGGACGGCCGGTCCGCCGCCCCGACCTGACGCTGGCGGTACCCGACCATAATCTGCCGACCACCGCGCGCGTCGATGCCGCCGGCCAGCCGATCCCGATCGCCGACGCGGCCAGCCGCGAGCAGCTCGCGGCACTCCGCCGCAATGCGCCCGAATTCGGCATCCGCTATATCGACGCAACCGCGCGCGAGCAGGGCATCGTCCATGTCGTCGGCCCCGAACAGGGCTTCACGCTGCCCGGCACCACGCTCGTCTGCGGCGACAGCCACACCGCCGCGCACGGTGCGCTGGGCGCGCTCGCCTTCGGCATCGGGACGAGCGAGGTCGAGCATGTGCTCGCCACCCAGACGCTGCTGCTCAGCCAGTCGCGGACGATGGAAGTCTGCGTCGACGGCACGCTCGGCTTCGGCGTCACCGCCAAGGACGTCATCCTGACGATCATCGGCCGCATCGGCGCGGCGGGCGGCACCGGCCATGTCATCGAATATACCGGCGAGGTGATCCGCGACCTGTCGATCGAGGGGCGGCTGACCATCGCCAACATGTCGATCGAGGGGGGCGCGCGCGCCGGGCTGATCGCGCCCGATGACAAGACCTTCGCCTATCTGAAGGGCCGCCCGCTCGCCCCGACCGGCGATGACTGGGACCGCGCGGTCGCCTATTGGCGCACGCTGCCGACCGATGCGGGTGCGCGGTATGACCGCACGGTGCACATCGACGCGAGCGACATCGCGCCGGCGCTGACCTGGGGCACGAGTCCGGAGGATGTCGTGCCGATCACCGGCGCGGTGCCCGATCCCGACAGCTTCGCCGATCCCGCCAAGCGCGAGGCGGCGCGCAAGTCGCTCGCCTATATGGGGCTGACGCCGGGCACGCGGATGCAGGACATCGCGGTCGAGCACATCTTCATCGGCAGCTGCACCAACAGCCGGATCGAGGATCTGCGCGCCGCCGCCGCGGTGTTGCGCGGGCGGCGCGTCGCCGACGGCATCCGCCAGGCGCTGGTCGTGCCGGGATCCGGGCTGGTCAAGCATCAGGCCGAGGCCGAGGGGCTCGATCGCATCTTTACCGATGCGGGCTTTGAATGGCGCGAGCCGGGATGTTCGATGTGCCTGGGCATGAACCCGGACAAGGTGCCGCCGGGCGAAAGATGCGCTTCCACCTCGAATCGCAATTTCGTAGGACGGCAGGGGCCGGGCGCGCGAACCCATCTGGTTTCGCCCGTGATGGCCGCGGCGGCGGCGGTGACAGGCCGGCTGACCGATGTGCGCGACCTGGCTCGCGCGGGTGAAGGGGAGTGAAGGCATGAAACGGGTCATGGTGCTGCTGTTCGCGGGCACGATCATCAGCGGGCTGGCGGCGGCCTATGCCGGCTATGCCGGGACGGTGAAGCGTGGCGAGGTGCGCCAAGCGGAGCGGGCGGAGGGTGAGCGCGCTGAGCTGTGAAGCGCTTTCCGCCCGCTTTCGGAAAGGCGGCATTTAGTCGCTGGTTTACGCAATTTCCCTACCCCCGCTCATCCTGAGAGACTGATTTGGAAAGTGCGTTTGATCGAGGAACGAGCTGCAATTTTCTCGTCACCCCGGCCTTGAGCCGGGGTCCCGCTGCCTGATCCGGCGCGAGAAGAAGCGGGACCCCGGGTCAAGCCCGGGGTGACGAAAAGTAAAGGGCTAGGTTTTGCAACGACGCCTATTCCCGGTCAGCCTCTGAGTAGGGGATGAGTGGGTGGGTTTGATTGAAACAAGGCCTGGCTTCCACCGGCACCCAAGGAGAATGACCATGCGGCATTTCGCGACTTCCACGCTCGGCGCCATTGCTGCACTCGCGCTTGCCGCGCCGCTGGTCGGCCAGTCGACGGCACCCGCCGCCCCCGCCCCGGTCAAATTGTGGCGGCTCGATTGCGGCAGCGTCGTCGCCAACAATCTCAACGTCTTTTCCGATACCCAGGCCTATACCGGCCAGTCGAAGCGGCTGACGTCGAGCTGCTATCTGATCCAGCATGGCGCCGACTATCTGCTGTGGGACACCGGCCTGCCCGCGGCGCTCAAGGGCGCGGCGATCGACCCCAAGGCACCGATCGCCGCCACCGTGACCAAAACGGTGGTCGAGCAGCTTGCCGAGCTTGGCGTGCAGCCGGACGCGGTGAAGATGGTCGGCATCAGCCATTATCACTATGACCATATCGGCCAGGCGGGCAGCTTCCCCGCCGCGACGCTGCTGATCGGCAAGGGCGATTTCGATGCGCTGAAGGCCGGTGCGCCCGGCACCAACCCCGCCCCCGTCGCCAACTGGATCAGCGGCACCGGCAAGGCCGAGCCGATCAGCGGCGACAAGGACGTGTTCGGCGACGGCAGCGTCGTCATGCTCAACCTGCCGGGCCACACGCCGGGCCATCACGGATTGCTGGTGCGCCTCGCCGGCGGCAAGCGGTTCCTGCTGACCGGCGACCTCAGCCATTTCCAGGAAAATTACGACAGCGACGGCGTGCCCACCTTCAACACCGACCGCGCCGATACGCTCGCCTCGATCCACCGGTTCAAGGCGATGGCGAAGAACCTGAAGGCCACCGTCATCATCCAGCACGAGCCCGCCGACATCGCCAAGCTGCCCGCCTTCCCCCGGGCGGCCGAGTGATGGAGCCGGTCCGCACCGTCGCCGGGCGCGCCTATCCCTGGGGCGCGAGCAATGTCGACACCGACGTCATCATCCCTGCCGAATGGCTGAAGACGATTACCCGGTCGGGCCTGGCCAGGGGCGCGTTCCAGACCGTGCGCGCGGAACCGGGTAACGTCTTCGATGAGCCCGAATATGCCGGCGCGCCGATCCTGATCGCGGGGGACAATTTCGGCTGCGGCTCCAGCCGCGAGCACGCCGCCTGGGCATTGAACGACATGGGCGTGCGCGCGGTGATCGCGCCCAGCTTTTCCGACATCTTTGCCGGCAACGCCTTCAAGAACGGGATCGTCACCGTCGCCTTGCCCCAGGAAGCGATCGACCGGCTGATCGAGGTCGCCCGTACCCAGCCGATCACTGTCGATCTGGAGACGATGACCGTCACCACGCCCTTTCAGGACCGCTTCGCCTTCACCCTCGACCCGTTTCGCCGCCAAT
This sequence comes from Sphingomonas sp. SFZ2018-12, assembly GCF_022496715.1. NCBI lineage: Bacteria > Pseudomonadati > Pseudomonadota > Alphaproteobacteria > Sphingomonadales > Sphingomonadaceae > Sphingomonas > Sphingomonas sp. SFZ2018-12. The sequence goes on from NZ_WTFM01000007.1 coordinate 29,537, forward strand.
GCCTGATGGAAGGGCTGGACGAAATCGCGCTGACCCTGTCAAAGGATACCGCGATTTCGAAATATGAATCCGCGGTCGCCGATGCACGCCCGTGGATCGGCAGGAGAGGCGGACATGCGGGCATTGTTGTCGAAGGCACCGGGCGGACCTGAAACCCTGGAACTGGCCGAGCTGCCCGATCCGGTCGCGGGCGCGGGGCAAGTGGTGGTCGATGTCCGCGCCTGTGCGATCAACTATCCCGACGTCCTGATCATCGAGGACAAATACCAGTTCAAGCCGCCCCGCCCCTTTGCACCGGGCAGCGAGATTGCGGGCGTCGTCTCGTTAGTCGGCGAGGGCGTGACCGGCTGGGCGGTCGGCGACCGGGTGATCTCAACCGTCGGCCATGGCGGGCTGGTCGAGCGCATGGCGATCGACGCAAGCCGCCTCTATCGCCTGCCCGATGATCGCGGTTTCGAGGACGGCGCGGCGCTGCTCCTCACCTATGCGACCACCATCCACGCCTTGCTCGACCGCGGGCATCTGAAGGCAGGCGACACGTTGCTGGTGCTCGGCGCAGCGGGCGGTGTCGGGCTGGCGGCGGTGGAGCTGGGCAAGGCATTCGGCGCACGCGTCGTCGCGGCGGTGTCGAGCGAGGCCAAGGCCGAGGCCGCGCGTGCGGCCGGCGCGGACGAGGTCATCGTCTATGCCCGCGCGCCGTTTGACAAGGACCAGTCAAAGGCGCTTGCCGATCAGTTCAAGGCCGCGACCGGTCCCGGCGGCGCGAACGTCATCTATGACCCGGTCGGCGGCGACTATGCCGAACCCGCGCTGCGTTCGATCGCGTGGGAGGGACGCTATCTGGTCATCGGCTTCCCCGCCGGCATCCCGCGACTGCCGCTCAACCTGACGCTGCTCAAGAGCTGCGATGTCTGCGGCGTGTTCTGGGGCGCGTTCGCCGCGCGCGATCCCGCCGCCAACCAGGCGCATGTCGACCATCTGTTCCGCCTGTGGGCGGAAGGGCGGATCAGTCCGCGCGTGACCGAGGTATTCGACTTCGCCGAGGGCGGCCGGGCAATCGCGAAAATGGCGTCGCGCGACGCGATCGGCAAGCTGGTGGTCCGCGTCGGCGGCTGAGGCGTGGTCTAAAGTCCTCGCCATTTCAATGATTTTACCGTCACCCCGGCCTTGCGCCGGGGTCCCGCTGCCTGATCCGGCGCGAGAAACAGCGGGACCCCGGGTCAGGCCCGGGGTGACGAAAAGCGCGGGTCACCCTCTAACCACCCACGCGCCGTTGCGCTTCTCCGGCACGGTGCCTATTTCCGGGGCGGAACATCCATCATGGGGCGCTGCTGACCGATGACCACTTTTGACGACCGCGAACGGGCTTTCGAGGCGAAATTCGCCCGCGACGAGGAGATGCTGTTCCGCGTGCACGCGCGGCGCAACCGCCTGGTCGGGCAATGGGCCGCGCAGCAGATGAAGCTGACGCGCGAGGAAGCCGAAGCCTATGCGACCGCGGTCGTCCAGGCCGATTTCGAGGAAGCCGGCGACGAGGATGTGGTGCGCAAGCTGATCGCCGACCTGACCGCCGCCGGCGTCGCGATCGACGATGCGACGGTGCGCGCGGCACTGGCCGACATGGAGGTCGAAGCCCGCCGCCAGCTGATGGAAGCCAAATAGCCATGCCGATGGCGGCCGCAGAGATCGAGGCGCTGATCGTCGCGGGCATTCCCGATGCTCGGGTCGAGATCACCGACCTTGCCGGCGACGGCGATCATTATGCCGCGCGCGTCGTCAGCGAAACCTTTCGGGGGCTGCCCCGGATCAAGCAGCACCAGGCCGTCTATGCGGCGCTGGGCGGGCGGATGGGCGGCGTGCTGCACGCGCTGCAACTGACCACCGCCGCGCCGGTACAGGAGTGAAGTGACATGACCGACGACGCACAGGCCCGGATCGACGGGATCGTGAAGACCAATGACGTAGTGCTGTTCATGAAGGGCAGCCCGCTATTTCCCCAGTGCGGCTTTTCCAGCCGCGCGGTCGCCATCCTCCAGCATCTCGACACGCCGTTTGAAAGCGTCGACGTGCTCCAGGATCAGGGCATCCGCCAGGGGATCAAGGAATATTCCGACTGGCCGACCATCCCCCAGCTCTATGTGAAGGGCGAGTTCGTCGGCGGCTCCGACATCATGATGGAAATGTACGAATCGGGCGAGCTCGCCGAGCTGCTCGGCGCGAAGGCGCAGGGCTGAACGTACCCGCCTGCTCCGGCGGGCGCTTGATCGTCGAATGAAGCGGGATGGCGGGCCGATACGGAGATCGGGGGGGCATCGGCCCGCCGGATTGAAGCCGTCCTTGCGCTCGGCTGTCCCCCTGTCCCGCACCATCCGTGCCAATTGGCACGAATGACGGCCAGATGCGGTTTGCGATCGTTAACGCCCCTCCCGGCCGTGCCCCGGCTGTAAAACCCACCGACAGCGCCTCCCGAACCGCCGCGACTGATCCCCGGCCCCGCCGTCAGTCGCCATCCGGTCATTTCCCGACCGTTTCGTTCATTCGCGGTTCAGCCGGTTGACTACAGATGTAATCAATACGATTACGGCTGTGGTCGACAGGCCGCGAGTCGATTGGCCGGATGGGGTGAAACGAACAGATGACGCAGGAACGGATCAGCGACGCCGAACATAGCGTGATGGAGGTGTTGTGGGACGAAAGTCCGCTCACCGCCCAGGATGTCGTCGACCGCGTCGCGCCTGCGCGCGACTGGACCGCCAACACGGTGAAGACGCTGCTCGGCCGGCTGTTGTCCAAGGGCGTGATCGCGCATGAGGCCGACGGTCGCCGCTACCTCTATCGCCCGCTGGTTGCGCGGGAGGATTATGTCGAGGGCGAATCGCGCCGCTTCATTGACCGGCTGTTCGGCGGCCGGCTGACCCCGCTGGTCGCGCACCTCGCCGAGCGCGACGCGCTGACCGACCAGGACATTGCCGAGATCGAGGCCCTGCTGAAGGAGCTGAAACAATGATCGCGTGGATCGTCGAGGCGCTGATCGCCTCCAGCCTGCTGATGCTGCTCGTCCTCGTGCTGCGCGATCCGGTGCGCCGCGCCTTCGGCCCTTCGGTCGCCTATGCGCTGTGGGCGCTGCCGGTGCTGCGGCTGTTCCTGCCGCCCCTGCCCGGCGACTGGCGGCTCAGCCAGCTGATCGCGCCGGCGGTCAGCGGCATGAGCGACGGCGGCGTCGCGGTCGGCGTGCTCAATCCCGCGCATCTGTCGCTGGAGCTCGCCCGCCAGTCGATCTTGGACGCGAAGATCGTGATGGCCCACGGCCCAGTCGAGATCGCGGTGCTGCCCCCCGTCGCCACGCCGCACGGGCCGAGCATCGCAGTCCTGGTCGGTGCGCTCTGGCTGGTCGGCGCAGTCGCGTTTCTCGCCTATCATCTCGTCTCGCACAGCCGCTTCTGCGCGCGGGTCCATGCCCAGGCGCGGCGCAAGCGCCTGGTCGCCGACGGACGGGTGACGGTGATCGAGACCGCGGCGACCAGCGGCCCGCTCGCCTTCGGCATCTGGCGCAAATATGTCGCCTTTCCGCGCGACTTCGCCGAGCGTTACGATCCGGTCGAGCGCAACCTGGCGCTGGCGCACGAGCTGACCCACCACCAGCGCGGCGACCTCGTCGCCAACTGGGTGGCGCTGGCGATGCTCGCGCTCCACTGGTTCAATCCGCTGGCCTGGCGCGCGTTCAAGGCGTTCCGCGCCGATCAGGAAATGGCCTGCGACGCCTATGTCCTGGCCGGCCGCGCGCCCGACCTGCGCCACGCCTATGGCCGCGCGATCGTCAAATCAGCGCATGGCGGCGCGGTGTCGGCTGCCTGCCACCTCCATACCATAAACGACATCAAAGGGAGACTGAAGATGCTGACAAAGCACAGGAAGATGACTCGCGGCCAGCTGGTGGGCGGCACGCTCAGCCTGACGACGCTGGCGATGGCCGGGCTGTTCGTCACCGCGTCCGGCACCGCCGCGGCCGAGCGGGTCCGCGAGCGGGTGAGCGCCACGATCGGCGCCGATCTGACGCGGCTGTCGGCGGTCGCGCTGCAGTCCGCCCCGCCGGCTCCGCCCGCCCCGGCGGCCGCGCCCGAAGCAACCGAGGCACCCGAAGCGCCCGAGGCCCCGGAAGCCCCGGAGAAGATCAAGAAGATCGAGCGCCGCTTCGTCGTGGTCCGCACGCCCGAGGGCGAGGAGCATACGACGTTCATGACCATGGACGGGAAGGACATCGCCGAACTGCGCAAGCTGGCGGACTCGGCGGCGCTGAAGGCCGTCGATGCCGAACGGCTCGCCCGGGAAGTGGAACGGAACCTGCCCGAGATCGTCGAACGCGATTGCGGCAAGGGCAAGGCCCCGGTCATCCACCTGCAAACCGGTGAGGGCGGCGCCAAGAAGCCCGCGACGATCATCTGCAAGGATCGGATCGAGTGGATGGCGAAGGATGCCGCCGGCAAGGCCGAGCGCACCCGCGTCTTCGCGCTTAATTCGGCGCGCATGGGCATCCAGAGCGCGATGTGGGGCCTGAAGCATGCGCGCAACACCATCGAACATCAGTCCGAGCTCAGCGAGGAACAGCGGCGCGAGGCGCTGGCCGGCATCGATCAGGCACTGAAGGAGCTTCAGGTCGAGAAGATCGACGGCGACGAGGACTGATCGACACGCTTTCCGCCTCCCCTGGGGAGGGGACAGCGCGGCGGCGGGGCACCCCATGGCCCGCTGTCGTCGCAACCGGGGCCGGCTCCATCTTCCTTCGTGCGCGGAGCCGGCCCCGTCCTTTTTCGCGCGCGCGGCGCGCGGCGCGCCCTTGCCAGCCGCCGGCCGAACGGCCATCTCCATTGATATGAGCGAGCCCCCCTTTGGCATCGCGGTGCAGGTCGAGCCGCTGGTCGCGCGCGTGCTGGCGCCCAATCCGTCACCCTACACCTATTGGGGTACCCAGACCTATGTCGTCGGCGCGACCGGTGCCGCCGACGTCGCGGTGATCGATCCGGGTCCTGACGACGCCGCGCACGTCGACGCGATCGTGGCGGCGGCGGGTTCGCGCCGGATCGCGGCCATCCTGTGCACCCACACCCACCGCGACCACAGCCCCGCCGCCGCCCCGCTGCGCGCGCGGACCGGGGCCGCCATCGTCGGCTGCGCACCGCTGTCGCTCGACGATGCCGGGCCGCGCGCCGACGCCGCGTTCGACCCGGCCTATGCGCCGGATCGCGTCCTGGCGGATGGCGAGGAGGTGGCGGGCGACGGCTGGACGCTGCGCGCGGTCGCGACGCCGGGGCACACATCCAACCATCTCTGCTACGCGCTGATCGAAAGCGGCGCGCTGTTCACCGGCGATCACGTCATGGCGTGGTCGACCAGCGTCGTCTCGCCGCCGGACGGCGACATGGCGGCCTACATGGCCAGCCTGGAGCGGCTGATGACGCGCGACGACCGCATCTATTACCCCGCGCATGGCGACGCGATCGACCGGCCGCAGCGGCTGGTGCGCGGCATGATCGGGCACCGCAAGCAGCGCGAGGGCCAGATCCTGCGCCTGTTGCGCGACGCGCCCCGCGCCATCCCGGACATGGTGGCGCAGATGTATGCCGGACTCGACCCCCGGCTGCACGGCGCGGCGGGGCGATCGGTGCTCGCCCACCTGATCGACCTGGAAAATCGCGGGTTGGTGGTCGGACAGGAGGATCGATGGCGGGGGGTCGCGTAAGCCGCGCGCTGGTCGGCGCCGCCGGCCTGCTGGTCCTGATCGCGCTGGCCGGCGCAGCTGCGGTCTGGCTGGTCGGGCGAAGCGTCGAGCAGCGGCTCGATCCCGATCCGGTGACGATCGCCAGCGCCAGCCTGCAGGGGCTGCGCGAACAGAACCGGCTGTCGGCCTTTGCCGCGCGCTATGTCGCGGTGGTGACGTCGCGCCAGACCCGGCTGGGCCTGTCCGCCGAACGCACGCTGATCCTGCCGGGGCTGGTCCGGTACGAGATCGACATGGCCGAGCTCGGCCCCGACGACATCGCCTGGGACGCGCCGACGCGGACGATGCGGGTGCGCCTGCCCCCTGTGGCCATCGTCGGCCCGCAGATCGACCTGACCCAGATCCGCGAATATGACGGCGGCGGCATCCTGCTGGCGATCACCGATGCGGAGGCGCGGCTCGATGCCGCCAATCGTCGCGCCGGCCAAGCGGAACTGGTTCGCCAGGCGGGCGAGCCAGTGCCGATGAAGCTGGCGCGCGATGCCACCCGCCGCGCGGTCGAGCGCAGCTTTGCCCTGCCGCTGCGCGCCGCCGGCGTCGATGCGCGTGTCGAGGCGTTCTTTCCCGACGAACCTGTGCCCGGCGACGACGAACGCTGGGACGTGACGCGATCGATCCAGCAGGTGCTGGCCGACCGCCAGGCGCGCTGAGCGCGCACGCGGACGACTGTCGCCCGGCCCGCGATTGCGCTATAGGCGCGCGCAGTCATTCGGGGGGATGCAACATGGCCACAGCCTTCTCCGCGTCACCGGTCGCCGTACCGCGCGACGCGCGCTTCTTCGTCACGATGGCGCTGCTGATGGCGCTGGTGCTGGTGGCGGGGTTCGCCACGCAATATCTCGCCGGGCGCTCGAGCTTCGACGCGCCCATGCTCACCCACGCACATGGCATGATCTTCTTCGGCTGGGTCGCGCTGCTCGTCACCCAGACGCTGCTCGCGTCGCGCGGATCGATCGCGCTGCATCGCGCGCTCGGCTGGATCGGCGCGGGATGGGTGATCGCGATGCTGATTGCGGGGGTTGGCGTCATCATCGTGAAGACGCGCGCGGGTCTCACGCCCTTCTTCTTCCAGCCGCAATATTTCCTGATCGTCAATCCGATGACGATCTTCGCCTTTGCCGGGCTCACCGCAGCCGCGATCGTCAACCGCCGCCGTACCGACTGGCACGCGCGGCTGCACCTGGGGGCGATGACGATGATCCTGGGGCCGGGCTTCGGGCGCATGCTGCCGATGCCGCTGATGATCCCCTGGGCATTCCAGATCGCGGCGCTGGTCGCGCTCGTCTTCCCGATCGCGGGCATGATCCGCGACCGGCGGGTCGAGGGACGGGTGCACCCGGCATGGTGGTGGAGCGTGGCGGTGCTGCTCGGCACGCTGGGGGTCGGCGAGCTGATCGTGCGCAGCCCGGTCGGCGACGCGATCTTCGCAGCCGTCACCGCCGGGCATCCCGGCGCGTCGGCCGCCCCGCTCGCCTTTGCCCCCCCTCCGCCCGCGCGCCCTTGATTAGCGCGCGCCGGGCGGCCATGTGGGCCGTTCTGGCAATGCGGGGTACGGGACATGGACGCACGCAACGGCATGGGCGGATCGCTGGGCGGGCTCGACCTGCTGGCGGAGATCGACCGACTGCGGCGTGAGCGCAACGCCGTCATCCTGGCGCATTACTACCAGCGTCCCGAATTGCAGGACATCGCCGATTTCGTCGGCGACAGCCTGGAACTGTCGCGCCGCGCGGCGGAGACCGACGCCGACGTCATTGCATTTTGCGGCGTGCGCTTCATGGCGGAAACCGCCAAGATTCTGAGCCCGCAGAAGATCGTGGTGCTGCCCGACATGGACGCCGGCTGCAGCCTTGAGGACAGTTGCCCGCCCGAACAGTTTGCGGCGTTTCGCGCCCAGCATCCCGATCACATCGCGCTCACCTACATCAACTGCTCGGCCGCGGTGAAGGCGCTGTCGGACGTGATCGTCACCAGTTCATCGGCGGAAAAGATCCTGAGCCAGATCCCGCCGGAGCAGAAGATCATCTTCGGCCCCGACAAGCATCTCGGCGGCTACCTGAAGCGCAAGACGGGGCGCGACATGCTGTTGTGGCCGGGGGTGTGCATCGTCCACGAAGCGTTCAGCGAAACCGAGCTGCTGAAGCTGAAGGCGCAGCACCCCGGCGCGCCCGTCGCCGCGCACCCGGAATGCCCGGCCCACATCCTGGATCACGCCGATTATGTCGGATCGACCAGCGGCATTCTGGACTACGCCAAGACGATGCCCGGCGACACGCTGATCGTCGCCACCGAACCGCACATCATCCACCAGATGGAAAAGGCGGTGCCGGAAAAGACCTTCATCGGCGCGCCGGGTGCCGACGGCAACTGCAACTGCAACATCTGTCCGTACATGGCGCTCAACACGATCGAGAAGCTCTATGTCGCGCTGCGCGACCTCGAGCCGCGGATCGAGATCGAGGAAGAGCTGCGCCTCAAGGCCAAGACCTCGCTCGACCGGATGCTGGCCATGGCCAGCGGCACGGTCGGGCTCGGTGACCTGGGGCCGGTCAGGATCAGCGGCGACTGACGGCTTCGACTACGTTAAGCTCATGTTTTGAATTAGCTTCTAGCTTGTTGTCCCGACCCATGTGATGCTGGCGCCGGGGGCCGCTTGGGCCTGATGGGGCTGGGGACAAGCCATGCAGAATTATGTCGACCGACTGTTAGCCGGCGAATTCGCGCCGCACGGCTACTGCCTGTTGTGGCAGCCGGAACTGGTCTGGACCCATGTCATCTCCGACGGTCTGATCGCGGCGTCCTATTTCTCGATCCCCGTCGCCCTGGTCAGCTTCGTCCGGCGCCGCCGCGACCTTCAGTTCGGCGCGATCTTCTGGCTGTTCGCAATGTTCATTCTCGCCTGCGGGACATCGCATCTGATCGCGATCTGGAACCTGTGGCACGGCGATTACGGGCTGGAAGCGCTGATCAAGCTGGTGACCGCGGCGGCATCGGTGCCGACCGCCATCCTGTTGTGGATGCTCATCCCCCGGCTGCTCGCCATCCCCTCGTCCCAGCAGCTGCGATTGGCCAACCAGGAGCTGGCCAGCATGGTCGAGCAGCGCGACACGGCGCTTGCCGAGCTCAAGGCACAGATCGGCGAGCGCGAACGCGCCGAAGAGGCTCTGGTCCAGGCGCAGAAGATCGACGCGATCGGCCAGCTGACTGGCGGAATCGCGCATGACTTCAATAATTTGCTTCAGGCGGTCGCCGGTAATCTGGAGCTCATCCGCCAGCAGCCGGACCGGCTCGACGCGGTCAAGCGCTGGACGCAGAACGCGATCGGTGCGGTCGAGCGGGGCGCCCGTCTGACTCACCAGCTGCTCGCCTTTTCGCGCGTCCAGCGGATGGAGCTGCGCCCGGTCGAGGTGAACGCGCTGATCGGCGGCATGCATGATCTGATCCAGCGCAGCCTGACGCCGACGATCCGGCTGGAAACCCGGCTGGAGGGTCAGGAAAGCACGGTGCTGGCGGATCGTACCCAGCTCGAGCTCGCGATCCTCAATCTCGCGATCAATTCGCGCGACGCGATGCCCGACGGCGGCACGCTGGCCATTTCGACCCAGCGTACCCGGATCCGATTCGGCGAGGCACCCGGGGTCGAGCCGGGCGAATATGTGGCGATCCGCGTCACCGATCAGGGCTCGGGCATGGTTCCCGAAGTCGCACGGCGCGCGCTCGACCCGTTCTTCACGACCAAAGGGGTCGGCAAGGGCACGGGCCTGGGCCTCAGCATGGTCTATGGCGTCGCCAAGCAGTCGGGCGGTGCGCTTCACATCGACACCCGGCCTGGACAGGGCACGACCGTCACCATCCTGCTGCGGCGCGACCAGGAGACCGAACTGCTTGACGTCCCGAGCCTCAACCTCGCCAGCGAGACACCCGCGCCGCGCGCGCCGCACGACGATGTGCGGGTGATGGTGATCGACGACGATGATGGCGTGCGCCAGGTGATCGCGGACACGCTCGACCAGCTTGGCTATCGGGTCGAAGCCTTTGACGGCGGCGCACCGGGGCTGGCCGCGCTGCGCGACAGCGACCCGGCGCTGATGGTCGTCGACTTCGCGATGCCCGAGATGAACGGGGCCGAGGTGGTGCGCCGGGTGCGCCAGACCGCACCGAACCTGCCGATCATCCTGGTCAGCGGGTTTTCGGACAGCGCCGCGCTGGACGCGGTGATGGATGCCGACACCCATTTGCTGCGCAAGCCGTTTCAGGCTGGCGATCTGGCGCAACTTGCCTATCAGGGCGCGGTTCGCGGACTGGGGACGCAGCATGAAAGCATCGATGACTCTGGCGGGGTTTGACCGCGACGCGTTCGTCGCCGCGACGCTGGCCGAGGATCTGGGCGCGATCGGCGACATCACGTCGGCCGCGGTCATTCCCGCCGACGCGCGCTTCGACGGCGTGATGTCCAGCCGCGACGCGATCGTCGTCGCGGGACTTGAACTCGCTGAGGCGTTCTTCCGAGCGATCCAGCCCGACATGGCGATCACGCGCCTGGTCGCCGACGGCGATGCGGTTCCGGCCGGCACGCACCTGATGCGCCTGTCGGGCAATGCGCGCGCGATGCTGACCGCCGAACGCAGCGCGCTCAACACCGTCCAGCATCTGTCGGGCGTCGCGACGCTGGCGCGCGCCTATGTCGATGCGATCGCGGGCACGGGCGCGACCCTGCTCGACACGCGCAAGACGCTGCCGGGGCTGCGCGTGCTGGAGAAATATGCGACCCGCATGGGCGGCGCGACCAATCATCGCATGGGCCTGTGGGACGCCGCGATGATCAAGGACAATCATGTCGCCGTCGCCGGATCGGTGGGCGAGGCGGTGCGCCGCGCCGTCACGGCGGGGATCACACGCATCATCGTCGAGGTCGACCGGACCGAACAGATCGCGCCCGCGATCGATGCAGGCGCAACCCACCTGCTGCTCGACAATATGGACCTGGCGACGCTGCGCCGCGCCGTCGACCTGGTCGCGGGCCGCGTGCCGACCGAGGCATCGGGCGGGGTACGACTGGACACGATCCGCGCGATCGCCGAAACGGGCGTCACCTATGTCAGCGTCGGGCGGCTGACCCAATCCGCGCCGGCCGCCGATATCGGACTCGACTTCAATTAGGTTTGCGGCTTGCCGCGCAACGCGGTGAAGTTAGTATTCATGTTACCGTCACGCTATGGGGAGTCGCGCGTGTCCCGTCCCAAGTCGATCATCCTGTTCGAACGCCTGTTCTGGATCAGCGTCCTGCTCGGCATCGTGGCGACGCTGCTGGCCTGGGGTCCCGTGCGCGAACAGCTCAGCGCCGATCCCAACATCGCCGCGCTGGCGACGCCGTTGCTGATCATCGGCATCGTCATCAATCTCGGCCTGTCGTTCCTGCTGTGGCTGCTGATCGCGCGGCGCGGCAACAACACCGCGCGCTGGGTGATGGCGGTGCTGTATTTCATCAGCGCCGGCCTGTTCCTGAATACCGCGCTGTCCGACATGTTCGTGTTCGGGCCGTCGACCGTGGTCAACATCATCTCATGGGTATTCGCGGTCGCGTCGCTGCTGTGTCTGTTCCGCCGCGACACTGTCACCTGGTTCGCGTCCGACGCGCAGCCGGATGTCGAGCCGCGGACGTGATCCGGCGCGCCGCGATCGCGGCGATGGCCGCATGCGTGCTCCTTGCGCCGGGGAGCGCACTGGCCCAGGCCTATCGCTGCGCGATCCCTGCCGATCTGCCGCGTCCGCGCCCCGACGGGCCCGATGCGCGGACGCCGCGCCGGGTCGTCCCGATCGGCGGCTACACGCTCGCGCTCAGCTGGGCGCCGCAATATTGCCGCGAGAATGCACGCGACAGGAACGACCGGTTCCAGTGCGGCGCGGGCAACCGCTTCGGCTTCACGCTCCACGGGCTGTGGCCTGACGGTCGCGACCGGGTATGGCCGCAATATTGCCGGGCCGTGCCGCTGCTAAGCGAGCCGGTCGTGCGCGCCAATCTGTGCGCGACCCCTTCGGTCCAGCTGCTTCAGCACGAATGGGCCAAACATGGGAGCTGCATGGACGGTGGCGCGGCGGCCTATTTCGGGCGGGCGACGCGGCTCTACGCACGGCTGCGCTATCCCGACATGGACGCGCTGTCGCGGCGGCGCGACCTGACCGTCGCGCAATTCGCCACGGCGGTCGCGCGCGCCAATCCGGGGCTGCGGGCCGACATGATGCGGGTGACGACCGCGAAAGGCGGGTGGCTCGACGAGCTGTGGGTCTGCCTCGACACGCGCTTTCGCTATCGCGCCTGTCCCGCGCACCAACGCCAGCCAACGGGCGGACGGCTGCGCATCTGGCGCAGCCGCTGATCCGTTCAGCGCGTCAGTGAACGCGCGCTAGCCCTGGATCGTGACCGTCGCCGGATGATGCTTGTCCAGATGACGGCGGATGATCTTCAGGTTGCGGCTGTTGGATCGAAAGAACAGGTCGGGCACCGCGCCGACGACCGGGATCAGGCCCAGCAACCAGTCGAAACCGACATTGCCCGCCATCCGCGCCATCTGAAGCCGGCTGAGCCCCAGATTGCGCGCTTCCCACAGGATATAGCTGCCCATCGCGGCGGCGATGAAGCTGCCGCCGACGGGCATCAGGCTGAGCAGCGCGTCGAGGCCGAACTGCTGCTGCGTGCCCGGGATGGTGAAGGCGCGTTCGAGCACGCGCTCGATCGCCTCGACCCGGCGGCGGACCGATGCCGGGTCGGTGCCGACCTGCAATGCGGCGGCGATGCGGTCCAGGGTAGCGGGGTCGACGGGGTTGGGTTTGGCCATACCTTCTAATTGGGGTCGGCGCGCAATCGATTCAACGGATGCCACCCGCGCGCATTGCCCTGCCACTGGCGCAGCCGCGGCGCGACCAGCGACCAACGCAGCGGTCGCGCGATCGGGATGAAGGCGGCATCCGCAGTCAGCGCCGCGTCCGCTTCCGCCAGGCGCTGGCGCTTGGCATCGGTCGTCGTCGCGTCGCGTGCCGCATCGATCAGCGTCGCCGCGTCGTCGGCACAGCGCACGCACGCCGATGTCAGATACCAGCGCGCGGTGTCGGTCGGCGCAACCAGGTCGATCAGGATCAGGTCGGCGGCGGCACGCATCCCGACCCGCTGGGGCCGCATCCCCGCCGCGCGCAGGTCAGCGGCAACCGCGCCCCAGACCAGGTTGGCGCCCGGCCCGTCGGGCAGCGCGATGCGGATCGCCGGCGCGCCTTGGTCGGCCGCCCAGTTGTTCACCCGCGTGCGCGCCAGTGCCAGCCGGATGTCGTAATTGAGCGACCGCCAGCTCGGCTCGGCGGGCGGCGCGGCGGAATCGAGCGGCTCGGGCAGGATCGCCTCCGCCGGGGCCCAGTCCTGGCGGAACTGGGCGAGCAGCCGCGGCCGGTCGATCGCCATCGCCACCGCCTCGCGCGCGGTGCTGGACGCCAGGAAACCCTGGCGACCGATGACGGCAAAGCCGAACAGCCCGGCGGCGGGATCGGTGCGCACGCTGCGCGGCGGCAGCTCGGCCAGGCCGAGCAGCGGCCAGTCGAGATAGCTGCCGCCCAGCACGAGGTCGGAGGCGAGCGCGGCGAAGCGGGCGATCGCCAACGCCGCGCGCTCGCCACGCAGGCGCACCAGGTCCTCGGGCTGCGGCTCGGCCGCATCGGGATTGGCGACCGGGTCGAACACCGGGCTGAGCACCAGGCTGCCGCCCTCGCGCTCGGCCACGCGGAACGGCCCGCTGCCGGTCAGCCCGCGCGCGCGGATGATCGCCAGCTCGGGCTGGGCGAGCAGCTGCAACAAATTGGGCACCGGCCGCCTCAGGCGCAGCTCGACGATCTGCGGCGTCATTTCGACCGCTTCGTTGATGTTGGCGAGGAAGGGCTGGAGCCGGTTGGCCGATCCTTCGGCGATCGCGCGATTGAGCACCGCGACCACGTCGCCCGCCGTCACGCGGCTGCCGTCGGCCCATTCCGCCTCGCCCAGCCGGAAGATGTAGCTGGTGCCGTCGTCGATCATGATCCAGCGTTCGGCCAGCCCCGGCTCGACCTGGCCATTGGCGTCGAAGCGGACCAGCCCCTGCGCGGTCGCGCCGACCAGGACGCGCTGCGGCTCGGTCATGTCGCGCTGCGACGGTTCGACCAGGCCGGCGCGCCCGCCGACGACGCTGACCACCACCGGCACATTGTCGGGGCGGCGCTCGCAGCCGACCGTGATCAGCAGGACCAGCAGGGTGAGCATCGCGCGCGCCATGACCGCCGTCCTATGCCGCGTGCCGCGCGCGGGCAACACGCGATCGGCGCGGCAAACAATCGCAAGCCCGCGCCTTGGCGAAGCCGGCGCGCGACCCCAGCTTGGGCGCGGGCCAGCCACGGGAGAATGCCATGAGCGCGACGCGTACCGAGAGCGACTCGATCGGATCGATCGAGGTTCCGGCCGACGCCTATTGGGGCGCGCAGACGCAGCGGTCGATCGGCAATTTTCCCTTCCCTGCTCACGAACGCATGCCGATCGGCATCATCCACGCGCTCGCCCGCATCAAGCAGGCGGCGGCACGCGTGAACCGTGCGCACGGACTCGGCCCCGCCGTCGCCGACGCGATCGAGGCGGCAGCCGTCGAAGTCGCGGACGGGGTGCTCGACGACCAGTTCCCGCTGGTCATCTGGCAGACGGGCAGCGGGACCCAGAGCAACATGAACGTCAACGAGGTGATCGCCGGCCGCGCGAACGAGGCGCTGACCGGCAGGCGCGGGGGCAAGTCACCCGTGCACCCCAACGACCATGTCAACATGAGCCAGTCGTCGAACGACAGCTTTCCCACCGCCCTCCACATCGCCGCCGCGATCGCCGCGACGCGCGACCTGATGCCCGCACTCGACCGGCTGCACGACGCACTCGATGTGAAGGCGAAGGCGTGGGCGGGCCTCATCAAGATCGGCCGCACGCACCTTCAGGATGCGACCCCGGTCACGCTGGGGCAGGAGTTTTCGGGCTATGTCCACCAGATCTATCGCTGTCGCGCGCGGATCGAACCGGCGGTGATGCACGGCATGACCGCGCTGGCGCAGGGCGGCACCGCGGTCGGCACGGGGCTCAACGCGCCGCCGGGCTTCGACACCGCCGTCGCGGCGGAAATCGCCGCGCTGACCGGGCTGCCCTTCCGCACCGCCGACAACAAGTTCGAGGCACTCGCCTCCAACGACCCGCTCGTCCATCTGTCATCGACGCTCGCGACCCTTGCGGTCGCGCTGACGAAGATCGCCAACGACATCCGGCTGCTCGGCTCGGGCCCGCGATCGGGGCTGGGCGAGATCGACCTGCCCGCCAACGAACCCGGCAGCTCGATCATGCCGGGCAAGGTCAATCCAACCCAGTGCGAAATGCTGACGATGGTCGCAGCGCAAGTGATCGGCAATCATCAGGCGGTGACCGTCGGCGGCATGCAGGGGCATCTCGAGCTCAATGTGTTCAAGCCGATGATCGGCGCGGCGGTGCTGCGCTCGATCGAGCTGCTGGCGATCGGGATGCGCAGCTTCGCCGATCACTGCGTCGACGGCCTCGTCGCCAACGAAGCGCGCATCGCCGAGCTGCGCGACCGGTCGCTGATGCTGGTCACCGCGCTCGCGCCCGAGATCGGCTATGACAATGCGGCAAAGATCGCCAAGCATGCCCATGCGCATGGCCTGACGCTCAAAGAGGCGGGGCTGACGCTCGGCCTGGTCGACGCGGCGACTTTCGACCGCGTGGTGCGCCCCGAGACGATGGTCGGCAATTGAACCCGCCGACGGCTGGCGCGTTGACGGCGGGACCAGCAATTCAAGGAGACCGGTTTTGGGTGCAACCACCATTGGCGCGCTGATCGGCGGCGCGATCGACGGGATGAGCGGCGAGGACGGCGTCGCCGACGGCGCGATCATCGGCGCCGTCACTGCCAACGTCCTCAAGGTGGCGATTCCGGTCGCGGTCACCTATTTTGTCGGCTGGGCGGTGCTGCGTGGCATCGGACAGGCCGGCGACCGGCTGTTTGGCGGAGGCGAAGGATGATCAGGCATGTGATCGGCGCGCTTGTCGGACGCGAGATCGATCGACGCGACGGCAGCGGGGGCGTCAAGGGCGCGGCGCTGGGCTGGGCGGCGGCGGGGTTGCTGCGCCGCATGGGGCCGCTGGGCATGGTGATCGGCGGCGGCTATGTCGCGAAAAAGGCGTATGACCGCCACAAGGCGCGCCGACGCGGCTGATCCGCGCGGTCGCCCCGGCTGAACCACCACGTCGCCCCGGCGCAGGCCGGGGCCTCTGGCAAATGTTGCGCGACAGTGGATGGAGGCCCCGGCCTGCCCCGGGGCGACCCATCGTGCTGGCAGCTTGACGAGCGGCCCCTGCACACGGCAAGGGCGCGCATGGCTTTCGTCCCCGAACCCGATCCGCACGGCTTTCATCGCCGCGGCGTGCTGTTCGTCCTGTCCTCGCCATCGGGCGCGGGCAAGTCGACGATCGCGCGCAAGCTCCTCGACGCCGAACCGGGACTCGGCATGTCGGTGTCCGCGACGACCCGCCCGATACGGCCGGGCGAAGTCGACGGCCAGGATTATCATTTCATCGAGACCGACCGCTTCAAGCAGATGGTGGCGGAACACGCCTTTCTGGAATGGGCGCATGTCTTCGGCCACCGCTACGGCACGCCGCGCGCGCAGGTCGAAGCGATGCTCACGCTCGGGCAGGACGTGCTGTTCGACATCGACTGGCAGGGCGCGCAGCAGCTGTTCCAGCTGAAGGGCGGCGACGTCGTTCGCGTCTTCATCCTGCCGCCGTCGATGGCGGAGCTGCGCCGCCGGCTGACCGCGCGCGCCACCGACAGCGCGGAGGTCATCGATGCCCGCATGGCACGTGCCGCGGCCGAGGTCAGCCATTGGGACGGCTATGACTATGTGCTCGTCAACGACGATGTCGATCGCTGCTTTGAAAAGGTCCGCCAGATCCTGGTCACCGAACGCATGAAGCGGTCGCGCCAGCCCGGCCTGATCGGCTTCATCCGCGAATTGATGAAGTAACCGGCCCAAGTCGTGAGACATGGGTCTCCGGCCGCGGTGCAATCATCCTTGCTTTGGCACTGACCCAGATCGCCCTCACCCCGGCCTCGTGTCGGGGTGAAGGGCGAATGCGCCTCATCCCCGATCGTCGAGCAGCGCCAGGAACCGCACCGCCGCATCAAAATCCATCCGCCGCCCCGCCCGCGCCTCGGCGGCCAGGCTGTCTTCGCCCCATTGCTCAGTCTGCCAGTCCTCGTCGACCTGCGCCGCGGCCCAGCCGGTCGCCGCCTCCACCGCGCCCTCGGCGAGCGCCAGCCCGATCACCAGCGATCCGCTCAGCCGCACCAGCGACGACAGCGGCGCCAGCACGAATGCCGGCCGCGCCGCAACCGCATCGCTCAACCGCACCAGGGTCGCGGCCGGCTGATCGACATGCATCACGCCGGTGGTGACGACGAAATGCACGTCGTAACGCCGGCGCGCCCAGTCGAGCAGCGGGTCCCACACCGCCTGCTGGCGCGCGACCAGCGGCGGCGGCGCATCGGCGCGATAGCAGAGCAGGTCGCTCGCCGCATAGGCCGCGATGCCCGCCGCGAACCCGTCGGGATAGGGCGCGATCCGGTCGATCGCCGCGTTGGCGAGGCCGGTAAGCCGCATGGCGGCCGGATCGATCCGATCGCCGACCGCGTCCCATTCGCGCGCGACCGCATCGGCCAGTCGTTCGGTCGGCAGCGCCAGCGGCACGCGCCCCGGCGTGTTGACCGTGCGGTCGTCGAGCCGCACCTGCCAGCCCGCCCCGGCATCCGCGACCGTGACCGATCGCCAGAAGCGCTTCATGCGCCCGGCGGCGTGCGCCACCGCCGCGCCAGGCTGCGCGGGACGACCGCCATGACATAGACCGCCGCGAGCAGGATCGCCGCGCCCAGCAACCGCGTCTCGAACGCGGCGGCACGGCCGACGATGACCAGCCCGAACACCGCGCCCGCCGTCGCCGCCAGGTGCACGCCGACCAGCGTGAAGTATCGGTTGCGGGCCCGTTCCTCGTCGTCGCTGCTCATGCGTGCTCCAGATAACGGGTGAGGTCGCGGGCGTGATCGGCGACAAAGCGCGCGCCGGCCGCGACCAGCTCGTCGCGGTCGTGATAGCCCCAGTCGACCCCGACCGGATGCACGCCCGCCGCGACCGCCATCGCCATGTCGTAACTGGTGTCGCCGATCATGATCGTCGTCTCGGGCGTCGCGTCCGCCTGGGCAATGGCGGCATGGATCATCGCGGGGTGCGGCTTCGACGGGTGCCGGTCGGCGGTCTGCAGCGTGACGAAATGGTCGGCGAGCCCGTGATGTTCGAGCACGAGGCGCAGGCCGCGATCCGACTTGCCCGTCGCGACCCCCAGCACCCAGCCCGCCGACGCCAGCCCGGCGAGCAGCTCGCGAATCCCCTCGTACAGCGGTTCCGCCTGGAACAGCGCGGAGGTGCGCAGCGCCTGAAAATGGGCCTTGAACGCCTCTGCGAGCCGCAGGTGCGCGGCGGCGTCGAGCGCGGGGGACAGCACCGCGACGGCATCCTGCACGCTCAGCCCGACGATGCGACGAATGGCGTGGCGATCGGGCGGGGTCAGGCCGTCGCCGTCATATGCCCGCTCCATCGCGATGCAGATGTTCGCCTGGCCATCGACCAGCGTACCGTCGCAGTCGAAGACCACCAGTCGAGTCATCCGCCGCTCCCCCGGCTGCGCCGTTCGCCGCGCCGTTCCTTGCGCACCGTCTTGGCATGCGCCTTCGCCTTGGCCTTCAGCTGCGCCCGGCTCGGCGGCGGGGGCGCGTCGTCGATCATCATCGCATCGCCCTGCGCCACGTCGAAGCCCAGCGTCGCCATCGATTCGGCGATGTGATCGGGCAAGCCGGCGGTGACGTCGATCCGCCCACCATCGGGATGGTCGATGCGGATGCGGCGTGCGTGCAGGTGCATCTTGCGGCTGATCCGCCCGCTCAGGAACGCCTCCGGCCCGCCATATTTGCCGTCGCCGACGATCGGGTGGCCGATCGCCGCCATGTGCACGCGCAACTGGTGGGTGCGCCCGGTCAGCGGCTGCAGCTCGACCCAGGCGGCACGGTTGCCCGCGCGTTCGATCACGCGATAGCGGGTGCGCGCCGCCTGCCCCTCCGCCTCGTCGACATGCATCTTCTCGCCGCCCGTCCCCGGCTGCTTGGCGATCGGCAGGTCGATATAGCCGTCCTCGATCTGCGGCACGCCGACGACCAGCGCCCAATAGACCTTGCGCGCGCTGCGCCCCGAAAAATGCTTGGAGAAGAACGCCGCCGCCCGCGCGGTGCGCGCCAGCAGCAGCGCGCCCGACGTGTCCTTGTCCAGCCGGTGGACGAGCTTGGGCCGCGCCTCGAGCTCGAAGGTCAGCGCGTCGAGCAGCCCGTCGACATGCGACGTCGTCTTGGTGCCCCCCTGCGTCGCGAGGCCCGGCGGCTTGTTGAGCACGATCGCCTGCGCGTCGCGATGGATGACCATCGCCTGCGCCAGCTCGACCTCCTCGGCCGATAGCGGCTTGCGCGCCGGCTTGGCCCGCGCCGCGGTGTCGGGCTTTTCGGGCTCGGCGGGCGGCACGCGCAGCACCTGGCCCGCGGCCAGCCGGTCGCCCGGCGTCGCGCGCGCGCCGTCGACGCGCAACTGGCCGGTGCGCGCCCAGCGCGACACGGTGTTGAAGCTCGCTTCGGGCAGGTGCCGCTTGAACCAGCGGTCGAGCCGGATGCCGTCGTCATCGGCGGCGACGGTGAACTGGCGGACCTCGCGCGCGCCCTCGCTCATGCCAGCCCCCTGACGATCGACAGGCCCGCGAACAGCGCCAGCACCGATCCCACCACCGACACCAGCGCATAGCCGATCGCCGGTCCCCATGCGCCGCGCTCGATCAGGGTCACGACGTCGAGCGAAAAGGCCGAGAAGGTGGTGAAGCCGCCCAGCACGCCGACCGCGATCAGCAGCCGTGCCGGCTCGCCCGCGGTCGCCGGCCCGCGCGCCAGCCATGCCGCCACCGCGCCCATCGCCAGCCCGCCGCCCAGATTGACAATCAGCGTCCCCCACGGAAGCGCGGGCCCGAACGAAGCGAGCGCGGCGCGGCCGACCAGGTAGCGTGCGGCCGACCCGATCGCGCCGCCGATCATTACAAGAACGAGATTAGGCATCTGGCGTTGCCGTAGCGCGGATCGGCCTTCAGGGAAATGGCCGCGCGCCGCGACGGCGACGCGACGCGCTCACACCCCGCGATTGGCGACCAGGTCGATTTCGGTGCCGCCTTCGCGCCGCGCGCTCAGAAACACGACATAGGCCGCGCCGTCGCGCTCGCGCACGCCGCCCAGCACGTGCTGCGCGCCGTCGCGCTGACGCTCGGCACTGTAACCCGCCTTGGTCGCGCGCGCCTGATACCAGTCGATCGCCTTCTCCACCGGCAGCGCGGTCGTGAAATTGACGACGCGCAGCGCGCAATCGCCCGTGGCATTGCCCGCCGCCTCGATCAGCCGCGCATCGGGCGTCATCGGCAGGTCGCGGGGCAGCTTTTCGGCCCATTGCGGCGAATAGTCGACTTCGGTCGCGCAGGCGGCGGCGTTCTTTCGTCCCTTCGCGAGTGCGCCGGGCGTCGCCGCCGGCGCATTGCCGGTCGCCGCGCCGGCCACGCGCGGGTCGACGACGATTCCCGTATCGGTCGCATTGGCGGCGGCTGGCGCCGCGGTGCGGTTGTCCCCTTCCAGCAGGGCATCGTCGAGCGCGACCAGCGCATTGTCCGGTTCGGACTGGCACGCGGCCAGCCCCAGTACGAGCAGCGCCGCGCCCGTCGCGCGCAAAAGGGAATG
This sequence comes from Sphingomonas sp. SFZ2018-12, assembly GCF_022496715.1. NCBI lineage: Bacteria > Pseudomonadati > Pseudomonadota > Alphaproteobacteria > Sphingomonadales > Sphingomonadaceae > Sphingomonas > Sphingomonas sp. SFZ2018-12. The sequence continues at coordinate 50,237 of NZ_WTFM01000007.1, forward strand.
CGTCATCCAAACAGCTCCTGCATCATCGCACGAGCCTTGAGTCGCGAAGGTTAAGAAAGTCTGTGCAAAGACAGTTAATTGATAAAATTTCTGTTAACGCCCGCAGCCAAGCCCTAAGGGTCGGCCGTACGGAGGAACCGCCATGCTGAACCTGATCTCGATTCTCATCGGCATCGTCGCGCTCGCCTTGGTCGCGGTCGCGTTCTTCCCGCTGCTCGGCTGGGCCAACTGGCTAATCCTGCCCTTCGCGGTGGTCGGCGCGGGTATCGGCGCGCTGTCGAGCTCGAATTCCGGGCGCAACCTCAACCTCGTCGTGCTGGTGATCGGCACGCTGCGCCTGATCCTCGGCGGCGGTATCTTCTGATCCCGCACGGCGCGTGGCCGCGAGGCATACAGGCCTTTCTCGGTGCCCGGCGTTGAATGACGGCTGGCAAAGGTGGCTGGATGCCCCGTGAGGATTCGAACCTCAATTAACGGAGTCAGAGTCCGTGGTCTTACCTTTAGACGACGGGGCAATCGCGGGCGGCTCTAAAGCGCGCGTCGGGAGGGGTCAAGGGGGCGGCGATGTGGCCGTGGCGGCGCCGCTTGCCCGCGCGTCGACATTGCGATAGCCTTTGTCCCAAGCGCCGAGCAGCGACTTCGCTGTGACGGAAGAACCGAAGTGAGTATGCAATGGGGGAAAGTCCCGCCCATCTGCCGCCATCGCGGCGACCGGGCCCCCGTAACCCCGGGGGCCAGCAGCGGCCACGCACCGCCGAACCACGTCCGCCCGAACCCCGCGCCCCGCGGCATCATCCCGGCCTCTACGCCGCGCTGGATCTGGGCACCAACAATTGCCGGCTGCTGATCGCGCGGCCGCAGCGCGAGGGCTTCGCGGTCGTCGACGCCTTTTCGCGCATCGTCCGGCTGGGCGAGGGGCTGGCGTCGAGCGGCCGGCTCAGCGATGCGGCGATCGAGCGGACGATCGCGGCCTTGCGCATCTGTGCCGACAAGCTGCGCCGCCGCCAGGTCACGCTCGCCCGCTCGGTCGCGACCGAGGCATGCCGGCGCGCCGCCAATGGCGCGGCCTTCATCGCGCGGGTGCAGGAGGAAACCGGCATCCGGCTCGACATCATCAGCGCGGAGGAAGAAGCGCGGCTTGCGGTCCTGGGCTGCCACAATCTGCTCGAAGCCGGCGACGGCCCGGCGCTGGTGTTCGACATCGGCGGCGGGTCGACCGAACTGGTGCTGATCGACGGCCATGCCGACCGCTTCCGCGTGCTCGACTGGCACAGCGCGCCATGGGGCGTCGTGTCGCTGACGGAGGCGCATGGTGGCGGCGACGGCACCGATGGCGCCGCCCGCGCGGCCGCCTATCGCCGGATGCGCGAAGTGGCGAGCGCGGCCTTCGCGCCCTTTGCGGCGCGGCTCGACGCGCGCGGGATCGCCGACGGGCCGCCGCTGCGCATGCTCGGCACCAGCGGCACGGTGACGACGCTGGCCAGCGTCCACCTGGCGCTCGCCAGCTATGACCGCGCCCAGGTCGACGGGCTGACCGTGAGCGCCGATGCCATGCGCGCGATCAGCACGCGGCTGGCCGGCCTCGACCTCAACGATCGCGCCGCCATCCCGTGCATCGGCCAGGAGCGCGCCGACCTGGTCGTCGCGGGCTGCGCCATCCTCGAATCGATCCTCGATCTGTGGCCGGCCGAACGGCTGGGCGTCGCCGATCGCGGCATCCGCGAAGGCATTTTGCGCCGGTTGATGCAGGGCGGCACCGCGTGAGCCGCAACATCGGCCGCCCCGGCCATCAGCGGGTGCGCACCGCGCGCGGGCGCAGCGCCCAGTCGACGCGATGGCTGGAACGCCAATTGAACGACCCCTATGTCCGCCGCGCCAAGGCGGAGGGCTATCGCAGCCGCGCCGCCTACAAGCTGATCGAGCTCGACGAACGCTTCGGCTTGCTGAAGGGCGTGCGTCGCGTCGTCGACCTGGGCATCGCGCCGGGCGGCTGGGCACAGGTGGTGCGCAAACAGGTACCCCAGGCGGCGATCGTCGGCATCGACCTGTTGCCCGTCGACCCGATCGACGGCGTGACGATCCTGCAGATGGATTTCCTGTCCGATCGTGCGATCGAGCTGCTGGTCGAGGCGCTGGGCGGCTCCGCCGACATCGTGCTGTCCGACATGGCGGCGAACACCGTCGGCCACCCCCAGACCGACCATCTGCGCACCATGGCGCTGGTCGAGGCGGGTTCGGATTTCGCCTGCGACGTCCTGCGCCCCGGCGGCGCGTTCGTCGCCAAGGTGCTGGCGGGCGGGGCGGACAACACGCTCGTCGCCGGGCTGAAGCGCAATTTCGCGACCGTCAAGCACGCCAAGCCACCGGCGAGCCGCAAGGATTCATCCGAATGGTATGTGATCGCCCAGGGCTTCAAGGGCCGGTCGACCGCAAGCGACAGCTAGCATCGCCCCGGCCGAGGGGCTGCCCGCACAAAGCGTGCGTCCGAAGAAAGCGTCACCCGCGCACCACCGCCCCGCTGTCGTCACCCCGGCACGAGGTCGGGTGACGGCTCACCGCGCGCATGGCCAAGACGCGTCGCCCCGGCGCAGGCCGGGGCCGCTGGCAAATGTTGCGCTACAGTGGATAGCGGTCCCGGCCTGCGCGGTTCACCGCAAAGTAATGGTTTGCGGGAGCCCCTGCGCCGGGGCGACGTCCTAAATCAGCGACTCAACCGTCGTAGTCGCCACCCAAATTCTGGTTGCGCGGCGGCGCGGCCGCGGTGAGGCGCAGCGCCTCCGCCGACGCGGCGAGCGAGCCGACATCGTCGGGCGCTTCCTCGTCATCGACCTGGACGCGCTGCAGGCTGGAGACGACCGCTTCCTCGAGATGGTCGGGACGGATCGTTTCCTCGGCAATCTCGCGCAGCGCCACCACCGGGTTCTTGTCGCGATCGCGGTCGATCGTCAGCTCCGCACCGCCCGAAATCTGCCGGGCGCGCTGCGCCGCCAGCAGGACGAGATCGAACCGGTTGGGAACCTTGTCGACGCAATCTTCGACTGTCACGCGCGCCATGCCACGCTTCCTTCGCTTACGGAATTCGGGAAAGGCGAGCAGGTAGATCGACGGGCGCTCAATGTCAACGTCATGCCCCGCGCGCCGCCCGCTACCCTCCGCTTGCGTCGCCGGCCGATCGACCCCACAGCATCGCCATGGACGACACCGCGCGCCCCGATCCTGTCTTCACGGTCGCGGGCAACCGGCTGCGCCTGCTCGAAACCGGCGAGGCGCGGCTGGCGGCGCTGCTGGGGCTGATCGACGGGGCACAGACCTCGCTCGACCTGCTCTATTACATCTTTGAGGACGATCCGGTGGCGACGCGCATCCGCGATGCGATTGCCGCCGCCGCCCGGCGCGGCGTCGCGGTCGCGCTGATCATCGACGGGCTGGGCAGCGCGGCGGCCGACCGCGCGGGCTTCTTTGCGCCGCTCGAACAGGCCGGGGTCGACCTGACCCGCTTCCTGCCCAAATTCGGTCGCCGCTATCTGCTGCGCAATCACCAGAAGCTCGCGCTCGCCGATCGCAGCCGCGCGATCATCGGCGGGTTCAACATCGGGGAGGATTATTTCGGCGCCGCGGCCGGCCTCAACTGGCGCGACCTGGGCCTGTGGGTCGAAGGCGACGCGGCGGCGCGGCTGGCGGGCTATTTCGATGCGCTGCAACGCTGGGCGCGGCGTCCCCGCGCACCCGTGCGCGCGCTGACCCGGCTGCTGCGCGCGTGGAGCGAACCCGAAGGCGTCACCCGCTGGCTGATGGGCGGGCCGACGCGACGCCTGTCGCCCTGGGCGCGCGTCGTCCGCCGCGAACTGACCCACGCGCGGCGCATCGACTTGATCGCCGCCTATTTCGCGCCAAGCCCGTCGATGTTGCGCCGCCTGGGCCGCGCGGCGGCACGCGGATCGCGCGTGCGCATCGTCCTGCCGTCGGTCACCGACAATTATCCGGCGATCTGGGCATCGCGCTTCACCTATCGCGGGCTGGTGCGCCGCGGCGTCGCCATTCACGAATATCTGCCGACCAAACTGCATACCAAGCTGCTGCTGATCGACGATGTCGTGCATATCGGCTCGGCCAATTTCGATATCCGCAGCCTCTTCCTCAACCTCGAGCTGATGCTGCGGATCGAGGATCCCGTCTTCGCGGCGCATGTCCGCGCCTATGTCGACGGCGAAGTCGCGATGTCCGAGCCGATCACACCCGACTGGCTGGCCGCACGCGGATCGTGGCTGGAGCGCGTCAAGCAGCTCGCCGCCTATTTCGTGATGGCCGTGCTCGACCCGACCGTGGCGCGGCGGCTCAACATCGGTCGGCGCGATCCATAATGCGGGGCCCCAGGCACGCACCCGCCTGACCCGCACGCCCGCCTTGATCCGGCGCCCGGCAGCACCGCTGGCAGGCGCGCACCCGCCTGCAACCTCGCGCGCGGCATCCGGATGCACCGGCAGCCACACCGCGCACCGCCCGCCGGCGCTGTCCTGCACCGCCGGTCGCCCTAGGCTGCCGCGATGCCCGATTGCTTCCCCGTCGCATCCACGCCCGCCGGCCGATGCACGGATGGGCGTACAACCTCGCACAGCCCGCAACTTCGCAACAATATTGCGCGCCAGCCCGCGGCCGGTCCGCGCCGCAGACGAACCGGGGCGCGGTTCCCCCCGAAACCGCGCCCCGCACGCTGGCCCGACAGGGCCGATAAATTTTCGGGTTCAGGCGACCTTGGTGTCGGTGGCCACGCCTTCGTCGGTGTCGCGCAGCACATAGCCGCGGCCCCACACCGTCTCGATGTAATTCTCGCCGTCGGTCGCCATGCTCAGCTTCTTGCGCAGCTTGCAGATGAAGACGTCGATGATCTTGAGCTCGGGTTCGTCCATCCCGCCATACAGGTGGTTGAGGAACATTTCCTTGGTCAGCGTGGTGCCCTTGCGCAGCGAAAGCAGCTCGAGCATCGCATATTCCTTGCCGGTCAGGTGGACGCGCGCGCCGTCGACTTCGACCGTCTTGGCGTCCAGGTTGACCGCGAGCTTGCCGGTGCGGATCACCGACTGCGAATGGCCCTTGGACCGGCGGACGACCGCGTGGATGCGGGCGACGAGTTCCTCGCGGTGGAACGGCTTGGTGACATAATCGTCCGCGCCGAAGCCGAACGATCGCACCTTGGAATCCATTTCGTTGATGCCCGACAGGATCAGCACCGGCGTCTGCACCCGCGCCACCCGCAGCTTCTTTAGCACGTCATAGCCGTGCATGTCGGGCAGGTTCAGGTCGAGCAGGATAATGTCGTAATCATAGAGCTTGCCGAGGTCCAAACCCTCTTCGCCCAGATCGGTCGTATAGACGTTCAGGCCCTCGGTGGTGAGCATCAGCTCGATGGCCTTGGCGGTGGTCGGCTCGTCCTCGATCAACAACACACGCATGGTTGTCCCCTTGCCCCGTGAAACGAGCCCGGCGCCGTTCGACGGCCCCGACCACGCATTAAGGTCATGCATTAACCTAACCCGATTTGAAGGCAAAAGGTTAATTTGGTCCTAATTGGCTGGAAACCACGAGTCGTTACGAATCCGTCAGCATCGGCGATGCGGTGTTGGCGCTCAGGCAGAGCTGGCGGAACCGCTGCGCGAAAAAGGCGATCAGCAGTTCGACCCGCGCCGGGCGCAGGGTGCCGGGGGGCGTGAGCAGATGGAGCGCGATGCCGCTGCCCGCCCAGTCGGGCAGGATCGATTCGAGCGTGCCGCGGCGCAGGTCGTCGTCGACGATGAAGTCGGGCAGGCGCGCGATGCCGAGCCCCGCCCGCAGCGCCGGCAGCATCGCGTCGCCACTGTCCGCGCGCAGCGGTCCGGCCGGGCGCACCGCGGCTTCCTCGGTGCCGCGGCGGAAGTGCCAGACGCTGGGATTGGCGATGTTGGTATAGGCGATACAGGCATGGCGGGCGAGCTCGGCGGGATGCGCGGGACGCCCGTTGCGGTCGAGATAGTCGGGGGAAGCGACGATATGCGTGGTCACCGGCGCGAGGCGGCGTGCGCGCAGCGAGCTGTCGGGCAGGTCGGCGATGCGCAGCGCGATGTCGAATCCCGCTTCGACAATGTCGATGCGCGCATCCGACAGGCTGAGGTCGATCGAGATTCCCGGATGGGCGACAAGGAAGTCGGCGACCGCGGGCGCAACATAGCGAAGGCCGAAGGTCATGGGCGCGGCGACCCGCACCAGCCCGCTCGGCGCAGTCGCGGATTCGCGGGCGGCTTCCTCGGCGGCCTCCCCCATCGCCAGGATCTGCGCCGCGCGTTCGGCGAGATCGCGGCCATTGTCGGTCAGCGTCAGCTTGCGCGAGGTGCGGTGGAACAGCGTCGTGCCCAGCCGCGTCTCCAGCCGCGACACCGCCTTGGAGATCGTCGCCTTGGAAACGCCCAGTGCCTGCGCGGCGCCGCTGAACGAACGGTGCTCCACCACCTTGGCGAACATGGCCCAGGATTCGAAATCGGGCAGCGCCATCATCATCTCCTGAAACGATGCGTTTCGATCGTTTCCATTTACGTCGCGATCCTGGTCCCTAACTAGGCACCACGCAATGGAGAAATCGCCATGATTGACCAGAGACCCTTTGAAACCCTCGGCCATGCCGACCATGGCTGGCTGAATGCACGGCATCACTTCTCGTTCGCCAGCTATTATGACCCCGCCCGCATGGGCTGGGGCGCGATCCGGGTGTGGAACGATGACGAAATCGCCGCCAACAGCGGCTTTCCGCCCCACCCCCATCGCGACATGGAAATCATCACCTATGTCCGCTCGGGCGCGATCACCCATCAGGATTCGATGGGCAACCAGGGCCGCACTGGGGCGGGAGATGTCCAGGTGATGTCGGCGGGCACCGGGGTACGCCACGCGGAGTATAATCTGGAAGCGGAGACCACCCGGATCTTTCAGATCTGGATCGAGCCCGATGCGCCCGGCGGTTCGCCGAGCTGGGGCGCCAAGCCGTTTCCGAAGGACGAACGCTCGGGCCGCTTCGTGACGCTGGCGTCGGGCCTTGCCGAGGATGGCGACGCGCTGCCCATTCGCGCCAACGCGCGGGTGCTTGGCGCAACGCTGAAGGCGGGCGACCAGGTGACCCATCAGGTCGGCGCGGGCCGCCACGCCTATCTGGTCCCCGCCACCGGAGTGATCGACATCGACGGCGTGCGGACCAACGCCCGCGACGGCGTCGCGCTGTCGGGCGGCCAGAAGGTGACGATCACCGCCATCGAGGACGCCGAAATCGTTTTGGTCGACGCCCGGTAAACTGCGTGAACCGGCCCGCGCGGCGGGCCCATCAAGGAGAATGACAATGGCCAAGGTTCTGGTGCTCTACTACTCGTCCTACGGACATATCGAGAAGATGGCCGACGCGATCGCCGACGGTGCGCGCGGTGCGGGCGCCCAGGTCGACGTGCTGCGCGTGCCCGAAACCGCGCCCGCCGAGGTCGTCGCGGCGGCGCATTTCAAGACCGAAAGCGCGCATGGCGCGATCGGCAGCGTCGAGGAACTGGCCAATTACGACGCGATCGTTATCGGCGCCCCGACCCGTTTCGGACGGATGCCGAGCCAGATGGCGTCGTTCCTCGACCAGGCCGGCGGCCTGTGGTTCCGCGGCGCGCTCAACGGCAAGGTCGGTGGCGCCTTCACCTCGTCCGCGAGCCAGCATGGCGGACAGGAAGTAACTTTGTTTTCGATCCTGACGAACCTGATGCACTTCGGCATGACGATCGTCGGCCTTGATTATGGGTTTCAGGGCCAGCTGGGCGTCGACGAAGTGAAGGGCGGATCGCCATATGGCGCGACCACCATCGCCGACGGCGACGGCAGCCGACAGCCATCCGCGGTCGAGCTGGACGGGGCGCGCTATCAAGGCCGCCGCATCGCCGAAGTGGCCGTGAAGCTGCACGGCTGACGCGCGGCCGGCGCCGCTGCACGCCCCCGGGTCCCCCTCCCCGACCGGCGGCAGCGGCGCCAACCCTTTTCCAATCCCGGCAAACCTGCGAAGGGAGCGCGATGCTGACCGATCGCGTTCTCTTCATCGACGGCGAGGCGCTGGTGCTGGACAAGCCCGCCGGCCTGCCGGTCGATCGCCCCCGCGATCGCAGCGCCAGTGTCGAGGCGATGCTGGACGAGCTCACCTTCGGCTTCCAGCGCGCGCCGCACCCGGTCCACCGGCTCGACCGCGACACCAGCGGCTGCCTGTTGCTGGCGCGCAACCCAAAGGCGCACAAGCGCTTCCAGCAGGCGTTCGAGGGCGGCGCGGTCGTGAAACATTATCTGGCCGTCCTGGACGGCGTGCCGGATGCCGATACGGGCACCGTCGACCTGCCGCTCGCCAAGGTAAGCACGCGCGAGGCCGGGTGGCGCATGGTCGGTTCCGCCGACGGCAAGCCCGCGCGCACGCACTGGCGGCGCATCGCGGCAGTCGACGGCCGCGCGCTCGTCGCGTTCCGGCCCGAGACCGGGCGCACGCATCAGATTCGCGTCCACGCCGCCGAGGGGATCGGGATCGCGGTTGCCGGCGACCCCATCTATGGCCGGCCGATCGCGCAGACGCTGACCCTGCTCCACGCGCACCGCCTGGTCATGCCGCGCGCCGGCAAGCCTGCGGTCGCCGCGCACGCGCCGCTGCCCGCCCGGTTCACCGCGCTCGGCTTTGCCGAACCCGCTGCGGAGGACGGCGGTGATTGACGCGGCCGCGCTGGAGGCCGCGGTGGTCGAGGAACGGTTTCTCGCGGCGACCGGACCCGGCGGGCAGAATGTCAACAAGGTCGCGACCGCGGTCCAGCTGCGCATCGACGCATTCCGCCTGGGCCTGCCGCCGCACGCCTGGCAGCGGCTGAAGCAGCTGGCGGGCGGCAAGCTGACCGCGGCGGGCGAACTGCTGATCGTCGCGCGGCGGTTCCGCACGCAGGAGGCCAACCGCGTCGATGCCCGTGAACGCGCGCTGGCGCTGCTGGCGCAGGCGCATGTGCGTCAGGCCCGCCGCGTCGCAACCAAGCCGAGCCGCGCGGCCAAGGCGCGGCGCGTCGACGCGAAAAAGGGGCGCGCGCAGATCAAGGCCGGACGGGCGCGCGTGCGCGACGAATGAGCCGGGTCAGTAGGGCGGCGCCTGGACCGCACGCTGGCTGCGCGCGGCATTGGCCCACCATTCAAGGTCATCGGCGAAGCGCGGAAATGTCGCTTCGAGCGCGGCGCCGCCGTCGCCCATCGGCTTGCCCGCGGCATCGAGCGCCCCGGTGATCCCGCCCACCGTCACCGTGCTGGAAATCACCACCATACCCATTTCGGACAGGGTGCCGTGCCAGACGAGTCCGGCACGTGCACCCGCCAGTCGTCCCGCCGAGTAGCTGATGATCGCGGCGGGTCGCCAGAACCATTCCTCGAGGAAATGGTCGGTCAGGTTCTTCAATCCGGGCTGGACACCCCAATTATATTCTCCAACGACGAAAACAAAACCATCCGCATCGCGGATCTGTCCGGCCAGTTCGGCCATTGCCGGCGGGGCGGTGCCGGGCGCATATTCCTTGTGCATCCGGTCGAGCATCGGCAGGCCGACCGCCTGCGCGTCGACCAGCCGGCTGTCATGGCCACGCGCCGCAAAGCGGTCGACCGCATAGCGCGCGAGGCGGATGCCCGCGCGATCCGATCGATAGGAACCGTAGAAAGTCAGTAGCTTGAGCGGTTTCATCGTCGCGGTGCCCCCGGGGTTCATCAGGCGGGTCGATCGGTCGGGTGTCCTCCCCTGTCCGTCCCAACCCGCCTGCCATCGGATCGATCCCGACCGATGTCTTGCAGCAAACTGCCGCGGCGACCGAGACCGAAAACCGAAGATGGCGGAGCTGCGGCGATCGTCCCGCATTCGCACGACTCGGCGCTCGGAGTCGCTCGGGCGGCCGCCTCGCGCAATTTGATACCATACAGCCGCGGGGCCAGTCGGTTTAGACATGGGCCATGGGGTATGCAGCCATCGGTTCGCCGCTTCGGGACACCACCGGCGCATCCCCGGGGGAACAGATTTGGCGACGTCGCGCAGTCAGTTAGGCGGTGGCCACCTCAATCCGTTGCAATGGCGCGGGTTCGAGGCGAGCACGGGCGTCATCGATTTCGGTCCGCATCACCTCGACCGCGCCATCATCCAGCAATGGACCGGCAGCGATGCGGAGATGCGCCAGCCCGCGCTCGACCATCACCTGTTCGTGCTCCATCAGGGCGGGCCCAAACGCGTGGTGCGAAAGGGGGCCGGCCAGACCCGGGACGAGATCGTCGCGCTGAACAGCTGCACCACCGTCGAAAGCGGCAGCAGCTATCACTGGAACACCGAGGGCCCGATCGCCTTTGCCCATATCTATGTGCGCCCCGACCGGTTCGGCGAGATGGTCGGGGAAGCGTTCAATCGCGATCCGGCAAATGTCCGGCTCGCCGAACGCATCGGCCAATATGACCCGCTGACCGCCAACCTGTTCAACGCGGTGCTGGCGGCCCGCGATCAGCCGGACTGGAGTGCGCTGGCGGAACCCTATCTGGACGCGCTGATCGTGCGGCTCGCCTCGCTCGCCACCCAGGGCGGCAGCTTCGTGCCGCCGCCCCGGCTGACGCTGGCCCCGCACACGGTGCGCCGCGTGCGCGAATATATCATGGCCAACCTGGCCAACCGGATCACGCTGGATGATCTGGCGATGGTCGCCGGCTATAGCCGCTATCATTTCGTCCGGGCGTTCCGGATCAGCGCCGGCTACCCGCCCTATGCGTATCTGATCCGGCAGCGCATCGAGCATGCCTGTGCACTGCTTGCCGGCGGCGACCTGCCGATCGCGGAGGTCGCGGTGCAATCGGGCTTTTCGTCGCACGCACAGTTTTCGACGCGGTTCAGGGAGGTGATGGGCATCTCCCCGGTCGAATATCGACGCCACCGGGGCTGGCGTGCGCCAGACCCCGGCGACCCGGCCGCTGATGTCGCTGCGGACGATCAGAAGCCCTGAACGAGCTGGAAGATGAAGCGTTCGCGGAAGGAATTGTCCGGATCGGTCAGCGGGATCTCGATCCCCGCCAGCGCGAACAGGTTGCCGCCCAGATGCGTGCGCACGCCGGGCGTGATGCTGACATAACTGCCCGGGCCGCTGAGCGATTCACGCCAATTGCCCGAGATGTACCAGGTCAGATCGCCGAGTGGTGCCTTGTCATGATCGGTAAAGGTCTGGCCGATCGCGAAGTTGAGCGCGAAGCTCTCATCCACGCCCGAATCCGGAAATGCGTACGATACGCGGCCGCGGAGCGCGAAACCGCTCCCGACGTCGGTCCAGAAATTGAGCTGGGGTTCGGCCGCGAAGACACCGCCACCGACGTCGCGCGACCCGACCGGGATACGCCAGCCGACGCCGGCATTGACGGAGAGGTTGCGGTTTTCGAGCAACATCACCTGGGTGGTGATCGTCGCGTCGCCGACATCGGATTCCCCCCCAACGTCGCGATAGAAGGGCAGTTCGGTGCCGATCCAAAACCGCCGCGACAGCGGATAGTTGAAGCGCGCCAGCACCTCGTGCGTTTCCGCGGTCGCGTCGGTGTAGGAATAAGCGAGATGCGCCTCACGCGTGAAAAAGCCGTCCGCGGTCGCCAGCCAGCCCTGCCGGGGCGCACCGCTGTCACCATTGGGCACCGGAATCCACGGCGCGGTCAGTTCGCCGAAAAAGTCCTTCGTCAGCGGCGTCCATTCCTCCGACTGGGCGAATGCGGGTGTCGCACCCCCCAGGCCGGCGATGACGGCGGCCATTGCAAGATATTTCATTGTTGAGCTCCCGATAAACTGGGTGACCCAACCGATTTATGCTGCGCAGCAAACCATGTATTTCGTGCAATGTCGCAATTATCAAAATCGTGCGTCGGCCGGTCTCCGCGTCAGGAGAGCACGACCCGCCGGTAGCGACCGGGCGGCATTCCCATCGCCTTGCTGAACGCAGCGGTGAAATGCGCCTGGCTGGAAAAGCCGCACGACAGGGCAAGTTGTGCAAGCGGCACTTCGCCGGCGGCGAGCATCCGGCAGGCCTCGCTCAACCGGCGATGGCAGACGAACTGATAGGGCGTCTGGCCGGTCGCGCGCTTGAACACCCGCGCAAAATGGAAGATCGAAAGCCCGGCGACGCGCGCCAGGTCGGTCAGCGCGATGTCGCGTGACAGGTTCGCCTCGATAAACTCGATCACCCGGTTGAGCCGGAGCGGCGTCAGGTAGATGCGATCGGCCTCCGCGACGCGATGCGCCGCATCCTGACGGATCATCGTCGCCGCGATCGCGCGCACGATGCCGTCGAGCATGACGTCGGCCGCGAAACCCGGCGTTCGTACCTCCCCGACCAGGAAACGCACGAGCTGCGCGAGCCGCGCATTGGGTTCGGTGTGGATCGGCTCGAGTTCCGTCGTGCCCATTTCGGCAGCCGCGCTGCCCAGCAGGCTGCTCGGAAACGAGATCAGCAACGCCGCCTGTTCAGGCGGGCATTCCACGATCGATTCATAGCCGTGCGGGATAAAGCTGATGTCGTCGCGGCGCAGTGGCGCGCGCACCCATTTGCCGCCTTCAAAGCGATCATACTGACCGCTTCCGTTCAGGTTCATCGCGAGCAGATCATAGTCGTCGCGCTTCATCACGGCGCGAGCCCGCGCCTCCCCTTCGACGTTGACGGCGATGTGGCGCACCACCGTGATCGTCGATGAAGAAGCACTCAGCAATTCCGCTTTCGGCGGCCCCGAAAAGCGGATTGAATCATAGCATGTCTTACCGGTCGCGCCGCCGTAACGCAGCACGTTGCCAGGATCCGCGCGTTCCATGCGGTCCTCCATTCAACGGCGCAGAACCGGGCAACCCTCACCCGTTACGCCGTGGAAACAAGATATCCTGACGACGCCGACGCTTCAACGCGGCAGCGATGCCGGTGCCCAGAAAAGGGCAAAATGGCAAAACCGTGAAAAGGTCGTGCCCGCGATCAATTCATCTTTGCCGGGATCACGGCGGGCGATAGTCGAAGGAGCATCATCGGCCGCAGATGAAAGGTCGACAGCCCCGCGACGACGAACGGCATCGACATGACGAGCGCGTGCGTCGTGTCCCGGTCCGATGGGCAAAGCAATTCCAGTTCGGTCCCCGCCGTATTGCATAAAGCCAAGATAAACTGGCCTCTCCGGCACCAGTCGAGCAACGTCGCCCGCTCCGCCTCGTCGTAGAAGGCGACCTCGTCCGGCGAAGGATTCTCAATCAGCCGCAAGGTCACGAGGGTCAGGTCCGGGGGGATTTCCACCGGCTGCGGGTGCTCCAGGTCCTGAAAGAACAGCCGTCGCCAGGGCATCGCGCGCACCTTCCAAAGCAAGAACATACCGGCGTGGCGACCACCCGGCCTTTCGCGATATTGCGTCGTCCGGCCTGGTTTTAGCGGAATTTGCTGCGCGATCACGCGGCAAGTTCGCGCAAAAGCGGTGCCAATGCGAAAGCCCCGCGGTCGCCGGCTCTCTAATCATGCGTCAGTGGCACCGATCGAGTCGGGCCGCGAACCAACGAATCGATCGAAGGATAGGGACATCATGCCAAGAGTTTTCACCCGTCAGCTGTGTGCGTTTGCCAGCGTCGGTGCCGTCGCCTTGGGCGCGATCAGCCCCGCCGCCGCCGAAGTCGTGGTCCGTGGCAAGGAAGGCAAGCCGCTCGACGAAATCCGTCAGGCGCCGGGCTCGATCTACCCCGATCTGCGCACCATCGTCGCGCAGCCCTCCCCCTCGGAGGTGAAGCCCGAATATCTGGGCCCGGTGGTGATGCTGAAGTCCGCGCATATCGACCTGGAAAAGGGCACGGCCACCCTTCCGCTGCGCAAGGGCAAGCTGAAGAACGGCACCCCGGTGTGGTTCATCATCACCGACACGACCGACGAAAACCTCTCGAACCTGCACGGCGTCAACTATGCGCCGAAGATGGCCTATGGCCTGACGGGTCGCGGCGCTCGCCGCGCGACCATCGAAAAGGACGGGTCGTTCACCTTTGAAAGCGGCAGCGTCGATTTCAAGTGAAAGCGGCAGCGTCGATTTCAAGCCGGTGCTGGGCGTCACGCCCGGACCCGCCAACGCCCCGTTCCCGCCGGCCAAATTCCAGCCGGGATCGGTCGGTGACGCGACCTATACGCCGATGGTCTATGTCGAAAACTCGGCCAAATCGGTGATCCTGAACGCGCCGGTGGTCAGCCAGGCCAGCGAAGCCGAACTGAACGCGATGTGCGCAGGCAATGTCGATCACAGCAAGGTGCACGACAAGGTCGTCGCCATCTGTCCGCGTGACGAGACCGTGACGCTGTCGATGACGCTGGGTTTCACCTTCGACAAGCCGATCCAGTATCTCTCGACCGAAGCCAACAACCCGCTGGTCGCCGCGCTGGAGAATGCGACGTTCGCGCCTGCACTCGAAGACCTGCCCTTCGCGCTCGAGGACGCATCGCCCGGCGAGTCGGCCGAGCGCATCGTCGTCGTCGTCAACGGCCCGACCGGCCTCGACAACCCGCATCGCCAGGGCCTGGTCAGCGCCCTGACCGACGGTCGGGGACCGCTCAACATTCTGGGCGGCATCCCGACGATCAATCTCGACTATTCGCCGATGTGGCGGCTGTTCCCCGCCGTCTGGACCGACGAAGCGATCAAGAAGGGCTATCGCTATCGCATGACGAGCGCGCTGCAGGCGGCCGAAATGTCGACGCGCGGCTACCTCAAGAGCCTGGACGGCGGTGATTTCCGCGCGGTCGGCTTCGTCGTCAACTGCCCCGTCGTGTACCGCATCAACTAACCCGGACACGACACTCCCAGCGGGGCGGCTTTCCCCCGGGCCGCCCCGCACCCCCCTTTTTGTAGCGAGTACCGATGCCTGCACCCGCCACGTTGCGTCTCAGCGCGGCGCTTATCGTCGCGGGCATCGCCGCTCCGACGGTCGCGCTTGCCCGGCCCGGACAGGATGCCGTGCCGCCCCCGCCACCTGCCGAGGCGGCAGTGCCGACCGAGGACGCGGCACCGCCGCAAGTCACAGACATGGACGACATGATGTCGACCGATGCGCTGGAGACGATGGCGATCGACGACGTGCCGCCCGACATCATCGTCACCGGCATGCGCACCAAGTCGCGCCGCGCCGATGTTGCGTCCGGATCGACGCTGACGGCGGACGCGCTGGCGCGCAACGTCCGCGCGACGATCGGCGAGACGCTGGCACGGCTGCCCGGCGTGTCGTCCGCTTCCTTCGGACCCGGCGCGTCGCGACCAACGTTGCGCGGCTTCAATGGCGAGCGCGCGCGACTGCTGATCGACGGGATCGGCAGCCTGGACGTGTCCAACACCAGCCCCGACCACGCGGTGGCGATCAATCCGATCGTCTCGGAACGCATCGAAATCCTGCGCGGGCCGACCGCGCTGCTCTATGCGTCGGGATCGACCGGCGGCGTGGTCAACAGCGTCACCAACCGCATTCCCCGCCGCCTGCCCGAGGGCATCGACGGCGTGGTCAAGGCCGGCTTCGCCAGCGCGGCCAATGAACGCAGCATTGCGGCGGCGGTGAATGTCGGGGTCGGATCGAACATCGTGCTCCATGCCGATGGCCAGTTCCTGCGATCCGGGTTGCTCGAAACCGGCGGCTTCATCCTGGGTCCGACCCAGCGGGCCCAGGCGCTTGCGTCGCCCGACCCGGCGGTGCGCGCGCTGGCCGATCTGGCCGGCGACCTGCCCAGTTCGGCCGCACGCACCTTCGAGATCGCGGGCGGCGCCTCGATCATCCTGGCGACGGGCCAGGTCGGCATTTCATTCGGCACGTTCGAAAGCGAATATGGCCTGCCCACCCGATTCTCGCTCGAGCCCGATGGCGCAGTGCTGGATTCGCGGATCGAGCTGGACCAGCAGCGGTTCGACCTGCGCTTCGAGTTCGACGGGCCGGCGGGGATCGAGACGATCCGCGGCCGCTTCGGCTATGCCGACTATGCGCATGACGAGATCCTGACCGACGACACGATAACCGCCACCTTCCTGAACACGGCGTATGAGGGCCGGGTCGAAGCGGCCCTGGCCCCGATCGGCGCCTGGCAGCCGACCTTCGGGGCCGTCCTATACCAGCGAAATTTCAGCGTCGTCGGCCCCGCACCCCTGCTGCCGCCAAACCGGACATCGCAATTTGCTGCATTCATGCTGCACAGCATTTCGCTCGGCGAATGGCGGCTGGAGGGCTCCGCCCGCTACGAGCGGATCGAGGTCGAGGCCGACCGGGACGACATCCTGCGCAACCCCGTTTTCGATCGCGGCTATGACGCGGTTTCCTTTGCTGCGGGCGTCAATCGCCGCTTCGGCGTCTGGAACGTCGCGTTCAACGCCAATTACAGCCAACGCGCACCGGTGGTCGAGGAACTGCTGACCCAGGGCATCGACCCCGGCACCCAGGGCACGCTGCTCGGCAACACCGCGCTCGACCTGGAACGCAGCTATGGCGGCGAACTGATCGTGCGGCACGAGACCCCGATCTGGGCGCTGGGCGGCACGCTCCACTACACCGAATTTTCGAGCGCCATCTTCGCACGCGAAACGGGCGAGATCATCGACAATCTGCCCGTATTCAGCTTTGACCAGGTCGGCGCGACCTTCTGGGGCTTCGAGCTTGAGGGGCGCGTGCGCCTCGCCCGGTTCGCCGACTGGACGCTGATGCTCGACGGGCTGGCCGACTACAACCGCGCCACCCTGGCCGATGGCTCACCCTTTCCGCGCATCCCGCCCTTTCGCGCGCTGGGTGCGATCGGCGGCGAGAGCGGTACGCTCAGCCTGCGCGCCGAGCTCGAATATGTCGCGGCGCAGCGACGGCTGTCGCCGTTCGAGACGCCGACCGACGACTATGCGACCGTCAACCTGACCATGACGTGGCGGCCGGTTCCGACACGGCCCGAGCTCGCCTTTCAGCTCAGCGCCGACAATCTGTTCGATGCGACCGGGCGGCGCCACGCGAGCCTGCTCAAGGACTTCGCCCCGATCGCGGGCCGCGATATCCGGGCGAGCGTACGTTTCGGGTTCTGAAGATGACTGCGCGGAGATTGCAATGAGCGAGCCGAACGGAGCCACGCCGATGCGGCGGCAATTCTATGGCAGCGACGACGGGGCGTGGCGTGTATCGCGCCAGGTCGCCATCGTGGGGAGCGATGTCGACCGGGTGAGCCATATCGCGCAGCATCCGCCCGCCGCCTGGACGTGGATGCTCGCCGGGACGACCAGCAACCTGCGCTATACCACGCGCGAAGAACGTTCGGCGCTCGCCGCGCCGTTCGCGGGGCAGGAACCCGCGCCGAGCGACCGTGCGGTGCTGATCCCCATCCGCAAGTCCGCCGCATGGTGGGCGCTGGCGCAGGACGAGCGGCTCGCCATCTATCGTCGTGGCCGCCACACGCCGATCGGGCTCGACCACCTGCCGCGCGTGCGCCGAACGCTGTTCCATTGCCGCGAACTGGGGGGCCCGTTCGATTTCCTGACCTGGTTCGAATTCGACCAGGGGTATGATGCCGGCTTTCAGGCGCTGCTCGACGCGTTGCGCGCGAGCGAGGAATGGGCGTTTGTCGAACGCGAGGTCGAATTCTGGCTGGAGCCCGAGCCGCGTTATGCATGATGTTGATGCGTGATCGGCATTTCCGTTCGCAGGTGCGGTAGAAGAAGCTTCACCGCGCGCGGCGTTGCCACGCACATCAAGCGGTCGGGAACCCCTAGCCATGCAGCGTCAGGTCATCGAACACACCAGCGTCGTCCCCGCACATGCAGGCGAAACCGTCATCGCCGACCGGAAAGGTCCGGACCGCCGACCCCACATCGTCATCGTCGGCGCGGGCTTTGGCGGCCTGTCGCTGGTACGCAGCCTGCGCCGGACCGATGCGCGGATCACCGTGATCGACCGCCAGAACTACCACCTGTTCCAGCCCTTGCTCTATCAGGTCGCCACCGCCGGCCTGTCCCCCGCCGACATCGCCGCGCCGATCCGCAGCATCCTGTCCGACCAGCCCAATGCGCGTGTGTTGCTCGACGAGGTCACGGGCGTCGACAAGTCCGCCCGGCACGTCCTGCTGCGCCAGGGCGCACCGGTCAGCTATGACTATCTGGTCATCGGCACCGGCGCGCGCCACAGCTATTTCGGCCGCGACGAATGGGCCGATCTCGCGCCCGGGCTCAAGACCATCGACGACGCCACCCGGTTGCGACGATCGATCCTGCTGGCGCTGGAGCGCGCTGAGAACCTGCCCCCCGGCCCCGATCGCGACCGTGAGCTGACCTTTGTCATGATCGGCGGGGGGCCGACCGGCGTCGAAATGGCTGGCGCAGTCGCCGAACTGACCCGCCACGCGCTGGGCAACGATTTCCGTGCGGTGATGCAGTCGAAGCCACGCATCCTGCTCATCGAAAGCGGCCCGCGGGTGCTCGGCACCTTTCCGGAGGCGCTGTCGGACTGCGCGCGCCGTTCGCTCGAGGGACTGGGCGTCGAGCTGCGCTTCGGCGCACCGGTGACCCGGATCGACGCGCAGGGGGTCGAGGTGGGCGGCGAGCGGATCGATTCGGCCTGTGTGATCTGGTGTGCCGGAGTGATGGCATCGCCCGCCGCGCAATGGCTGGGCGCCGAGACCGCCGATCGATCGGGCCGGGTCAAGGTCGAACCCGACCTGAGCCTGGCCGGGCATGACAACATCTTTCTGATCGGCGACGTCGCCGCATGCCCCCAGGCCGACGGACGTCCGCAGCCGGGCGTCGCGCCCGCCGCCAAGCAGATGGGCGAGCATGTCGCCCGCACGCTCGCCGCCCGCATCGCGGGCCGGACGGACCAGCTGCCGCCGCCCTTCGCGTACCGGAATCTGGGCAACCTCGCCACGATCGGCCGGCACCGCGCGGTCGCCGATTTCGGCCGTTTCCAGCTGCGCGGTACGATCGCCTGGCTGTTCTGGTGCATCGCGCACATTTATTTCCTGGTCGGGTTTCGCAACCGCATCGTCGTCGGCGCGAACTGGCTGTGGCACTATGTCACTTTCAACCGCGGGGCGCGGCTGATCACCGGCGGCGATCCAGCGGCATCGCCGCCCCGCCCGGCCCCGCGCGGGGAGGATGCGGTCGCGTGACGCGCACCAGATGCAGCAATATCCTACCAGACTGAGGCGGGCGGCGAATCGATGCTGAGGGGAATGGGCACGATGGGCGGAACATGGCCGGGCAGCTGCCCGCGGATCGAGGACGCCGAGATCGATCCGGCGCAGCTGACTCACCACGCGGGCACGCTGGAGGTGCGGCTCGCGGCGGGGGTCGACATCGTCCGTGCCCAGGCGCTGCGCCACGCGATCTTCGTCGAGGAGATGGGCGCACGGCCGACGGGCGGGTCATCGGCGGGCGGCGCATCGCTCGACCGCGATCATTATGACGAGTTTTGCGACCATCTGGTCGTGATCGACCATGCGCTGCCCGGATTGCCGGTGGTCGGCACCTATCGGCTGCTGCGCGAGCGGGTGGCGATGCAGGTCGGCGGCTTCTATTCGGCGGGCGAATACGACCTCGAACCGCTGCTGCGGCACGGGCTGGCGGCAGGAATGGGCACGCAGCTGCTCGAACTCGGCCGATCGTGCGTCGCGCCGGCCTATCGCAACCACGCGACGATCAGCCTGTTGTGGCGCGCGATCGCCGCCTATCTGGAGGCGCACCGGATCGGCTTCCTGTTCGGATGTGCCTCCTTTGGCGGTACCGATCCGCGCGTGCACGCCGACAGCCTCGCCTATCTGAAACGCTTTCACCTGGCCGCCGCGGAGATCCGCGTGCGCACGCTGGCGCACCATCATGTCGAAATGGACGAGGGCGCGGTGACCGGCGACCTGACCGGGCGGGAATTGCCGCCGCTGATCAAGGGCTATCTGCGCGTCGGTGCCAAGGTTGGCGACGGCGCGTTCATCGACCATGACTTCAACACGGTCGACGTGTTCATGGTCATGCCCGTCGAGCATATCGTCGGCCGCTATGGGCGCCGCTTCGGCCTGGTCCAGCCGCCACGGCCCCCGCATGGCGGCTGAGCGCCCCGACCGGTTACATGCCGATTGCGCATCGAAAGCATAGGAACCCGGCATTTCCGTCAGCGTCCCATCAGGTCCAAATGACGGATGCCGAAGGCGTGCCGCACGCCTTCCCCGAATTGGATGATGGAGATTGTTATGCGCCGTTTCACCCGCTCGCTCGTCATGATCGCCGGCAGCCTGGCGTTCACCGCCGGCCTGCCCGCCGCGGCCTGGGCAAAGACCGAGCCCGTCTATACCGGCCTGCTCGATAACGTCGCCGTGTCGGGCTACGACCCCGTCGCCTATTTCACCGCAGGCAAGCCGGTGAAGGGCGATGCCAAGTTCAAGACCAGCTACAAGGGTGCCGAGTTCCGCTTTGCCAGTGCCGAGAATCTGGCGAAGTTCAAGGCGAACCCCGCCGCCTATGCCCCGCAATATGGCGGCTACTGCGCCTGGGCGGTGAGCCAGGGCTATACCGCGTCGGGTGACCCGAAGGTGTGGAAGGTCGTCAACGGCAAGCTCTATCTGAACTACAACGCCGAGGTCGGCGAGCGCTGGTCGAAGAATATCCCCGGCCACATCAAGGCCGCCGACGGCAACTGGCCGAAACTGCTCGCCAAGTAACCGCTGGCGTCACGCTCACCGCATTTTGAGGGAAATGTCCGATGTCGATCCTTCGCCGCATTCAGCCGATCTTCGTGCTGTTCATCGCCTTCGTGTTCATCCAGTCGCTGTTCTTCAAGTTCACCAACTCGCCTGAGACGGTGCACATCTTCGGGACGCTGGATGCATGGGCCACGGGCCTCGGCTTTCCCGGCCTGTTCGCGCCGTCGGGCATCTTCTCCCAATATGTGATCGGTTCGGCCGAACTGGTCGCGAGCCTGATCCTGCTCGCCAGCCTGATCCCGGCGCTGCGCGGCCTGCGTCCCTTCGGGGCGCTGATGGCGATGGGCGTGATTTCCGGCGCAATCGTCTTTCACCTGTTCACCCCGCTCGGCGTGTCGGTCCCCAATGCCGACGGGACGCAGGATGGCGGGCTGCTGTTCGGGCTGGCGTGCCTGGTGTGGATTTCGTCCGCGATCCTCATCCTGGTCAACCGCGACCGGCTTCTCGCGCTGGTCGGCGGCGGCAAGGGCAAGACCAGCTTCGCGTGAACGGGGCGTCGCCGGTCATCCTGGCACTTTCGGCGGCGAGCGGCCTGGCCTTTGGCTATGCCGCTCGCCGTGGCAGCATCTGCATCGTCCGCGGGATCGAGGGCGTCTTCGATGGCCGGTCGCCGCGCCTGTTCCTCTCCTTCTTCCGCTGCAGCCTGTGGGTCATCGCGATCAGCGTTCCGATCCTGTGGCTTGATCCCGATGCACATCTTTCCGCCATCTATTTCCCGACGCTGACCGCCGCGCTGGCGGGGATGGCGTTCGGCGCGGGCGCCGCGATCAACGGCGGCTGCTCGTTCGGGACCATCATCCGGCTCGGCGCCGGCGATTTCAGCTATCTTGCCACGTTGCTCGGCATGCTCGGCGGCTTTCAGGCGGCCGCGTTCGCGCACGGCGTCGTTTCGGCACCCCGACCGATGGGGCGCAGCCTGCTCGAGACGATGGGCACGACGGCGGTCATCGTCCTGGTCATCGCCTGGGTCTTCGTCGTGCATGAGCTGGTGCGCGGGCGGACGCGGCGCGGCGACGGGGGCGACTGGTCGCCCGAGGGCGCAGCAGCGGTGATGGGCGTGACCGGCGGCCTGCTCTATGCGCTTCACGGCAGCTGGGCCTACACGATCGTCCTGCAACGCGGGGCGGAGACGATGCGCGCCGGCGGCATCGCCGATTTCGACCTGTTGCTGATCTCGCTTGCGAGCGTCGGCGGCGCGATGTTCGCGGCGTGGCGCACCGATGCGTTCGTTCCGCGGCTCAACGGTCGTGAGTTGCCCCAGCGACTGGTTGGCGGGTTCGTCATGGGCATCGGCACCGCCTGGATCCCCGGCGGCAACGATGCGCTCGTCCTGCACGGCTTTCCCGGCCTGTCGCCGCACGCGCCGGTCGCCTATCTGGCGCTGATCGCGGGCGCCAGCCTGATGCTCGCCCTGCCGCGCTGGATCGAGCGGCGAATGGCGGCGATGCGCTAGGATTGCTGGCCGAGATGGTGGTTGAGCGTGGCGGCGATGACCGTCCGGCAACGATCGGCCAGCCGCTTGCGATCACCGTCGGCGGGCTCGGGCGGATGCAGCACGATCCGGCAACGCAACCGTCCGCGCGCGATCATCATCAGGAAATGCGGCAGGAATTCCTTGTCGCCGTCCCACGCCACCGCTTCCAGCTCGCCCGGTTCCCAGGCGCGCGGCGGACCAGGCGAGTAACACAGCGTCACCGGCTGCACCGCGCCGCCCGCCGCGGCGAACAGCGTCGACCGAAACGGCAGGACTCGGCGGCCGTTCGACGTCGTCCCCTCGGGAAACAACACGACCGGCCCGCGGCGCAGCGCCGCCGCGAGCTGTGCGATCTGGTCGCGCGCCGCGCCGCGCGCGCCACGCGCCACGAACAGGGTCGGGTTGAGCGCGGCGAGCCATCCCAGCAGCGGCCAGCCGCGGACGTCCGATTTGGCGACGAAAGTCGCATCGATCGTCGCGCCGAGCACGAGGATGTCGGTCCACGACATATGGTTGGCGACGACCAGCGGTGCTGCACCCGCTGCCGACAAACGCCCGACCACGTCGCGACGGATGCCGAGCGCGGCGCACAGCATCCGGTGGAACAGCCGCGCGATCGGCGACGGTCGTCCCCGCGTTGCGGCGAGCCACAGCAGCTGGGGTACCAGCAGCATGGCGATGCCGACGAGGACGGTGACGACGAAGCGCACGATCCGCAACGCGGCGACGATCCGGCGGACGGCCCCGGCGCCCGGCACGCCCGCGTTCACGATTTCGCATTCGCGCGCAGTTTTTGATCCTTGCTCAATCCGCCCCCGCATCGCCACAAACGAATCGCAATCGCGTCCAATGCGTGGCACCGAGAGGCGGAGAGTGGCCGTTGCCGCACTGGGTGATTCTGAACATGGAGATGCATCAGGTCCGCTATTTCCTTGCCGTCGCGCGCACCCTCAATTTCACGCGCGCGGCGGACGAATGCAATGTGACGCAGCCGTCGCTGACCCGTGCGGTGCAAAAGCTTGAAGACGAGCTCGGCGGACTGCTGTTCCGTCGCGAACGATCGCTGACTCATCTGACCGATCTGGGCCGCATGATGCTGCCGCATCTGGAACGGACGTTCGAGGCCGCACAGGCCGCCAAGGCGCTGGCGCAGGGGCTCAACAAGGCGCAGGTCGCGCCGCTGTCGCTGGGGGTGGCGCATTCCGCATCCTGCTCGGCGCTGAGCGAAGTCATCCGGTCGGTCGCCGACAGCCTGCCCGGTTTCGAGCTGAGCATGACCACGGGCCATTCCGGCGACCTGATCGATCAGGCGATGAAGGGCGAGCTTGACCTGCTGCTCGTCGAAGCGCCCGATGGCGGGCCGGAACGGCTGGAGGCATGGCGGCTGTTCATCCAGACCTATCGCATGATCACCGCCCCCGACCACCGGCTGGCGCGCAGCCATGAGGTGCCGATCGGTGAGCTTGCGTCGGAGATCTGGGTGGATTGCGGCGGTGACGGCGCGGCCCGGCTGCGCGCGCAGGCCGCGCTCGCCGGCTTTACCCCTGATTTTCGCCATCGCACGAACCATTACGACCAGACGCTGGTGATGGTGCGCGGTGGGCTGGGCAGCGCTTTGATGGTCACCCCCGGGGTGGACGAGCGGCTGGGCGTGCTGTCCATCCTGGATGCCGACATGATGGCGCCGGTGGTGCTGGCGGGGATCGCCGGACGCAAGCGATCGCCTGCGGCCGATGCGTTCGTGCGTGCCGCGCGCGCACGGGCATGGCCCGACCGCTGACTTGCGCCGGCGCCTAGAGCGCCGCCAGGACGGAAAGCACGTCCGACGGATCGGCCCGCTTGCGGAAATCGGGATCGAGAAACGCATAGCGCACGATCTTGTCCGGGGTCAGCACGAAGGTCGCGGGGACCGGCAGAAGCCCATTGTCGGTGCCGTAGATTTCCGAAAGATCGAGGCCGCAGTCGAGGTAGCGGCGGCGAAGATCGGCCTCGCAGTGAAAGGCGAGCCCGGCCATGAGCGCAAGGCCGTGATCAATGTCGCACAACACGAGCGCCCCCGGTCCCAGAATGTCGCCGAGCACCTTTGCGCGCCCGCCCACTTCCGCCGCGATCGAAACGAAGCGCGCGCCAAGCCCGGCGAGATCGGCCTCGTGCGTGCGCCACGTCGCAAGCTCGCTGCGGCAATAGGGACACCAGCCGCCGCGATTGAAGCTGAGCACCAGCGGGCCATTGGCGACCATCGTGTCGAGCGAGTGAAAGCGGCCGTTGATGTCGGGCAGGACGAAATCGACGAACCGATCGCCCGGCCTGGGCGCCAGCTCGCCGACGCCCAGGCCCCGCAATCGCGCGACAAAGGCGTCATAGATCGGCATCCAGTCCTCAAGGGTCTGGCTGCATTCGACCAGCTTGTCGCGAAGAGTCGGGGGCTGAGCCATGTCGGCCCTATGCCCGCGAAACCGGGTCCGACGGAAGGGGGCAGCGCGCATCAGTTCGATAGGCGGCGCGTATCGCCGCCGGGGATGCAATGCACACCGGCTATCGAACCAATCGCAACCAGGCATTTCTCGCGGCTCGCGCGCTCCGCCACAAGGATGTGCCGATCCGGCCATGTGGAGCGAGACGATGGAACCGAGCTACGCGCTTGCCGATATGCTGACCGCGGTCGCGACGCAGCCGGTTCCGCTGGTCGTGACCATCCTGATCGCGACCTTCCTGCTCGAGGACGTCGCGGTCGTCACCGTCGCACTGCTCGCATCCCAGATGCTGCTGGATCCCGGCATCGCCATTGCGGCGCTGCTGGCCGGAACGATCCTGGGCGACGTGGTCCTTTATGTCGCCGCACGCTGGTTCGGAAGCTTTGGGCCGATCGCGCGCCTGCTCGCCCAGCCGCTCGTCCAGTCGGCGCTCGCCTGGATCAGCCGAAACGCCCTGCCAATCGTCATCCTCGCGCGCTTTGCGCCGGGTTTTCGCCTGCCGGTCTATCTCGCCGCCGGCGCGGTCCGCATGCCGATCAAGCCCTTCCTTGCCGCGGTGATCGGCACCGCCCTGCTGTGGACGCCGCTGCTCTTCGTGATCTCCTCCAAGCTTGGGATGCAGGGCGTCGGCCGCTTCGGCGGGCTCGGCTGGGGCATCGCGATCGGCGTTGTCGTGCTGATCGCCGCGTCGCCCGCACTCCTGCGTCGCTGGCTTCGCCCGGCGGCTGCGCTACCGACCGATGCCGCATCATGAAGGGCGAATATGCGATCTTCCGCTTCGACGCCGACCTTGCCGTCGAGCATGTCCACGCCTTTTACCGCAAGCACCGCTTCCCGCCGCACAGTCACGCCGATTACCTGGTCGGGCTGACCACCGAAGGCACCGAGGACTTTGTCCAGGCCGGCCAGCCCGGCAGGTCGGCAGCGGGCAGCCTGCGCACGATCAACCCCGGGGTCGTGCACGAAGGCGGCAGCCTGCCCGGAAAGGGGTGGGGCTATCGCGCGCTGTTCCTCCCGCCCGAGCGGATGCGACGGGCGATCGCCGCGGCGGGGCAAAGCGGCCTGCCGATCCTGGCCGGCCCGGTAATCACCAACGCCGATGTCGCGCGCGCCTTCACCCGGCTCTCCGAGACATTGGTGTCGACCGCCGATGCGGCCGACCGCGAAGCCGCGCTGACTGATTTTCTTGCGCTGCTGGTCGAACATGCCATCCTGGGTGCCGGTGCCACGGCGCAGAGCGTCGAACGCGAGGCCGTGCGCCGCGTGCGCGAGCATTTGATGACGGAGGCGAACAAGCGCGTGACCCTGGAGCAACTCGTCGAGATCGCCGGGATCAGCAAATTCCACCTGATCCGGGTCTTTCGCGCGGAAACCGGCCTGACGCCCTGGCAATTCCAGACCCAGGCGCGGATCGACATGGCCAGGCGGCTGCTCGCGATCGGCGAGCCGGCGAGCCAGGTCGCCGCCGCGTGCGGCTTCGTTGATCAAAGCCACCTTACGCGACGCTTCCGGCGTATTGTCGGCACGACGCCCGCCGCCTACCGCGGGGGCATCCGCAGCGGCCTGAACAATCAGGTCGTGGCGTGAGCGACGGCGGGACTGCGATGACCGGAACAAGATTCAGCACACCGCGCGGGCTGGCCGTATCGACGCACGATCCCGAGGTCGCTGCCCTGCTGCACGCCTTTGAGGAGGAACTGCTCGGCTATGGTCAGGGCGCGGCGATCGTCTTCACCGCGATCGCGCGTGACCCTGAATGCGCGATCGCCCAGGCCTATGGCGCGGCCGCGCACCTGTTCGCGCTGACCCGGGCTGCGATTGCGCGCGCCCGGCCCTATCTGGACGGTGCCCGGGCGGGCCGGGCGGACAGCGCACGCGAACGTGGCGTCATCGCCGCCATCCTGGCATGGGGTGACGGGCAGCCGCAGCTGGCGATTGCCCGGCTGACCGCGGTGCTCGACAACGAGCCGCGCGACCTGTTCGCCGCCAAGCTGCTGCAATATCTGCAATTCGCCAGCGGTCGTTCCGCCGATATGCTGCGCACCGCGACGATGCTGGTGCGTCACCACGAACTCGACGGCCGCGTCCACGCGATGCACGCCTTCGCGCTCGGCGAGACCGGCGATGCGCGCGGCGCCGAGCGCGCGGCCCGGCGCGGCATCGCCCTCACTGACGATCCATGGGCGCACCATGCGCTGGCCCATGCCTTCGACGCCATGGGCCGTGCGCGTGACGGCGTCGACTGGCTCGAAAGCCATGCGGCCGCCTGGGCGGACTGCTCGTCCTTTCTCTACACCCACAATTGGTGGCACGCCGCGTTGTTTCACCTCGAGCTGGGCGACATGGCGCGCGCGATCGAGCTGTACGATGCGCGCGTGTGGGCGCGACGGCACGATTACTGTCAGGACCAGATCAACGCGGTGGCGCTGCTTGCGCGGCTCGAGCTGGCCGGTGGCGACGTCGGCGACCGCTGGGCGGAGCTGGCGCGCGAAATCGCACCGTTCGCGGGCGACGCAGTCGATGGCTTCCTGGACCTCCATTACGCCTATGCGCTGGCACGCAGCGACGCAGGCGACGCCCTGGGCGATCTGATCGCGGCGGCCGATGCCCATGCGGGACGGGACGAAGCGCCGTGGCGCATGATGATGCCCGACGCGCTGGCCGGGATGATCGCGCACGCGACCGGCGACTATCCGCGCGCGGCGATGCGCCTGGGCCATGTGCACGACCAGCTGCACCTGGCGGGCGGCAGCGTGGTCCAGCGCGACCTGTTCGCACGCATCGCGGTCGACGCGCTGTTGCGCAGCGGGGACATAGCGGGCGCGCGCGCGCTGGCCCGGCGCGCCGCCCCGGCCGTACGGCGATGCCATGCCCGGCTGATCGTGGACACGGCCGACACGCTGGCGGCATGAAGGCGCGCGCCGTACCGCTGGCACTCGCCGCGGTCGGGCTGGCGGGCAGCGCGGACAAGCCGGCCGAGCCCGCCGCCGTGACGCGCGAAAGCTATACCACCGCCGCGCCGCCGGGTTGGCGGATCAGCATGTTGCGCGGCGGCACGCCGGGCGGACGGCGGGTCATCTTCATCCACGGCACCCCGGGCGACGCGGCGGGCTGGCGCGCGACCGTCGAAAGCGCGCCGGTGGGGTTCGAATATCTGGCGATCGACCGGCCCGGCTTTGGTCAGTCGCAGCCAGCGGATGCGGTCGTCACGCTCGCCGCGCATGCCGATGCGATCGCCCCGCTGCTCGTGGCGCGCAACGGCCATTGGCCCATCCTGGTCGGCCATTCCTATGGCGGGCCCGTCGCGGCCGCGGCGGCGGCGCGAATGCCGGAACGCGTCGGCGGGGTGATCCTGCTCGCCGCCGCGCTCGATCCGGGACAGGAAAAGGTGCACCCCGCACAATGGGTCGGCGAATGGCTGACGCTCAAGGGGCTGCTGCCGCGCATGCTGGCCAATGCCAATCGCGAGCTGCTGGCGCTGAAGCACGAGCTGATCGCGCTGGCCCCGCGACTGGACGACGTGCGCCAGCCGGTGACGATCATCCACGGCACCGCCGATGTACAGGTGCCCTATGCCAACGTGCCCTACATGACCGCGCGTTTCACCGCCGCGCACCCGTTGCGCGTCATCCGCCTCGACCGCCAGGACCATTTCCTGCCCTGGAAGCACCCCCGCGTCATCGCGCGCGAAATCGCGATCATGGCGCGCGCGACATGATGACGGGCAGCCCCGCCATGCCGCCGCTCGATCCCGCGCCGGTGGTTTCGCGCTTCGAGTTCTGGCCGGCGTGGCGCTTCTATCCGCCGGTCTGGGCGTGGCTGGTCCTGCTGGCGATCCGGCACCGCGGGCTGCGCCTGCCGCTGCTCGCCAATCCGAGCTTTCCGGCGGGCGGGCTGGTCGGCGAATCGAAGAGCCAGATCCTCGACCTGGTCGGTGGCGACGCGCGGCAATGGGTGGCGCCCTATATCGCGTTCGACCGGGGCGAAGACGACGCCACGACGGCGGCCACACGTGCCCGCGCGGCCATGACTGCGGCGGGCCTGAGCCTGCCGGTCGTCGCCAAGCCCGATCTGGGCTGCCGCGGCGCAGGCGTGCGGCCGGTGCGCGATGTCGATCAACTGGTCGCCTATCTCGCCGCGTTTCCCGCCGGGCACCGGCTGCTTTTGCAGCAGATGGTCGATGTCGAGGGCGAAGCCGGCGTATTCTACGTCCGTCCGCCGGGTGCGGCGCAGGGGCACATTTTCTCGCTGACGCTCAAGCATTTTCCGCATGTCGTCGGCGACGGGCGGTCGACGCTGCGCGCGCTGATCCTTGCCGATCCACGCGCCGGCCCGCTCCACCACCTCTATTTCCACCGCCATCCCGATCGCCTCGACCTGATCGTCGCGGCGGGCGAGCGCGTGCGGCTGGCCTTTGCCGGCAGCCACAGCCGCGGCGCGATCTTTCGCGATGGCGCGCGCCATATCACGCCCGAGCTCACTGCGCGCTTCGACCAGATCGCGCGCGCCATTCCCGAATTCCATTTCGGCCGCTTCGACGTGCGCTTCGGCGATTTCGCGGCATTCCAGCGCGGCGAAGGGTTCCGCATCGTCGAGGTCAACGGCGCGGGGGCGGAGGCGACGCACATCTGGGACAGCCGGATGCGGCTGCGCGACGCCTATCGCGTGCTGTTCACCCAGTTCCGGTGGCTGTTCGCGATCGGCGCAGCGAACCGGCAGCGTGGTTTCCGGCCCGACCGGTGGCGCGACTTCATCCGGCTATGGCAGCTGGAACGGCGGCTCGTCAGGCTCTATCCGCCGACCGCATGATCCGTCCCGAGCCACCGCCCGCCGGTTTCGACCCGACCGACTGGAAGGCGCCCGCGACGCAAGCCTGGGCATTTCGCCATACCGACGCGTTCCTGCCGCATCGCATCGTGCCCGCCGCCGTCCGGCCGCGTGCGCTGCCGCGGGCGATCCGGCCCGATCCGCCCGGCTGGGCCACAATGATCGCGCCCGCCGATGCCAGCGCGGTGATCGCGGTGACCGACGGTGCCGTCCATCACGAAGAATATCGTCCGCCGATGCGTGCCGACGACCGGCATATGCTGTTTTCGGTCACAAAGTCGGTTTTCGGCCTGATCGCCCGCATCCTGATCGACCAGGGCGCGGTTACGGAGACGCGTCGGGTGGTCGACTATCTGCCCGACTTTCGCGGCACCGCCTTTGCCGACGCGACGCTGGGCGCTTTGCTGGCGATGCGCGACGGGGTCGCGTTCGACGAAAGCTATGCCGATCCGCGCGGCGAGATTCATCGCTACTCCAGCCATTACTGGCGCGATGCCCCCGGCGGCACGCGCGCGGCGCTGAAAACGATCGGGCGGCGTGCCCCGATCGACGGATTCGCCTATCGCACCCCGGTCGCCGACATGATCGGCTGGGTGCTGCGCGCGGCGACGGGGGCGCGGCTCGGCGATCTGCTCGGCGAGCTGTTATGGGTGCCGATCGGCGCGGCGCATCCCGCCCACCTCATCCTCGACACCGCAGGCGACGAGATCGCCGGCACCGGGCTGAACGCCGTGCCCGAGGATCTGGCGCGCCTTGCCGCGATGCTAAGCGGGGGCGGTGGCGTCGGCACCCGGCAGGTGATGGCGGAGGCGAGCGTCGCCCGGATGTTCGGCCCCATCCAGGCGATCGGCGACGACGTTGAGCGGCGCGGCTGGGGCTATCGCGACCTGTGGTGGCAGCAGGGCGACGGCGTGATCGGCGCGATCGGCGTGCACGGCCAGCGACTGCTGATCGATGGGCGGACCGGCACGGCGATGGTCAAGACCGCGTGGCGGCCGTCCCCGTCCAACGACGGCACCCACGCGCTTCATCGGGAGATGCTGCGCATGCTTGGCAGCGCAGTTACGGGATAGACCGTCGCGCGGGGGTCCGCCAAAGGACCGCGAGCAGGAAAGAGGATGACGGGATGGCGGACAGGTTCGACGTGGTGATCGTCGGCGCTGGGCATGGCGGGGCACAGGCCGCGATCGTCCTGCGCCAGCGCGGCTTTGCCGGGACGATCGCGCTGGTCGGGGACGAGCCCGAGCTGCCCTATGAACGCCCGCCGCTCAGCAAGGACTATCTGGCGGGCGACAAGCCGTTCGAGCGCATGCTGATCCGTCCGGCCGGCTTTTGGGCCGAGCGCGCGGTCACGTTGCTGCCCGGTACCGAGGTGACCACGGTCGATCCGGCTGCGCGGCGGCTGAACACCGCGGGCGGCGCGACGATCGGTTATGGCGACCTGATCTGGGCGACCGGCGGTCGGGCGCGACGCATCGCGTGCCCCGGCCACGCGCTGAGCGGTGTCCATTGCGTGCGCGACCGCGCCGATGCCGACCGGATGATCGCGGAACTGCCCGAAGTACGCGACGTGGTGGTGATCGGCGGCGGCTATATCGGGCTGGAGGCGGCAGCCGTGCTGACCAAGCTCGGGCGGGCGGTGACCGTGGTCGAGGCACAGGACCGCGTGCTGGCCCGCGTCGCCGGCCCCGACCTGTCGCGCTTTTACGAGGCCGAACACCGCGCGCACGGCGTCGACATCCGCCTGTCGAGCGGCGTCGCGGCGATCGAGGGCGATGAAGGCCGGGTCAGCGGTGTGCGGCTGACCGACGGCACGGTGCTGCCCGCGCAGATGGTGATCGTCGGAATCGGCATCGTCCCCGCCGTCGCGCCGTTGCTGGCGGCGGGCGCGGCGGGGGGCAACGGCGTCGATGTCGACACCCAATGCCGCACCTCGCTGCCCCACATCTATGCGATCGGAGATTGCGCACACCATGCCAATCCCTATGCCGGCGGGGCAATGATCCGGCTGGAATCGGTCCAGAACGCGCACGACCAGGCCAATGTCGCGGTCCAGTCGATCCTGGGCGAGCCCGCGCATTACGATGCGGTACCGTGGTTCTGGTCTAACCAGTACGACCTCAAGCTCCAGACCGTCGGATTGTCGGCGGGACATGACGCGACCGTGCTGCGCGGCGACCCCGCGGCGCGGCAGTTCGCCGTCCTCTATCTGCGCGAGGGCCGGGTGATCGCGCTCGACTGCGTCAATGCGACGCGCGACTATGTCCAGGGCCGCGCGCTGGTGACGACGCGCGCGCGGATCGACCCCGAGCGGCTCGCCGACACGACCGTGCCGCTGAAGGAACTCATCCGGGAATGAGCGGCGAACTGGCGGCGCGGATTGCCGGGTGCACGCACTGTGCCCGGCATCTGCCGCATCCGCCGCGCCCAGTGGTCCGCTTCAGCCCGACTGCGCGGCTGCTGATCATCGGCCAGGCCCCCGGGGCCCGCGTCCACGCGAGCGGCGTGCCCTGGGACGATGCGAGCGGCGAACGGCTGTGCGAATGGACCGGGCTGGAACCGGCCACGCTGCGGGATCCGGCACGCGTCGCGCTGGTGCCGATGGGCTTCTGCTATCCCGGCAAGGGCGCGGGGGCCGATCTGCCGCCGCGCCCCGAATGCGCGCCGCTGTGGCACGATGCGGTGCTCGCGGTGCTGCCCGCGGACCGGCTGACTTTGCTGGTCGGTAGTCATGCGCAGGCGCGCTATCTGCCGCGCAGCCCGGGAATGTCGATGACGGACCGTGTGCGGGAGGCCCACCGCTGGGGCCCGGACGTGATCGCGCTGCCGCATCCATCCTGGCGGAGCGCCGGCTGGATGGCGCGCAATCCCTGGTTTGCCGAGAGGGTACTGCCTCGACTGCAAGCACGCGTCCGCCAATTCGTCTGAGGCGCCGCGGCAGTCGGGAAGACGGCCCCGGGGTGCGCACGCACCCATCCTCGGGCCGGCCTGCGACGGTGCATTTTGCTTTCCCTGACCCCCGCCACTCCCTATATCCTCGCTATGGCAACCGACCCCAATTCCAATGATTATGGCGCAGATTCGATCAAGGTCCTGAAGGGCCTCGACGCGGTGCGCAAACGCCCCGGCATGTATATCGGCGACACCGATGACGGCTCCGGCCTGCACCACATGGTGTTCGAGGTCTCCGACAATGCGATCGACGAAGCGCTGGCCGGTCATTGCGACCGGATCGACATCACGCTCAACGCCGACGGCTCGGTGTCGGTCGAGGACAATGGCCGCGGCATTCCGACCGGCATCCATGCCGAGGAAGGCGTGTCGGCGGCAGAGGTCATCATGACCCAGCTGCACGCAGGCGGAAAGTTCGAGAACACGTCGGACACCAACGCGTACAAGGTATCGGGCGGGCTGCACGGCGTCGGCGTCAGCGTCGTCAACGCGCTGTCCGAATGGCTCGACCTTACCATCTGGCGCGACGGCCAGGAACATTACATGCGGTTCGCGTTCGGTGACGCGGTGGCGCCGCTCAAGGTGGTCGGCCCGGCGCCCGCCGGAAAGAAGGGCACGCGCGTCACCTTCCTGCCCAGCCCCGCCACCTTCAAGATCACCGAGTTCGATTTCGACAAGCTCGAGCACCGCTATCGCGAGCTCGCCTTCCTCAATTCGGGCGTGCGGCTGTTCCTCAACGACGCCCGGCACGAAGAGCCCCGGCAGATCGAGCTGTTCTACGAAGGCGGGATCGCCGCGTTCGTCAAATATCTCGACCGCAACAAGCAGCCCCTGATGCCCGAGCCGGTGGCGATCAACGGCCATCGCGACGATGTCGGCATAGACGTCGCGCTGGAGTGGAACGACAGCTATTACGAAAATGTCCTCGCCTTCACCAACAACATCCCCCAGCGCGACGGCGGTACGCATCTGGCGGCATTCCGCGCGGCGCTGACCCGCACGCTCAACAATTATGCCGACAAGTCGGGGATGCTGAAGAAGGAGAAAGTCTCCCTCACCGGCGACGACATGCGCGAGGGGCTGACCGCCATCGTCTCCGTCAAGCTGCCGGACCCCAAGTTTTCAAGCCAGACCAAGGACAAGCTGGTCAGCTCCGAAGTGCGCCAGCCGCTCGAAAGCCTGATGGCCGACAAGCTGGCCGAATGGCTGGAGGAAAACCCCGCCCATGCCCGTGCGATCATCCAGAAGGTGATCGACGCCGCCGCCGCGCGCGAAGCCGCCAAGCGGGCACGCGAACTGACCCGGCGCAAGGGCGCGATGGATATCGCCAGCCTGCCCGGCAAGCTGGCCGATTGCCAGGAGCGCGACCCCGCCAAGTCGGAACTGTTCCTGGTCGAGGGCGATTCGGCGGGCGGCAGCGCCAAACAGGGCCGCGACCGGCATTTCCAGGCAATCCTGCCGCTCAGGGGCAAGATCCTGAACGTCGAGCGCGCGCGCTTTGACCGGATGCTGTCGAGCCGCGAGATCGGCACGCTGATCCAGGCGATGGGCACCGGCATCGGCCGCGACGATTTCAACATCGCCAAGCTGCGCTATCACAAGATCGTGATCATGACCGACGCCGATGTCGACGGCGCGCATATCCGCACCCTGCTGCTCACCTTCTTCTATCGCCAGATGCCCGAGATCATCGAGAACGGGCACCTCTTCATCGCGCAGCCGCCATTGTACAAGGCCACGAAAGGCCGCTCCGAAGTCTATCTGAAGGACGATGCCGCGCTCGACGCCTATCTGGTCGAAGCAGGCGTGGCGGCCAACGCGCTCGATACCGCCGCGGGCGCGCGCCGCACCGGCGCCGATCTGCGCGCGCTGGTCGATCATGCACGGCGGATGCGCACGCTGATGCGCTATGTCCCGCGTCGCTATGATCCGGTGATCGTCGAGACGCTGGCGCTGACCGGCGCGCTCGACCCCGAAGCGCCGCGCGCCGAACGCGCGTCACGCGCCGATCCGGTGGCGCGCGCGCTCGAGCTGAGCGATCGCGAGGCGCGCTGGTCGGTCGAGGTCACCGGCGAGGGCGGCTATCATTTCCGCCGGCTGTGGCGCGGCGTCACTGATCATCACATCATCGAGCCCGCCTTCGTCGCCTCCGCCGAAGCGCGCAAGCTGCACGCGCTGGCGAGCGAGGAAGTCGCCAGCTACCAGGGTCTGGCGCGGCTGGTGCCGCTGAAGAACGCCGCCGTCGACGCCGCCGCGTCGGGCGAGGCGGAGGCCGGTGGCGCGGACGAGAATGGCGACGAACCCGCCGCGTTGGGCAAGGGCGAATCGCTCGTGTCGCGCCCCTCCGAACTGCTCGCCGCGATCTTGGCGGCGGGGCGCAAGGGACTGTCGATCCAGCGCTACAAGGGACTGGGCGAAATGAACGCCGAGCAGTTGTGGGAAACCACGCTCGATCCCCAGAACCGCGCGATGCTGCGCGTGACCGTCGACCAGGCCGACGTCGCGGACGAGATTTTCACCCGCCTGATGGGCGATGTGGTCGAACCGCGCCGCGAATTCATCCAGGAAAATGCGCTGAGCGTCGCCAATCTAGACGTGTGAGCCGGGTCCGGGACGGGATGCGCGATCCCGCCCGGACCGTCCTCATCCGACAACCGTCTGCTCGATCGCGCCGAAGATCGGGTGGTGGCGATCATCCTCCATCCAGATGCGCACCCGGTCGCCGGCCTTCAGGAACGGCGTCGATGGCGTGCCGTCGCGGATCGTCTCGATCATGCGGATTTCGGCGATGCAGCTGTAGCCGACCCCGCCTTCGGCCACCGGCTTGCCCGGTCCGCCATCGGCGTCGCGGTTGGACACCGTGCCCGAACCGATGATCGTCCCCGCCCCCAGCGTCCGCGTGCGCGCGGCGTGCGCGATCAGCGTGCCGAAGTCGAAGGTCATGTCCTCGGCCGCGTCGGCGCGCCCGAAGGGCCTGCCGTTCAGATCGACCATCAGCTTGCGATGGAGCTTGCCGTCGCGCCACCAGTCTCCAAGCGCGTCGGGCGTCACGAACACCGGCGAAAAGGCGCTGGCCGGCTTGGACTGGAAAAAGCCGAAGCCCTTGGCCAGTTCGCCGGGAATGAGGTTGCGCAGCGACACGTCGTTGGTCAGCCCGACCAGGCGGACCGCTGCCAGCGCTTCGTCGCGGCTCGCCCCCATCGGCACGTCACCGGTCACGACGACGACCTCGCCCTCCAGATCGCAGCCCCAGCTTTCGTCCTTGAGCGGGATCGGGTCGCGCGGCGCCAGGAACGCGTCGGACCCGCCCTGATACATCAGCGGGTCGTGCCAGAAGCTGTCCGGAAGCTCCGCGCCGCGGGCCTGCCGGACCAGTGCGACATGGTTCACATAGGCCGATCCGTCGGCCCATTGATAGGCGCGCGGCAGCGGCGAGGCGGCCTCGCGCTCGTGGAAGCGCTCGCGCGGGATCGCCTCGTGCTCAAGGTCGACGGCGAGGTTGCGCAGCGCCGGTGCCAGCCTGTCCCAATCGTCCAGCGCCGCCTGCAATGTCGGCGCGATGTTCGTCGCATCGGCGCACCACGCCAGATCGCTGGACACGACCACCAGGCGACCGTCGCGGCCATGTTTGAGACTGGCTAATTTCATGTTCTCTCCCAATGGGTTGCAGCACCGCCCGGAATTCCGTGCTGGCAGACGGAGGACCGGTCGGGGTTGTTGACACCGGCGTTGCCTGCCACCATCCGGTGGCGATGACCAGTTCCTTCGGCTTTCTCGATCATCCTGGCGAGATGGCGGCGCGTATTCGCGCGATCAACTGGTCGGCGCACCCGCTCGGCGTGCCGGAAAGCTGGCCGCAGGCCCTGCGCTTCGCGCTCGATCTCTGCCTGGCGTCGAGCTATCCGACCGCGATCTACTGGGGCGAGCCGCTCTGGCTGCTCTACAACGACGCCTGGGCTCCGATTCCGGCGGATCGCCACCCAGGCGCGCTCGCCCGCCCCGCGCGCGAGGTGTGGCACGACATCTGGGACGTCGTCGGTCCCCAGTTCGAAAGCGTGATGGCGAGCGGGATCGGCCACGCTTCCTATGATCAGTTGTTGCGCATGGAGCGCGACGGCGTGCCCCGGGAAACCTACTGGACCTACAGCTTCACGCCGATCCGCGACGAAAACGGCCGGATCGCAGGCGTGCTCAACCATGGCAACGAAACCACAAGGCTGGTCCTGGCGGAGCGGGTGCAGACAGCGGAGATCACCCGTCTGCGCGAGCTGTTCGCACAGACGCCCGCGGCGGCCGCGCTGGCGATCGGGCCGGAGCATGTCCACGAACTGGCCAATCCCGGTTATCGCGAGCTGGTCGGGCGCGACCAGCTGGAGGGGCGACCGGTCGCCGAGGTGATGCCCGAGCTCGTCGAGCAGGGCTATGTCGAACTGCTCGACCGGGTGTGGGCGACCGGCCAGGCCTATCGCGGCGAGGGGCGCAGTGTCTGGGTGCATCGCGCCGGCCAGGATACACCCGAGGAACGGCTGGTCGATTTCGCTTTCCAGCCGTTCCGCGACGCGGGGGGCACGATGGTGGGGGTCCTGATCCAGGTCGTCGACATCACCGAGCGTGCACGCGCGGAAATGGCGCTGCGCGCGAGCGAGGACCGGCTGAAGCTGGCGCTCGATTCGTCGAGCGGCCTGGGCACCTGGGACTGGGACCTCACCACCGGGCTGGTGATCAGCGACGCACGCTTCGCCGAACTTTACGGCATGTCGGGCGCCGAGTCGGCACGCGGGATCGACGTCAACGCCTTCTTTCCCGCAATCCATCCCGACGACCTGCCGCGCGTCTCGGCGGCGATCGAGGAAAGCCTGACCACCGGCGCGCCGTATGACGTCGAGTATCGCGTCGTCCGGGACGCCGGCGACGTGCGCTGGATCGCGGTGCAGGGCCGGGTCACCTATGCGCCCGACGGGTCGCCGCTGCGCTTTGCCGGCATCAGTTTCGACATCACGCGCCGCTACGAAGCCGAGGAACGCGCGCGCGCCGCGGTCGAAACGCTGCATGCCACGACCGAGACCCAGTCGTTCATCTACCGGCTTGCCGACCGTCAGCGGCGGCTGGAGACCCCGGAAGCCGTGATGCGCGAGACCGCGGAGGCGCTGGCGGCCCAGCTCGGCCTCGACCGTGCCGGGTTTTTTCAGGTGCGCGAAAACCGGATGGTGTTCGGCCC
Source organism: Sphingomonas sp. SFZ2018-12 (assembly GCF_022496715.1). Classification (NCBI taxonomy): domain Bacteria; kingdom Pseudomonadati; phylum Pseudomonadota; class Alphaproteobacteria; order Sphingomonadales; family Sphingomonadaceae; genus Sphingomonas; species Sphingomonas sp. SFZ2018-12. The sequence goes on from NZ_WTFM01000007.1 coordinate 87,947, forward strand.
TTGCTGGACGTCGGGCGCATTGCCACCGACGCAGGGCAGCGTGCCGGTCGATCGGCTCGGGGAGACGATCCTGAACCGCTATCGATCGGGGCAGACGATCCTGTCGCGCGATGCGCGCGAGGACCCGGATTTTCAGGAAACGATCGGGTCGTGGACCGTGGTGTCGGGCATCGGCGTGCCGCTCCTGCGCGCGGGCGAATGGGTCGCGAGCCTGCATGTCGGCAGCGCCGCGCCGCGCGACTGGAGCGCGGATGAAATCGCGCTGGTCGAGGCGGTGGCGGAAATCACCTGGGACGCGGTCGGTCGCCTGGCCGCACTCAGCGCGCTCAGGGAAAGCGAGGCCAAGTTCCGCGCGATCACCAATTCGGTCGACCAGATGATCTGGTCGACGCGCCCCGACGGCTATCATGATTATTTCAACGACCGCTGGTATGAATATACCGGCGTTCCTTATGGCTCGACCGACGGCGAACTGTGGAACGGCATCTTTCACCCCGAAGACCAGGCGCGTTCGATCGCCGCATGGTCGCACAGCCTGGCGACGGGCGAGCCCTATCACATCGAATATCGCCTGCGCCATGTGAGCGGCGTCTATCGCTGGGTGCTGGGGCGCGCCCAGCCGGTGCGCGACGATCAGGGACGGATCACCCGCTGGTTCGGTACATGCACCGACATCCAGGAGATCGTCGACGCGCGCGAAGTGCTCAGCCGATCGCGCGTCGAGCTGGAGCACGCGGTCGAGGCGCGCACGCGCGAGCTGCTGGCGGCGCAGGACCAGTTGCGCCAGGCCCAGAAGATGGAGGCGGTCGGCCAGCTGACCGGCGGCATTGCGCACGATTTCAACAACATGCTCGCCGTTGTCATTGGCGCGCTCGACCTGCTCGAGCGGCGGATGGCGCGCGGCGAGCGGGACATCACCCGTTACGTCGTCGCCGCGCGCGACGGGGCCGAGCGGGCGGCCGCATTGGTGCGCCGGCTGCTCGCCTTTTCCCGCCGGTCGACGCTGGAGCCGCGCACGATCGACGTGAACGCGATGGTGCGCGGGATGATCGACCTGCTCAACCGGACACTGGGCGAGAGCGTGCAGGTCGAAACCTGGCTCGCCGCCGATCTGGGCAATGCGCGGGTCGATCCCGGCCAGCTCGAAAATGCGATCCTCAATCTGGGCGTCAACGCGCGCGATGCGATGCCGCGCGGCGGCCGATTGACGATCGCCACGGTCAACCGCCAGCTGAGCCAGGACCAGGCCGCGCGGCTGGGGGTGGATGCCGGCGACTATGTCGAGATCGCGGTATCCGATTCGGGCATGGGCATGTCCCCCGCGGTGCTGGAGCGTGCGTTCGACCCGTTCTTCACCACCAAGGATGTGGGCAAGGGCACCGGGCTGGGGCTGAGCCAGGTGTTCGGATTCGTCCGGCAATCGGGGGGGCACGTGACGATCGACAGTGCCGAGAATCAGGGGACGACGGTGCGGATGCTGCTGCCGCTCGATCGGGGCAACGCGGATCCGGGCATCGACCTGGTCAAATCGGAAGACACGCCGGTCGGCCGGGGCGAGCATATCCTGGTCGTCGAGGATGAGGCGAGGGTTCGCGCCTATTCGTGCGAGGCGCTGCGCGAACTGGGTTATGTCGTCCACGAAGCCGCGTCGGCGGACGCCGCGCTTGCGTTGCTCGGCCAGGGCCAGCCGGTCGACCTGCTGTTCACCGACGTGGTGATGCCGGGGATGCTGGGCACCGAGCTCGCCGCCGCCGCGCGCCGGCATCGCCCCGGGCTGGCGGTGCTCTTTACCAGTGGCCATGTCCGCGACGCGGCCGCCGCCGACCTGCCCGGCATCCCCGGCGTCACCACGACCGAGCTGCTGGTCAAGCCGTTTACCGTCGATGCGCTGGCCCGGCGGGTACGCGCGGCGCTGGATTCACCCTCGCCGCGCGTCATGGCGGTGGACGACCGCGCCGCATCGCACTAGGGCGTCCGGTCGCCGGGACCGCAAAACCGGCGGCAGCGAAGGAAGCAATGTGGCCAATGTGGCAGTGATCGGCGCCCAATGGGGCGACGAGGGCAAGGGCAAGATCGTCGACTGGCTGGCCGAACGCGCCGACATCGTCGTGCGGTTTCAGGGCGGACACAATGCCGGTCATACGCTGGTGGTCGGCGAACAGGTCTATAAACTGTCGCTGCTGCCGTCGGGCATCGTGCGCGGCACGCCCAGCGTCATCGGCAACGGCGTCGTGCTGGACCCCTGGGCGCTGCGCGACGAGGTCGAACGGCTGCGCGGCCAGGGCGTCGCGGTGACTCCCGAGACACTGATGATCGCGGACAATTGCGCGCTGATCCTGCCCTTTCACCGCGACCTCGACGCGCTGCGCGAGGATGCAAGTGGTGCCGGCAAGATCGGGACGACGCGGCGTGGCATCGGTCCCGCCTATGAGGACAAGGTCGGGCGGCGCGCGATCCGGGTGTGCGACCTCGCCCATCTCGACACGCTCGATCCCCAGCTCGACCGGCTGACCGCGCATCACGACGCGCTGCGCGCCGGTTTCGGCGTCGCGGCGATCGACCGCGCCGAGCTGCTGGCGCAGTTGCGCGAGATCGCCGGCTTCGTCCTGCCCTACGCGCGCCCGGTGTGGCGCGAACTGAACGAGGCGCGCGCGCGGGGCCGCCGCATCCTGTTCGAAGGCGCGCAGGGCGTGCTGCTCGACATCGACCACGGCACCTATCCCTTCGTCACCTCGTCCAACACCATCGCGGGCACCGCGGCGGGCGGGTCGGGACTGGGGCCGGGCGCGGTCGGCTTCGTGCTCGGCATCGCCAAGGCCTATACGACCCGGGTCGGCTCCGGCCCCTTCCCCACCGAGCTGGCGGACGCGACCGGTGAGCGGCTAGGCGAACGGGGGCGTGAGTTCGGCACCGTGACCGGGCGCAAGCGCCGCTGCGGCTGGTTCGACGCGGTGCTGGTGCGTCAGTCGGTCGCGGTGTCGGGCGTGACCGGCATTGCGCTCACCAAGCTGGACGTGCTCGACGGGTTCGACGAGATCCGCATCTGCACCGGCTATCGCCTGGCCGGCGCGACGCTGGACCATTTCCCGGCCCATGCCGGGGACCAGGCAGCGGTCGAGCCGGTCTATGAAACGATGGCGGGCTGGCACGAATCGACCGCGGGCGCGCGCAGCTGGGCCGATCTGCCCGCGCAGGCGATCAAATATGTCCGCCGGATCGAGGAGTTGATCCAGTGCCCGGTGGCGCTCGTGTCGACCAGCCCCGAGCGCCAGGACACCATTCTGGTCCGTGACCCCTTCGCGGATTGAAGGGTACGCAGATAGAATCATATTTCTTCTTCGCCCGCTCATCCTGAGTAGCCGCTGAGCTTGCCGAAGCGGCGTATCGAAGGACGCACGCGACCTCTGCGTCCTTCGATACGGGCCTTCGCCAGGCTCAGTCCCTACTGAGGATGAGCGGGGTTTGGGGTTGATAAAGAGGCTTTCAAAGCAGACATGACCATCGTGACCCCTGCCCAACCCGTGACGCTGCCCGCCGATTGGCGCGATTTCCTCGCGCTGACCAAGCCGCGCGTGATGACGCTGGTCGTCTATTCGGGGCTGGCCGGGATGCTCGCCGCGCCGGGCGGCATCGATCCGGTCCTGGGCTTCACCGCGATCCTGTGCATCGCGCTCGGCGCCGGGGCGGCGGCGGCGCTCAACCAATGGTATGAAAGCGACATCGACGCGCTGATGAAGCGGACGGCCGGACGGCCGCTGCCCGCAGGCCGGATGGACCGCCAGACCGCGCTGCACTTCGGTGTCGGCACCGGGGTGCTGTCGGTCGTGCTGATGGGCCTCGCGCTCAACTATGTCGCGGCGGGAATCCTGGCGCTATCGATCCTCTATTATGTTTTGATCTATACCGTTTGGCTGAAGCGCCGCACCCCCCAGAACATCGTGATCGGCGGGGCGGCGGGCGCGTTTCCGCCGCTGATCGGCTGGGCGGCGGCGACCGGCGACGTCTCTGCGCTGCCGATTCTCATGTTCCTCATCATCTTCTTGTGGACCCCGCCGCACAGCTGGGCGCTCGCGCTTTTCGTGCGCACCGATTATGCCAATGCCGGCGTGCCGATGATGCCGGTGGTTGCCGGCGAACGCTCGACCCGGCGGCAGGTCGGGCTCTACACCATCCCGATGGTGGCAGCTGCGATCGCGCCGTGGCCGCTGGGGCTGGCCGGCGGGCTCTACGGTATAACGGCGATCGTGACGGGCGTGATCTTCGGCTGGTATGCGGCGATCGTCGCGACGCGCGTGCCGGCTGTGGACGATAAAATGAAGCCGGAAAAGAAGCTTTTCGCCTTTTCCATCCTCTACCTCTTCATCCTCTTTGGCGTATTGGTGATCGACAAATGGATCCTTTGACCCCCCTCCAGAAAAGCGAGGCGATCCGCGCCCGCCAGCGCGCCCGCGCACGCGTGATGGCGTTGATGCTGGGCGGCTTCTGCATCCTGATGTTCGCGATCACCATCGCCAAGATTCGCGCGGGGATGGGCGGATGACCCGCAATCTGCGCACCGCATTGCTCGCGGCGGCCGGCGTCGTCGGCATGGGCGGGCTGGGCTATGCCAGCGTCCCGCTCTACCGGATATTCTGCCAGGTCACGGGATTGAACGGAACGACCCAGCGTGGCCAGGCGGCACCGGGCGCGATCGACCGTCAGGTGACGGTGCGGTTCGATAGCAACACCGCACAGTCGCTCGCTTGGGACTTCAAGCCGTCAGTGCGCGCCGAGCAGGTGACGGTCGGCGCACGCGAGATGACCTATTTCATCGCGCGCAACCGTTCGGACAGGACCGTCACGGGCACCGCCAGCTTCAACGTCACCCCGGCGATTGCGGGCCAGTATTTCACCAAGATCCAATGCTTCTGCTTCAGCGAACAGACGCTCAAGCCCGGCGAGGAAGTGCGGATGCCGGTGATCTACTATGTCGATCCGCGCATCGCCGACGACCCGGACGCCAAGGACGTTACCGCAATTACGCTGTCCTACACATTTTACCCGGTGGATTCTGGCAAAAGCGCAAGCTAGAGCACGACCGGATCAACGAACCCACGGACCAAGGACGGATCATGGCCGGCGCCAAGAACCACGATTATCACATTCTTCCCCCCAGCATCTGGCCGATGATGTGCTCGCTCGCCGCGTTCGGCGCGGCGGCCGGCGGCATCATGTGGATGCGCGACGCGGCCGGCGGCCCGGCGATCTTTGGCGTGGCGATGATCGCGCTGCTGTTCTTCATGGGATCGTGGTGGGCGGACGTGGTGCGCGAGGCGCATGCCGGCGATCATACCCCCGTCGTCCAGCTGCACCTGCGCTATGGCATGATCCTGTTCATCGCGTCGGAAGTGATGTTCTTCGTCGGCTGGTTCTGGTCGTGGTTCGATTTCTCGCTGTTCCCGGTGCCGCTCGAAATCACCGAAAGCGGCGTCGCCAACCTGATCGGCCAGGACGGCGCGAACGCGCTGCTGAGCTGGCCGCCCAAGGGGCTGGAGGTCATCGACCCGTTCCACTTCCCGCTGCTCAACACCTTCATCCTCCTGCTGTCCGGCACCACGGTAACCTGGGCGCATCATGCCCTGATCCACGGCGAGCGCGGCGGCGAGATGAAGGGGCTGTGGGGCCTGATCGGCGTCGGCGAGCATGACGGCCTGAAAAAGGGTCTGTGGCTGACGATCATCCTCGGCCTGATCTTCAGCGCCGTCCAGGCATATGAATATGCCCACGCACCCTTCCCGTTCGGCCAGTCCAACTACAGCTCGGCCTTCTACATGGCGACCGGCTTTCACGGCTTCCACGTCATCATCGGCACGCTGTTCCTGATGGTTTGCCTCTATCGCGCCTATGCCGGCCACTTTACCCCGCGCCAGCATTTCGGGTTCGAAGCCGCCGCCTGGTATTGGCATTTCGTCGACGTCGTGTGGCTGTTCCTGTTCGTCGTCGTCTATGTCTGGGGCGGCTGGGGCGCCGAAATCCACTAGGATGGATGCCGGCGACTGGCAGCTTGCACAGGTCAATATCGGGCGGCTCGTCGCGCCGTCCGACGACCGCCAAGTCGCCGGTTTTTTCGCCGAGCTCGACCGCATCAATGCCATCGCCGATGCATCGCCCGGCTTTGTGTGGCGGCTGCAGGACAATGGCGGCAACGCCACCGCCTATCAGCCGACGCCGGACCCGCGGCTGATCGTGAACCTGTCGGTCTGGAAGGATGCGGACGCGCTGTTCGCCTTCGTCTATCGCAGCGCGCATACCCCCGTGATGGCGCAACGCCGCAGCTGGTTCGAGCGTTTCGACGGCGCTTATCAGGCGTTGTGGTGGGTTCCGGCCGGCACGCGCCCGACCATCGACGATGCGCTGGCACGACTTTGGCTGCTCGATCGTTATGGGCCGCATGAGCGGGCCTTCACCTTCAAATCGATCCACCCCCGCCCCGGCACCGGACATGGGCCGGTCGACATGGGTCCCGACCCCTGGTGCGTCGGCCACGCCTGACGCCCAGCCCGGACTGGCCGAGATGGCGGTGAAGGGCCTGTGCCCGCGATGCCGCGCGCCGACCCTGTTCGCGGGAACCGTGCGCTTCGCGCAACACTGCCGTGCTTGCGGCCTTGATTTCGGCGCGTTCAACGTCGGTGACGGCCCTGCGGCATTTCTGACGCTGATCCTCGGCACGCTGATTACCGTGCTCGCGGTCATGGTCGAGCTGGCGTTCAGCCCGGCCTGGTGGGTGCACCTGCTCCTGTGGCTGCCGCTCGGGCTCGTCACGATCGTCGCGGCGCTGCGGCTGACCAAGGCGGCACTGATCGCGCTCGAATATCGCAACGCCGCCCGCGAGGGGCGAATCGTCGACGGGGATGGCGAATGACACGCTGGCCGGTCATTCCCACCGCGATCGTTGCCATGGCCATCGCCGCGATGATCGGGCTGGGGATCTGGCAGCTCGACCGACGCGGCGAGAAGGCGGCGCTGATCGCGCAATATCGCGCCAACCTGACCAAACCGGTGATGGCGTTCCCGCGCTTCGGCGGCGATGCCCATCTGTTCCGCCGGGCGAGCGCGTTGTGCCTCGAGGTGATCGACTGGCGTACGGAGGGCGCGGGCAGTCTGGGCTGGCGTCACATCGCCGATTGCCGCACCGGCGCGGAGGGGCCGCTGCTCAGCATCGACATGGGCGTGTCAAAGACGCCCGATCGCAGGCCCGACTGGCGCGGTGGCGAAGTGACGGGCACGATCACGACGACGCGCGCAGAGGGGTCGGGACTATGGCGGGCGCTGACCGGCGGCGGCCAGCCGGTCACGCTGATGCTGGTCGCCGAAACCCCCGCCCCCGGCTTTGCCCCCAGCCGCCGCCCCGATCCGTCGGCGGTGCCCAACAACCACCTCGCCTATGCCGTACAGTGGTTCCTGTTCGCAGCGATCGCCGGCGCCATCTACGTCCTGGCGCTGCGTCGGCGGGGACAGCGTTTTGATGACAAGTCGCGGGATGCCGGGGCACCCCCGGCCCCCTAACCAATCCGGGTTCCCGATGGAGACCCGTCATGCCGTTCCGGATTATCGCGCTCGATCCCGCGCCTTTCGCCGCGCTCCACCACTTGTCGGACGCCGAGCTGACAAAGCGCAACGCGCGGCGCGTCGTTGCCGATTCGAGCCCCGGCTTTCCCTGCCGCGTCAGCCTGGTCGATGCGGCGGTCGGCGAAACGCTGATCCTGACCCACTTTACCCATCAGCCCGCCGCCACGCCCTTCCACGCCAGCCACGCTGTCTATGTCCGTGCCGGCGCGGTGCGCGCGACGCCCGCGGTGGACGAGGTCCCCGCCCTGTTCGCGCACCGGATGATGTCGCTGCGCGCCTTTGACTGCGAGGGCATGATGGTCGACGCGACGGTCGTGCCGGGTGCCGACATCGCCCCGGCGATCGACGCGATGCTGGCGACGGATGCGGTCGACGAGCTTCATCTCCATTATGCCGGACCTGGATGTTATGCGGCGCGGGCGGTGCGCGCGGCCTGACCCGATGCTTGCCGGGCCGCGCCCTGCCCGCTAAGCCGCGCGGCGATGAAGTATCGCAGCACGCGCGGGGCAGCCCCCATCCTGGATTTTCGAGGCGCGACGCTGGCCGGGCTGGCGACTGACGGCGGGCTCTATGTCCCGGAAACGTGGCCCAGCCTGAGCCGTGAAGAGATCGCGGCGCTGCGCGGCCTGAGTTATGCGGAAACCGCATTCCGGGTGATGCGCCCTTTCGCGGCGGGATCGCTCGACGATGCCGCGCTGCGCGGACTGTGCGATCAGGCCTATGCGCGCTTCTCGCATGCTGCGGTCACCCCGCTGGTCCAGCTCGATGCGCGGCACTGGCTGCTCGAGCTGTTCCACGGCCCGACACTCGCCTTCAAGGATGTGGCGCTCCAGTTTCTGGGCCTGTTGTTCGAGCATTTCCTGACCGGCAGCGACCAGCATCTGACGGTGATCGGCGCGACCAGCGGCGACACCGGGTCGGCGGCGATCGACGCACTGGCGGGGCGCGAGCATGTCGACATCTTCATGCTCCATCCCAAGGGCCGGGTATCCGATGTCCAGCGCCGCCAGATGACGACGGTGCGCGCGCCCAACGTCTACAATATCGCGATCGAGGGCAGTTTCGACGACGCGCAGGCACTGGTGAAGGCGATGTTCAACGCCCCCGGTTTCGCCGCGCGCTTCACGCTGTCGGCGGTCAATTCGATCAACTGGGCGCGCCTGATGGCGCAGGTGGTCTATTATTTCCATGCCGCCGTCCGGCTGGGCGCGCCCGAACGTGCCGTCGCCTTCGCCGTGCCGACCGGCAATTTCGGCGATGTGTTCGCGGGCTATGTCGCCGCGCAGATGGGGCTGCCCGTCGCGAAGCTGATCGTCGCGACCAACGTCAACGACATCCTGCACCGCGCGCTGACCAGCGGCGACTATTCGGCCGGCACGGTCACCCCCACCGTCGCGCCGTCGATGGACATCCAGGTGAGCTCGAACTTCGAACGCCTGCTGTTCGACCTGAACGATGGCGACGGCGCGGCGATGGCGGCCCAGATGCGTGGATTCGAGACTTCACGCGCGATGCAACTGACCAACGCGCAGCGCGAGGCCGCGGCGGCGCTGTTCACCAGCGCGCGCATCGATGGCGCGGGGATCGCCGAGACGATCCGCCGCACCGCGTCGGAAAGCGGCGAAGTGCTTGATCCGCACACAGCGATCGGTCTGGCAGCGGCGCGCGCCGCCGACCTGCCCGCGGAGGTGCCCGTCGTCACGCTGGCGACCGCGCACCCGGCCAAGTTCCGCGACGCGGTCGAGCGCGCCTGTGGCGTTCGCCCCACCTTGCCGGCACGGGTCGGCGACCTGTTCGAGCGCGAGGAGCGGTACGACACGCTGCCCGCGACGTTCGACGCGGTGACCGCCTATATCGCGGAACGCGCGGTCGCGGCGCGGTGAGCGCGGCATGAGCGGCCTGCCCCCGCTGGTCACGATGATCGGCGAACCCTGGGCGGACTATGGCCTGGTCGACAGCGGGCATGGCCGCAAGCTGGAACGCTATGGCCCGCATCGCTTCATTCGCCCCGAACCGCAGGCGATGTGGGCGCCGGCATCGGCCGAATGGTCCGCGGACGCCGAGTTTCTGCCCGGCGCGGACGAGGATGGCGGTGGGCGCTGGCAATTCGATCGCCCGGTGCCGCGCGACGGGTGGACGCTGGGCTGGGAAGACGTGCGCTTCAACGCGCAGCCGACGCCGTTCCGACATCTCGGCTTCTTTCCCGACATGGCGCCGGTGTGGACGTGGATGCGGGGGCAGCTTTTGGCGAACGGTGCCGGCCTTGCGCAGCAACCAGAATGCCTGAACCTGTTCGGCTATACCGGCGTCGGCACGCTCGCCCTGTCCGCCGCAGGCGCGCGGATGGTGCATGTCGATGCGTCGAAGAAATCGGTCGATGCAGCCCGCGGCAATGCGGCGCTGTCGGGCCTGGCGGACAAGCCGATCCGCTGGCTGGTCGAGGATGCGGGCAAGTTCACCGCGCGCGAGGTGCGGCGCGGACGCCGTTATGACGGCATCATCCTCGACCCGCCCAAATGGGGCCGCGGGCCCAATGGCGAGGTGTGGAAGCTGGAGGAGCACCTGGCCGGCATGATCGGCGACGTCGCCAGGCTGGTCGATGCGGAGTCGCGCTTCATCTTCCTGACCGTCTATGCGGTGCGCATGTCGGCGCTGGCGATCGGCGAGCTGCTCGCGCAGGCGACCGCGCATCTGGGCGGTACGGTCGAAGCCGGCGAGCTGGGCGTGCGCGAGGAAGCACGCGGACTGGTGCTGCCGACTGCCATTTTTGCGCGCTGGTCGCGGGGGTGAGCGGGCGGCAGCAAGGACGTTCCCGCTCAATCCTGTCCGTTCGCTTCGAGCGAAGTCGAGAAGCGCAGCGCGACATTTGACGTTTCTCGACTACGCTCGAAACGAACGGATAGACGTGAATGGGTGGACCATGCAGACTTACCCTCGCCCCATCCGGATCGCCGCGCCCGCCAGGAACGGCGCGCCGCCGGTCAGCGCCAGGCTGACCGCGCCGAGCAACTTGAGCGACGCCGCCCCGCCATCGACCGCGCCCGCGCCGAAGATCAGGAGCGGCACCGCGAGCGGCAGCATGACCAGGCCGGCAATCCCGCCGCCGCCGCGCAGCCCCGCGACCAATGCCGCGGTCGCCACCCCCAGTGCCGCCAGCCCCGGCGTACCAATTAACAGCCCGAGCATGACCCTCGCCAGCACATCGGCTGGCATGTTGAGCAACCCCGCGGCGATCAGCGTCGCCGCCAGCAAGGGCGGCGCAAAGCCCAGCCAGTGCCCGAGGATCTTGGCCAGCGCGACCAGCGACGGCGACAGGCCGCGCACCGTGAACTGATCGATCACCCCCGACTCCAGGTCGGGCGCGACCAGTCGCTCAACCGGCATCAACGCGGCAAGCAGCGCGGCTGCCCACACCACGCCGCCCGAAATCCGTGCCAGCAGCCGCGCGTCCGGCCCGATCGCGAAGGGGAACATGATGGTCGCGAGCAGGAAGAAGGCGACCGGCAGCACCAGCCCGCCGCTGGTCCACGCCCGGCGCAGTTCCCGCGCGGCGATGGCGACGAACGCGCTCATGCGTCGAGTGCCGCCAACGTGACCGGGATCGTGCCGCCCAGGCCCAAGTCGAAATGAGTCGCGATCAGCGCGATGCCGCCGGCGGCGCGGTGCGCCTCGATCACTGCCGCCAGTCGCGCGACCGATGCGGTGTCGAGACCATTGGCGGGTTCGTCGAGCAGCCAGATCGCCGCGCCGCTCGCGATCACGCGTGCCATCGCCGCGCGGCGGCGCTGGCCAGTCGACAGGAAGCGGACCGGCACGTCGGCGAGCGGAGCGAGATCGACTGCGGCCAGCGCGTCCGCCACCGCATCCCCTCGCCCGTCGATTGCCGCCCAGAAGCCGAGTGCGCGCGCGAGCGGGAGCTCCGGGTCGAGCGCTGCGGCTTCACTCAGCAGCGCCCGTGCGCCGCCATGCGCGATCCGCCCGGCAAAGGGGGGCAGCAGCCCGGCGATCATCGCGACCAGGCTCGACTTGCCGATGCCGTTGGGGCCGGTGACGACGCCCGCATCGCCCGGGCCGAAGGCGCAGCTGAGCCCGGCGAACAGTACCCGCCCGCCGCGCGCGCACGCCACGCCGTCCAGGGTGAGCGACGCGGCGTTCACGGACCGGCGGCGTCCTCCAGCGCATGCATGTCGTCGTCGGACAGCCCGAAATGATGCCCGACCTCGTGTATGACGACATGGCGAATCAGCGCGTCGAGCGCGACGCCGGTGTCGACCCATTCGTCGAGCAGCGGCCGACGATAAAGGTGGATGCGGTCGGGCAGCGTCACCCCATCGAAGGCAGATTTTTCGCCCACCGGCCGGCCATGATAGAGCCCGGTCAGTTCGAACGGATCCTCGATCCCCATCGCGTCGAGCGTCGCGTCGTCGGCAAACTCCTCGACCAGCAGCACGACGTCGCTGAGGTGGGCGGCGAACGGCTCGGGGATCGTCGCGAGCACGGCGCGCGCCATCGCCTCGATCCGCTCGGCATCGGGGGCCAGCATCAAAGGCGCTTGCTCGGTCATCGCGACGGTCATAGGCGTCGTCGGGTGGACGCCGCAAGCAGGGCAGAGGACGCGCCGATGATCGAGCAGCTGAGCGAAACCGAACGGGCCGAGGCGCTCGATGGCCTGCCCGACTGGGATTATGACGATGCCCGCGCCGCGATCGTCCGCCAGTTCACCTTCGACAATTTTTCCGAAGCCTTCGCGTTCATGACGCAGGTCGCGCTGCTCGCCGAAAAAGCCGATCATCATCCTGAATGGTCGAACGTCTGGAACCGGGTCGAGATTGCGCTGACCACGCACGACGCGGGCGGGCTGTCGCCGCGCGACATCGAGCTCGCCCAGGCGATCGACGCACTGGTCGACTGACACCGGCACCGACGCCGGAAAGATTGTTTCGCCGCCCTGAAATTCCGGCTAGCGTCATGGGCAATGACCACGCCCCCGCCCGCGATCCCGCGCTCGCTCTTCATCATTTCGATCCTTTACGGCGGCATGGTCTGCATCGCCGGCGTGCTCGGGGTGAAACAGGTGATGCTGGGGCCGCTGGTCGTGGAGGCCGGGATCTTCCCGTTCCTGCTGCTGGTGGTGATGTCGAGCGCGGTCGCCGAGCTGCACGGCCAGAAGACCGCGACGATGCTGGTCCGGTTGGGCTTCGTGCCGCTGCTCGTCTCCGCACTGCTGATCCAGGTCGTCATCCACCTGCCGAACGATCCGGCAATGTACCCCCCCGCGATCACCGCCTTTCCGATCGTGGTCGGACAGAGCGTGCGACTGATGCTGGCGGGCTTCATTTCCTATGGCACGTCACAGACGCTCAACGTCTATGTCTTCAACCGCCTGATCGGCGGCACCGGCAAGATGCTGTGGCTGCGCGGCATGATTGCCAGCATCGTGTCGCAGGTCGTCGACACAATCCTGTTCATCACCATTTCCTTCTACGGCGAACGACCGATCCTGGAACTGATGGCCGGCCAGATGCTGACCAAGGTGGTGCTGTCGATCGTGCTGGTGCCGTTCCTGATTACCGGCTTCGTCGCGGTTGCCCGCCGACTGGATCGGGCCGAGCCGGCGTAGATTACGCCAACACCAGACGTCTTGCCGTCACCCTGGCCTCGTGCCGGGGTCCACCGAGCAACATTCACGGGGTCGGTCACTAAAAGTCGAGCCGGTGCCGCCGGCAAGGTATCGCGCGATGGGTCGAGCGGGTACGCGTGCTTGGCGTTGGACCCCGGCAAGAGGCCGGGGTGACGACATGCCTTTGGCTGCCGCGGCGTCGCCCGCGCCCGGGCTCAATCCTCCGCCGCGATCCGCACGCGCAGCCCGTCGAGCGCGCTGGTGAACTGGATTTGACACGACAGGCGCGAGGTTTCGTCGCGGTCCGACGAGCTGTCGAGCAAATCGTCTTCATCCGGGCCCATCTTCGGCAGTTTGGCCGCAAATTCCGGATCGACATGGACGTGGCATGTGGCGCACGAACAGCTGCCGCCGCAAAGCGCCAGCAATTCGTCGAACCCGTTGTCGCGGATCACTTCCATGACGCTCAGGCCGGCCTCGCCGGCGACGACGCGCTCTGTTCCGTCACGGGTAACCACGATAAGGTTGGGCATGATGGATCCTCTTCCGTTTCGCGCTTGCCATGCCGCCGCCGCGCCGGCTTTTCAAGGATTGCCGACATGGGGCTGAGCGCCGAGCAGATTCGTCACGCGCTCGACGCGATATCGGCGCTCGAACCGCGCATGGGCGAAGCGATCGGGCGGGTCGGCTATCCGCCGCCGCGCCTGCGCCCGCGCGGTTATGCGACGCTGTTGCGGACGATCATCGGCCAGCAGGTCAGCACCCGCGCGGCGGACGCGGTGTGGCGCAAGCTCGACGCGGCGCTGGGCGATGCCACCGATCCCGCGCGGCTGACCGCCGCGTCGGACGAGGCGCTGCGCGGCGCGGGCCTGTCGCGCCAGAAGATGGGCTATGCGCGTAGCCTGGCGGGCATGGTCACGTCAGGGACACTCGACTTCAACCGCCTGCCTGCCGATGACGAGGACGCGATCGCCGCGCTGGTCGCGATCAAGGGCATCGGGCGCTGGTCGGCGGAAATCTATCTGCTGTTCGCCGAAGGGCGGCCGGACATCTGGCCCGCTGGCGACCTGGCGGTGCAGATCGAGATGGGGCACATATTGGGCCTGGACGAACGACCCACCGAAAGGCTCACGCGCGAACTCGCCGAAGCTTGGCGACCGCATCGGGGGGCCGCCGCCATCATGACCTGGCACCATTATGGCGAGCGGCTGAGCGCAGGGAAGACCGCGGCCGCGCCGGTGTAAGCGGGCGCGGGGCTGGGTTGGATTTCCACGCGCGCGCTTCCATTCTCACATCCCGTCACCCCGGCACGAGGCCGGGGTGACGACGAGACGATGGATGAATGGCCGACTGCGCGGTGGCGGATCGGCAGATTGCCGCCCGCGCGCCGCTCAGAAGCTGAACCGGGCCGCCACGCGGATGTCGCGGCCGGGCAGCGGCACGAAGTCCTTGGTGAACGACGCGTGGCGGCGCGCATCGACGTCGAAGATGTTGTTCGCGGACACGATGAGCGTGGTCTCGCTCGCATCGCCGAACGGGTGCCAGGACAGCGACGCGTTGACCAGGGTGAAGTCATCGGTCGGGTTTTCGAAGGTGGCGACGCGATCCTGCTCGAACACATGCTCGACCTCGATGCGGCCACCGAAGGAACCCGCCGCCCCCTCGAGCCCGCCACGCACGCGCAGCGGCGGGATGCGCGGCACCGGGCCGCCGCCATCGGTCAGGCGGGCATTGACATAATCGCCGATCAGGTCGCCCTTCAGGCTGAACCCGCCGCGATCGAGCAGGGTGGCATTCACCTCTGCTTCGAAACCGACGTAGCGCGCGTCCGACTGGGCATATTGGAACAGCGGTAGTTCGTCCTGCTCCAGGCCGGTGTCGAACTCGAAGATGAAATCGTCGAACCAGGTAGCATAGCCGTTCAGCTTGAAGTTCAACGGACCGAGCTGGCCACTGGCAAAGGCTTCGATCCCCCAACTCTTTTCGGTGTCAAAACCGGGATTGCCGACCTCGAATGCCTGGGTCGCGACGTGCGGACCGTTGGAGAAGAGTTCCTCCGCCGACGGCGCGCGCTCGGCGCGCGAGCCGGTCAAGCCAAATCGGATGGTGTCGCTTGCCTGATAGGTCAGACCGAGGGCGGCCGAAAAGGTATCGAAACCGCGATCGACGGAAACCAGCGGCGCGTCCTCTTCCAGACCGACCCGGACGCTGTTCGAGCGGACGTCGGTACGCTCGTATCGGCCGGCGATCTCCACGCCCACGTCACCGAAATCGAACTCCTGCACGGTGAAAAGACCGAACTGGTCAGTCTGGTTCGGCGGCACAAAGGCTTCGGCGCCAATCGCGACGAAATCGCGGGTGAACCCTTGGATCCCGGTCACGCCGCGCCAATCGCCACCGTCCGACTGGACCAGTTCAACCCGGCCCTCGAATGCGTCGGTGAAGAAGCGCGTCCCGACTTCGCGGCCCTCAAACTCGGTATGTTCGTAATCGGCATAGCCGACCCGGGCGCGGATGCGATCGATAAAGCCGTTCTCGACCAAGATTTCGCCACGCATGTCCGCGCGGAACTGCTTGAGGTCGATGGTGACGGGGCCCTCTTCCTCCCCGCCTTCGCCCTCGTCGCCCGCTTCACCTTCATGGGCGTGCTCCGCGCCCGGGCGTGCGGGAACGCCGTAGTTGGTGTCGTAATAGCCCGCGGAAAAGCCCAGGCTGCCACGGTCGTTGATCAGTGCGATGCCGCCGCCCAGCGTGTAGGTTTCGGTCGCGCTGTTCGGAATCGCGCCACGCAGGCCGGCAAGTTCGGTGGCCTCGTCGGCGGCATCGAGCTCGCCCTCCGCGCGCTCTTCGGCCGCCAGATCAAGCTGCTCGGCGCGCAGTTGCGGCGAGAGCACGAAGCCACCCACTTCCAGGTCATTCGAGCGGCGATAGCTGCCATCGGCATGAACGACGATATTAGGGGTCACGGCCACATCAAACGCACCGCCGATGCTGCGTTCTTCCGCCGCCGAGCCGTAGGTCCCGAGCGCATCGACGTGAAAGCCCTTAACTGGCACCGCGCGGGGGATGCGGCGGTCGATCACGTTGACCGCGCCGCCGATCGCCTGGCTGCCGAACAGCAGCACGGCGGGCCCCCGCAGCACCTCGATCCGCTCGGCGGTCAGCGGATCGATGGTGACGCCATGATCGGTCGACGTGTTCGAAACGTCGAGCGAGCCGAGCCCGTCGGTCAGTACGCGCACGCGTTCCCCCTGGAAACCGCGCAATACGGGCCGCGATGCGCCAGGGGCGAATGACGTCGCCGACACCCCGGGCAAACGGGTCAACGTCTCGCCGATCGTCGGACGGATGTCCTGCACCAGACGGTCGCCGGTCAGCACCGACTTGTTGGCCAGCACATCGAGCTCGCGCACGAACGGCGCGGTGATGATGATGTCGGTGGCGCGTTCGCCATGCACCGAATCCGCGGGGGCGCTGGACGACTGCGACGCGCCGTCATCGGCGGTTGCCGCGACCGGTGTGGGCGGCACCGGATCAGCGCGCGTCTCCGCGAGCGCGGCGGGCGCGACGAACATGGTGGTAGCGAGCAAGGCAAGGGGACGGATCATGCACAACTCCTGAAGACTGGCGCGCCGTCTAATTGCAATGTTACATCATCACAAGAGGCAATGGGCACGATCCTGGCCAAGTTCGCCACACGTTGCATCTTTGCCGCAGGGGCGGCTGTCTCAGGGGCGATAGATGCGCACGATGTTGGGCTTGAGTTCAGCCGGATCGAACCAAACCGGCTTGGTCTTGCGGCTCACGAACAGCGGTGCCTGGTCGACATAATGTGGAGAAGCGGGCCGGGTGGTCGCGGCCCCGAAAGGCTGGATCGACTCCGACCTGACTTTGCCGTCTGGCGCCCATTCGGTGAACATCAGGAAGCTGTCGCCGTGGCGCACCGCCAGCCGGCCATCATCGGCGACGTCCCACAGCGCCATCGCGCGCAGCACGTCGGGCCCGCCGTCGAGCGGCAGGTCGACATTTCCCTGGCGTAGCCGGAGCACTTCGCCCAGCGGCGGATCGAGCCGGCCGAAATGCGTGTCGAGGTGCACCGCCGCGTCACGCAACACCTGGCGCGCATCGGCGGGCGGCTTGCGCGGATAGTGCCAGCGATTGCCCTCGCGCGCGATCAGCACCGCCAGCGCGTCCGCCGCGCCGACCCCGTCGAAATTCCAGTCCCATTGCCGCAGGATTGCGCGCGCGCGGGCGAGCAGCGGGTCAGCGCCCGGATCGACCGCCATCACGCGCTCGAACCACGGCCGCAGCCAGCTCGCCCGGCTGACGCGCGTATCGTATTTGATCGCCTCCAGCTCGGCGCGGGTGATCGACGCGTCGGCCGCCAGCAGTTCGATCGAGCGCGTGCCGCGGTTGGTCACGTCGGCCTCGATGCCCAACAGGTCGGGATAGGCGGCGCGATCGAGTTCCGATCCCGGGCCGGCGGCGATGAAGGGCGTGTGATTGGCATTGATGATGAAGCCCGACGCCGGGTTGACGTTGCGCGGTACCGCCGTCCACGCGACCGTCCCGCCCGCCAGCGCGCGCGACGTGTCGCCGGGCAGCACGCCGCGATAATCGAAACCGGGCTTTCGGTTGGGAAAGGCGGCGTTGTAGAACAGCGCGACATTGCCCGCACGGTCGGCATAGACGAAATTGGTCGCCGGCACCGCCTGCATCGCCATCACCCGCTGCCACTCGGCGAAGTCGCGCGCCTTGTTGAGGCGATAATATTGCTCGACCATCCGCAGCTGGTCGCCCCCGGCATAGCGGATCGCGAATGCGCCATCCTTGTCGCGCAGCACCGGGCCATGGATCGAGCGCTCGACCAAACGCGGCACCGGCAGCACGAACGGCCCGATCTTGACGCGCAGCCACACCCGCTTGCGCTCCAGCGGTCGCCACTGCCCATCAAAGCGATAGCGATTGCCGCTGTCGTCCAGCACCAGCTTGTAGATATCGATCAGGTCGGGGCGGTTAACCGTGTTGGTCCAGCCCAGCGTCCGGTTGTGGCCCAGCAGCGGATAGGGCGCACCGGGAAAGGTCGCGCCGGCAAAGTGCCAGCCCTGGCGCGAGTGGACGCGCAGCTCGTACCAGGCGACGGCACCGCGCCACGGCTGGTGCGAGTTCGAGATCAACCGGGTGAACCCGTCCGCCGACCGCCTGGGGGCGACGGCAAAGGCGTTGGAGCCTTTCTCGATCTCGGCAGGCCCCGCAGGCGTGACATCGGGGGCCTCCGGCAGCGCATGTTCGCGCGGCAGCGGCTCGCCCCCCGCCAGCGCGCCCAGCACCGAATCGAGCCCGAAGAAAAAGGGCGATCGCAGCACGAAGCCCGTCGCGACGTCCGCGCCGTCGACAGGGAAGAGCCCGCGCAGCCTCACTTCGCCCGGATGACGCGCGGCATAGAGGTTCAAACCCGCCGCATAGCCGTCGAGCAGCGCGCGGACGTCGGCGGGCTGCGCGTCATAGTCACGCGCGACGGTGCTGCGCGCGTCCAGCAGGTGGAGGACATAATCGGTCTTCGCCCCGTCCTGCCCGGTGATCGCACCCAGACGCCCGCGCGTCATCGCCAGCACCTGCTGCAACGTATCGAAATCATCCTCGGCATGGGCATAGCCGATACCGTGCGCGACATCGGCGTCCGTTGCGCCGAAGATGTGCGGCACGCCATAGCGATCGCGCGCGATCTTCACGTCGTAGCGGCGCGAGGCCGGTGCGACGCGCTGACTTGCCGTCAGCGGCTCCCATACCGCGAGGCCAATCGCCGCCACGACGGCGAGCACCACGAATGCCAGTACGGCCCGCCTGATCCACCGCATTTGCGCCTCCCCAGTGACCGCAATCTGTTGGTCACACCCTTTGCGCGCCTATACAAAGCCGGACAACGGGGTCACGTCCAGCCACGCGCCCCTTGTGTGGTAAAATTACAACATTACCTGTGGTGTCTCAGGAACGGAAACCAGGGCCATGAACCTCGAAAAATTCACCGACCGCGCCAAAGGTTTTTTGCAATCGGCGCAGACCGTCGCGATCCGAATGAGCCATCAGCGGATTTCGCCCGAACATCTGCTGAAGGCGCTGCTCGAGGATACGGAAGGCATGGCGTCCGGCCTGATCCGCGCAGCCGGCGGCGATCCGGCGCGCGCGTTGACCGAAACCGATGCGGCGCTGGCCAAGATTCCCGCCGTGTCCGGCTCCGGCGCACAGACGACGCCGGGCGTCGATAACGACCTGGTCCGCGTGCTCGACCAAGCCGAGCAGGTCGCGGCCAAGGCGGGCGACAGCTTCGTCACCGTCGAACGGATGCTGCTCGCGCTGGTGCTCTCGCCAGCCACCGCTGCCGGCAAGGCGCTGGCGACCGCAGGCGTGAAGGCCGACGCGCTCAATACGGCGATCAACAGCCTGCGTGGGGGCCGCACCGCCGACACCGCATCGGCCGAGGACCGCTATGACGCGCTCAAGAAATTCGCGCGCGACCTCACGCAAGCCGCACGCGACGGCAAGCTCGATCCCGTCATCGGCCGTGACGAGGAAATCCGCCGCACCATCCAGATCCTGGCGCGCCGGACCAAGAACAATCCCGTCCTGATCGGCGAGCCCGGCGTCGGCAAGACCGCGATCGCCGAGGGGCTGGCGCTGCGCATCGTCAATGGCGACGTGCCCGATGGCCTGAAGGACCGCACGCTGATGGCGCTCGACATGGGCTCGCTGATCGCCGGGGCCAAATATCGCGGCGAGTTCGAGGAGCGGCTGAAGGGCGTGCTCGACGAAGTCAAGGCCGGCGAAGGCGACATCATCCTGTTCATCGACGAGATGCACACGCTGATCGGCGCGGGCAAATCCGAAGGTGCGATGGATGCGGGCAATCTGCTCAAGCCCGCATTGGCGCGCGGCGAGCTGCACTGCATCGGCGCGACCACACTCGATGAATATCGCAAATATGTCGAGAAAGACGCAGCCCTCCAGCGCCGTTTCCAGCCGGTGTTCGTCGGCGAGCCGACCGTCGAGGACACGGTGTCGATCCTGCGCGGCCTGAAGGAAAAATACGAGCTGCACCACGGCGTGCGGATCACCGATGCGGCGTTGGTCGCGGCGGCGACGCTGTCCAACCGCTACATCACCGACCGCTTCCTGCCCGACAAGGCGATCGACCTGATGGACGAGGCCGCCAGCCGCATCCGCATGGAGGTGGAATCGAAGCCCGAGGAGATCGAGGCGCTCGACCGGCGGATCATCCAGCTCAAGATCGAGCGCGAGGCGCTGAAGCGCGAAACCGACGCGGCGTCGCGCGACCGGCTGGCGACGCTGGAGGGCGAGCTTGCCAACCTGGAAGAGCAGTCCGCCGGGCTGACCCAGCGGTGGCACGCCGAAAAGGACAAGATCCAGTCCGAAGCCCGGCTCAAGGAACAGCTTGACGCCGCGCGCGTCGAACTCGATCAGGCGCAGCGCCAGGGCGACCTCGCGCGCGCGGGCGAGCTGAGCTACGGCGTCATCCCCCAGCTGACCCGCCAGCTGGAGGAGGCGCAGGGCGCGACCGCCGGCGCGATGCTGCGCGAGGAAGTGACCGCCGACGACATCGCCGCGATCGTCAGCCGCTGGACCGGCATTCCGATGGACAAGATGCTGGAGGGCGAGCGCGAGAAGCTGCTCCACATGGAGGCGCAATTGGCCAAGCGCGTGATCGGCCAGGCCGATGCCGTGCGCGCGGTCGCCACTGCCGTGCGCCGCAGTCGCGCCGGGCTACAGGATCCCAACCGCCCGCTCGGCTCGTTCCTGTTCCTGGGGCCCACCGGCGTCGGAAAGACCGAGCTGACCAAGGCGCTCGCCGAATTCCTGTTCGACGATGCCAATGCGATGGTCCGCATCGACATGAGCGAGTTCATGGAAAAGCACTCGGTCGCCCGCCTGATCGGCGCGCCGCCGGGCTATGTCGGCTATGAGGAAGGCGGCGTACTGACCGAAGCGGTCCGCCGCCGGCCCTATCAGGTCATCCTGTTCGACGAGGTCGAGAAGGCGCATGGCGACGTGTTCAACGTGCTGCTGCAGCTGCTCGACGACGGGCGGCTGACCGATGGCCAGGGGCGCACGGTCGATTTCAGCAACACCATCGTCATCCTGACCTCGAACCTGGGCAGCCAGCTCCTGACCAACCTGGCCGACGGCCAGTCGGTCAGCGATGTCGAGCCGCAGGTGATGGAAATCGTTCGCGGGCATTTCCGCCCCGAATTCCTCAACCGGCTGGACGAGATCATCCTGTTCCACCGGTTGGGTGAGGAGCATATGGCGCCGATCGTCGACATTCAGGTCGGGCGGGTCCAGCGGGTGCTCGCCGACCGCAAGGTGACGCTCGACCTGACCGATGGCGCGCGCGCGTGGCTTGGGCGGGTCGGCTATGACCCGGTCTATGGCGCGCGGCCGTTGAAGCGGGCGGTGCAGCGTTACCTGCAGGACCCGCTCGCCGACCTGATCCTGCGTGGGCAGGTCAGGGACGGGTCAACGGTGACGATCGAAGATGGCGACGGCGCGCTGACGCTGCGGGTGGCTTAGAGAGGTTTTCGATCGGCCTGGTTCACCCGTCCCCTGAAGGGGAGGGGCTGGGGCGGGGCAAGTTGATCGCAGCCCTTGCTAGCCCCGGGCGTCGGAGATCGCATAGAAGCGTTGGAGGAGCGCCTGCTCCTGCGGCGTCAAATGCGGGTTCCACACGTCGAAGATCAGGACGATCCGGCGTTCGGCGCTGTCATTCCAGGCTTCATGCTCGATCGTGTCGTCGAAGACGAACGCCTCGCCCTCACGCCATTCGCGCGTTTCGCCGCCGACCCGGAAACGGCATCCGGCGGGCACGACGAGCGGCAAATGGATGATCGCGCGGGTGTTGGTCACGCCGGTGTGCGCCGGGATGTGCGCCCCGGGTGCCAGGATCGAGAAGAATGCCGATGGCGCCTTGCCGGGGATGTGGTTGCGGGGCAGCGCGTCGAGCGCGGCTGCGGTTTCAGGACAGCGCGCGCAGACCGCTTCGTTGCGGACGCCATATTCCCAAAGGAAGCACGCGCTCCAGTCGAGCGAGTGATCGAGCGCCGACCATTTGTTCTCCGGCGTCCCGGCATCCTGCCGGACATAGGGCCGGATATCCGCGCCGCCCTCGCTCAGCAGCGCCAGCGCCTCGGCCCGGATCGCATCGGTGCGCGCCTCGATTTGGTCCAGCCACGGAAACATGGCGCGATCGAAAAACTCATCGGCAGGCAGGAAGGGATAATGGATGCCGTGGCACTGGTTGGTATAGATCGCGCGGCGGCCAAGCACATGGTCGATACACGCATTGAATCGGCGGGCCGCTTGCCCCATTGCTGCCAGCTCGGCGCTCAGCTCCGCGTCCAGGCGATCGGCGAGCTGGGCATTGTGCGCAGCCAGGAAGGCCTGGCCGCGGGCGAGCGCATCCGCAACCCGCGGCGGGCGTTCGGGGAGCGCGAGCGCCATCTGGACCACGCCGCTCCAGCCCTGCGCCGCATCGGCAAGCCGCCCGCGCCGCTCGTTCAATTCGGCCATGCGCAACGTCGCCATGAAATGAAGCCGGTCGATCGACAGCGCGCGGTCCAGCGCCGCAGCCTCACCGTCGTCATCGCCGATCTGGCGATTGGCGGTGGCCAGGTTCATCCACAGCGCGGGTTCGCCCGGATCGGCGGCGGTGGCGGTGGCAAAGCACCGGCGCGCCAGTTCGGCGTCGCCATCGGCAAGCGCCCGCATCCCGCGCGCATTCGCTGCTCTCGGGTCATCGGGGGCAATGGCGAACGCGGCATCGAGCTGGCGCAGTTCCTCGGCCGCGTTCCCGGCCTGGCGAGCATTCGCGGCGGCGTTCAGGGCAGCCGTCAAACGGGGATCAAGGGTGGTCATTGCGTGTCTAGATCACAGGCTTTGCGGTGCGGCAACCGTTGCGGCGGCCATGCTGGGTATGGTCTTGCCCGCCAACAAAAAGGGGAGCGGCCATTGGCCGCTCCCCCCATTTTGGTCGAAGTCACCTGTAATTAGAAGGTCAGGCGACCCGTGATGCTGAAGCGGCGACCGATGACGTCATACGTCGCCGGGAAGGTGTTGCCGCTATTTGCGCCGGTGGAGCCGACGTTGCTGCCGGTCAGCGGCGGATCCCGATCGAACAGGTTGGTTACCGTACCGATCAACTCGAAATTCTCGTTCATGCGGAAGCGGGTCGACAAATCGAAATAGTGATACGCTCCGATCGTGTTGAAGTTCTCCGTGGTGCCGACGAGCGGCGTGGTGCCCGTGATCGTGCCGCTGAACAGCGGCGTCAGACCCGGCTCGTACTCGACCGGGTGAATATAACGCCACAGCAGCGACACATCAGCCGGTCCGAACGACACCGTGGTGCGCTGCTGGAACGAGAACTCCGGTGCGATCTGACCGTTGTCCGGGCTGCAGTTCACGCTGAAAAAGCCGACGCACTGGCGGTTCACCGACGTCGGCAAGCTGCGGAAGCGCAGATTATTGGTCCAGTTGCCGATGAAGGTGAGGTTGAGGCCGATATCGCCAAAGGTCCGAGTGTAGTTGGCCGTCAGGTCGATGCCGTCGGTGGCCAAGCGTCCCGTGTTCGACAGCAGCAGCGGCAGACCGAACGTGTTGGTCGGCGAGCCCGAAAGGCTCCCGTCCGCCGGGCTGCGGCGGATGTTGGTGCACGCCGCCGTCTGAGCGGCAGCCGCCGACACGGTTGCGGGCGTGGCCCCGAAACATGCGTTGATGGCATCGGCGGGCGTGGGGGCCGTGATCGCATCGTTCACGATGATATTGTAGTAATCGATCGACAGCGTGAACCCTTCGAACAGAGCGCCGGGGCTGATGACCGCGCCGATGGTAAACGTGTCGGCGGTTTCCGGCTGGATGTTGACATCGCCACCCTGCTGCGACTGGGCTTGCCCGGCGGTCGGCGCAGGAATTCGGCCGATCGTAGCAGCCGGGGCGCCCTGTGCGAGACAGACCGCCGTGAGGCCGGCGTTGCCGACCGGTCGCGTGCCCTGACACGGATCAATCGCCAAGTTGGTCAGCAGGATGTTTCGCGGCGAGAACAGCTCATTGATGTTCGGCGCGCGAACCGCCCGCTGATAATTGCCGCGCAGCTTAATGTCCTGAACGGGCTCCCAGCTCAGGCCTGCCTTCCAGGTGACGGAATCGAAGCTGGGGCTGCTCGCCGCTTCCACATTGTAGGACGAATAGCGGATGCCAGCCTCAAGCGTCAGCGAGTGGAAGAATGGCGTATCAGCGATGATCGGCGCAATAACTTCGCCGAACACTTCCTTGACGTCATAGCTGCCAGCGAAGCGCGGCACCGCGCCGCCCGCGCCACCGAGCTCGCCCGGGATTGCCGCCAGGACGTCGGGAAGGCGTTCATAACCGTAATCGCGATACTCTGCGCCAATTGCGTAGGAAACGGGTTCCGCTCCCGACGAGAAAATGCTGCCGACATCGCCGGTCAGGATCGCGCGGACCTGCGACAGCTGGTTCTTGATCGTGATCGTGCTCTCACCCGCGATGAACGCAGCCTGCTCGGGCAGAATGCTGCCCTGCGCACCAAACAGGTTCAGCGGCACACAGCCATTGGCAGTGTTGGTGCAGGTCGTGGTGTTGTTCGCGTTCAGCGCCTGCTGCACACGCGAGCGCAGCACATAGCCCGACTGAATCTGAACAAGATCACTCTCGCCGTACGATGCCGAGACATCCAAGCGCGTGGTGTCGGAGATGTTGATTCGAGCACCGGCGCGATAGTCAAAGAAGGTCGTGGTATAGTCCGAAATGCGCGGCCCGAGCTCGACCGTGCGACGGAACACCGCAGACAGCGGGATCGCCGCGTTGGTGTTACAAGCAGTGCCAAGGGCAATACCCGCGGAGGTGCAGAGCTGATCGCGCACGCCAGCCGGCAGGTAGGGATTGTTGCCCGGGATCGTCAGCGCCTCGCCGAAGATACCCGACGGCGCGATGATCGTTGCGACCTCGTTCTTCGAGAACGCGGCGCGCGTGTAGAGCTCGATCGTGTCGGAAACTTCATAATTGGCGGCCGCATAGATATTGAACCGCTTGAAAGGCGTCTGGAAAATGTTGAACGGGTTGAAATTGAACCCGGCATATTCCGGTACCAGCAGCGTGCCGGCGGGGTTGAGCTGGCTGCGGACACCGCCAATCGTCACCGTCGTCGGAACCGACGTCGCCGATGAACCGGCACCGCGCCCGCTCAAGCCGTTGATCTCAAAGATCGAGATGTCGCGCGCGCCCTGATAGATCGGGTCTGCTTCCTGATAGCCGAGGCTCAGCACCGCATTGCCGCGGCCATCGTCGAAATTCGCGCCGATCGTCAGGTCGGCAGTGAAGATATTGCCGTCACCCTGTTCGGTGATCTGGTTCGTGGCCTGCGCGAGCACGCCGGCGAAATCCTTGCGCGTGATGAAGTTCACGACGCCCGAAACCGCGTCTGCGCCGTAGGTGGTCGACGCGCCGCCCGTCAGCACTTCGGCGCGCTGCACCAGCGCGACCGGAATGTTGTTCGGGTCGACGGTGCCAAGTTGGTTCGCGGTGACGAGGCGGTCGCCGTCGAGCAGCACCAGGTTGCGCTGTGCGCCCAAACCGCGAAGGTTGACGGTTGCGAAGCCACCATTGCCGTTGTTCGTTTGCGAACCAACTCCAGGAACGACGCCCGGAAGCTCCCGAAGCACTTGTTCGGAGCTGGTGATCGAGCGCAGCTGAAGCTCGGTCTCGCTCACGACGTTGATCGGGCTCGAGGCCTCGAGGTTGGGATTGCGGATCAGCGACCCGGTGACGATGATGTCGCCCGACTCGGGCGATTCTTCTTCCGTCGCGGGCGTCGCATCCTGCGCATGGGCGACCGGCGCCAGCGCAGTCAGGCCGATAAGCACGGTCGAAGCAAGCAAATGCTTACGAATATTGAGAGACATTTTTGTTCCCCTTGACCGCGCCGGGGCTGCCGGCGCGCACCAGCGGCTCCGTAATGAAGCCGCAATGGTGTCGCCAATACGCGAAGCATGATTGCGCAGACAACGGCCATCCCGCACGAACCCAAAATCTCCGCTAATCTGTCGCAAATTTGACACAGCCGCCGCGTGCAGTTGCCACACCCGCGCGACCCGTTTTACAGTGATAAAACACAGGAGAGGCCGAGCCCATGACGTTCGAATTGCTGGTTCCGTTGATATTGATGCAGGCAGCGGCAGACGAGCCGAGCGCGTCGGGCGCGGTGGCGTCCTTGCGACGATGCCAGGCGATTGCGGTCGATGCGGAACGGCTGCGCTGCTTCGACGCTGCGGCTGCGGCGCTCGTCACATCGGTCGAGCGCAAGGACGTGATCGTGACGGATCGGCAGGAAATTCGTCGCACCAAGCGGTCGCTGTTCGGCTTTTCGCTGCCGCGGATCGGCCTGTTCAGCCAGCAACCCGACGAGCGCGATGCCGAGGGTGTCGCCAAGCTGACCGGTCCGCTCAAGTCCGTAGGCGTGCTGCGCGGCGGCTTGCTGCGCTTCGTGGTGGAGGAAGGCGCAGTGTGGGAAACCACCGAAATGGTGCCATTTCCGCCCAAGGTCGGGTCGGAGGCAACGATCCGCCGCGCCGCGCTGGGCAGCTATCTGGTGCGCTTCTCAAGCGGACGGACGTTTCGCGCGCGACGTGTCGAATAGGCGGCGGGGACGAATAGTCTCGGTCAAGGCCGGCGAGCTACACCAGCCCCAGCGCAGCGCGTTCGCGCGCATAGGCGGCCGCGAACGCATCGGCGAATTGGGGATAGCGTGCCGATGCGCCAATTGCGTCACGGTTCAGGGGCCGGCGGACCTGCATCACGCTCGAGGTCGTGACCGCGCGCTTGGACTCGTGAAACGTACGAACCCCCGGCTCGGGCGCCAGACCGCAATGATCAATGATCGCGGGAATGGCGGCATCACCATCGGCGACCAGCGTTTCATAGTCGGCCGCCATCATCCGGTCGCCGTAAAGCGCGCGGATGTGCGCGAACAGCATGTCCTCAATCGCATAATGCGCCGCCATGTCCTCAATGTCGAAACTCCAGCCGACACCCTGGGCGAAGTGGGTGCGGAAGCTTGACCATGCGGTATCCAGCCGGTCGCGCTGCATCCAGATCAGCGGCGCATCGGGAAACGCGACACGGATCAGCATCGCGGTGCGGCTGACGTTCAGGCTCTTGTCCACGATGCGCCCGGCCTCGCCGAACCGCTCGGCGATCAGGTGATGATAACGCTCGACAAAGCCCGACCAGGCGTCGCGACCATGTGAGCGGAGCCGCGCCGACAGGCGTTCGGGGGCCACGCCGCCGAACGGAAGCATCGCGGTCGTGATCAGGTTCACTTCGTCGCCGCCGGCGACCTGGCTGTGGCTGTTCAGGATCTGCTCGACGAGCGTGGTGCCCGATCGCGGCAGGCCCGTGACGAAGATCGCGCGTGAGGCGGGGGCACCGTGACGCACCGCATCCCTGATCCACCGCTGATCGAAATTGGCGATGATGGCCCGCGCGGCTGCCAGGTCGGCGGCGCGGTCATAGCGACGTTCCGCGCGTGCGAGCGCAGCACCTTCGCGATAGGCACCGAAGGCACGATCGTGATCGCCAAGATCGTCAAGCGTCTTGCCGCGCGCGTAAAGATAGGCGGCGCGTTCGCCAGGCGGCGCATTTGCCAGGTGGCGCTCGGCCGCCAGCAGTGCGTCGGCATATTGATCGTCCGCACGCATCCGCCCGACATTGGCGAGCGTGAGCCAGGTCGTTCCCGACCCCGGAAAGCGATCCGCCGCCGCGCGCAGCAACTCAGTCGCGCGCGCCGCCTCTCCCATCTGCATCGCCAATGTGCCGAGGAAGTGCAGCAAGGCAGGTTCGGGCGAATGCGCGAGCAGGGGCGCGAGGGACTCGGCGGCGGCTTCGATCCGGCCGGCGCGGGCGAGAAGTTCGGCGCGATAGAGCCGCCGCGCAGCTTCCGACGGGCGAAGCGAGACCCATTGGTCAGCGGCCGCAAGCGCCAGTTGCCATTCCCCAGCATCGGCGCAGAATTTCGCGATCGGCCGCCACTGTTCGCCAAGCGGAGTCCGGTTGGCGAGAAAGGATTTTACGATCGAAACTGCGCGGATCGGATCGCCCTCGCGCAGTGCGGCGACGAATTCGGCTGGCGTCGGCATGGTCGATCCGGCCTATCAAGATCGGAACAAAAAAGGGAGGCTGGTTTCCCAGCCTCCCCATCTTGTCGCCTGCCCGACCTTAGAAGTCGAACGACAGCTGCATCCGCACGAAGCGGGGCTGCTGATACGTCAGCGGACGGCCATAGTCGTTGCGCGGGCGGCCGTTGTTCAGCGTGCCCACCTCACGAAGGTCGGTCGCCGCGTTTTCGTTGAACAGGTTGAACACGTCGAAACGCAGTGCGGCGCTGAACGCGTCGGTCGGCAGCTTGAAGATCGCCGACACGTTGGTGAAGGTCAGCCAGTCGGACTTGAGCTGACTGCCGCGCGGCGTCAGCGACAACGACGTGCTTGTCGCCCCGTCCGAAAAGCCGGGGAACAGCGGGTTCGTGATCACATTCCCCTGCGCGTCGACATTGCAGTAGAAGCCGGCCGCGCCATAGGCGCCGGCAAAGGCGTCGATCGACCGCGGCACGCGCCCGATACACCCGAAACGACGGGGCGATTCGGCCTGGACCTGAAGGCCCAGCGTCAGCCATTCGAACGGGGCGTAAGAGCCGAACACCTTGATGCGATGGCGCCGGTCGGTCGGCAGATAGCCGAACGCACCGTTGACGAGGCCGGGCTGGTCGAACGCGGTGGTCAGACCGGAGTCGGTCTGGCCGTTATCCGAACGGACGCCGCCTTCGATGTTACCTTCCGATTTCGACCAGGTGTACGAGCCGCTGAAGCTCCACTTGCCGTCGAACTCGCGGTCGACCGTCAGAATGACCGCCTTGTACGTGCGCTCCGCCCGCGGATAGCCGAGGTCGGCGGCACTGAAGTCGACCGTCCGCAGCGTGCTTTCGCCACCGATCGGGTCGGACAGCGTGATCCGCGCCGGCGCGCCGGGATTGACGAGCACATACTGGTGGAAGCCAGTGAAGATGTCGTCGCAACCCGAAATGCCTTCGCGATCGCAATATGCGAGCACCGCTGCGTCGATTGCCACGTCCTCGAGCGATTCGTTGAGGCTGCGGTACTGACCGATCAGGCCAACCGTCCAGCGCTCGCCGATCTTCTGCTCGACGCTCAGGATGTATTCGTCGACCGACTGGGGCTTCAGGTTCTTCGCCACGGTCGCCTCGGTCGGCGTCGCGACGCCGTCCGACACGATGTCGCAGTTCGCCACGCCGGTGTCGGGGCAGTTCGTCGCATCGGCAAAGCCGAGCAGCGGCGCACCAAGGATCGGCGTATTGTCCGGGTTCACGCCCGCAACCCGGAAGTAGCGGGTATAGTCGAGCTCTGCGCCGGCGAGACGGATGTTCGTGTTGGCGACGATCGGCAGATAGTAACGACCGAACGAGCCGACGACCTTCGTGCGCCCGTCACCGAACGCGTCGAACGCGGCACTCAGGCGCGGCGCCCAGGCGTTACCCGATTCGTAATAGGTTTCGCCGTTCACGTTGTCGTTCGAGAACCGGTCGTTGCGGACGCCCAAGTTGAGCGTCAGGCGATTGTTGAACAGCGACCACGAATCCTGGATGTAAAACGCTTCGTTGTTCGACGTGAACGTCCCGCCGTTCACGAAGGTACGGCCGGCGACGTACAGCGTGTTCGGCGGCGCATAGACGTCGCCGTTCACGCCCGAGAAGTTGTACGTCCACGCGACGCCGCCGGTGTAGCGGCTGACCGCATTGGTCGTCAGCTTTTCCTTGTCGTACCCGCCCTTGATGTGATGCTGGCCGAACAGCGTGAAGAACAGGTCGATGTCGCCGCGATAGAATTCGCGCTCATCCGAATTGTCATTGATCACGTTCAACGGGTTGCCGGCGAGCACGGGGTTGAAGGCGCCCGAAGTATCGATGATCGTCGGATAGTCGTCGTCGGCCGAACCGGCGATTTCCGCATTCTTGTTCTTGCCGTACGCGCCAGAGATCGTCAGCCAGTCGGTGAACTGGCCGGTATAGCGGCCAACATAGTTCTCACCGCCGAGCACGTTACGCGTGGTATTCTGATACCGACCGAGCACGGGCTCGCCGCCGTTCCGGCTGTCATAGGACAGGGCGTAGCTGTCGACCGTCTGGACCTGCGTCGAATCGAAATAGGTGAATTCCAGACGATGGCCGTCGGTGATGATCGCGTCGAGCTTGCCGCCCCAGAAGGGTGAGCGCGTCTTGAAAATCTCGCGACGGATGCCGGTCGAGAACGGATCCGGGCCCGCCGTGTTCACGCCCAGGACATCGTCCGACTGCTGCCGGTCGTTGGTCTGGTACAATGCGTAGAAGAACAAGCGGTCCTTGATGATCGGGCCCGAAAGCTGGAACGTCGCGGTCCTGAGCTCGCGCTTGTCGGTCGAGTTCAGCGCGATGACGGTATCGGGCGATTCCGAATACAGGCCCTCAGGCTGCCAGTTGAACAGGACGCCGCCATGAAACTCGTTGCCGCCCGACTTCGTGACCGCGTTGATGAAGCCGCCGGTGAAACGACCGAATTCCGCGGGAATGCCGCCGTTCTTGACTTCGACGGTGTTGTAGAAATCGAACGGAACGCCGACCGAACCCAGGCCCTCGCGGAATTCGGTGATGTTCAGGCCATTGACGAAGAACGCATTTTCCGAAACCGACGAGCCCGAAACCGACGCCAGGTTGCCGAACGCGCTGTCGCCCTGGCTGGTGCCCGGCGCGAGCAGGATGATCGAAGTGAGGTCACGCGCGACGGGAACGCGCGTCGCCAGCTCGCCGACCTGGATCACGGCGCCGGTCGTGGTGCGGTCGAAATCGGACACCTGGACGCGGCGGCCGGTGACGATGATCTCGCCGCTCGACGGGCTCGCCGTCTCGGTGCCCGCTGCCGCCAGCTGGAATGCGTTACCTGCGGTCGACTGGGTCAGGCCGATGCCCTCTTCACGATAGGGCGAATATCCATCGGCGCTGATTTCGAACGTATAGTCGCCCTGCGGAATTTGGGGCACGCGGTAGGTGCCGCCCGAATCCGTGGTCACCGTACGCGAAAAGCCCTGAGCGTCCGAGGTGACCGTCACGGTCGCGCCCGGGATCGGCTTGCCCGACTGGTCGGTCACGCGGCCGGTCGCCGTGACGTTGGTGAAATCCTGCGCCGCGGCAGGGATTGCGCTGGCCGCCAGGCCACCCACCGAAACACCCAGCAGCGCCAGCGCCCTCAGCGCCGTACCACCGCGAAGCCTGACACTCGCAGCTCGATTGACGTTACGCATTCACTTGTCCCCATGGTTTCGGCACCGGCTCCCATCGTCCGATGCCCTTATTTATTGGGGGGCAACCTCACTTTGTGACAGTTTTCTGTAAAGCGCTTCCATCATCCTGGACCCCGCTTTTTTAATACTGTTGTAAAATTGGCACGAAAATCGTCACGCCGTTTCAACAAATACTCTAAATCCGCAACTTTCTATTGCGCCATAGTGTACTATAACAGCAATTCAGCTAGGTTTTTCGCGAGATTCCGCGTTTCAGGCAAAGTCAACCTAGATGAAGCTTTCACGCACCCCGTCGATCACGAACTGGATCGCGAGCGCGGCGAGCAGGACGCCGAGGAGGCGGGTGATGACCGCTTCGATCTTCGCGCCAAGGACCCGCATGATCGGCGCCGCGGCAATCAGCGCGAGCAGGGTGAGCAGCAGGTTGAGCGCCAGCGCGGCGAGGACGACCAACGATTCCGCAGTGCCGTTGGAGCGGCTCATCAGCAGCATGATCGATGCGATCGACCCCGGCCCCGCGATCATCGGCATTGCCATGGGAAAGACCGAAACATCCTCGATCTCGGGGGTGTCCATGATCTTCTGCGCACGATCCTCGCGCCGCTGGGTGCGCTTTTCGAACACCATTTCGAGCGCGATCAGGAACAGCATGATGCCGCCCGCGATGCGGAAGCTGTCGAGGCTGATGCCCAGCACGCGCAGCAGATCCTCGCCGAACAGGGCAAAGACGACCAGGATGAGCGCGGCGATGCCGACCGCACGCACCGCCATCGACCGGCGCTGCGCCGCGCCCGCCCCCGTGGTCAGCCCGGCATAGATCGGCGCGCATCCCGGGGGATCGATGATCACGAACAGCGTGATGAACGCCGATACGAACAATTCGGTCATCGCCCGATGCCCCCGCCCGCGCTCAGGCCGCGCCGACGTCGACGGCGGCCAGATCGAGCGCGACTCCCGCCCGCCGGTGCGCCGCGATCAACGTGTTGCGCAGCAGGCACGCGATCGTCATCGGGCCGACGCCGCCCGGCACCGGCGTGATCGCGGCTGCGACCGATGCCGCCCCGTCGAAATCGACATCGCCCGTCAGCCGCCCGTCGACGCGATTGATGCCGACGTCGATCACCGTCGCGCCGGGCTTGATCCACTCGCCACGCACGAAATGCGCGCGGCCGACCGCCGCAACCACGATGTCGGCCTGGGCGACGTGATGGGCAAGGTTGCGGGTGCGCGAATGCGCGAGCGTGACCGTCGCATCGGCCGCGGTCAGCAAGGCGGCCATCGGACGGCCGACGATCGTCGATCGGCCGATCACGATCGCATCCAGCCCCGCCAGGCTGCCAAGCCGGTCCTGCAGCAGCATCAGGCAGCCCTGTGGCGTGCACGGCACGAAGCCGGGCATGCCCGTTGCCAGCCGCCCGGCATTGACCGGATGAAAGCCATCGACATCCTTGGCCGGGTCGATCGCGAGCAGCACCGCCTGCGCATCGATATGCGCCGGCAGGGGCAGCTGGACGAGGATGCCGTCGACTGCTGGGTCGGCGTTGAGCCGGGTGATCAACGCGATCAGATCGGCCTCGGCGATGTCCGCGGTCAGCCGGTGCTCAAAGCTCGCCATGCCTGCGGCGAGCGTCGCCTTGCCCTTGGCACGGACATAAACGCCGGACGCGGGATCCTCGCCGACCAGCACCACCGCCAGCCCCGGCACGCGCCCGCCCGATGCCGCCGAAAAGGCGGGGACATGCGCAGCAATCCGGTCGCGCAGGCCCTGCGCAAACGCCTTGCCATCAATGAGAGCGGCGGTCATGGCGACGCCCCTTAGCCGCTGGTGCGGCCGCACGCCACCCGCGTTCAGGCGACGCCGGTCATCAGCGCCGCCGCGATGCGCGGGATGATGATGTCGCCAATGATCGAGATCGCGATCAGCACGACGAAGGGCGACAGGTCGAGCGGGCCCAGATCGGGCAGGATCCGGCGGATCGGGCGATAGACCGGCTCGGTCAGCGTGTTGAGCCCGCGCCACAGCCCCGCGACGAAATCATTATAGGTGTTGATGACGTTGAACGCGATCAGGATCGACAGGATCGCCTGGATGATGATGATCCACCACACGACGTTGAGCAGCACCTGAATGATGTCGAACAGGATCAGTAGGAAGGTGGTCAAGCCCGGTCTCCAGCGACTGTGTTAGGACCGCGATACAGGAAAGGCTCGACCCGAAACAAGCCCGGCCGGACCGCGCCGCGCGCTGCCGCCGTCGCGCGTGGATTTACCTATCGCCGCACCAGCGTGCCCGCCCCGCGCCGGGTGAAGACCTCCAGCAGCATGATGTGCGGGACCCGCCCGTCCAGGATGACCGCGGCGTCCACCCCGCCCGCGACAGCGGTGACACAGGTTTCGAGCTTGGGGATCATGCCCCCGGTGATCGTCCCGTCGGCGCGCAGCGCGGCGACGCCGTCCGGATCGAGGTCGGTCAGCAGCTCGCCCGATTTGTCGAGCACGCCGGCGACATCGGTCAGCAGGAACAGCCGCTCGGCCCCCAGCGCGGCGGCGATCGCGCCCGCCATCGTGTCGGCGTTGATGTTATAGGTCTGGCCATCGGCGCCGATGCCGATCGGCGCGATCACCGGAATCATGCCCGCCGCGGTCAACGTGTCGATCACCGTACGGTCGATCGATTCGGGTTCGCCGACAAAGCCCAGATCGACGACGCTTTCGATATTGCTGTCCGGGTCCCGCGTCGTGCGCGTCACCTTCGCCGCGCGCACGAAACCGCCGTCCTTGCCGGAAATGCCGACCGCCTTGCCGCCCGCCGCGCCGATCCAGGCGACGATTTCCTTGTTGATCGCACCCGACAGCACCATTTCCGCGACACGCGCGGTTTCGGAATCGGTGACCCGCAAGCCGTCGACGAAGCGCGATTCGACGCCCAGTTGCTTCAGCATCGCACCGATCTGCGGGCCGCCGCCATGGACGACGACCGGGTTGATGCCCACCGCCTTCATCAGCACGACGTCCTCGGCGAAATCGCGTGCCAGCTCGGCATCGCCCATCGCGTGGCCGCCATATTTCACGACAAAGGTCGCGCCGGCATAACGCTGCATATAGGGCAGCGCCTCGGTCAGCGTTTCGGCCTTGGCGAGCATCGCCGGATCGGGGCTGTGATTGGTCATGCGCGCGCCCTTAGCGTGGAATGCGGCGGGCGGGAACCGTCGCGCGCACCGGGCTCAGCTGCGCGCCGCCACCGCATAGAGCGCGATCGCGGCGGCATTCGACACGTTGAGGCTCTCGACCTTCGGCCCGATCGGCAGCCGGGCGAGCGTATCGCAATGCGCCTGGGTGTTGTGGCGCATCCCTTCGCCCTCCGCGCCCAGCACCAGGCAGACCTTGCCCGGCCCCAGCGCCTGGGCGAGCGTCGTGTCGACCGCGCCCGTCAGCCCGATCCGCCAATAGCCGGCCTCCGCAATCTCGTCGAGCGCGCGAGCGAGGTTGACGACGCGCACCCACGGCACGACTTCCAATGCGCCCGATGCCGACCGCGCGACCGTGCCCGATTCGGGTGGCGAATGCCGGTCCTGGGTGACGATGCCCAGTGCGTCGAACGCGGCCGCCGAACGCAGGATCGCGCCGACATTGTGCGGATCGGTCACCTGGTCGAGCATCAGGATCGGCCGCGTGTCGTTCACCCCCTGCTCCAGCAGGTCGCCGAGCCACATGTCCTCCAGCGGCTCGACCTCCGCCACCAGGCCCTGGTGGGGGGCGTCGCCCGGCACCAGCCGGGCGAGGTCGGCCACGTCGGCATAGGTGATCTGCAGCACCGGCGGCAGATCGAGCGCCGCCAAGGCTTCGCGCGTGCCCCACAATTTGCGCACCGTCCGCTCCGGATTGGCCAGCGCCGCCAGTACGGCGTGGCGGCCCCAGAAGCGGGGGCGGCCCGAATGAGGTTGCGAGGGGCGATGGCCGCGCCTTGCCATGGAAACAGGGTCCTTTCGTGCCGAGGATGATCGAGCGCGACGCTAGGGTCGGTGCCGGCGGCGTGCAAGGCGTTGACAGGGGGTGCCCGCTTCGGCATTGGCACCCGCTCGCTTGACAAGGCGGCCCAATGGACAGGTGGCCGAGTGGTTAAAGGCAGCAGACTGTAAATCTGCCCGCGTGAGCGTACGCTGGTTCGAATCCAGCCCTGTCCACCACCGGCGGCAACGCCCTTTCGGATCGCTGCCGGTCCCGACCGTCGGACGGCCTGTCTCCACCTGCCGACATGAACCGGATGGAGCGACCGGCACCCGCGTGCTATCTTCCATATGCGCGCGGCCGATTTTGCGCGCCGGTATCTTGGCTCGACCCGAAGCTCCGTGCGCCGGCATCGTCAATCCCGCCTGCGCGACAGGATATGAGCCGCATCGCCTTCCCTGCCCCCGCATGAAAAGGAACCGAGCGCATGACTTTCGTGACGACCAGCGATGGCACCCGGCTATTCTACAAGGACTGGGGCGCGAAGGACGCGACCCCCATCGTCTTTCATCACGGCTGGCCGCTCAGCGCGGACGACTGGGACAACCAGATGATGTTCTTCCTGCTCAAGGGCTTCCGGGTCATTGCGCACGATCGCCGCGGCCATGGCCGCTCGACCCAGACCGACAGCGGTAACGAAATGGATAGCTATGCCGCCGACGTCGCGGCGCTGACCGATGCACTGGACCTTCGCGGCGCCATCCATATCGGCCATTCGACCGGCGGCGGCGAGGTCGCGCGTTACGTCGCGCGCGCAAAGCCTGGACGTGTCGCAAAGGCGGTGCTGATCGGCGCGGTGCCCCCGATCATGGTCAAGTCGGACCGGAATCCGGGCGGTCTCCCGATCGAGATATTCGACGGCTTCCGACAGGCGCTCGTCGCCAATCGCGCGCAGTTCTTCCTCGATATTCCCTCAGGGCCGTTTTACGGCTTCAACCGGCCGGGCGCCAAGGTGGACCAGGGCGTCATCCAGAATTGGTGGCGACAGGGCATGATGGGCGGTGCCAAGGCGCATTACGACTGCATCAAGGCGTTCAGCGAGACCGACTTCACCGAAGACCTGAAGCAGATCGACGTGCCGACGCTCGTGATGCACGGCGACGACGACCAGATCGTCCCCTATGCGGACTCAGCACCGCTTGCCGTCGCGCTGCTGCGCCATGGGACGCTCAAGACCTATGCGGGCCTGCCGCACGGCATGTGCACCACGCACCCGGACATCGTGAACGCGGACCTGCTGGCCTTTATCTCGGGATAGGCGGCCGAGTTTGCCGCCGGCGGCGCAGCGTGTTCGTCGCCTCCCGCCCCCTACGCTTGCCGCGAACATCGCCTATTCTGCGCGCGTTTGATGCTTGGCGTGGAGCATGGATGATGCGAGCGGGATTCGTGATGTTGGGCGGCTTGGCACTGATTGCGGCCACGCCGGAACCGCGGGCCGCAGCGGCCGAGGGAGCTGGTGGTTCTCGGTCGGTATTCGGCCCGCCCGTTCCCTATGGCATCGCCACCCACGATGATCGGCGTGGCGGCCTGCCCGTCAACACGGAAGTGTCGCTGCGACTGAACGTAACTTTGTCGAGCAAGGATGCCGAGGAAGGCGATATTTTTGGGCTGACCGTTACCGACGATGTGCAGCTGAACGGCCAAGTGGTGATCCCCGCCGGCACACAGGCGACCGGCCGCGTAATGGGCGTGACCCGTCGAAGCATTCCCGGCCAGCCCGGCCGGCTGCTCATCGAACTGCGCAGCATCGACCTCCCCGGGGGCACCCTCCCGGTGTCCGGCACCTATTATGAGCGAGGGACCGTCGACAATGGTGGCCGGTTCGGCAATCCGGTCGGCGCGGCGATCGTCAGTTTGTTCGTCACGGGCCGATCGGCTGTGTTTTACCAGGGCCAGGTGCTGAAGGCTTATACCCGCCAGTCCATACGACCGGCTACCGCCGCCCGCTAAAGTCGGCTTGCCCGCCGCGCGCGATTTCGGCTAAGGCGCTCGCCTGCCGCGTGCGCGGGTATAGCACAATGGTAGTGCAGCAGCCTTCCAAGCTGAATATACGGGTTCGATTCCCGTTACCCGCTCCACCGCCCCCTTCCCGAAACGTCCGAGCTCCTAGTATCCGCTGTCATATGAGAGCTTTACCGGCACGTTGTCACCCGAGCCTCTGGTAGAGGGCATCGGGGACTGACTGATAGCAGACGGGGCGGAGGAAGCGGTCGATGGCGAGGGTGCCGACGGAGGTGGAGCGGCCGTCGGAGGTGGCGGGGAACGGTCCGCCATGGACCATGGCGGGTGAGACCTCGACCCCGGTCGGCCAGCCGTTGACGAGGATGCGGCCGACCTGGTGCTCGAGCCGGGCGATGA
>NZ_WTFM01000008.1:0-66955 GCF_022496715.1 Sphingomonas sp. SFZ2018-12
TCGCCCGGCGCTGCGCTTCGGCCTGGCGGGCGCTGAGCTGCCCCTGTTGGCCCGTGTTCGACGCATAGGGCGTGATCGGCTGACCGTCGGGGCCGATCGCCGGCACCTGTTCGCCGGTGAGCTGGACGGGTGCGTTCGGATCGCGCGGCGCCGTCGCGAGCGTCGGCGCGATCACCGAGTTCGGATCGTAAGGCGCTTCGGCCGCAGGGGGCGGGGCCTTCTTCTGCGCTTGCTGTACCTGGTTGTTGCCTCCAACGCCGGTGACGAGCGACAGCACGCCGAATACGACCGCGCCGGCGAGGCCGGCACCCACGATCATCTTCTTATTGTCCCACTGGACCGTGTTCAGCGACGGGATGCGGTTGGGCCGATCGACCGCGGCGGTGCGATCGATTTCCGTCACATCGGGCGTGGCGTCGACGTCGAATCTTTTATCGGACACGTCAGTTCTCCGTCGTGCTGCGCTCTACGACTTCGGAGGCCGTGTCCGACTTGGGATCGCGGCCGTAGAAGCTCGGGCTTTCGTTGTAGATGCAGAGGACCACCTTTCCCCGGCGCAGGCGCATTTGCTGATAGACGCCGTGGACGACGACGAACTCGTCGCGCACGTCGAATGAAGCCGTCGCCTCGCTCCCGTCAGGGTTCACGATGAAAATGGCGGGGATCTCGCGCTGGTTCGGGAATCGCAGGACGGTGAACTGCCCGTTGTCGCTGACTTCAGACGGTTGCAGGGCGGTCGCGCCCTGGACCTTGTAGTTGAGGTTGCGTGTCCCTTCGAGGACGCCAAGGTCGAGCGCCGTCTTGATCGCCCCGTTCTGAGCGGCGAGCGCGGCGGCGAGCTGCGCGCGCTGCGCCGCGAGGCGGGCCTGTTCCGCCTCATAGACCGGGTAGCGGAGGCGCACCTTGAAGAACGTCCCCGGCGATCGTGCGCCAGCGACGGCCGACAGCTCGAACGTGTAGTTGCGCTTGGTGCCTTGGAACTCCGTCACCACGATCAGGTTGGTCGCACCGGCGCGCTCGCGCGGCTTGACGAACAGCGAGTTGTCGGCCGGGGCGACCTCCCAGGAGATCGTGTCACCCATCGCGACGAACTTGATGACCTCGCCGGGGGCGAACTCGATCTGCGTCGCGGTGCGGAAAGCGCTCCGGATTTGGATCACGTTGCCGTCGGTATAGTTGACCTCGCGAATGCGATGGTCGGGGCCGAGCTGGATGGGCGTTTGCGCCAGCACGGACGAGCCGGTGAGCGCGCCGATCGCCGCCGCGGCCATGAGGAGGACGGGTTTCATCGTGTCGGAACCTCCACGTCGGCTCGGTAGGATTTGACCTGAAACCCGAGCGGGTTGGCGTATCGGCCAGCTTCGGTTTCCGGCTTCGACAGCACATCGAAAGTGATGGTCGCGATAGCGGGGGTCTCGATCACCTGCTGATCGCGCTGGAGGCGCTTGACGAACCGCACCTGCGCCACGTTGGGGGAGATGAACGCGACCGAGCGGATCGCGACGAACACCGCGTCGCTGGCGGTGAACTGGTTTTGCGGCGAGTCTGGATTGTCCTTCTTGTAGAAGGTGGTCCAGCGGTTCTGTTCCTCGCGCGCCGACAGCGCCAGCACCTTGCGATAGAACTCCTCCCGCGCTTGCGGGATCCAGCCCTCGCGCGTGCGGACGTAATCCGCGAGGAAGTATTTCCGGATTGCCTCGTCATAGGTGATCGTCTTATCGCCGCGCAGCTCCTGGGTAACTTCCGTCGCCCCCGTCGAGCGATCGACCGTGACCACGTAGGGAACGACCGTCTTAAGCGGCGAGAGCGCCATGACCGAGCCGACGCCGACGATCGCCAGCGCGCTCGCGACACCGGCGACCGTCCAAGCGACGCGGCGCGAGCGGGTCGCAGCTACGAACCTATCCCGATCCCAGCTCTCCGCTTCCGCGAAATACGCCTTGAGATCTTCTTCCTTGTCTTTGACCCCGATCGCCATGTCAGCAGCTCGCGTATGTGGTTGGCAGAGCCGCCGTCGGGCCGGCGCTGGGTTCAATCGCGCCGATCGCCGGCACCTTGCCCGCCCGGCTTGTGTTCGGCCCCTGTGAGGGCGAGGCCGCCCCTTCCGCTGGGAACAGGTTGGTAGTCGGCGCCGGTGCAGCCTCGGGCGCAGGTGTGCCACGTGGCACACCTGGCGCGCTCGCCGGGCCAACAGCGGACGTCATGTTCCTGGGCGGCACGGTCGGCAGGACCGTCCCGTATGGATTAGCGGGCCGCTTCTGACGCCCGCTACAGCGCGGCAGCTTTTCGTCCTTCGCAGCGGTTGCAGGAACCGAGGGGATCAATGTCACCAGGGCGAGAGTCGCCAGCGCTGAACCGAACTTCATGTCGAACTCCTGCTATGTATTGTTTCGCAGCGTCCCGCCGCTTCCACCGCGTATCCGGGAGTAAGCGGCACGAGCTGCGAAGGCTGTCCCACTGCCCGCTGCTCTCACGGACGATGCGAACGGGGCTGTGACGACAGCGTTGGCGAACTGCGTAGCGAGCGACGCACCACCCCCGCCGAGACCAGCAGCCAAACCGGGAATCTGGAGGAAGAAAAAGAATCCTAGCGCATAAAAACCCAACGCCTTTGCAGCAGCGAACACCAGAGGATCATCGTTGGTTATCGAGTCGATGAAGGCGTCGCCGGTGTTGGTAATAAAAACGGTCACTAGAAGCGCGAAGGCGACAAGCACCACGTAATTGACGATGGTTCCCAGCCACTGAAAGAAGAACGAGCGGGTAGCGTCAAACAGTAATGACGCGACAAAGACCGGCCCGACTGCCGCAAGCAGAGCGAGCGCGAACAGCGCAAAAGCACATATCGCAAATCCCAAAGCTGCGGCTAGAAGCGCGCTGATGATTACCACGACCGAGATTACTTCGCAGGCAATAATCTCGTCCCAGTTATTCGAGAAGCCGGCCCAGTTCGTTCCTTCCTGATCGGTATGTTCTTGAACGATTTCCCTCATCCGTCCGATGGCCCTCAAAGAGCCGTTCATCATATCGTCGAAGAAGTCGCCTAAGCCGTTGACGTTTGAAGCCCCGACCGCGTTAGCTACTTCACTCGGCAAGCCGTCCATTGCTAGGAGCCCGACAGAAGCTCCATAAAGCGATGTTACCGCGAAGACGACTGCGGCCAGCTTCGTCGCCCGATATACAAGCTCCCGGAAAGGGTATTCGACCGCACCCCGAAGAACCGCGATGCCCAACAGGATGATGTATATTGTGACGCCGACACGAAGCGGACCCGAAATCCATCCAACCATTCCGGCATAGACAGCAATGATGCCGGCTAAGGCACCGTCGAGGGCTGTAAACATTTGCTCGAAGATACTA
This sequence comes from Sphingomonas sp. SFZ2018-12, assembly GCF_022496715.1. Classification (NCBI taxonomy): domain Bacteria; kingdom Pseudomonadati; phylum Pseudomonadota; class Alphaproteobacteria; order Sphingomonadales; family Sphingomonadaceae; genus Sphingomonas; species Sphingomonas sp. SFZ2018-12. Next base: position 3,361 of record NZ_WTFM01000008.1, read on the forward strand.
AAGCTCATGTTAGTCCTCTAGCCGAGTGCTATTTACCGGCGTTTTGTAGTTTATCGTTTTCCGCCCGGTGCGACAGCGACTGCTTCGCACCGTTAACATTATTGCAGTTCTGAAATACTACTGACGGCCAAGTAGCAACAGGACGCTGCGAAGCCCTCCACGTGCCGCAAATTGCGTCCATCTCTCTCATTTCGGCGTTGTTTGCGACGTAATAGCTGACCGTCCGCGCCGGCATGTCGGACCGCAATTCATTTTCCGGTGCTGCTGTCTTGTTCGATCCGCACCCCGCAAGCGTCAGCATCAGGAGGCCTGACCAGGCCGTGCGGTTCATCGACCTGCCTCAAGCAACTGTTGAGTTTCCGTGCGACGCGACGATTGACTACGCTGATAGTCCGCCTCGACCTTTGCCCGGCGCTGAATCTCGATCGCCTGCAAAGCCATCTGATCGTTCATCATCTGCGCTTGTTCGAGCTGGAGCCGCGCCGACATATCGGCACGCTCCGCGGCCGAAGTCGCGGTGTTGAGGCGGCTTCGTAGCTCTTCCAGTCCCAGGCGGCGGTTCGACACCGCATCGCCGACGTTGCCGGCCAAGCCCGCCGTGACGGCCGCCTCGCGAGCGCCCTGCTCGGATGCGGCGCGCTGCTCGGCCGTCGCCGAACCCGAGATGCGGCCGATCAGGTCCTGATAGACGTCGTTCGCCTTGCCCCGCAGGCCGCCCACGACGTCGATATTGCCGTTGGTATAACCATCGAGGCTGCTGGACGACACGTTGCTGCCGCGCAGCACGTCGTTCTTGAGGCGCTGCGCTTGAGCGCCAATGTCCGTCGCCTTGTTGAGGTCGCGATAGAGCTTCTGCGCTTCGTCGATCTGTTGGCGGGTCTGCGCGACGATCTTCTGCGTCTCGGCAAAGGCGGCGCGAGCCTGGTTCAACTCTTGGAGCTGGCGCGCGAAGGCGCTGGGATCGTGGACAATGCCGCCGAACTGCGCGTGCGCGGCGCCGGCGAACATGAGCGCTGATCCTGACAGCGCGAGGGTGGCGAGCTTCATTCTACGCATGTCCCTTCTCCTTCAGCTTGGACGACGACGTTGGTGGAAGACGGGGAGCCAGGTCGCGGGGTCCGGCCCGAACTCGGCTGCGACCTGGACGGCGATCGACGTCGTTTCCGCCCGCCCCGACAGGACCGCCAGCTCATCATCGAGCCCGGTCAGGTCCAGCTCGACCACAACGCTGTCATGGCCTTGCTTGACGAGGAACTTGCGCGACTCCGGCGACAACTCTTCGCGGATGAGCTGGTATTCCGCGTCGGTCAGCGAGAAGCCCTCAACATAGTCGCGACGCGCTCCCTTGGGATTGGGGAGCATCACCTGGGTTGCGACCTGTTCGAGGATCGAGTGCGCGATGTCGCTCTTGAGCGCATCGGCCGGCGACTGTGTGGCGAATACCATCAGCGCGTTGCGCTTGCGGTATGTCTTCAGGCCATCTTGCGCGAAGCTCCGGAACGCATCGTCGCCGAGCGCCTTCCAGAACTCGTCAACGGCGATGATCGTCCGCTCGCCGGTCAGCAGCTTGTCGATCCGGTGGAACAGGTAAAGCATCAGCGGCGTGCGGATTTCGCCGTTGTCGAGGAAGTCCGTCATGTCGAAGCCCATGAACCGGGTGTCGAGCTTCATTTCGTCTTCCGCGTTGTCGAAGACCCACCCCATCGCCCCGCGCGAGGTCCACTTCTCCAAGCGCGCGCCGATGCCGCCCGCGTCGGCCATGCCGAGCATCGTGCGCAGCGCGTCGAGCGAACGCGCCTCGCGAGGGAGCCGCATCACCGCGGCGATGCCCTCATCGATCATCCGTTCTTCCTGAACCGTGATCGGGCGACTTTCGGCGCGAACGAGCTGGCGCACCCACAGCGACAGCCAGGCCCGGTCCTCCGCGTTGTTGTCGAGCGCCTTCAGGGGCGCGAAGCCGGTCGGCGTGCCGTTGGTGAGCGTCAGATACGTGCCGCCGGAGGCCAGCACGAAGATCTGCGCGCCCTTATCCTTGTCGATGAATATCTGGCGCGCGCCCGTCTTCTCGGCTTGCGCCATGAGGAAGTTGACGATCACCGTCTTGCCGCCGCCCGACGGGCCGATGACGAGCGTGTGGCCCAGGTCGCGCTTGTGGAAGCTGAAGAAATAGGGGCTGCGCGCGCTGGTCTTGAGCAGCGCGATCGCGTCGCCCCAATGATTCCCGGTGGCGAGGCCGGCGGGATAGGTGTGGAAGGGCGAGAACGCCGCGAAGTTGAGCGACGTGATCGGCGCCGGCCTCGCGCGCCACGCGAAGTTACCGACGAGCTGGCTCCAATAGGCGGCTTCCAACGCCGCACCCTCGCGCGCCGCGACCATACCGGTGTCGGCGAGCGCGGCGCGCGCGATCGACATATTGTCGCGCAGTCCCTTGAGGCTGTCCGAGTAGACCGCGAGCGTGAAGTGATGATCGCCCAGGACGAAGCGGTTCGACATGAGATCGTCGGCCGCTTCGACGAGATCGAGCATCTGACTGACGGCGCGATCGTCGGCGTTCTCCATCTGCTTTTGCCGCAGACGGAACCGTTCGGAGGCCGCAGCGCGACCGAGGAAGGTGAAGGATTGCGTCAGCACGAACGCGAAATCGACGGCCAGCAGGGATTCGAGCTGGCGGGGCGTCGTGGTCGCCGGATATTCGCGGATGCCGAAGATGCCGCCGAACGCGCTGCGATCGGCGTCGCGGACCTCGACCGTCTCGCCGCCGAAGACGACGCGCTGGCGGTAGAGGGCGCTGCCCAGGTGGCCGCGGATCACGGGCACGCGGCGATGCCGACCCGTCATCACCATTTCCGCGACCTCCATCGTCTCCGAGAACTTCAGGCCGTTATGCCCGTAGATCGACAGCCGCCGCGGCGAGCAGCGATCCATCAGCTTCTCGAAATCGCGCGCCTTGTCCTCCAGCGCCTCCAGCAGATCGGCGTCGACCGCATCGGCCTCCGCCGTCGCCCTCGACTTGTTCTTGAAAAGCTGGACGAGAATATCGGCCCCGTGGATCGCGGGGCGCAGCACCAGCGTCACGAAGAAGCGGTTGATGAACATCCGCTCCTTGTTCATCCGGGCGAAGTAAGCCGCGTCGAGATCGCGCGCGAAGCGCGAGCGGAAGTTCCCGCCCGGATATTGCTCGACGCGCGACCGCACGAGGTGCGTCCAGATCGACAGGCGATCATCGTGCAGGTTTCGGAGCATCCCGTTGAGCTTGGCGTGCCAATCGTTCAGGTCGCGGACGTCCGCGGTCTCGAAGGCGCGGCCCTGCAGCTCGAACGTCAGCATGATTGCGCCGGAATCGAGCATCACCACTTCGTCGGTGACGTGCCGCGCATAGGGCAGGAACTTGGTCGGCAGCACTTCCTTGAGTGCGACCTTCATCGGCACCTGTTCGGAGAGGCGGTTGGCCCTAGCCATTGCGGCCGAACCCCTTTCGCTTGATGCCCTTCAGGGGCAGCGGCGTGTAGCTGGACCCGCCCCAAAAGACGCGGTTGCGGTTCGCCGCCTTGGTGCGGCCCCACAGGAAGATGAGCCGGAAGGCGTTGACGTCGTGGCGCACGACGAGGCGCGAGATGCCGAACATGACGGCCGCCACGACGCCGCCATAGATCGGGTTCGTGGTCCCGATCAGGGTAATGACCGAGGCCAGCAGGATCACCACCGCCGCCTCGATCGGGATGCCCGCGAACAAGGCGGGCCGCGTCACCGCCAGGAACAGCGGGTTGCGTGCCATCACTTCCCGGTCTTCATCCACGCATTCTACTCCGAGCTACACAGGCGATAGCGGGGCGCGACCCGCGCCCCGCGTCCATGACGATCAGCCTGCCCCGCCGGCGAGCTGCCCAACGATCCACGGCGCCGAGAAGATGATCGCGATGCCGATGATGACGGTGACGAGCGCCCCGGTGTTCACCCGACCCGTAAGCCACCCGAAACCCGCCGCGATCAGCGCGAGGATCGCCACCGTCCGCAGGAGGCCGTTGCTCAGGAGGTTGAGCACCGACTGGCTGAAACTCTCGAGGTTGGTCTGCGCGAATGCCGGCTCCGCAGACGCCAGCGACGCGAACGCCACGGCCCCGAACATCGACAGCAGCCGCGAGACCTTGCGCTGCCGGGGCGTCATCGCCTCGACCCGGGCCGTGACTTTGGATCGGAGGGCGCGCGTCGGCCCACCGATCGAAGATGCGAGATTCATCTGTTTTCTCCTTCGGCGAGACGCGCTCGCTCATATTCCGCCCTCGCAAACACGTCCCACGATGGCGGCGGTGGGGGTGGTGCAGCTTGGCGCTGCACCGGCGCGGACGTGTTCTCTGCTACCAGCTCGGCGAGCTGCGTTGCCGCGCTCGCCTGGCCGGAATCGATGGACCCGGAAGTCGCGGCGACCCGGACCGACACGGGTCGGATGCCGTCGGCGACGCCGGCGTTGCCGACCACCTTCCCGACATAGCCGTTGGTGAAGCCACGCGACTGCGACCCGGTGTTATACATGGATAGGGCAATGCGGAGCGCGCGCTGGGGGTGAAGCCCCGCACGCACGCTATGGTAATTGCCCGAGAGGACCGCCGCAGCCGCGGCGAGGTTCGTGCAAGGCTCGAAAACCGTGTCCCAGGTCAACCCGAGCCGCTTCATGTTGCGCGAGTTGATCTGACCCAAGCCGAGATCGACCGAATAGCCCTTGCCGACATAGAAGCGCGCGACCTCGATCGCCTGCGCTACGCTCGTCGGTTGCGCGACCTTGCGCCCGAGGCCGTTGACGTTGATCGCCAGTTCGTTGCCGCCGCTTTCAGTTTTCACGATCGCCGCGATCGTCTCGGGTGCCACACTAGGCGCGCATTGTGCGGCGAGACCGAGAATGATTGCGGCGGAGAGCGGCACTAGGCGCTCCCGCCCTTTCGGGCTGGGAACCGATTAGCTCGCTGCAAGGCGAGGCACCTTAGCGGCGCAGGCCGTCTCATGGCACAAGATACGCAAACACTACTCAAGCGATTCACCATGGTTTCGCTTCACTACGAAAGGCAAGCTAACCCGTCGCGTTGTAGCTGTATACCCCTAAAATCACTGCAAATGTGCTCAAGGCATCACTGATGCGGGAGCGCTCAGAAAGCCGTGTCGTCGCGTAAACCGCAAAACGGATGCACGGCAATGACACCATCGTAGCCATAGCCTATGACAATTCGGCGAATGGCAGAGGCAGCCTTTTTATACAATCTGATCCGCTTCTTATCATAAAGTCCCACATGAAACAGCGCTGTCCCGCGCCAGCTCACCCGCACATTGATGTGCCATTTCCCGGTTTCATGCTGCCACACGTGAACGTCCGTGATCGAACCGCCGGGGGGGCGGTGCGTTGTAAGCTCCCGCTCCAATAACAACTCACATTCCATGCCGCCCCCGCCAAAAGCGATTCCATAGGTTTTCGCTGGTGATATATGTCACCGTAATGTACCAAGTATGCTTGCTTCAACGAGGGTGTCCAGAGATGGCACAGCGTCAGACCGCGAGCATTGAGGACCAGGCCGAGCGCGTCGTTCGCCAGCTCGGGGGGAAGTGGCAGGGCGATTTCGCGATGTGCCGCTGTCCGGCCCACGCCGACGGCACGGCGAGCCTGTCGATCCGCGTCGGGACCAAGGCCGTGCTGTTCCATTGCTTCGCCGGCTGCACCGCCGACGCGATCATGTCCGCGCTGCGCTCGGGCAAGATCCTCGCGCCCGCCGACCACGACCCGGGCCAGCGCCAGGAGAGCAAGGCCGACCACAACAAGGTCGCGCTTGCGGTATGGCGGCACGCCGAGCCGTTCGCCGGGTCGCTCGCCGATCGCTATCTGCGCTCGCGCGCGATCGTCCCCGACAGCCTCAGCGGCCTCAACATCCGCTTCGATCCCCGCTGCCAGTTCGGCGCCGGCGCCGCCAAGGCGTTCGCGCCGGCGCTGATCGTGCCGATCGAGGAGGACGCCGGCGTCGTCGCCATTCATCGGACCTTTCTGGCGCCTGACGGCCGCGGCAAGGCCGATATGCCCGAGCCCAAGTGGATGCTCGGCAACCCGGGCCAGGGTGCGGTCCGCTGGGGCGGCATCCCGATCGACGGCATCCTGCGCCTCGCCGAAGGCGTCGAGGAAGCTGCGAGCGTGATGAACATGCTTGAGCCTGGCCGGTTCGTATGGCCGGCGCTGGGGATCGAGCGATATCAGGCTATCGCCATCCCCGAGAGCGTCCATACCGTCGTGATCTACAGCCAGCATGGGCGCGAGGCGGCGCGCGCGATCGAGCGCGCCACCCCGCACCTGACGGCCAACGGCCGTCAGCTCGTCAGCAAGCTGCCGCCCCATGCTGGCGACTGGAACGATCTCTTGCGCGCGATCCGGAGCCTATGAAGCTGTTCCCGGGAGCGCCGCCATTTCAGCGGTGGATGATGGGCGTGACGTTCGTGATCGTCGCGGTGTATTCGATCTCGCAGAACAAAGAGCAAATCACGGAAGCGTCGAAAACCCGTCTGACGTCGCCGAGTCCGCGAATCATCGATGGGGATACCGTCGATTTTCAAAATGGGCGGGTGCGTATCGTCGGGATCGATGCACCGGATGATGACTTGCCGCACCTGAAATCACTGTCGAGCCGGGCTTTGCTGGATTTGGCGACGCGCGATGGTGGGTTGGATTGTTCGGTATCGATGTTCGATTATGCGCTTCGACGTGAAAATCAGTGTCGGACCGATCCGAAGAGCTTCGATCGTTTGAATCTGGCATGTCGCTTTCCCGCGAATAAAGCCAGTGTTGGCGCAACGATGGTCGCTCAAGGATATGCGGTTGATTACCGGGTCTATTCAGGCGGCGCTTATGTCGACTTGATGCAAAAGGCAGCAGCAGCACGAGCAGGACTATGGGGGGTCGATTACGAAGGGATGCGCCGACTTGCGGTTCGGAGGGCTCAGGTTCCGAAAGGGTGCAGCGTCGAGACGATCAAGAAGTAGGCGGGGCCTGCCTTCGGCCCGCGCTCTACTCCGCGGTGCTGGCGCGCCGCTCCGCGGAACCCCGCGAGCGGGTTTCCGCCCATGCGGGTGACGATCAGCTAGGCTGGCGCGGACCGCCCTTGCGGGCGGGCGTGGTTTGCAGGGGCGCTCGATCCCATGATTGAGCGAGGCTCCCCGACCGCGATGCTGGTCGGCCGCTGGGGCATGGCGCTGTCCATCGTCGCCGGCGCCGTGCTGCTCGGTCGCGTCGTGCGCACGTATCCTCACCTACTCCCGAACCGGCTCCCCGGCCTCCTGCTCTACGAGCTGGGGCCGGGCCTGGTTCTCGGCATCGCGATCGGCGTCGCCACCATCATCACCCACGGCAGCGGCCCACGCCTCGCCGCGCCTAAGCGGCTCGCGCTCTTCGCGCTCGCCGCCACCGTCGCCGGCGTCGTCGTCCTCGGTATCGAGTTCAACGACAGCCTACGCGGGCTATGGCTATGAGTGGCGATCGGGAGGTGTGCCACGTGGCACACCCCGACCTGGATCTCGCGCGCACCCTCGCCGCCAATGCGCGAGGTTTCCTTCGCGACCTTCCTGGACAGGAGGACGATCGTCAGCTTCAGACCCGATACCATCGCCTCGCCATCGCGCTCGAGCTGGCGCTGAAAAGCTATCTGATCGTGCGCGGCCACACCGACGATGCGAACCGCCGCATCGGCCATGATCTACGGCGCGCCGCCCAGGTCGCGACAGCCGAAGGGCTCGCCATTGCCCCCGCGCTCTACGACCTGGTCGATGACGCGCACCCGTTCTTCATGCGCGGCGGCTTCCACCGGGAGCATCGCATCGACTGGCAACGGCATCGCGCCGATCGCGCCGCGGCCGAGCTGGCGGCGCTGCTGACAACAATCGCCGCGCCGATCGGCGCGAGGTGAGTTCGCGGCGAACCGGAGCCGTCCCCCGGACGCCCCCGTTCGCGGGGAACACCAAGGGCGGCTGCCCTTTCGTTCCCGAACGACAATCGACCGCCCGTGTAATCCGCCAAGCGTGGCGCCCGACGCCCTGCAGGGCGCCGGCCACGCTAGGGCGGCTCGCCCGCGCCAGCGGTAGATTCTCGCTCTCCCTCCCCATCCCGTTCCTCGCCGGAAAGGCAGAGCCGGTTGCTGTTGCGACCGGCTTTCAGCCTCAAAGGAAAGGAAAAAGTGATGGGACGGATCACCGACAACCGAGCCGACGTCTATCAGGAAATCACCGATCAGATGATCGCCATGATCGAGGCGGGAACCCGGCCTTGGTCGAAATCGTGGAACGGTGCCCCTACGCCCCATATCCCGCTGCGCTCGACCGGCGCGCCCTATCGCGGCATCAACGTGCTGACCCTGTGGGTTGCCGCCATGACGAAGGGCTATGTCTCCCCGCATTGGCTTACCTTCAAGCAGGCGCTGGAGCTTGGAGGATGCGTCAGGAAGGGCGAGAAGGGCTCGACCGTCGTCTATGCCAACAAGATCGAGGTGGACGACGCCAAGGGCGGCGAGCGGGGCGAGGACGGCAAGCGTCAGGTCGCGTTCCTGAAGCGATACACCGTCTTCAATGCCGAGCAGATCGACGGCATCGAGGCGAAATATCCGGCCCCCGCACCGATCATCACCGCGACCAATCCCGACGAGCGGGACGCCGAGCTGGACGCGCTCTTTGGCCGCGTTCCCGTCACCGTCCGTCATCACGGGTCGCAGCCCTATTATCAGCCGAGCGGCGATCATGTCGTCATGCCGGAGTTTGCCGACTTCCACACCAGCGACGACTATTATTCGACCCTCGCGCACGAGCTATGCCACGCCACGGGCCACATCGATCGGCTCGCCCGCCCCTCGCTCATTTCCACGAAGCGCGAGGACTATGCCCGCGAGGAACTGGTTGCCGAGCTGGGGGCCGCGTTCATCAGCGGCGCGATCGGCATCAAGCTCCACGACCGCGAGGATCACGCCGCCTATCTGGCAAACTGGCTTCACGCGCTCCGCAACGACAAGCGGTGCATTTTCACCGCCGCCCGTCAGGCCCAGGACGCGGCCGATTGGCTGTTGAGCCGCATGGCGATCGAGGCGGCTTCCGACTTGGAGCAGGCGGCATGACCGATCCGCACGACTCCGGCCCCGACGAGGGCCGGGGCATCGCGGGGCGACTGGTCTATGATCCGAGCTTCGCGACCGTCACCGAGGAGGAGTTCAACGAGCTGGTCGCGCTGATGCGCGACGGCCCGGCGCGCAAGCCCCTCACCCCCGAGGCGCAATGGCGGCGCGCCTATCACGCGGCGATGTTCAACCGGCGCTTGGTGGGCGTGCAGCACGACCTGTTCGGGGCGAAGCCGACGACGCACATGCACAAGGCGAAGCCGGGTCCGGTCTGTGACTGGCAGCCCGAGCCGGTTGCCGAAAAGCTGGCGCGCATCGCGCGCGATCCGGGCGCGACGTTCGGCATCGGCCGACCGGCCTTGACCGAGGACGAGAAAGCCGCCGTCATTCGCGGCGCGCCCAACTGGCTTCGCATCGGCCAGCGCGTCCGGATCGTCGGTTCGTTCGCGTCCTATGACGGCCGCGCCGATCGGCGCGTTGGGCGGATCGGCGTCATCTGGCGCTTGTGCAGCCCCGTCTTTGCCGATCACACCTATGTCTATCTCGACCCCATTGGAGCGGAGAGAACCGACAAGGTGGCGCTGATCGAGCTGCGCGACGTCGCGCCGATTGAGGACGCCCTGCTTGTCCCCGTCCCCTTCCCCGGATGATCTAAACCCTGACAGGAGCCGCCCGCATGTCCCCACCCCAACGCCGCCCCGCCATCCGCGCCGTCGCCTTCGAGGAAGTCGGCGAGGCCGTCGCCCGCCTGATCGTCGTCGCAGGGTCCGACACCGGCCAGGCCGCGCGCGCGGCCGACTTCCTGCTGGCGTGGTGGAACGGCCCGGACAATGGCCACTTCCCGATCCTCCACCTCTGCAACTGTGACGCGATCATCGCCGAGGATATGCTGATCGTCATGGCGTATCTCGCGCAGGAACCGACCGTCTATGCCGACGCCTGGGGCTATCGCGACGCGATGGTGGCGCTGGTCGAACAGTGGCGGCCCGCATGAGGCCGCTGCGCACCGCCGTCGACTTCATCACCGGCGAGCTGGTCGACCGCGACACGCGGCGCGCGCGGCTGCTCGCCGCGCGCCGCAAACCCGTCGGGAGCGTCACTCGGCGCGGCATCCTCTCCGGCCATTGGGATAAGGGCAACGTCGTCGGCGCGTTCCGCAACGGTCGCGGCAGCTTCTGCGCCGATCAGGCCTGAATCGGGCGACGCCTTCCCGCGAGCGTGAAGGGGGCACAAATTTCTGAACATCGGTCAGTCGGGCGAGAAGGCCGTAATCGACTTGCTCGACCAACATGCGACTGCCTAGGTGCTGCAATCACCCCGTCTCGCGTAAACGGTCGATTGCGAGAGGACCGCACCGATCGCGACCGAGGCCGCTAAAACGGCTCATCTAGCTTCCGACAACTGTGTCTTGTTTCTTTCTCCGAAATCCGGATAGGTTGCGTTGAGTTTTCGGAGAAGCCCCTTGCTAGTCGGCTATGCGCGCGTGTCCACCAGGGACCAATCCCCTGCCCTTCAGCTCGACGCGCTTTGTCAGGCCGGATGCGAGAAGGTATTCACCGAGAAAGCATCGGGTGCGCAGCGCGATCGGCCGGAATTGAAGGCGGCGCTCGACTATCTACGCGCCGGCGACACGTTGGCGGTGTGGAAGCTCGACCGGCTCGCGCGCTCCGTCCGGCAGCTCGTCGAGACGGCGGAAGATCTCGCCAAGCGCGAGATCGGCCTTCGCGTGCTTACCCAGGCGATCGACACCACGAGCCCTGGCGGGCGGCTTGTGTTCCACGTTTTCGCAGCCGTGGCGGAGTTTGAGCGCGAGCTGACCTTGGAGCGCACCCATGCCGGGCTTGCTCAAGCCAAGGCGCTAGGACGGCGTGGCGGGCGCAAGCCGGCGATGGGGCCAGCCGAGATTAAGCGCGCCAAAGCCATGCTCGCCGATCCAACTATCACCGTTGAGGAGGTAGCCGCGCAGCTCGGGGTGCAGCCGTCGACGCTCTACCGGCATATTCCCGGCGGGCGCAGCTCGCTAGGCCCGACGGCGTAGCAGAGGCCGTCTGTTCGACGGCTGCGTCTTTGTCCCACCCACCCAACCCTTGGGACCGGGTCTGCGGCCCGGCAGTCAGGCGAACAGGTCGCCGATTGCGCGCACCCGGAATGCGTTGAGCCACCGGCGCCGGCGATGCTCGGTCGCGTCGTGGACCATGTGGCAACGCTGACAGAGCGCGGCCAGGTTGCGCGGCCGGTTATCGCCGGGATCATGGTTCAGGTGCGCGCTGGCGAGAACCACGCGCGTGATCCGCGTTTGTGCGGGCGGGTCGATGCCAGCCAACCCGGGTTGCACACGCGCCAGCTCGTCGGGCGATGGCAGGCGGCGAAGCCCCCTGCCCTGCCCGTCGCGCCAGGTCGCTGTATCCTCGTCCCACCAGATACCATCGCCGAGGTGCAGCACGTCCCGGCCGTGCGGCCGACGGCAATGCTCGCACCGTCCCTTGGCGCGGCTGAACCGGATCAGGCTGGACAACTCGCGCCAGTCGATCGGGTAAAGCCAGCGATGTTCACGCGCGATCGGCATGACCATTCTATGAGTCAGGCGCACCCGGAACGAAAGATGAAAATCACAGCTCTGCTGAAGTTGCTGATAAGAAGCTGTCAGGTCATCCTGTGACGCACGAAGTGCGTGAAGATTTGTACGACGGTTCTCACCCGCTGGACGGTTTCGGTACTCACCCTCGACCTGGCTGAGAAACCGGGGGATCCTCACTCTTGGGGTCGGACTCTAACTCCGGGTGAAGGAAAAACGGCGGTTGCGTTACCGACTGCGCGTGCAAAACCAGAAGATGATCGCTCCCAACGAAACGATGAGACCAGCTATGAGAAGGTGCTGACCAGTCGACTGGCCGAGCAGCCATAGCGTGAACACAAAGGCCACGATAGGTATCAAGAGGCGACCGGGAAGACGAAACTGCCCAGCTTGCTCAGGAACACTCCTCTCGATGAAGGGTAGCGAGGCGATGCACAAGGCGTATGTCAACAGGCGCACGAAAGTGCTGAGGGTTGCGAGCCAGATAAAGTGCTGGCCCAGGGCCAGCACCATACTGAACGCCCCGCAGAACAGGATCGAGTTGACGGGTACATTGGTTCGATCGTTAACGACACCGAACCACGCCGGTAGCGTACCGTCCCGCGAAAGAGCAAAAGTGAGCCGTGGCGCAGTTAGTAGGGACGTCAGGCTTCCACCGCCTATCGAGAAGATGACGCCTAAGCCGAGCGCCAGCGCGCCTAGTGGACCCATGAGGCGACTGGCTAGGTCCACCAGCGGCCGATCGCTATTCCCCAGGTCGGGACCGACCGATACGGCGACGAGTTGGATCAGAGCGTAACAGATGGCGATCGCAACGACGGTGGTCACCAACGCCCGCGGTATCTCCGATCGAGCGTTCCGCGTTTCGCCTGCGTTGATCAAGCTGAACTCGAAACCAATGAATGCGTAGAGCAAGACGAGCATGGTTCGCCCGAGCGGCTCAGGCTCCAACCCGTCCGCGCTAGTCACCAGCCCCCACTCAACCTCTGGCAAACCGACTAGGATCAGAAGCAACAAAGGCACCAGCTTCAGGATGCTGATCGCATAAACTGCCGTCATCCCGGCGCGCACCCCGGCCGCATTCAGAACCGTTGCAAGCGCGATATAAGAGCTGATTGCGATCGTCCGCGGAAATCCTGATGACAATGGAGCCCAAAAGGGCACCGCATAGCTGACGATCAGGTTGGCGCTCGCCGCAATTGCAGCGACCCGGCTCACATAGATCAACAGTCCGGTCTGAAAGCCGACGAAACGTCCAAATGCGTGGGTCGTATAAACGATCGGACCGCCGGTGGTATCGAAGAAGCTTGCCGCTCGCGCCAGGGACAAGGCGACGGTAAGGATCAGAACGCCGCAGAGGATGAACAGCCACGGGCTGAAATAGCCGGCCTGGGCGATTGCCACCGCCGGTAAAGCGAAGATCCCGGAGCCGACGACGCCGTTCATAGCGATCGTCGCCACGCCGATCCTGCCGATCTCGCGACGCAGCAACGAGTCGGGCGCTGATGGTCGCCTCACGTCGCGTTCGCCGCATCTGCAAGGTTTTTATAGCTGTTGGACGTCGCCACGAAGAGCGCGGCCTTATCTTTCCCCATCGGGCCGTCCTTCTGGAGAGGCTTCAATCCCGAGAGCGTCGCAGCCAAGCAAAGTTCGCCGGGCAGGCGCCAGGATGCTCGTGCAGCTGCACACAAATGTGGGTAGGCCGTGATCATCATACGGCCTGGGCAGTTGACCGGAGGCGGGCGAACGCTTGTTCAAGATCGTGGATGAGATCGGGTCCGCTCTCAAGACCGGCATGCACACGGATCAGGGAGCCTTCCTCGATCTCCGAGCAACTGCGCGCCGGCAGCGGCCACGCCGGGACCATCAGACTTTCAAAGCCGCCCCAGCTCGACCCCAGTTTGAATAGGCGCAACCCATTGAAAAACGACGAGCGCTCCGCAGAAGACATCGGGTTCATCAACACGCCGAAAAGGCCTGAGGCCCCTTCGAAATCGCGGCTCCAAATCCCGTGGTCGGGAGAGGTCGGCAGCGAAGGATAGAGCACCTTCCGCACCTCCGGCTGTTTTTGGAACCAGGCCACCAGCTCCGACGCCGTTCGCTGGTGCCGCTCCAGCCGAACGTCGAGTGTGCGAAGGCCGCGATGGACGAGGTAGCAATCATCCGGGCTCGCCGAGCTCCCCCAGCGTGCCGCCGTGTCCTTCAGCCGCCTATAAATCTCATCTGACGCCGCACTCATGGCACCGAGCATCACGTCCGAATGGCCGGACAGGTATTTGGAGGCGGAGGCGATGGAGATGTCGACCCCGTGCTCGATCGGCCGAAAGAGCAGCGGAGTCGCCCAGGTGTTGTCGAGCGCTGTGACGATGCCGCGCGATCGCGTGACTGCGGTGATCGCAGCGACGTCGACAAGCTCGAACGTGAGCGACCCAGGCGTTTCCAGAAAGACCATGCGCGTGTTGGGTCGGATCAGCGAAGCGATGTCCCCGCCGATCGCGGGAGGGAAGTATGACACCTCCACTCCGTAGCTTTTCAGCACCTCGTCGCAGAACCGACGGGTTGAGCGGTATACGGTATCGATCACGAGGAGGTGATCGCCTGCTTGGAGAAAGGCGGAAAGGCTGAGCGTGATCGCAGAGGTGCCAGAGGAAGTGAGCACCGTCTGGTGCCCCCGTTCCAACCGGGCGATCGCCGACGCGAGAGCGAAGGTGGTCTCGGTCCCATACAGGCCGTAGGTCACCCCGTCATACAGACGGCTATGCCGGTCGATATAGGCCTCGACGTTATCATAGACGATGGTCGTCGCCCGATGCACGGGCGGGTTCAGAACGCCGGCTTCTTGAGCGGACGGCGAGGTCGAGTGGATCAGCGCTGTTAGGTCGGAGACGATGTCATCTTCGGCGCTCGTTTCCCCAGCGCCCGCGGTTAGGTTGTTCATTTTTAGAGGTCCGATGTTGCAAGGGTTTTTGAAGGCAGCCGATTAGTAGAACCCGGAACGTGTCGGCATACCGTTCCATCTACGCGGCTAGCACCGGATGTAGGCTGCCGCGGCGACAGATAGGCTGGCTTGACTGGCGTCTCTAACTTCAGAGGGCGCTTTGATCGGAGCTGGACGGGCCGTTCCGAAGTCATGTCTTGCGAACCAGCCGAGCGGTCCGGCTATAAGCGTACGGAATAGCCGCGGAGCGCCCTGAATGAATTTGCGTCAGTTGGAAGCGTTCCGCGCGGTTATGCTGTCGGGATCGGTCACGCAGGCGGCGGTCGCGCTTCACATATCCCAACCGGCCGTAAGCAAGCTCCTCGCCGATCTTGAGCATCAGCTCGGATTCCCGCTCTTCACCCGCTCCAAGGGCGTGGCGCTTGCGGTCACCCCCGAGGCCGACCTGTTTCTCGTTGAAGTGGAGCGCAACTTCGCTGGAATCGCCGCACTCAAACAGGCCGCAGCCGACATCCGTAACGCTTCCGCCGGGACCCTGCGCGTGGCAGCCTTGCCTGCGCTGGGCGTCAGCTTCCTGCCCGCTGTCATTCGCACCTTTCGAAGCCGTTATCCGGGCGTGACGGTGCAACTCCAGACCCGAAGCTCCTCTACGGTGCGGCAATGGATCGCGAACCGGCAGTTCGATATCGGTCTGGCAACTCCGGCGCGCGAGATGCCTGGAGTCGCCATGGAGACGTTCCTGCGATGTGCAGGAGCCTGCGTGCTGCCGACCGGCCATCCGCTGACGGACAGGGCGGTGATCACGCCGCCCGACCTGGAGGGCGAGCCCTTCATCTCGCTCGCGCTCGAGGACCGTACCCGTCATCGGATCGACCGAGTTTTCGAGGACGCGGGTGTGCAGCGCGAAGTGGTCATCGAGACGCAATACGCCATGACGATCTGTGCTCTGGTATTGCAGGGGCTCGGCTGCTCCATCTTAAATCCCATCACGGCCCACGACTATGTTGAGCGAGGGTTGATCGTCCGGCCATTCAGGCCGGAAGTGCTGTTCGAGTACATGCTGTTCACGTCGAGTCTGAGGCCGATGTCACAGGTGACAAAGGCGTTCATCGCCGTCTTGGAGGAACATCGGACGGCCTTCGTTTCGAGCCGCACAGGCGGAGCGCTCGACTAGAATTTTGCCGTACCTCGCACGTACCAAAAGCCGCCGTTGAAGCCGGTCGGCGCGAACCGCAGATAGCGGATGCCGTTGGCGATCTGGGACGGGCGACGCTCCTTGTCCGGATAGTTATCGAAGACGTTCTCGGCTCCGACCGCGACGCGGAACATCTCGGTCAGCTTATATGACGCTTCAAGATCGACGAGTATCTCGGCACCGCCGGTCTGGTCAGCAGAAGCTATCGCCCCGTAGTCGGTCCATTTTCCGTAATAATTGGCCCGAGCAAGAAAGCTTACGCGCTCACCCTCATAATTGAAGGACGTGTTACCCTTCCACCTCGGGATGAAGCGCTCCAGCTCCAGTATCCGCTCGCGGTCGGCCGCGATCACCGGAGTTGCTCGGACGACCTTGGTATCCGTGTAGTTCGCGTTGACGCCGAAGGTGCCCTGCCCACCGGGGAGGTCAAAGCCTACCGTCAGCACGGCGTCGACGCCTTGAGTGCGACTGTCAAACGAGTTGGTGAAAAAGCTCACCTGCTGGAAAGACTCTCCTCCGGGAATGCCGAGAGCGGCAAGCTGGTCGCGTTGCGCTTGGGAGAGGTTGAAGTTGCCGGAAACCGCGATGCGGTCTTCGACCTTGATGTTGAAATAATCCACGGTGAGCGTGACCCGGCGGGCGGGAGTGACGACCACGCCACCTGCTATGTTGAATGAGCGTTCGGGTCTCAGCGAGGTCGCTCCAAAAAACTGCGCGACGGGGTTGCTCGGAGCGACAATGCCCGACGTAAGCGGCGCTCCCGTTACCGAATCAATATTCGTCTGAACTTGCGAGGAGTTGAACTGGCCAGGAGTTGGCGCACGAAATCCCGTATTCACCGAGCCTCTGACGGCGAACTCGTCGATGAGATCGACACGCGCATTCACCTTCCAGGTAAAAC
This sequence comes from Sphingomonas sp. SFZ2018-12, assembly GCF_022496715.1. NCBI lineage: Bacteria > Pseudomonadati > Pseudomonadota > Alphaproteobacteria > Sphingomonadales > Sphingomonadaceae > Sphingomonas > Sphingomonas sp. SFZ2018-12. The sequence continues at coordinate 20,092 of NZ_WTFM01000008.1, forward strand.
GGCTGCCGAAATCGGTGAAATCCTCAAAGCGCCCGGCCAGCCCGAATTGAAGCCTTTTGGTCAGATTGCCTTCCAATGAGGAATAGACGGCCCAATTGCTTCGTGAGAAAACCCCAGCCTGGGTGGGACTGAAGCCCGGAAAGCCGTTCGAGCCGACCGGCAGGCCGGTACGCCGTCCCGTATCCGGGTCGATGACGGACGCAAATGGTCCGATCTGGTAAGAGGGAATGTCGCCAGCCGTGATCTCGTACGTCTCGCGACGCCACTCGCCGCCGCCGGCGAGCGTGAACGGTTCAGCAAGGCCGAGATCGAGAGGATAGGCGAGATCCAGGTTGAAGTTCAGCTCGCGCTGCTCGAGCTTGCCAGGTCGGAAGTCGGTTGGAGAGGCCCGGCCGAGCGACGGGTTGACGGTGTCGAAGATCCGATACTTGGCCGTGTTGCGCCCGAAAGAGGCGCTGAGGTCGTAGGTAAGTCCAAAACTGGCTTCTCCCCTCAGGCCACCGACCAGGGATGCGTCGGTCACAGTGGCCCCAAAAGTGGGAGTGAAACCGCCCGGATACAGTTCGCGAAAGCTGAAACGAGCGCCGCCGGGTGCAGTGGTAAGCGGAACGCTGGTGGCGATGAAGCTCGAGTTTGGATTACGGTAAAAGAACTCGGTGTCGCCTGTGCTCCAACTGTAGTTGCCGAATGTGTAGAATTTCAGCGAGTCAGACAGGTCGACACCGGCGTTGACGAACATCCTCGCCGCTTCCACCCGCGGGTTCCCCCAGCGTTGCGCCGGAACGGGCACTCCTTGCACGCCGGCGTTGATTAGGGCTTGCGCGTCGGCTCGCTGAATACCGCGGGACGTCGGATCGCTATTGACATACTCGCCGCTGATATTGACGAAGCCGGCATCGGTGAACGGCAAACCTACATTGCCTTGGACCAGGAAGTCGCGGCCGTCCCCTTCATAAAATTGACCGTAGCGCGCGATCAGAGTTCCGCCTTCGCGCTCCGTCCGTAGACGGAAGTTCAGCACGCCGGCGATTGCATCGGAACCGTACAAGGCAGAGGCACCGTCGCGCAGTACCTCAAGCTGGCCGATGGCGATTGAGGGGATCGCGCTCAGATCGGGACCCTGCGACCCGCGGATGTAAGGAATGTTTGTAAACTGGACGGTTGCGCCCCGGTGGAACCGCTTGCCGTTGACGAGGACCAGTGTTTGGTCGGGCGGCAGACCGCGCAGCGAGAACGGGCGGGTGAAGACTGCGCCATCGTTGCTGACAAACCGCTGAATGTTCAGTGAGGGCACCTCAGCGCGGAGCACGTCGTTGATGTCCGAACTGCCTTGCCGGGTGAGCCTCTCACCTGAGATGATGTCGATCGGCAGAGCGGCGTCGGCAGCCCGTAGGTCCGCGCGGCGGGTTCCGGTGACCACGATATCCCCCTGAGTGGCACTCGTTTGCTCGACGCTTTGAGGAGCGGTCGCCGCCTCTGTACCTTGAAGAGCGCCCTCGTCCGGATCGACGGTTTGAGCCCATGCGCTTTGGGCGCAAAGCGCCCACGCGAGCGCCACCATGCCGACGTACTGTTCGACTTTCGGCATACCCTACCCTCCCCTGCGTTTCTCGCTTCCTCACACGAGCTTGACGATGGGAAGCTATTGGTATGGCCGGGCTGCCGCCAAGAACTAAACAACCCCCATCCGCGATTCGTTGCAGGTCATCAAGATAGGTTATCGGTTCGGCCGCTGGTTGTTTTGGTTTCGACGTGGAGCTGCAAGGTGGCCTGCACTCAACCATCGATCGTTCAACTCGGTCAGCGCAGTTCGGGTAATAGCGCTTAAAGCGTCTTATATCTGAGCAATTACTTCAGAATCTTAGAAGCTCTCGACGCCATAACGCCCGCCGCTTAGGCCTATGTCCCGCTCGCCTAGGCGAGCGGGACAGAATGGGGACGTATGGCAGCGCAAATCGATATTCATTTCACTGGCACCAGTCACGACGGCCTTGTCCGTCGGCTGATTGCCCGCTGGCGCGATGACCCAGGCGCGACCTATCGGAGCTGGTTCCTATGGGATGAGCGGCTGAAAAACTTCCGCTCGATCCGGCGCGGCATCACCCAGGTCGTCGGCGAGATCGAGCACGGCACCTTCGGCGTCGCTTACCGTGGATCGTCGCTCGAAACGGTGGTCCACTCCGTCGCCGAACAGCGCCAGATCTTCAAAGGCGCGGACCATGCGTTTCTCTGGAAGCCGAAGCTGCGCATCCCCGACATCTACGAAAGCCCGGAGAACCAACGCGCGTTCGGCCGCTTGCTCGACGCCTGTTCGTGTTGCGACACGGCCGAGGAGATCATCGGCCATATCCACGCGATCGACCTCTTGAAGATCAAGGGGCTCGGCCCGGCTGTCGCCAACCTGCTCTACTTCCTTCACCCGACGTTGGTGCCGCCCTTCAACACCGCGATCGTCAAGGGCTACAACGCGCTGACCGGCGCCAACGTGAAGCTCGGGAGCTGGAAACACTTCCTGGCGATGCGGACCGGCATCCTCGACCTCAATGACCGCTTCCGCGACTTGCTATCAAACGACCTGGGCGCGATCGGCGGGCTGTTGTTCGACATCGGCTCCGATCGCTATCCGGCCCCGCCCCTCGACGTGAGCGGGGTGACACTGGCGAGCTGGGGGCAGCGGCTTGAAGCCGCGCGCGAGGAAGCCCGCACGCTCAGCAAGGCCGCGCAGCGCGAGGGCGAGAACGAGCGCACCCATACCGAGATCCAGGCTTGGCTTCGCGATCTAGGGCTGGCGCTCGGCTATGACGTGTGGATCGCCGCGAACGACCGCAGCCGAGCCTTCAACGGATCGCCCTTGGGCGCAGGATGCCTTGAGCGCCTGCCCGACACGATCGCGACGTCGAAGGGCGCGGACTCCATCCGGCTGATCGACGTGCTATGGCTTGAGAAGGCCGGCGATCACGTCGCCGCGGCGTTCGAGGTGGAGCATTCCACCTCGATCTATTCGGGCATCGTCAGGATGCTCGACCTGGCCTTGAGCGGCAGTGAGCTTCAGGCGACCGCGGGGCTGTTCCTCGTCGCGCCCGACGCGCGCGAGGCGGACGTTCGTGCGCAGTTGCAGCGGCCCGCATTCAGCCGCGTCGCCGACCTCGACATAGCCTATCTTCCCTATGGCGAGCTGGAGAAGAACCGCGAGGCCATCGCCCGGTTCGGATCGGGGCTGAAAGCGATCAAGGCGGTATCGAGCAAACTCGCCTGATACGCCCGCGCGAGGGCTAGAGCCGGAAGCCGCGTATCCTCTAACAGTAGAGGAGAGCTGCCGTGACGATGCCTTCCCCGGCCCCCTGGCTCTACGCCGTGCTGGTCGGTTGGTTCGTGCTGACCGCCCTTTCGGTCGCCTACGTCGCGTGGGATGCCTTCACCCGCAACCCCGAGCTGCGCGTGATGAAATGGGGGTGGCTGTTGGTCACGCTCTATGGTGGCCCGATCATGGCCGCGGCCTATGTCCTGTCCTGCCAGGAGCCGGCAGACGAGCGGCACGAAGACTTCGTTCGGCCGCTCTGGAAGCAGGCGTTCGGCTCGGCCATTCATTGCATGGCGGGCGACGCGACCGGGGTGATCGCCGCGGCCGCGATCACCACGGCGCTGGGCCTACCGATGTGGCAAGACGTGATCGCGGAATATGTGTTCGGCTTCGCGTTCGGGCTGCTGATTTTCCAGGCACTGTTCATGCGCGACATGGCGGGCGGTTCTTATTGGGGCGCGCTTCGCATGTCGTTCATCCCCGAATGGCTTTCGATGAATGCCGTCATGGCCGGGATGATCCCGACGATGGTGATATTGATGAGCCGCGACATGGCCGCGATGCACGCCAGCTCGCTTCGCTTTTGGGGCGTCATGTCGCTGGCGACGCTGGTCGGGTTCGCCGTCGCCTATCCGATCAACCTTTGGCTGGTCGGCGTGCGATTGAAGCACGGGATGGGCACGGTACGCGCGCTGGGGCATGGTGGACACGAAGTTGGCGCAGACCGGCTGGCCACGCCGCTGCCCGACATGGGACACGACGCGATGGCAGGGATGAGCGGCATGGCGACGGCCACGCGCGTGACCACGCCGCAGATTGCCGCGATGACGGTGCTGACGCTCGTCATGCTTGGCGCGGGCATCATCGTTGCGACGCTGTTCGGTCGGTGGGCCATGTAGCCTTGCCCCGACCGACGGAGATCGCGGCAAGGGGTGATCGCGCGGCGCGCGTATCTAGGAGCAGGCGGGGGCTCACACGGAGATGACCGATGCACCAGATCGACCCCGGCATGAAGGCGTGCATGGACGCCTGCCACGAATGCCATGTAACCTGTCTCCATATGGCGATGAACCACTGCCTCGAAATGGGCGGCCAGCACGCCGCGCCGGAGCATATGAAGATCATGGCCGACTGCGCGCAGATTTGCGCGGTCGCGATCGACTTCATGGCGCGCAAGTCCGCCCACCATCAGCATATCTGCCGCGAATGCGCCGAGATTTGCCGGGCGTGCGCGGCGAGCTGCGAAGCGCTTGGCGGCATGGAGGATTGCGTGGCGGCGTGCCGCAAGTGCGCCGACGCTTGCGATCGGATGGCGGCCTAACAGTGCTCCGCGCGGGCGGTCCGACCGCCCGCGCGGCCTGCTTGGCGGGCTATCGTCCTATCGTCGCAATCACGGCGAATAGCTCGGCCGTGAACTTCGTCAGCAGCTCGATCGCCGCGCTCCCGAACACCACCAGGCACACTCCGAGCGCAATGAGCTTGGGCACGAAGCTCAGCGTCTGTTCGCTAATCGACGTCGCCGCCTGGATGATGCTGATTATCAGCCCGACGATCATCATCGGCACAAGCAGCACAACACAGATCAGGCCGGCCACGACCAGCATCTTCCCCGTTTCGTCGAGCAGGATCGATTGACCCATCAGGCGCGACCGCCTTGCGGACCGGGGACCGCGAGGGCTCCCCGGCAGCGCATCACATCGCCGATGCAGGCGGCGCGAGCGTCCCGAGCCAGGCGACCAGCCCGAGGATCGCGGCGACGCACGCGGTTTCGACCGCTAGGCTTGTTCGTAGCACGGCGAGGGCGCCCCCATGATCGTCCGCCGCGATTGACCGCTCGAACGCCGGGGTGAGCCGGAAGCGATTAAGCGAGGCGAGCCCCAGCATAGCGGCGAACAGCGCCAGCTTGGTGAGCAGGAGCTGACCGTAGAGGGTCGTCTGGAGCGCGGCCAGGTTGTTGATCCCGACCAGCATCCAGCCATTGACCAGGCCGGTGACGACGATTGTGCCAACCACGATCGTCCCGACCGCACCGAACCCATGCAACGCCCGGTGCGTCAGCCCCAGATGGGCCGAATCGACGCGTGCCGCGGGTCGGGAGACGAGCAGGACAAGCCCCAGTAGTGCGCCAACCCAGGCGCCCGAGGCGATCAGATGGAGAATGTCGGCGATGAGGTGGACCCAACCCATCGCCGCTTCATCCATCGCGCCATGTCCGGTCCACGCCAGCGTCGCCAGCGCCACGGCCGAGCAGAGTGCAACCGCGCCCAGCCAGATGCCGCGCCCGCCCGCGACGAGCGCCGCCAGCGCTGCGAGGGCGAGCATCACCATGCGCAGCTTCCATGCCGCCCCGATCGCCGAGCCGGTGAGCAACGCACCGACCGCTTCACGATCGACCGGCCACGCCGGCGTTCCCGCCATCGAGGACGCCATCAGCACGACCCAGGCGGCCGAGAGCAGCAGGCTCAGGGCGGCGCTGGCGACCAGCCAGGGGCGTAGCGCGAGCGCGTCGCCACGCTCGCGTGTCCGCAGTCCATAAAGGCTGAATGCGGCAAGGCCGAACAGCGCAGCCAGCGTCACGTAGAGCGCGAAGCGGACGCCGATAAGCGACCAGTCCCCCATCGCCTCACTTCACCGCGAAGACGTAGGTTCCCGCGACCTTGTGGGTGTCGGTCGAGACGACATTCCACGCGACGCTATATCGACCCGATGGCAGCGGCGATTTCGGGGTGATGATGAGGGTCCGGCCATCGGACGAGAGCGCGGAGGTGCTGGCCATCTTCATGGCTGCCATGCCGGGCATCGCTGCCATCGTGAGATCGGCCTTGGAAAAAGCTGGCATCAGCTTCTCGCTGAAATGAAGTTCGATGCGAGCGGGTTTTGCGACCGTTGCATTGGCGGCAGGTGATGCCGACACAAGCTTAGGATGAGCGTTCGCCGTGCCGGCGAACATGACGAGAGCGGCAGCGGCAGTCAGAACGGATAGGCGGCGCATAGAGAGGCCTTTCGACGGGAGGGTTCCTGTCCTTCATTACGCGCCTCGATCGACCACCCCTCACGGACGGATTTGAGGGGTGGGAGCGTCGCTTGCGTAATCCATGCTAGAGGGGTGGAGTGAACGACATGGACCTCGACGCAGTATTGATGCGGCTGGCGCAAGCACCCGTGCCCGCGAGCCTTGATGGTATGGAAGATCGCGTGCTGGCGCGGATCGCCGCACGTTCAGCGGCGCGCGCCGGCTTGGGCGTTGGCGCAATGATGATCGCTGCGGCGCTCGTCATGGGCATCTTCGGTGCTGGTGTGCCCGCGAAGGAAGCCAGCGCGGCTTCGCTCTCCCCCTTGGGGCCGGTGTCGCCGCTCGCGCCCTCCACGCTGCTCGTCGGCGCGCCATGAGCGGCCGCACCCGCTTGCTGCTTGGCGTTGTCGCGTGCTTCATTGCCGCGATCGTCGGTGTGTTCGTGGGGCGGGCGCTACTTCCGCCACGTGCCCAGCCCGGCTCGGAGCTGCACGACGTGCTGCATCATAGGCTGGCGTTGGATGCCAGTCAGGAAGCGCGCCTTGCGGCGTTGGAACAGCGTTTCGCCGTTCAACGCCGCGCGTTCGAGCTGGAGTTGAAGGCCGACAATGCCCGGCTCGCCGAAGCGATCGAGGCCGAACATGGCAATGGTCCGCGGGTGGCCGCGGCGGTCGATCGGAGCCATGCCGTCATGGGCGAGCTGCAGAAGGCGACGCTGGCGCACATCTTCGCGATGCGCCAGCTCTTGCGGCCCGATCAGACCGCTCAGTTTGATCAGGCCGTGGTGAAGGCGCTCACCGACGACGCTCGGTGAGTTCCGGCGGGTGAGCCTCGACTGGACCCCGCTTTCCGACGGGGAGCTTGCCACGCTGAGCCTTGCGGGACGACAGGCCGCGTTTTCCGAGCTGATGCGGCGTCACGAACGGGCTGTTTTCCGATTGACCCGCGGGTGCATTGGGGACGCCGACGAAGCGCTGGATTTAACCCAGGAGACGTTCGTGGCGGCGCATCGTGCGCTAGCACGCTATGATGGCACTCGCCCCATGCGGACCTGGCTATCGGCGATCGCGCTCAACAAGTGCCGTGACTGGAGCCGAAAGCGAAAGGTGCGGCGATTCTTGTCGTTCGCCGTCCCGATCGGCGCCGAGGCCGAGGCCGTCGTTGATAGTCAAGTGGCGATCGACGACGCCACCAGCGACCGGCAGGAGCTGGACCGAGTTCGGCGTGCCATCGCTGATCTACCGGACGCCTTGAAAGAACCGTTGGTGCTTCACACCATCGAAGGGCTTAGTCAGGCCGACACCGCGGCCGTACTCGGCATCAGCGAAAAGGCGGTCGAAACCCGGCTCTATCGCGCTCGACAGAAATTGGCGGTTTCTTTGGCATAGCTGCTCCCGCTGGCCAAAAGGAAGCGACGGCGTAAGGGGTCGGGCTGCACGATCCGTATTGTGCCATATGGGGGATCTACAGGACGCAAGCCGTGACGACAGCCTGCCGGGGATACGCGGGCAAAACGGCGCTTGCGGGCAGCGGGGTCTTGCCCAGGGCGCGTTCGTGCTCATGGACGCCATGCGCTGCGTGCTCGCGGTCTCCGTCGCGTTCGCTCATGCCTGGTACTTACTCATCGAAGATCATCGGGGGCAGGCTTCGCTCGCGGCTTCGATTGGTTACTTTCTGGCCGGCTATGCGCACGCTAGCGTCATTCTCTTCTTCGTGCTCAGCGGCTACTGGATCGCGCGCAGCGTCGATGGGCGGGTCGCCAAGGGATGGCACTGGCCGAGCTATTTGACCGATCGTCTCACCCGGCTTCTCGTCGTCCTGTTGCCGGCGCTGGCGATCGGGGGCGCGCTCGACGCGATCGGCCTCTATGTTCTCGAATCGTCAACTCATACCGGCGCGACGCATACCTATGTGCTCCGCAGGAGTGTCGCTGACGCGCTTGGTTGGCGTGTTTTCATCGGCAACATTCTTTTCCTACAGGACATTCTGGTTGCGCCGTTCGGCACGAACGGCCCCCTATGGAGCTTGGCATACGAATTCTGGTTCTACATCTGGTTCCCGGCCATCATCGTTAGCTGGCGCAAACGCCGACCATCACCGTTCCTGCTGGCGATGGGCCTCGCTTGGATCGAGCCGCATATGCTGATCGGCTTTGGCTGCTGGCTGTGCGGTGCCGCGCTTCATTGGGCGACCCGGAGAGGCAAGGGTGCGGACCGTCGACCGCCGCTTAATCGCATGTGGGTGGGTGTCGCCAGCGTCGTGCTGATGGCGATGCTCATCATCGTGAGAACGGTTGGCCTGACCTATCTCGAGTTGGCACTGGCGGCGGCATTCGCGTTATTTCTCTACACTCTGCTGCGCGTCGGTCTGTCTCCCCCCCGTTGGATCGAGCCGCTTGCCGCCTATGGCGCGCGCGCCAGCTTCTCGCTCTATGCTCTGCATTTCCCGGTACTCGCGTTCGCCGCGGCGCTCCTGATGGGCACCGACCGCCTTCCCCCAACGGTAACTAATGTGGTGCTCGTGGTGCTTACGCTCGCTTGGGCAGTTCTCGTGTGTGGAATCTTCGCGCGATACACCGAGCATTACACCGGAAAAGTGCGCCGACTCTTCTGAGTCGGCCCGTTCACGCCGGACGGTTCGCAGGCCGTGCTCGATCGATCGTCAAAGGCTGAGGGCTACGTGAGCGCGACGCGTATCATCGGTGAATGGACCAACGCATGTCATCGACCAGGAACCTTATGAACAGGACCATCGATCGCCGTCAGCTCTTGCGCGGCGCCACTCTTGCAGGCGGCGGACTCGCCCTGTCGGCCTACATGCCGGCATGGGCGCAGACGACTTCAGGGGGCATCGTCAAACCGATGCCGACCGTCTCGGGCGACGATATCAGCCTGCGGGTCGCCTATCAGATGATGATGATCGACGGGCGCGAGAGCCACGCGATCGGGATCAACGGCACCGCGCCCGCCCCGCTGATCCGGTTGCGCGAAGGGCAGAAAGCGCGGCTGACCCTTATGAACGCGCTGCCCGACGAGCAGACCTCGATCCACTGGCACGGGCTGATCCTGCCGTTCCAGATGGACGGCGTTCCCGGCATCAGTTTCCCCGGTGTCGAACCGGGCGAGAGCTTCACCTATGAATTCCCCGTCAAGCAGGCCGGCACCTACTGGTATCACAGCCATTCCGGTTTGCAGGAGCAGATGGGGCATTATGGCCCGCTGGTGATCGATCCTGCCGGCGAGGATCCGATCGCGTCCGACCGCGAGCATGTCATCATGCTCTCCGACCACAGCCAGCTCCACCCGCACGTCATCTTCCGCAAGCTCAAGATGCAGGGCGGCTATTTCAACTACCAGAAGCAGACCCTCGCCGGGCTGCTGCGCGGCGAGGGCCAGTCGGCGAAGGAGCGCGCCGATTGGGGCAAGATGCGGATGGACCCCACCGACGTCGCCGACGTGACCGGCTCGACCTATACCTATCTCGTCAACGGCCACGGCCCGAAGGATAATTGGACCGGGCTGTTCCGGCCCGGCGAGCGGGTGCGGCTGCGCGTCATCAATGCCTCCGCGATGACCACCTTCAACGTCCGTATCCCTGGCCTGAAGATGACCGTGGTGGCGAGCGACGGGCTGAACGTCCGTCCGGTGACAGTCGACGAGTTCCAGATCGGCGTCGCCGAGACCTATGACGTGATCGTCACACCGACCGACGACCGCGCCTACACGCTGGTCGGCGAGAGCGTCGATCGCTCCGGCATGGCGCGCGCGACACTCGCGCCACGCGAGGGCATGGCCGCGGCCGTCCCGCCGCTTCGCAAGCGCCCGCTCGCGAGCATGAAGGACATGGGCATGGGCGGGATGGACATGAGCGACGGTTCGATGGGCGGCATGGACCATGCCGCGATGGGCCACGCCATGCCCGCGACCGGCGCTGCAACCGGGGCGATGGCCGGCATGAGTCACGGCGCGCCCGCCCAGGCCGGCAGCGCCGCGGATCACGCCGCGATGGGCCACGCGATGCCCGCCGAGGGCACAGCAGCGGGAGGCATGGCCGGGATGGACCACGGGGCCATGCAGGGCAGCGCCGGCGGTCAGATGGCGGGCATGGACCACAGCGCGGGCGGCATGAGCCACTCGATGCGCGACTTCTCCAATGCGCCAGGCGTCAAGAAGACCGCTACCGTGCAGACCATCTCGCCGATGCCCGTCGATCGCATGGGCGAGCCGGGCCAGGGGCTGGAGAATGTCGGGCACAAGGTGCTCGTCTATCGCGACCTGATGGCGGTGGATCGCAACCCCGACGTGCGCGCGCCCGACCGGGCGATGCAAATCCACCTCACCGGTAACATGGAACGCTATATGTGGGCGTTCGACGGCGAAAAGCTGTCGGAGGTCAAAGACCCGATCCCGTTCCTTGAAGGCGAGCGGGTGCGCGTGACGCTCGTCAACGACACGATGATGGGACACCCGATCCACCTTCACGGTCACTACTTTGAGCTGGTGACGGGCCACGGCGAGTTCGCGCCGCGCAAGCACACCGTCATGGTCCAGCCGGGCGGGACCGCGACGTTCGACGTGACAGCCGATGCCGTCGGTGACTGGGCGTTTCACTGCCACATGCTCTACCACATGCACGCCGGCATGATGCAGGTCGTGAGCGTCCGGCCGCGCGGGGGAGACGCGGCATGAAGGCGCTTCCCTTCGCCATCGCCGCGGCCCCGATCGCGCTCGCCACCCCGGCCGTCGCGCAGGACCATTCGATGCACAACATGCCGGGGATGACCATGCCGGCGAAGCCGGCAGCGAAGCCCCAGGCGAAGCCGGTCGCCAAGCCGCGGCCGCCCGCGCGCGCCAAGGCGAAGCCCGCGCCGGCCGCACCGAAACGGGCGTCGCCCGCTCCCGCCGCAGCGGACCCGCACGCTGGTCACGATATGTCGGGGATGGCGATGCCCACCGCTCCGGCGCAGGCAGACCCCCATGCGGGGCACGCCATGTCCGACAGCCCGGCTACCACTGCCCCGCCCGACCCGCACGCCGGCCACGACATGAGCGGGATGACGGGCGAGATGAGCCAGAACATGGGAACGGGCGGCACCGCCCTTCCCCCCGGTAACGCACCCGCTCCGGTCGCGCCCGAGCCCAGCTACGCCGATCGCGTCTATTCGCCGGAGAGGATGGCCGCCGCCCGCGCCTATCTGCGTAACGAGCATGGCGGCTACAATTTCTGGCAGGTCAACTTCAACCTGGCCGAGGTGCAGGTACGCGACGGAGACGACAGCTTCCGGTGGGACGGCGAGGGTTGGTACGGCGGAGACATCAACCGACTGGTCATCAGGACGGAAGGCGAAGGCGAGTTCGGGCGCGGCGTTGAGGATGCGGAGGTGCAGGCGCTCTATAGCCGATCCGTTGGCCCGTACACATTCTTTCAGGCGGGTGTGCGCTACGACTTCAAGCCCAATCCTTCGCGCACCTATCTATCGGTTGGCGTCGAGTCGCTAGTGCCATATTGGTTCGACGTGGAGGCAACCGCGTTCTTGTCCGACAAAGGCGACGTCCTGGGGCGACTTGAAGGCTTTTACGATCAGCGCATTACCCAACGGCTGATCCTGCAACCGCGCGCCGAGCTCAACTTCGCCGCGCAGGACGTGCCGGAAAACGGCATCGGTTCGGGCCTGAGCGATATCGAGCTGGGGCTTCGCCTCCGCTATGAGATCAAGCGCGAGTTCGCGCCCTATATCGGCGTGTCCTACGACCGCCGGCTAGGCAATAGCGCCCGCTTCGCGCGCGCCGAGGGCGAGAGTGTGGGCGGACCCAGCTTCGTTGTCGGCGTGCGGACGTGGTTCTGAGGAGTCGGCGCGCGAGACTTCATCAGCTGGCGAGCAAGACGCATAAATGGCTCGCGATCATCATCGGCGTCCAGCTCCTCCTCTGGTTTGCGAGCGGGACGCTGATGAGCTTCCTGCCGATCGATAAGGTGCATGGCGATCACCTCGTTGATCGGACGGTCGTCGCGCCTATCCCGACCGGCGAAGTGCTGGCGTCGCCGGCGGCCTTGACGCAACGCGCAGGAACGCCGGTCACATCGCTTACCTATCGCATGTTGCTTGGGCGTCCCGTCGCCGAGCTGACGACGGCCAAGGGCGTCCGGCTTGCCGATGCGACCACGGGTGCGCTGCTGCCGCCCGCGACCGCCGCCCAGGCCGAGGCCGTGGCGCGCGCCGCGTGGCGCGGGCAAGGTCGACCAGCAGCCCGCGTCGAACGGATCGAACGCGCCGCACCCGAATATCGAGGAGCGCTCCCAGCATGGCGGGTCGCATTTGACGATGCTGACAGCACCCGCGTTTTCGTCGCCAGCGAGACCGGACGGATCACTGCCGTCAGGACCGGCACTTGGCGGCTCTACGACTTCTTCTGGGGCCTCCACATCATGGATTGGAAGAACCACGAGGACTTCAACACGCCTTGGCTGCTCGCCTTCGCGATCGGAGGCTTGGTGTTGTGGGTAGGCGGCGCGGTTCTGCTGTGGGTGCGCTGGCCGGTCCGGCGGCGCGCCACGCGGCGGGGTAATCTCATTCGGGCGGGCGGCATCAACAGGGGAGATAAGCGATGATGAAGAACGCCTATGTCAGCTTGGGTGTCCAAACCTTAGTCAGTGGTATCATCATGTATTTCGTCATGTTCGTGATGATCGACAGCCTCGGCAGCTTCTACAACAACCTCAATATGTTCTACATGACGCTGATGATGGTCGCGCCGATGGTCATCGCGATGATCCTTGCCATGCGCCATATGTTTCCCTCCAAGGCGGCGAACAACGCGCTCATCTTCGGCTCGATCGCAGTCTTTATCGGCAGCTACGCGCTGATCCGGACCCAGACGACGATCGGCGACCGGGCGTTTACGCGGTCGATGATCCCGCACCACTCCGGCGCGATCCTCATGTGCCAGGAGGCGTCGCTTACCGATCCAGAGCTGAAGACGCTGTGCGGCGAGATCGTTAAGGGGCAGCGTCGCGAGATCGACCAGATGAAGACGATCCTATCTCGGCTTTGAGTTGGCGCTGACGGATACGAAAGCGCCAACCGGCGATTATTGCTGCGCGATCGAGGGGCACGCCTCTCCGGCGCGTACAATATCAACACGGCCCAAGGAGATCGAGATGCGATTAACACCTATGCTGGCGATCCTCGCCTTGTTCGCCACCCCCGCCTTCGCCCAGCAGGCGGGCCACCAGGGGATGAACCATCAGGGCATGGATCATTCCAAGATGATGCAGCCGACCGCGGCTAATCCGTACGGCCCGGCCGAGATGGACATGCACCAGAAGATGATGGCGGCGAAGGGGGCAGACGCCGGCGAGACCTGGATCCGCAAGATGATCGAGCATCACCGCGGCGCAGTCGCCATGTCACAGATCGCCCTTCGCAGCACGCAGAATGCCGAGATCCGTAGCGAGGCGCAAAAGACCATTACCAGCCAGAATCGCGAGATCGCGACCCTTAACGCGATGCTCCGGAAGATGGGCAAGTCCGCTCAGTAACCATACGGCCCCGCCCTGGACCGGGCGGGGCCGGTAGATAGGCTTCGATCATGACGCGCATTCGTCTCGCCTTGGCAGCTCTCGCGCTCGGCGTTCCCGCCGCCGCGGTCGCGGCAGATACGATCCTCGTGCACCGCGATCCCGGATGCGGCTGTTGCGGCGAATGGGCGAGTATTGTTAAGGCGCAATTCGGCCGCGCCGTGCGGATAGTGGACGATGCGAACCGGCCCGCGATGATGAAGGCTCGCGGCGTCCCGGCCGACCTTGCCTCCTGCCATACCGCTGTTATCTACGGCATGACCTTCGAGGGCCATGTGCCAATCGCAGACATGAAGCGCGCGCTCGCGCAGCGGCCGAAGGGCGTCAGCGGCCTTGCGGTTGCTGGAATGCCGCTCGGCTCGCCCGGAATGGAAGTGCGGGGCCGACCTGCGCAGGCGTTCGAGGTGATCGCGTTTGGGCGGACCGGCCGCAGGGTTTTCGCGCGCCATTGAGAAGAAGTAAGGCGCTGTCTTGCTAGCGTTTTCTTCTCGGCATCCGGCTAGCGATATCATCATGCCCTCTGCAGCACGCCTGCCGCATCAGCAGGTGCATGGCCGGCGACGAGCACTGGTGGACCCTCTGCGAAGATTTAGCCTGATCGTTCAAGTGAGAATGCCCGTCTAAGCGTAAATCGCGACGTGACCTTCCGTTGAGGAGACACGGCGTGCGTCCGCTTCTGCAGATCCTCTATGCCCCGATGATGCTCCTAGGCTTTAACGGCGCGGCTGTTTGGACCGTCGAGTCCGGCGCTACGCGGCTCTGGCTCCTTCCGCTGCTCCTGGCGGCGATCGCCACCTCGTTCGCGGTTGAGCGCCTGATCCCTTACGAGCCGCTATGGAACCGTGATCGCGGCGACTCCTGGCGCGACGTCGCCTACGCCGTCGCCTATGAGGCGAGCGTCTACTCGTCGGTCGCGCTCATACCGCTGCTGACGTTGCTCGCGCCCTTCCCGGGGTCCTGGCCGAGCGCATGGCCGCTCTGGGGGCAGTTGCTGTTCGCGGTAATTGTCGCCGACCTCGGCATCACACTCTGCCACTACGCCAGCCACCGCGTGGAATGGCTCTGGCGATTTCATGCCCCGCACCACTCGGTTACTCGCATGTATGGCTTTAACGGGCTGATCAAACATCCGGTTCACCAACTCCTCGAGACGACTGCGGGAACGACGCCGCTCATACTCATCGGTATGCCGCTGGAGGTCGGGCTGTTGCTCGGCTTCGCAATCACGATCCAGCTGCTCCTTCAGCACTCGAACGCCAACATGCGCATCGGCCCGCTGCGCTATGTCCTCGCACTGGCGCCGCTTCACCGCTTCCATCACCAGAAATGGGCCGGGGTCGGAGACGTCAATTTCGGGCTGTTCACCAACATCTGGGATCACCTGCTCGGCACGGCCGTGTACGAACCCGAAAAGCGGTTCACGAGCGCTGACCTCGGCATCGGCAAGCGGCCGGATTATCCCATGAGCTACCTCGAACAGCTCGCCGAGCCATTGCGCGCGCGACCACGGCGGTATGGCGAAGGGGCGGAAGCGATGGAGTGACTGCCGGTCCTCAAGGTGCCGGAACGGACGCGAGATGCGCCGAAGCTAAGCGGGCAGCAACGCCTGACCGGCCGTCACGCCGAACGTTGTCTTTATCGTTCTGGCGAGGTGCGCCGAGTCCGAGAAGCCGGCGGCGTGAGCTGCGGTAGTGACATCGCGGCCTGCCGCCAGTTCGACGGCCGCCAAGCGCAAGCGCCGCCAGAGAACGTAGCGCGTGTACGGGACACCTAGCTGATCGGCAAACAAATGCCGGAAGCGGTCGGGCGACAGAGAGGCTGTCGCGGCGGCATGATGGAGTGGCACCGGACCGGAGAGGAGAGCGCCCTCAATGTAGTCGAGCGCCGCCGTTAAGCGGCGGTCGATTGGGCCGACCGCGGTCAGGGCCGACGTTCGCCAGGAAGTCCAGAAGCGAGCGCCTCCGTGTCTTTCGACGAGTGCAGGCGAGGTCCGCGCGACCATGCTGCGGAGAAGCTGTTCAAACTCTGGATCGACGCTTCGTCCCGGCTCGACATATACGAGGAGCGCTTCGCCACCAGGCTCGATCCTGTGCGGCGTTAGCGGATCGATGAGGATGCATGTCGCTTCGATGAGGTGATCCTGAGCATCGCGCACTCGGATCGGTCGGTCGGCGATAATGGCTTGCGCCGCGAAATGCCGGTGTAGCACGCCGTCACCGACAGCACCTCGCCATGAAGCCCAACGGTCGTGGAGCCGCAGCTCCCCCTGCCACTTTGTCCCGACCTTACCAGCAGCGCTGTTCATCACGGAACCATGCACCGAAGCCGAATGACTAGCCATGCTCACCATACACTAGGGAGTAGGCAACCGGCTGGTAATCACTCCACGCCTACTCACCGATCGTAGGAGAACGGCTATGGGCGACGCGCTTAGACAGCGCTTGGCAGGACGGACCAGCGAAGAGCTCATAGGGCTGATCGGCAAGAACATCGCGCACGTGATTTGTTCGGTAAGTCCAGCCGCCGTCCGAGCGCGGCGCAGAAACGCGCAATTCGACCGTCTTTGGGGAACCGAGACGAGCGGGTTAGTGAACCTGTCGGGCTTGGCCATTGACCCGGCCCGGGCGCGTCATGGGGTTCGCTATCAGGCAAGCAACGGCGAAGCGCTGAAGGAGGCGGTTAGCCGGTTCGACATCGATCCAGCCGAATGGAGCCTGGTCGATTACGGCAGCGGCAAAGGCCGGATCATCATGTTGGCGGCCGCAATGGGGTTCGGCCGTGCGATCGGCGTGGAATTTTCTCCGGAGCTATGTGCTATCGCAAACGATAATGTCCGCAGCTTCGTAATGAAAGGCGGCGCCGCTCACCCTCCCGAGATCGTTCTTGGCGATGCTGGAGCGTTCCAGCCGCCGGAAGGGCCGCTGCTGGCTTACCTTTACAACCCGTTCGACGCATCCGTGCTGGACCGCGTGATCGGCCGGCTCGAAGCCCGAACGTTCCCGGGTGATCCGGTAGTCGTCGCATATGTCGATCCGCGTCATCTTTCCTGCTTCGAGGCGACCTCGCGTTGGAGCGTCATCGCCTCCTCCCCGGATCTTGCTCTGCTGCAATCCCGCTGACGGCTCCTCCTGATGATACGACGCTGTAGTGGCCCTCGCCAAGGTGCGGCGAAGAAGGCGTGCTGCTCGACAACAACGAGGCCCAGTCGGTGCCATCCCGCTTGAAGACGGGGTGCGTTGCGGACACAATCGACGGGTCTGACCTAGAGGAACGCCTATGCCCCAG
Organism: Sphingomonas sp. SFZ2018-12; assembly: GCF_022496715.1. Classification (NCBI taxonomy): domain Bacteria; kingdom Pseudomonadati; phylum Pseudomonadota; class Alphaproteobacteria; order Sphingomonadales; family Sphingomonadaceae; genus Sphingomonas; species Sphingomonas sp. SFZ2018-12. The sequence goes on from NZ_WTFM01000008.1 coordinate 37,269, forward strand.
CTGTCACGCCTGCTGCCAACCCTCGCCTTGGGGGCGTTCACGGTTCTGCCGGCCGCCGCGTTTGCTCACGACTTCTTCCTGCTTCCGCCTGTGGGCAATGCCCGGGGTAAGATCTTTGCCACTGTCGGCTCGACCTTCCCCACGCCGGAAACGGCGATAACGCCGGATCGGGTGGCCAGCGCACGCGGTATGACGGCGTCGGGATCGGTCGACGTGCGCCTAGGTCCGGTTTCCGGAAAGGGGCTTTCGGTGATCGTCGGCAGCACCCCGCGCCCGGCGATCGTGTCGTTGACTCTGAAGCCGCGCGACGTCGAATATCGCGACGATCGCATCGATCTCATCCTCGACGAATATCCCGTAGGTGCCGCGGCGAAGGCGGCGGTAGCGAACCTGCCAAGCCCTCGCGTCCTACAGGTGGACTCCCGGCGGTTCGCTAAAACCGCAGTCTGCGCCGGGCGATGCGTCGGCTTGCAAAGCATCGGAGCGCACGGTCTCGAGTTGGAATTCGTCGCCGTGTCGGACGGCCGCTTCCGTCTCCTCGAGAATGGTGCTCCGGTCAGCGGACATGAGGTGGTGATCGCCACCTTCGACGGTAAGCGCCAGCATGTCACGACGAATGCGCAAGGCGAGGTCGGCATTCCGACAGGGGTGAGAGGGCAAGCCATGCTTTTCGCGTCGAGAATGGCGCTTCCAACTGCACCTGAAGGACGTTTTGTCCTCCGGCTGACCTCATTCACCCTGGACCTGCGCTGATCGCAGGCTGTGCTTAGTGCTCCCCTGTATCCTTTCACGTTGTGCGAGTGCGCAACTTAGCGCGGAGTAGCAGCCCCTCGACGAGAAGAGGGGAGGCGCGAACGCCTCCCCTCCCCCGGCTTACTTCGTCGGCATAGCGTGGCCGGCATGATCGCCGCTCTTCTTCATGTCCGCGCAGCAGTCCTTCTTGCTGTCCTTGCAGCAGTCCGCGCCCTCTTTGCAGCACGCCATATCGGCGCAGCAGGAGCCGGCCGCGAACGCCGCGGTCGGAAGGGCGAGCGCCAGGGCGGCACCGATCAGCTTAAACTTCGTCATCGAAAATCTCCGTCGAATGAATGTGTGAGTTTGTCGAAGTGTCACACGGTTCGAGGAGGGGGCGTCGCGGGCGGGATCGGGGCACCGGCTAGCCCGACCGACGGTCCGGGCCAAGGTGCTACCGGAAGGACCGTAATCGGCTCGACCCGCGCCAAGGCCTCTCCGGGAACGGCCGTGCAGGGCGTGGCGCAGGCCGGCAATGGAGCCTTATCTTCGGGCGCACCCGTGCCCTTTCCCTCGCATCCAGCCATCGCCGACGCGATCGGGGCGGCTTGCGCCGCTGCCTCGCAGAACGGTCCCAGGCGCACGAGCAGCAGCACCGCGAGCACGACCAGGACGGCCGTGCGAAGCGGGCGGGTTAAGGCTGGCGCTCCCTTCGTCATCCCGCGTATCGGCACCCTCTCCGAGCCAATGTCAACGAGCGTCAGTGCGCACCGGCGACGCCGACCGCGGCGGCAGCCATCCATAGCGCCATCGCCACCATCATCACGTTCTCCGTGAGTGAGATAAAGCCCAGCGGCACGTTGCTGTCCCCGCCGACGCAGGCGCATTTCAGCTCGCGCTTGTCGATATAGACGGCCTTGAACACCGAGGCAGCGCCGATCAAGCCGATGAACAGGGCAACCGGCACCGAGAGCCAGGTGAGCGCGCCCGCGATCATCAGCACGCCAGCACCGCCTTCCGCGAAGGGATAGATGTAGGAGTAAGGCACCCATCGCTTGGCGAGCAGATCATAGTTCAGAAACATGCTCGAAAAGCTCTCGATATTCTGGAGCTTGAGCAGCGCCAGCACACACATCGAGAAGGCGATGAACCATTCAGCCGCGCGGATCGTGAACGGCGTGCCAAGCACGGCGTAGCTCGCAGCGAGTGCCATCAGCGCCGTCATCGAGAACAGCGCGATCACGGGCCGGTAAGCGCGTCGGCGCGCGCGGTAGTCGCGGCACCTTGCGGCGAGGCGGCGATCGCGCGCGCGACCGCATCCTCAAGCGTCAGTGTCTGGCCGTGACCGACCGTCGCCGACGACAGCGCCACCGCCACGACGGCGGCGCGCAAATAGGGTGACATGGGTTTTCTCTCCCGATCCTCACGAAACAGCGCGGCCCTTTTACGGGCGCACGGGCGCGACGATCAGGCGGAGGGCGGCTTTAGCAAGGGTGCAACCCCACGTGAGGGTAGAGCGGGAATTGCGGCCGCCATCAGCTTCGGGCCAGCCAACGTTAGTGGCGACCTGGCCCACTCCACCGGACGGCTCACATCGCCTACCACATGACTGTGCAGCGTGAAGCTCGCGGAGCCGTCGGAGCGATCGTCGCCCGCAGCGTCTACCGCGCTAGCGATTGCCTCGTCCGCATGGCCATGCTCCGATCCATCGTCCGTGTGGACCTCGCCATGCGCCACGGCATCGGCATGGATATGCGGAACAGCGCCGCCCATGCCCCCATGCGAGAGGAGCAGGACGCAGAGCATCAACAAGGCGATAAGTTGCCGCACGTCCCTCGCGTAACGTTTGGCGGGCGGCCGAACAATCATCACCGGGTTTCAACTGTCAGGTGCCGAAGTTCGTGGACCGGCGTCAGCCGATCGCGGATCATGTCTGCCGTCACGCCGGCCTTAGCGGCAACGCTGATGATCGCCGCGTGCGCGTCCGGGCCGACCCGCCAGACGTGCAGGTCCGCGATCCGGGCATCGCCGGCCGCCTCGACCAGCTCGCGCACTTCGTCGGCGACATGATCGTCGGTCGCGTCAAGTAGCACCGAGGCGGTGTCACGCATCAGCGTCCACGACCATCGAGCGATGACGACCGCGCCGACGATGCCCATCACCGGGTCCATCCAGACCCAGCCGAGATAGCGGCCCGCCAGCAGCGCGGCGATGGCGAGGACCGAGGTGAGCGCATCGGCGAGGACGTGGATATAGGCCGAGCGCAGGTTGTTGTCGCCGCCGTGCGGACCATGACCGTGGCCGTGGTCGTGTCCATGATGATCGTGCCCGTGATGGTGCCCGCCCGAGAGCAGGAAGGCGCTGGCGATGTTCACGCTCAGGCCAACCACCGCGATGATCGTCGCCTCTCCGAAGGCAACCGTGATCGGCTGAAAGAGGCGCAGCACGGATTCGACGCCGATCCCGAGCGCGATCAGGCCCAGCACCATTGCCGATGCGAACCCCGCAAGATCCCCAACCTTGCCCGTGCCGAAGCTATAAGCGGGGTTGCGCGCGTGGCGCTTGGCATAGCTGTATGCGATTGCAGCGACCCCGAGCGCGCCGGCATGCGTCGCCATGTGAAAACCATCGGCGAGCAGCGCCATCGAGCCCGTCAGGTATCCGGCGACGATCTCGACCGCCATCATCGCGGCAGTCAACACCACCACCCAAAGGGTGCGACGGGCGTTGTCGTCATGCGCCGCGCCCAGGAATACATGCTCGTGCGTGAAGGCGTCGATTTCGGGCAATGTCGCCATGAAGCAGTCCTATTTGGAGTAGCGGCGGATCACCGCCAGCAGTTCTTCGGCGCCCGCCGCGCGCTCGGCATCATCGAGCCCGGCGCGCGACACATGTGCTTCCAGATGCTCGGCGATGATCTCGACCATGAGGCCGTTGACCGCGCCGCGGACGGCCGCGACCAGGTGCAACACCTCCGAACACGAGGAGTCTGATTGAAGCGCCCGTTCGACCGCGCCGACTTGCCCCGCGATGCGTCGGACGCGAGCCACGAGGTCGGCATTAGTTCGGGAGAGGTGCGCCATAGGCTACCCCCCTATCCTACATCGATCGCCGATGCAATTTTGAAGCGCCAGCGCCGATTGGCGCGGCTGCGCGGATATTCATTGAAAATCAGGACGAATCGATTAAATGGGTTCCCGGAGGCTTTGTCCGCGGCGACGCGAGCATTGCCTTCTTCCATTTCAGGGCAATGGCTTCGGTCGCAGATCGTCGATCAGCTTCAGCCCGAAGATCCGATCGCCCCCTTCCGTCTCGCGCTTGAATTGGAGCCGGTGGACCAAATCCACCAATGGGCGCAACTCGGCGCGCGCGGGTGCCGTCATCCAGCGCAGGCGCAACCCCCAACTGATGACATAGGCCACGATGTCGGCGGTCTGGATCAGAGTCGTCAGATCGCTATGCACGAAAAACGGCTCGGGAATGATGAGCCGCGACCTTACCCGGCCCTTCTGTGTGTTGATGAAATAGCTCTTCACCTGGCCGAGCAGGATATGCGCGGCGCTGCGATCCAGCTCGTCGAACACGAGATACCCCATCGGATCGCCGGGAAGGCCGTTCAGGAAATAGTAGAAGCGCTCGAACAGAAACGCATAGTCCTTGCGCAAAGCGTCGTCGCGCTCCGGGCGCGGCGCCTCGCGCGGGACGATCGTAGCAAACACCTTCGCCCCATGTCGCCGCGCCAGATCGAGGCTGAACCGGCTATATTCGATCTTTGCTTGCCCCAATGCCGTCAGTCGCGCCCTCGTGACGGCGGTCCCGTCGAGCAGCAATTCGCGCGCGAGCTGCGTGCGTTCGGCGTGCGCGATCGGATCGAGCTGGGCGGCGTGCTTGAACGTCTTGCGATCGAGGAGCTTCTGCGCCTTTGCCTCGCGTCCATACGCCTCGAACAAGCGCATCCCGAAAATATGCTGCTGTGCGTCCGATAAGTCGCGGATCAACGGCCATACGCGCCGATCTTCGACCGCGATCCCGGCCAGCACCTCATACGGCGAGTGACGCTGATCCTGGCCGGATTCGTCGATGAACAAGCTCCAGCTCACAGTCTGATAGTTCCCCCTCCGCGTTAACGCCGCTCTATCGGCGAGCTGCACTCTACCGTCTGTTCTCGAAATACGAACCTTGAAGAAGCCGTCGGCGCGACCCTGCCGGGCACGGCTCTATCGGCGCGCTTGCGCGCACCCACCGAGCCACCGTGCCGGCGTCTCGGCCCTGCCGGGTAACGATCCTCGCGTGAGGTGTGCCACGTGGCACACCTGCAGACGCGCGGGAGGCGCGAGGCAGTTTGGCTGGCGCCGCGGCCCTCCCCCGGAGGCCCGCCAGCGCGGGGAACACCAGGGCTGCTGCCCTTTCGTTCCCGAAGGAAAATAGACAGCCCCGTGTGGTCCGCCAAGCGCGGCACCCGACACCCGTTGGGGTGTCGGCCGCGCTAGGCGGCCTGCCCGCACCAGGCCGTCGATTTTCCTCCTCCCTCCCCATCCCGCTCCTCGCCGGAGAGGCAGAGCCGGTTGCCGCGGCAACCGGCTGCGCCTCGAAAGAAGGAGAAAGGACAATGGCTTACACCCGATATACCGGCGATCCGTACTGGAAACGGGCGAAGACGAGCGGCACCAGCGCGGACGGCACCCCCTATCGCAAGGGTGAGCGCGTGTTCTTCTATCCGCGCACCGGCGTCACCTACGCAGGCGGCAGCGCGAAGCGCGCATCGGCCGAGTTTGACGAACTCGCCAGCCTCGAAGGCTGACCCCTCCCCACGACCATCGACACCATCGCAGATCAGGAGTTTCAATCATGGCTATCATCCACCCCAAACTGTCGCAGCTTCGCCTTTCCCCGCTCAATCAGCGCCGCGTGAAGCCTTCCGCCATCGAGAGCATGGCCGACGACATTCAGACGCACGGCCTGTTGCAGAACCTTATCGCCTATGAAGAGGACGGCCTGTTATGGGTGTTCGCCGGAGGGCGGCGGTATCGCGCGCTCAAAGTATTGGTGAAGCGCAAGCACGCCAAGAGCAGCGACACCATCCCCGTCGAGTTGCGGACCAAGGAAGAGGCGATCGAGCTTTCCTTCGCCGAGAACTTCCAGCGCGAGGATATGCACCCCGCCGATAGCATCCGCTCTTTCGCGGCGATGCGGGACGCGGGCATGGACGCCGAGGAAATCGCGGCCCGGTTCGGTCAGGCGGTCAGCTTCGTCTATAAGATGCTTCGCCTTTCCGCGCTCGCACCCGCGTTGATCGACCTGATCGCCAAGGACCAGTTGTCGCTTGAGGCGGCGCGCGCGCTGACCCTCACCGACGACCACGACCAGCAGCTAAAGGTCTGCAAGGCGGCGAACGGCCACGCCCACACCATCCGCCGGATGCTCACCACGGAGAAGGTGGACACCACCAGCGGCGCGTTCCGCTTCGTCGGGCGGGAAGCCTATGAGGCGAAGGGCGGCACGATCACGGTGGACCTGTTCAGCCAAGGGGCCGAGGGCTTCGCGGACAATCCCGAGCTTGTGCAGGAGCTGGCGGAGGAAAAGCTGGACGCCATTGCCGACGAGTATCGCGCGATCGGTTGGCATCAGGTCCGCGCCACGCTGGACCGGCCTTACGACCTCTACATGAAGGGCAGCATGTATCCGTCCACGCGCGAGCCGACCGAGGCCGAGGCGGCGCGCATCGCGGAGATCGAGGCCGAGATCGAGAGCATCGCGGAAGTCGAGGGCGAGGACAGCAACCGCATCGCCCCGTTGTCCGACGAGCGGGACGCGATCACCGAGGGCTTGCGCGGCTTCAATGCCGCACAGGTCGCGGTCGGAGGCGTGGCGCTATGGGTTTCGCATGACGGTTCGCTCGGCAAGAGCTTCTATCGTGCGAAGGCGGAGCCGAAGCCGAAATCCGGCAGCAGCGAGCCGCAGCCGCTCTATAGCAACAGCTTGTTCGCGGACCTGTCGCGCATCAAGACGCAGATCGTGCAGGAGGCAGTCGCAGCGGACCCGACGCTGGCGCTGGACGTGTTGCTGGACAGCCTTGCGGGCCAGTTGCTCCACGGCGCGCACAGCTACCAGATGGCGCTTGAGGTTCAGGCCAAGACCGTCACCACCGCCGTTCCCGACGAGCTTATGGCGACCAGCGACGTTCGCCCGATCGAGGAAACGATGGCGACCCGCTTCGCGTCCATTCCCGAGGACGGACGGTTCGAGGCGATCCGCGCCATGAGCGCCGACGACAAGATGACGTTGCTCGCCGGGCTTGTCGCGATGACGCTGGACGGCACGGTGTTCGCGGGCGGTTCACCCGGTCAGCGCCACCACCACTTCGAGCAGATCGCGCGGGCGAGCGGCGTGGACATTGCGGCGCGTTGGTCCGCACCCATCGGCCTGTTCGACAAGATGCGCCGTGCCGCGATGATCGACCTGTTGCGCGCGGAGGTTGGCGCGCCGAGCGCCGAGAATTGTGCGACCATCAAGAAGAAGGCTGACCTTGCCGTCAACGTGTCCGAGCGGCTTCCGTCCGGTTGGCTTCCCGCCCCGATGAAGATCGGCGCATTCGACCGGGCCGAGCGCGACCCCGAGGACTTCGACGCCGATACGGACGGCGAAGACTTCGGGGACATGGCCGACGAGAGCATGGCCGACGACGAGATGGCATGACAGCGATCGGGGGTCCGGTGTTGATCGGACCCCCTTTCTTTCCGAGCGGTTCGCCCAGGAGCGGCCCCGTCGCCGGCGCGCCCGCAGTCCTTTCAGGCCCGCGCCCGCAGTCCTTTCAGGCCCGCGCGCGCCGCCCGACCAAGGCCGGGCGGCGCGGTGGCGACTTCACGCGATCGTGCTCGGGAGCGAGGCGGAAATATCGCCAGCGTGAGCGCGGATCGGCTACAATCATCTCGATCGGCAGCGGTGTGGTGTTCACAGCCCGCATCGCAATCTCGCCGGTCAAAGGAGGTGTATTTGATTGAGTAATGTTGAAGCAGTGCAATTGACGATCGCAGCCCTCGGGCTCGTGATCGCGATTGTGAAGCTGGGGCAGAACCGTAAGGACTGACCCGGTGGGGCGGATGCCTTCACAGGGGTGTCCGCCCCAACTATTTGGCCCCGCCGCGTTCACAGCGCGACGGGGCCAGGTAGGTGCATCGATTGAGTCGATGAAGCATCGCCCATATACGCCTTTCCGGCTTAACAACCAATAGCAGGATGACGATCCATCCTGAAAATGGGCGACCACGCGCGCAGGGGGACGAATGGACGGCACACCGAACACGCTCGAGCTGGCGGCCGAGCTGACCGCCGCATGGCTCGCCAACCCCAATACGCGCGCGGAGGTCGATGCGGTGCCGGCGTTCCTGAACGCCATTCACGCCACCCTCGCCCAGCTCGCTAAGGGCGGCGAGCCGGCCACGGACCAGGCCGCGGCCGAGATCGCCGAGCAGCACGTTCCGGCCGTGACCGCCCGGAAATCGCTCGCCTCGCCCGAGCGGATCATATCAATGATCGATGGCAAGCCCTATCGCACGCTGCGCCGCCACCTTTCCACGCACGGCCTCACCCCCGACGAGTATCGCGCGCGCTACAACCTGAAGCCCGATTATCCGATGGTCGCGCCCGCCTACAGCGAGGCGCGCCGCGCGATGGCGAAGAAGATCGGGCTCGGCCGCAAGCCGGCCGCACCCGCCGAAGCCCCCAAACCACGTCGTCGCAAGCTCGGCGTGTCGACGGGCGGCTGACACCGCGCCGCGGATCTAGCCCGCTAGAACCGCCGCAGGTGTGCCACGTGGCACACCCCTGACGGTCGCCGGAGAGGCATCGAGCACGGCGAGCAGATCGCCCAGCGCCCGCCGGCGATAGGCGTTCCGCCAGCGCCGACGGCGATGCTCGGCCGCGTCATGGATCATGTGGCAGCGCTGGCAGAGCGCAGCGAGGTTGCGCGGGGCGTTGTTGGTCGGATCATGGTTTAGATGCGCGCACGCGATATAGACCCGCGTGACGCGGACGAACGCCAACGTGCCGGGGCCTGGCGCTCGCACCCGGCGCCCGCGCCCGTCGCGCCACTGCCGGCGATCGGCGTCCCACCAGCGGCCGTCGCCCAGGTGGAACACGTGCCGACCGTGCGGACGCTGACAATGCTCGCACCGGCCCTTGGCGCGGCCGAAGCGGATCAGCCTCGACAGTTCGGGCCAGTCGATCGGGTAGAGCCAGCGATGTTCGGCCATGATCGGCATGACGAGTCTATGAGTCAGCCGAGTCGAGAACGAAAGCAGAAAATCGTTGCTGGCGCATAGTCGCCGGGGGCTTCGAGAGAAGCGCCTAGGGCAGCGGACCACCCGTGCCGGGTGGGCGTGGTTTATAGAGGCAGTTCGTCAGTCTCTTCCTATCGTGAGGGACGCGCCACGCCGCCTCAAGGATCGGCGGTCCCCCCAATTTGGCTCACGCAAATCGGCTCCCCCGCCGCCCGGCAAGCCGGCCGCATCCGCGGTCGGTGACCCGGCGCGGCGCGCCCCTCCCGATGGCGATGCCAATCACGGCATCACGGAGGTTTCCATGTCCCATCATCGCGTGTTCGCGCAGCTCGCCTTTGAGCGCGCGCTTGGCATGGCCGCGATCAGTTCGCTGGCCCAGGCCGTCGCCGAGAGCGAGCAGTTCCGCGCCGCAGGGCGTGACCGTGACCCGATCCACTTCTGGGTTCTCGTCGGCGAGCTGGAGGAGGTCGTGCAGGATCGCATCCGCGACGTGCTGGACGGTCCCGGCTTTGGCGTGGTCGAGCGCGGCGAGCTGTTTCATCAGCCGCGTATCGTCGAACTGGTCTTGGCCGCTCGCGATGCACGCAACGCGCCCTCCTGACGGGGGCGCGCTTGCGCGCGAAAAGGCCGTGCGGAGATCCGCACCGCACCATCCGACGCCGATCGCCGCCGCGATCGGCGCGAGGGGAACACCAAGGGCGCTGCCCTTTCGTCCCCGAACGACAATCGTGCCGCCCGTGTAATCCGCCAAGCGCGGCACCCGTCGCACAGCTCCGGCCGCGCTAGGCGGCTCGCCCGCGCCAGCGCCAAGATTCTCGCTCCCCCTCCCCATCCCGTTCCTCGCCGGAACGGCAGGGCCGTGAGGCCGAGCGGCCTTGCGGCCCATGCCAGAAGGACGATCAGCAATGCGAGACCCGGCCCATATCGACGCCATCCGTCGCCTCAACGACGAGGCGCGCAGTAACCCCGGCGTCGCTACGCTCGCGAACGTCACGATCGGATTCCAGTCCCTCCCCGACGCGGACCGCCTCGCCGCGCTGTCGACCATCATGCGGTTCTCCAAGTTCGACGGCGACAACGACCCTTACGGCGAGCATGATTTCGGCGCGATCTACCAGCTCCCCGACCGCACGTGGACGCAGGACCGACCGAGGGACGAGACGATGATCGCCGCGACGGTGTTCTGGAAAGTGGATTACTACGATCAGACCTTGACGTTCGGCAGCGACGCGCCGTGGGATGCCGAGCGGACCAAGCGCGTGCTGACCATCATGCTGGCGAGCGAATACTGACGGTTAGCGTCGTGCGGACCGTGCCTCCCGAGCGCGGTCCGCAACGCGATTCTCGGCGGTTGCTTAAAGTGATTTGTTGAGGAATCACCTTGGAAAGCGTAGGGTTATGACGAGAGGAAGACGGTATGGCCCACATCGATCTTGAGCTGCTGCGCGGACGTATCCGCTCGATGACCTTCGAGCGTGGCACCCCCGAGCAGGTCGCGCTGTGGCGCGAGGACGTCGCGGAATCGCGCGCCAATCTTGTCATCGAGGACATGATCCCGACCGACGAGGACGATGCGATGTTCGCGCTCATGCTGGACGAGGGCGTGCCGCCCGCGCTCATGCCGTCGATTATCCTCGACATCTATAAATCGGGAACCGGCCAGCTCGCAGCCTGACGTTGGCGAACGATCCTTACGTTTATCCCGGCACCGACACGCTTCGGAATCTGCATGGGATCACCGACGACAAAGCCCTAACCGAGCTTGAGCTGAAGCTGACGATGGCGCGCGGCGCGGAGGCCGCGCGCCTCACCTTTCCGGACACGGCGAACGGCTATCGCGCCCTTCACAAGCACCTGTTTCAGGACGTCTACGAGTGGGCGGGCAAAGACCGCACCGTCGACACCGCGAAGGGCGGGGCGCGCTTCGCACATTCCCCCTATATCGCCAGCAGCCTTGATGCCGTCTTCCGCGACATGGCCGCGAAGAACGGCTTTCGCGGCCTTGCGCGCGAGGACTTCTTCGACCGGCTTGGCAATCACATTAACGAGCTGAACGCCGTTCATCCCTTCCGCGAAGGCAATGGCCGCACCATGCGGCACCACGCCGCCCAGGTCGCGCGCGAGGCCGGCCACCCGATCCGCATTTCGGCGATCGACAAGACGGCATGGATGGAAGCCTCCCGCCACGGCTTTCTGACCGGCGATCACCGCGCCATGAGCGCGGTCCTCGCCGCCGCGGCGATCCGGCGCGAGCTCGCGCCCGAGGCGCGCATCGGCCCCGCCGGCATCGCCATGCTCCCCCAGCGCGCGCCGCCCGAGGGACAGCGTTACCGGATGACGCTCGGCAAGGTGCGCGACGAACTGGAGCGTCTCCTTCCAGTGGCGCGGCAGCAGGCGGCCGAGCGACTTCGCGGATTGATGAAGGAGGATGCGCCGGCGAGCGCGATCGAGAATGCGCGCACGGAACTCGCCTATGTCCGGCACGCCAAGGGGCCGGTCTATCAGTCCCACCTTCTCACCTATTTGGGCGTCCGGCAGGTCGACGCCGTTATCAGCCAGCAGCAGACGCCGCTTGAGCGTGTGCGCGAGATCGGCGCGGCGCTGGGCGTCCAGATCAACACGCAGCAGCCCGCGCACCTTCAGCGCGCGGTTCGCGCGCTCGAGAAGCCCGTTCTTCCCCCCGGCCATTCGCCGGGGCAGGAGCGCCTTGCCGCCCTGTTCCTCAAGAACACGGCCGAGAAGAACAACGCCGATCCGCGTCTCGCACCCGCCCAGGCGATCGTCGACGCGGCGTTGAAGACCGCGCGCGATCGGGGCGAGAGCGCGCGCATGATGACCACGATCGCGGAGTCGACGCGCCAGCTTGTCGCCGATCGGATCAAGTCGGGGGGCGAGCTGAACGCCGACCTTGGCCGCACCCCCGATCGCGGCGCAGTTCCCCCGCCCCGCGACAAGGATCGGAGCCGCTAGAGCGGTTTCACCGCTCGGGGCGACGGGTGGGGAACACAGGCCCGCGCACCGTCATCAGATCGGGGTCGTAGGGCTTCTGCAGGGCCACCACGTCGTCATAGGAACCGCGCAGCCAGGTATCGACGTCCTCGGGGCTTAGGATCGTTATCATCGCCTTAGGATGGATCGGCGCGACCAACGTGTTGGGGTCGCACGTGACCATCGTGAAGCCGTTGCCCTCTTCGGTTCGTTGCCAGAAGCCCGCGACCGCGAACACTGGCTGATCCACGACGCCAAACCACATCTCGCCTTTCAGCGGGGGTTTGCCATCGCCCAGGTCGTGCTTCTCAGGGGTGAACTCGCAGAACTTGGTTAGCGGGACGACGCACCGATTTTCCGGCTGGCCGCGAGCCTACGCCATTGTGGGAGCGCCAGGTCGCGGACGTTGGTCATGGGATAGCGAGCCTTACCGCCGAGAACGTCCCAGCTCATCACGTCCCAGGCCCGTTCCCCGTCCTGTTCCCGGATGACGTAATTGCGGCTCTTCGGTCGCAGCTCGCGAGGGTCGAACCGATTGTCGCGCGGCCGCTCGCTAAAGAGCTTCGCAGCCGACCCGAACAGGGTTTCGGGTTCGTTCGACATGCGGGCGCGATTGCACATGGCCGGCGACTAGTCGTCGCTTGGGCGGGCGCGGATCGCCTCGGCAATCTGACCCAGCGACGTCAGCACCCGATCGTTCGCCTCGCCTTGCGCGAAGGCTGCGACGATGCGGGCCGATTGTTCAAATCCATCAGGCTCGGTTTTCATCGGCGTAAGTGTGCCACGTGGCACACTATCGCGCCACGGGTATCTCCCCGATCCGCGTCGTCCAGGCCGGACTCTTCTGCGACCGCTTGGTGTCGAACGACCGCGCCCCGCACCCTTGGGCCGCCAGCAAGACAGTATTCCGTCCGAACCGATCGTTGAGGCCGTCCATCGCGGCGAGCAACGCCGGCGCCTTGGGGTCAGGAGCAGCGAACAGGTCCGCCTGCCCCTCCCCTTCGCGCACCAGGTCCTCCAGCAGCACGCCGCACTTCGTATAGATGCCGCCCGGCTGAAACATCGCCTCCATCATCTTTCCCGCGAATCCGACGATCACGCGAGAGTCGTTTGTCGGAGGGGAGAGCCGAACCGAGCGCGACGCCGACGGCGGGTTGGGCCGGTATCGGGAGCCGTGCGCGAACGCGATCAATCGACTCGCCATCAGCCCCTGCGCCCTGATCTTCTCGGCCGCGCGCGCAGCGCGGCGCGCCATTGCCTCGCGCAGCTCGACCAGCGCCGTAACGGGCTCGCCGAATTGCCGCGTCACCGCGGTCGCCTTCAGCGGCTCGGGTGCGACCTTGAAGTCATCGCACTCGACGCCGCCCAGCTCGCGCACGAGGCGTTCGAGCACCACCGTCCCCACGTCACGCGCGACCGCAGGGGTCAGCGCCGTCAGATCGGCCGCCGTCTTGACGCCCAGGGGCCGGAGCCGCGCTTCCAGCGCCCCGCCAATCCCCCATACCTCCCCGACGGGCCATTGCTCGAATAGTCGCCGGCGCAACTCCACGTCGTGCAGGTCGACCACCCCGCCCCACACTTTCTCGGTCGCCTTCGCTAGCGCATTGGCGACTTTCGACAGGGTGCGGGTCGGCCCCAGCCCGATCCGGGTCGGCAAGCCGACCGATCGCGCTATGTCCTCCCGGACCAGGTGCGCGGCGTTCACATCGCCGAGGCCGGTCCGGAGGACCGGCAGCCGGAAGAAACTTTCGTCGATCGAGTAGATCTCCACCGTGTCGGCGTGGTCGGCGATGACGGCGTTGAAGCGCCGGTTGAGGTCCGCATACAGCTCATAATTGCTAGACCGGAGTTGGATGCCGTGCCGCTTGATGCGGTCGCGGATTTTGAAGACTGGCTCCCCCATGCGGACGTGGAGAGCCTTCGCTTCCTCGCTCCTGGCGACCGCGCACCCATCGTTGTTGGACAGGACGATAACCGGCACGCCCCGCAGGCTCGGGTCGAACAGCCGTTCGGCGCTGACGTAGAAGTTGGCTATGTCGACGATCGCCCACGACATGCGGCTAGCGCCGATAGTCGCGGACGCCGGTCCGCACGACCCCCCAAATCTCGATGCCTTCGGCCGAGATGGGCTCATAGCATTGCTGACTGTTGCGCGCTTCGAGCTGGATCGCGCCGCGGCGACGGACGAGCTGGCGGCAGACGAACCCACCGTCGACGAGCGCAATGACGATATGCCCTTCTGCTGGGCGGGTGTCGCGGTCCACCACTACGACGTCGTTATCGTAGATGCCGGCCTCGACCATGCTGCTCCCGCTGATCCGAAAGACGAAGCTCGCCGGTCGATCGAGCCGCAGCAGCTCGATCAGGCTGATCGCGTCGTCCTCCCAATCCTGGGCGGGGCTTGGAAAGCCGGCCCCCGCAGCACCAACGACACGTAGGACAGTCCCCATCGGCACGTCGGCGAGCGGGACCGGCTGCATCAGTGGCAGCATCATGATTCCCTTCGCAGCCCTTGTAACGCGCGACAGAACGAAAAGTGAACGAGCTAGATGAACCGTTCAACGCATTGCAGCACGGTCCTAGATGCAATAGCGAGCCGCTAGCGACGGCGGTCAATCGAAGCAGCAAAATCCATGCTCGCCAATCAGGGCGATGGCTTCCTGCTCGTCGGGCGTGTCGTTCTGCAGCTCGACCGCCCGAACCTTCGACCAAGGCCCCAACTCGTCGGGGAGGTTGCCCCCGTCCCCGTCGACCGTCAGGGCTGACAGGCCTTGCGCCCCGGAAAAGAGCCAGACGTTCACCCGCCCGCCCCTTCCCCTTCCACGATGACCGGCTCCTGAGCCGACGCCGGCAGGTGGCGGTAGAGCGTCGGGACCGAGACGCCGATCGCCGCCGCTATCTCGCGCCCCTTCATGCCGGAAGCGAGAAGTTTGCGGGCCGCCGCGATCCGCTCCGGGGTCATAACCGTCTTTCGTCCCCCAACCCTGCCCTCACTCCGCGCTACGATCAGCGCGGCCGTCGTGCGCTCGCGAACCAAATCGCGTTCCATCTCCGCCATCGCAGCCATGATGTGAAACACGAGCTTGCCAGCAGTGCCAGCGGTGTCGATTCCATCCGTGAGGGAGCGAAGGCCGATGCCGCGCTCCGCCAGGTCGGCCGCGAGGTCGACGAGCCCTTTCATCGTTCGGCCGAGACGGTCGAGTTTCCACACCACCAGCACGTCGCCGGCGCGCGCGTGCGAGAGCGCGTCAGCCAAGCCGGGGCGGTTTGCTTTTGCGCCGCTCGCCCTATCGGAAAAAACCTTCTCGCAGCCTGCATCGCGCAACGGGCCTAGCTGCGGCGTAAGGTCCTGCTCGGCGGTAGACACCCGCGCGTAGCCGATCAGCATGGATTGTTCTCAGAACTCATCACCGATGCCTAGCATGGCGCGCATGAATAGAGAATGCGTTTTGAGAACGACGATGCGTCTGTTAAGTGTTCTCACATGGCGGCGCTTCAAAATCGATCGTTTGAGAGAGAGATGCCGGTCGGTCCCCTCCATCCGCGAAAGCACGAAGATGGAGCCCGATCGCCAGCTTTCCCCCCGTTCCACAAAGGGAAAGCGCCCTCGATTCGTGCTATCGCGGATGCGCGAAGGCCAAGGGTTCGTGCTTTCGCGGATGACGCGGCAACGGAGGTCGGGCATTGGCAACGGTGATGCCCGCAAAGCAAGGCGACCTGTTCGTGCTGGATAGCCCCCTTCTCGCTGACGTGCGTGGCGAACGATCGCTCATGGCGTTTCCGTTCTTCGCCTTGAGCAAGGGCAAATGGACGAAACCGCTGTCCTATGAGAACGGGTCGGTATCGATCGAGATCGTGCCGACGTCGAAGGGCGCCGCGACGATCTACGACAAGGAAATCGTCCTCTACATCGCGAGCTTGATGATCGCTCGCCTGGAGGCCGGGGGGGAGGTGTCGCAGGAGTTCCACTTCACCGCCCACGACCTGTTTTGCGTAACAGGCAACAATCCTTCCGCGCGATCCTACACCCGGTTGTCGCAGGCGCTTGAGCGCCTGCAAGGCACGCAGATCAAGACCAACATCGAGGCCGGCGGCGAGGGCGAGGAAGGTTACTTCTCGTGGCTGTCGGAAGCGAAGCTCTATTATTCACGCACGAAGGAGGACGGCGGCGAAACGCGCCGGCTGAAAGCCATTCGTGTTCGGTTGTGCGACTGGCTTTACCGCGCGATCCTGCGCGACCGCCAGATACTTGACTATGCGAGCGGTTATTTCCAGCTCGGCCCCGTCGAACGGCGGCTTTATGAAATCGCGCGATCGTCATGCACCGATGGGCCGGTTGAGATCGAGCTGGACGAGCTGCGCCGCCAGCTCGGCTATCAGAACTCCCTCCCCCACTTCCGGCACGTTCTCAAAGGGATCGTGGAAGCCGACGCCATCCCCGACTTCCGCCTCGGGCTGATCGGCCCCGAGCCGGCGACACCGGGGGGGCGCGTGCCGAGCTACAACCGTGTGCGGATCGAGGCCAAGGCTCGCCTTCTCGCGAACTGACGAATCGATTCGCTAAACCGCGGTCTATTCATCCGCGAAAGCACGAAGTGCAGCCGCTTTGATCCGTGATAGCACGAATTGAGCGGGCGGCTTCATCCGCGAAAGCACGAATCTATTTCGTCTTCATCCGCGATAGCACGAACGAATTGTCGAGTCGGTCCGCGAAAGCACGAACTTTAACTGTTTCAGGGCGCGTTTTTGTTCGGCAACAATACTGTTGAACTGGTCGCATCATGCGATCGGTCGGACAGGGAGCGGCCGTGACCACATAAACGAATGCCCGGCACGAAGGCCGGGCACCCTGGAACGTGATGAGCGATGCTTGGCGGCATCGATCGGGTCAACAGAACACCCCTCTCATACCCGTTCCCGAGCTGCGGTTCAAGGGAGCGCGCTTCGCGCCACGCTCTAGTTTTGCCTGGTCCCGGCCCCAACGAAGGGGACGGACGATGGGAGCTGTTACACTCGCGAAAGCGAGCTTCATGGCGCTTGAGCGCATAGAGCAGGCGCGGCCGAGATCGCGATCGGGCTCACCAAATCCCACGCGCGCGCACGTCCACCCGAACAGCCGCCTCGCCGGCACGTTCGAGGAGGACTTCTTCTACAGCTACGCCAAGGGCGAGCCTGACCGCCTCTACAAGAAGGCCGTCGAGCTGCTGAAGCGGAAGAACGCCGTCCGGCGTCTCGCTCGCGCGGAGGGCCGTGCGCTGACCGAGGACGAACGGCTTGCGACGCTGATTACCAATGCGGCCGTGCGCGTGTTCGAGCAGCTTACGACGCTCGCCCGCACATGCGCCGGCAGGGTGTTTCCGACGTGGCATTGGATCGAGGCCGCGACCGGCCTATCCCGCGCCAGTGTGGGGCGCGGTCTGTCGATCCTCGCCAAGATGGGCCTGCTAGACAAGCAGCGCCGGTGCGTGCCGATCGATCCCCCGGCCGATCGCCCCAAGGCCCGGAACGCACAGACGTCCAGCGTCTATCGCATGAGCTTCCCCAACCGGCTCGCTCGCTTCCTTCCCCGTCGACTTCGGCCCGTTCCGCTCCCCGATGACGTGGTGCAACGGGAGGCGGACAGGATCGAGGAGATCGAGGCGTGGCGCCTCTGGCGCACGCCTCGCCAAGTCGTCGCCGAGGACATCGAGGACGAAGGCTTGCGCCGCATCATGGACAGCCTCGCTATCGCGGTAGAGAAGCAAGAGTCTCAAAAAAATGGTCAACCGCTCACAGATTCATCTGTTCTATGTTCAAATGGAGTTGGCCTAGTCGGCCAACGCCCTGACGCCTGACGGCGCGAGCAGCCCTGAACCGAGATCAAGCGAGCACCACAACCGACACCACCCAGCCCAACCGTCGGACGCGCCTACGGCGCGGTGCTCCCGAGGGGAGCATGCGTTTTCTGTTGCGCTCAAATGACTGACGTGGAGCCAGGCCGAGCCGTTTTTCGGTGACGAACGCGACTGTAGCGCCAGATCTTCAGCGAAGAGTCGGTGCGATCGGCGTCGGCGTCCCTCTTCTTCCACGTTGTCGCCATCCGAGTTTCCCGGCGGCCGTCGGGCGAGCTGGTCGACCATCATCTTGCCCCGCGATCCAGCACCCGGGCCGGGTCGAACGCGTCGCGAGCCCATTAGCCATGCCCCTTCAACCGGCTATTCCTGTGTCGATGGGAAAATGGGCGCTGGCCGCCTTATACGATCAAGAGAATAACCGGCTGCGCCTACGGTTTCCGCTGCGCGGACCCTCCGTTTTTTCTCTTGATCGCGGCGGCTGCGCACCCCTTCAATTCCCATCAGGAATGAGCCTGATCGATCGAAGGGACAGGACCATGCAGAACATCGCGGAGTTTCGGATCATCGGCCGGGTCAGCAAGACCACGGAGCATGATAAGGTGACGAAGGTCAGCGTCGCCGCCAACTACAACCGCCAGGAGAACGGCGAGTGGGTGACGGACACGCATTGGAACGAGGTGACGCTGTTCGGCAGGCTGATCGAGCGCGCCGCCAAGGCGCAGAAGGGTGACCTGGTGCATATCACCGGCCGGGTTCGCCAGAACTCCTACGACTCGGCCGAGGGCAAGCGTTACACGGTCGAGCTGATCGCCGACGGCTTCGCCATCCTCGCCAAGGGTTCGGAGGACCGCGACTAGGATCGGCCGGGGCCGCCCACGGGCGGCCCCTCTCGCCGGCGTAGCTCCAGCTCCACCGCCTCGCGCATGAAGTCGGCCTGGTTCTCGCCCTCGCGCAGCACCGACTTGATCCGCCCCAGCGTCCCTTCCGGAAAGCGCGCCATCGTCTTCTCCGCGTTAATCCGCGGGCGACCAGCGGCTCCGGCTTTGCTAGTGGTCATCCCGAGTCACGTGCATTGTTGATACCACCTATTGACGTGATTTCAGATACCACTTATTACAGGATGCGCCTTTCATCAAGGCAAGGAGGCGAGCGATGGAGTGGGACAATCTGCTGACGATCGGGCTGATCGCCCTGGTCGCTTGGGCCTTCTTCAGCGGCGGGGGCGATCGTCGCCGTCCCCGCACGTGGAGCGGCGACACCCCCGAGGAGGAGGCGCGCCGCAACACGCGGACGGACTCCAACTATCAGGGCTATGACCATTGGACCAACCCGTCGGATCGAGGCTGGTAAGGCGTGAAGACGATCGCCATCAACGTCGAGAAGGGCGGTGCCGGCAAGACGACCATCGCCTGTCACTTGGCATGGCATCTTGCCGACGCCGGGCATCGCGTGCTGTTCCTCGACCTCGATCGCCAGTGCAACGCGACCGACGCGCTTGCCGACTTCGAGAACATTGGGAGCTGCAAACCGCTGTTCGAGCCTGGATATGCCGTGCCTCCCGCGCTCCCGAGGCTCGCGATTTACTCGAATAGGATGGGCGGCGAGTATGACGCGGATTACCCGCGCGCGCTTACCAATCTGCGCGCCAATTTTCCCGCGCTCGATCCCCACTTCGATTATTGCGTCGTCGATACGCCGCCGTCCTGGTCGTGGATCAACTTCGCGGCGCTGATGGTGTGCGACCACCTTATCGTTCCCGTCGAGCTGGGGCCGTTCGGCCCGGCTGCGACGAAGCAGGTTTCGGACTCGATCGCGACCGTGAACCAGCGCGGCCGGTCGACGCCGATCCACGTCGTCGGGCTCGTCGCGAACCGGGTTCGCGCAAACGACCGGCATCAGATGGATATGCTCGCCGCGCTCAAGAGCAAGATCGGGCGCAATCTCTTCGCGGCCACGCTTCCAGAGCGCGCGCATTACAGCCAGGCTCTTCAGGAGCATGTGCCGGTGTGGCGCTTCGACAAGGACACCCGCAGCTCGCTGCCGGCGATGCGCGCGTTCCTCGAGGAAGCCATGACCCGCATCGGGAGCCACGGATAATGGATTTCGCCAACTTCGACGTATTCAGTGAAAAGGCCGCGGTGGCGGACGCCGATCGCGTGCAGCTCCTCGATACCGAGCTTGTATATCCCGACCCCGAGAACGTCCGCGGCGAGATCGATCCGGCCAAGATCGATGAGATGGCCGAAACGATCAAAGAGCGGGGCCAGCTTCAGCCGATCACCGTCGCGCCGAAGGATGCGGACGGTCGCTATCGCATCATGTTCGGCGAGCGGCGTTGGCGGGCTTGCCAGAAGCTCGGCGTGCAGGTCCGCGCGATCGTCAGCAAGACCGACGACGTGGAGCAGGTCCGCATCGATCAGTTCATCGAGAACGACCAGCGCGAGGATCTGTCGACGGCCGACATGATCCGGTTCGTGACCGGGCAAGTGGCGAAGGGGCGCTCGCTCGCCGAGCTGGCGCGCGCGACGGGGCGAAATCGCACGCTGCTGACCCGCTATCAGGGGCTCGCGAGCGCGCCCGACTACATCGCGGCGCTGTTCGCGGACATTTCGATGCGAAGCGCGGTCGCGCTCGCCCAGGCCGCGAAGAAGGACGATACCGCCACCCGTGCGTTTGTAGCCAACACCGCGGTCGAAGACATGACGGTGCTGGCGTGCGAGCGGTTCGCGCGCGACCTCGGGGCGAAGAAGACCGCCGCGCCCAGCCCAGCGCCCACGTCGTCAACGGAACCGGAAGCCGAGATCGAACCGGCCTCTCCCATGCTGGTTGACGAGACGGATAGCCCCGCTCCCGGTGAGACGACGGACGAAATCCGGGATCAGGAGGCCGAGCGCGCGGTCGCCGAGACGCCGATCGCAACGACGCAGGCGAGCGACGACCCTCCGCACGTTGACGCGGTTGCGCCTCCAGCTCCGTCAGCAAAGCCCAGGCCGAGCAAGCCGAAGGTGGAGCGGCCGACGATGGAGATCGAGGGCAAGCGCGCGATGGTCATCGAGGCATTGGTGCATTTCGATGATGAGGATGCCCCTCGCATCGTGAAATGGCGCTGATCGCGCCGGTGCAGCGGGGAGCGCCGGCAGCGGCCGTCGCTCGCACCTAGACACAATCTTTCCTTCCGCGCCTTCATCGCTTCAGAAAAACTGGGGTGTGCCACGTGGCACACGTGGAGAGCAGATTTAGGTGGGGGATGATTGATGGCAGGATAGGTATTGCTGCGTTTGTCGTATTACATTAGCCCTACAGGCCATGTCGACCGCGCCGCAGCCTGCATCCCCCACCAAAGAAACGGCGATGTTGACCGCGCGCGTCGACCGCGACCTGCTGGCGGCGTTCGATGCACTGGCGGAGGGCAGGGGAGGGCGCAGCGCCTTGCTCCGCTCGATCCTCCAACAAGCCTTGAAGCAGGTTGCCGATGCGCCGCGGATCGCGCCGCGTGCCGATCCTGCTGGCAATCGCGTGTCGCTAACCTTCACCAGCGCCGAGGCGGCGGTCCTCGACCATCGCGCGGCCGAGCGCGGCGTCGATCGCGCGGGGTGGATCAAGGCGCTCGTTCGCCGGCACATCGCGCTCAAAGGCACCGTCGACGACGGGATGCGCGACGCCATCGCGCCGATCCGGATGCAGCTTCAGCGCATCGGCCGGAATCTGAACCAGGCGATGAAGGCCGGCAATGCCGCGATGATGGCGGACAGCGGCCTGCAGATCGAACTGGAGCTACGCCGGATCGCTGACATGCGTGAGGAGATCAACGGGCAGATCGCGGCGCTGGCAGAGGTTCTGCGCGGCGAAACCGCGTTCTGGCAGGTCGCCGACTGATGCCGTTCGGAGAGCGCGAGGACGAGCTTTGGGAGGCGATGAAGCCCCGCTTCAAGCCTCGCACCATCAGCGACCCCAACATCAAATATACCCGGCACCTGTTCGAGGGGACCGGTCCATTTGCGCCTTCATCGTCGACGGCGGCGGTCCGCTACTCCGACGCGAGGTCGACGCTGGCGCGAGTCGTCAGGCGAAGCCCCGAGGTGCTGGTGAAGGTCACGGGCCGGAAAAAGGGTGCGAAGCACCTCAAAGCGCATTTGGACTATATCGGCCGCCACGGCGACATTCGCATGGAGACGCGCGATCGCGAGGAGATCGTGTCGAAGGAGGACGCGCAGCGGATCGCCGACGAATGGTCGGACCCGCTCTACTGGCGGCAGGGGACGTCGGTATCGGCCGTCGCAATGGTGTTTTCGATGCCGGAGGGGACAAACCCCGAGACGGTGAAGCAATCTGTCCGCGAGGCGGCCGAGCTGCTGATCGGCGACAATCACGACTGGCTTATGTCGCTCCATACCGACACCCCGCGCCCGCACGTCCATTTGACGGTGCAGGCCGAGGGCCTGGACCGGAAGCGCTTCGATCCGCGGCGCGAGGATCTGTTTCGCTTTCGTGAGGCGTTCGCCGCCGCGCTCCGCAGCCGCGGTGTCGAGGCCGAGGCGACGCCTCGCTACACGCGCGGGCAGGGGAGGGCCGGCACGAGCATGGCGCTCACCCAGCTCCGCGCGAGAATACGTAACGGGGTGTCGAGGCAGCCGACAGATGCCGACCTACGACAGGCGCGGGAGGCGATGCAGGTCGCGCTTGGCAAGGCCCAGCAACCGGCGTTCGTCGCGAAGACGCGGGCACGCTGGCAGGACACCAAGCGCCGCTTCGAGGTTGCGGCCGAGCAGCTCGACCGTAGCGCCGATCGCGAAGATCGTAGGCTGGCGCGCGATGTGCGTCAGTTTATCCAAGAGCGGGCTACGATCGAGACGATCCCTGATCGCGTGCTTCGCGACGCCGAGAAGCGGGTCAGGGAGGCCCAGGCGCGGGGCCGCGACGATCGGCCGCCCGATCGGGGTGTGCCACGTGGCACACCCCCGCCGCCCTCCAGACGCCGTTAGGATCATCAGATGCCGCAGTTCGGTTTCTACAAGGTCGGGAGCGGAATCGATCAACCGCTCAGTCTACTCGTCGCGTCAGACCTCGACGACGCGAAGCGTAAAGCGCGCGCCGCAATCGAGGCAGAGAGGTTAGATGCCGTTCGGCTGTGGATCGATGGACAGCAGACCATCGAGGTGCGTCGCCCCGGTCCAGTCGCGAAACGCGAGACCGACGACCGCGGCGCACGCATGGCGGCGCGCAAAGCGGCAGGGGCTACCTACAGGGAGATCGCTGCGGAGTTTGGCGTCAGCAAGGACCGGATTCGCGACTTAATCGCCGCATCCGAACGCCGCGCCAAATCCAGAATCAAGGAGCCGAACCGATCGGCGCTGTCCGTCCGCGCCCGTAACGTGCTTCCCCTAATTATCGTCGAACCAGAGACCGACCCGATCGAGCGAGACGCGCAGCTCCCTTCGAGGGTAGCTGCCCTGCACAAGCGGGACCTCAAAGGCGTCCCGAACCTGGGTAAGCAGACTGTCGCAGAGCTGGAGGCGTGGCTTTGGGAGCGCGGCTTGGTGTTCTCCGGATAGGTGTGCCACGTGGCACACCTATGCGTCACCAGCTCACCGGCAACGCCGGCCTCTATCATGTTGCACGCGAGCTATCGCGGCGGGGCTGGCACGTCATGCCGACAGTGCGGAATGCGCGAGGCGCTGACCTTTATGCAGCGAGCGATGACGAGCTGCGCGTCATACCGATCCAGTCGAAGGCGCTTTCTAAGCGCGCGCCGGTGCCCCTTGGTGGGTCGCTCGACCGTCTTTGCTCACGGTGGTGGGTCATCACCATCAAAGCGAACACCGCCAATCCCACGTGCTACGTCCTCACGCTCGATGAGGTGAAGGCAGCGGCGCATCGAGGCGTCAACGCGGCTGGCACCGTCTCCTACTGGCTTCAACCGAAGTCCTACGTCCTCGCCGAATACGAGGAGGCATGGGAGAGGCTGGGATCGCCGCACGAGCAGCCGGAGCTTTAGGCGGTCAGTAACCTTGCATCGCTAAGGCAATCGAAAATCAAAATCGGGGCGGTCATGTCGTTCACGGAAGAAGAGAAGCGGAAATGGCACGCCGATCGGCGTGCTGGACGCGGGCAAGCTGTGGTCGAGAGCGGCGTTCCAACGGAGACGTGCGGCCATTGCGGCAACCCGTTCCGAGCGAGCGACGGCACCGTCACGGCCGACTTCGCAATATGTGACGTCTGCAACGATTGATGCGCGGCAAGCTCGTCGCCGGCGCGATCAGCATCATGATCGGAACCGCCGCCCATGCTGAGCCGGTGACGGACGGTCAGCTCACCGCCGCGACGCTCCGCCTCATCACGCACATCGCAACAGACGCGTTCGACGCCGCACCCTCGGCCGACTTTTCGGGCAGGACTTTCGTCATCGAGATTCCGGTTGCCGAGTTCGCGTATGACACCTTCAAGTGCCAGCCCTATTGGACTTACGCGCGGGACGCTGGCGTGTTGAAGGTCTCAGTGCAGCAGGGCTTAGCCAGCACCTACATGATGCGGCGCGGACCGGGCGCGGCGCTGACCGGCGCGGCCGACCAAGCCTACCAGTTCCGGCCGTTCGTTTGTTCCAATGCCCCCGTCACCAGGTCGAAAGGGGTGAACGGTTTCGGCGCGGCAGTCGACATTCAACACCACCAAACGACCGTGATCGGCTTGAGCAAGCCGTATCGCCGGGAGACGCTGACGTGGAGCCGTGTCGTGACGCCCGACGAGGGCCGCGCGCTCGCCGGGGCGCTGCGCGTCCGCATGTCGGGAACGGTCGGAACCTGGGGAGCCGGCGGAAGCATCGGCTGCGTTCGCGACCACACCGATGCCACCTTCTCGTCCCCAATCGAGGACGACACGACCATGTGCGTCGTCAGGGTCGCCGACCTTCGCACCGACCTGATCGACAGTCGAACGGGCGAGGTGCTGGCAACCGAGCTTCCGACTGATGCGGACCCGCCCAAAGGCAAGAAGCGGCGTTAGACGGGCTGGGAAGGCCCGCAGGGGGCCACCCGGCACCATCCGGGGCAGTTCGCCCCTTTTGGCCGCGGGCGGGCTGCTAGCGGGCCGCTCCGCTCTTATCATAGCCGACGCGCGGGCCGCGGTAGATCGGCGACTTGTCGTCAGGCGATCGGGGAACAAACGTGAAGCGGTCCCCGACGAGCTTGTCACCTTCGATGCGGAATGTCCCGCTGAAGCTCGGGCCGGTGAGGATCAGGGTATCGCCCTTGCGCTCATAAGTCCCGCCGGCGCCGCTCGACATTGCAAACGTCTTCGGGCCGAACGTCGACACCACGCCGTCGATCGGCCCGTTCTCGAGATTGTAGGTTCCCTCGATCGACTTCTCGCAACCGGCGAGGGCGACGGCTGCGAAGCCCAGCAGCAGCGCGGTCCGCACCCTCAGCGCCCCCCGACCGAGCGCGACTTCTGCAATATCTGGCTTTGCTCGACTTCGCGGACGCGCTGCGCCTGCTGTTGCTTGACCTCGATGCCGGCGATCATCTCGCCGCGGCTGATCCGCGCCGCGACGTCTTCCTTGCGCTCAGCAACGAACTCGCGCTGCTTCGCAGTGTCCCCCGGGAACCGCTTCTCCGCGACCGTCATTGCGAAGGCGACCGCGCTCTGCGCCTTGCGCAGCTCGGGGTCTTTCGCGTTCTGGACGTCCGACTGGCGTCGGAACCGTTCGGCCAGGTCAACGCGGGGATCGACCTGTTCCTTGTTGTCGCGCGCCTGATTGGTGGTGCGGTGCGTCGCCTCCCTCGCCGGCGTCACGCCCGTTTGGCGGGCTTGCTCGCGATCGGCCGCGGCGCGCGTCTTGGCGTCGGGCTGATACCCGTCGATCTTGATGCCTTGCGCGGAGGCGGCAAGGAATGCGGCACGCTTGAACTCTTCGTCGCCGCTGATCTTGATCGAAGTCCAACCATTCTCCTTGGCGAGCCTCACCAGGTCCGGCAGCGACTCCCGATCCTTAGCCTTGATCCGATCGGGCGTGATCGTCGCCACAGGCTCCTTGTCGTGCGCGCTGCGATAGAGCTTGTTCCCGACGCGCAGGAAGCGCGACTCCAGATCGGCCGGCACTTCCATCGGCCGCTTGCGGCGGCTGTCGTTATTGGCGCCGGCGCTGGCAGTCTCGACCTTCTCAACCATCTCACCGCTCCTGTTCGATTACACCTACGACCTCATTTCCACGCTGCTCGGCCGACACGTCGATGAGCATGTCGGGATGATCCTGGGTGACGACGCAATCCATCGCGAACGACAGCGGGTCCGGGTCCGTGAGCTGGTCGAAGGTCGGCATCACGCAGTCCGGCAGGTCCTCATCGTCGCGGATGATGCGGGGGATCGGCGGCACGTCCGGCGCGGGCTGGACGCGGCTCCGGAACAGCGCGTCCGCATAGTAGCGTATCTTGTCGCCGTGGATCGGGGGGATGCCGCCGCGCAGCAGCAGCAATTCCTGATCGGGGAACTGCATCAGCTCCTGGGGGAGGAGGAGCGCCCGACGCTGGTCCGACATGGACTTTGAGCGGTTCGCCAGCATCCCGTTGATCGTGAGCGACTTGGTAACGGACTCCTGCCCGATATAGCCGATGCGCTCCGACAGCTCGTTCGCGACACGCAGCTCCTTAGGCGTGAACGCCACCTCGACGCCGCAGTTGGCGACGATCTCATTGGCGACGTGTTCGCCATAGACGGCGCGGAGCTGCGATCGTGACTGGATGACCGGCAGCAGGCGGATGCCGTAGCCCGCGACATAAGAGAAGGCGCTGGCGATCACCTGTGCGCGCCCGATCCGGGCGAACTCGTCCAGGATGACGAGGACCTGGAGGGGCGTTTCATCGCCCGGCAGCTCGCGCACGTTCAGATCGATGAGTTGCTGAAACAGCAGGTTGTAGAGCGGCGCGACGCGATCCAGCTCGTCGGGCGACACGCCGAGATAGACCGACATGGGCTTGGTGCGGAGCAGGCGCAGGTCGAAATCGGTTTCCTCCGTCGCCGCGTCGACGCGGGGGTTGAGCCATAGGCTCAGCTTCGAGGTGACGGTCTGGACGATACCGGCGAACGTGTTGTCCGCGCCCGACGTGAAGTCGGCGAGAGCGTTGCGGCAGCCTTGCGACAAGTTGAGCGAGCGATCGTCGAGAACGCGGCGGAAATAGCCGCGCGTGTCCCCCGTCGTCATCAGGCGGTAGATTGCGCCAATGGTAAACGGCTGATCGGCGACGGCGAGATATGCGCCGACACCGACAAACGCGGTCCGCGCCGAGTCCGTCCAGAACGGCTCGCCGCGCTCGGGCGGAACGAACAGCATCGTCGCGATCTTCTGCAGCTCGATCACCACCTGGTCGGCGTCGCTGCGATCGATATAGCCGAGCGGATTGTAGCGAGCGGTCCGCCCCTCGGGGTCCGTCGGGTTGAACAGGTAGACCGCTTGTCCGTATTTCTGACGGAAGCCGGCGGTCGCGTCCCAATTCTCGCGCTTCACATCGAGGACGACGACCGACTCCTGCCAGGACAGGAGGTTGGGGATGACGATGCCGACGCCCTTGCCTGACCGGGTGGGGGCTTCAACGATGCAATGCTCGGTCCCGCCGAAGGTCAGGAACTTGCCGCCCTTCTTGCCCAGGACGATGCCGTTTTCGGCGCGAAAGCCGGCTTGGCGGATTTCGCCTTCCTTGGCGAAGCGGGCCGCCCCGTGCAGCGGCGGCTTCCGCTTGACGAGGAACCAAAGCATCAGGCCGGCAACGATGAGGCCGACGAGCATCCCGGCGCCGAGCGCCTTCAGCACGACCGGATCGCCGCGGTAATACCAGAAGAACGCCGGCATCTTGAGCGGGTCGAACTTCGAGCTGGGGAGGCCGAGGTAAATCCACGCCACGACCGACGCGATGAGGAAGGCCACGCCGATCGCGATCGGGATGCCCGCCGCGAGGATGGTCCCTCTTTTAGGCGGCATGGCGGCCTTCCGGATCGTAGTAGATCTCGGTCATGCGGAACTTGCCGTCGATCTTCTTCATCTGAACCACGACGTCGACGAGGATCTTGAGCAGCGAGCGAATGTCGTCGCGCGCGAGATCGGCGCCGCCCTCGCTCTCCTTCACGAGCAGCGTCAGTTGCTCGAACGCCAGCTCGGCCGAGTCCGCGTGTATCGTCGTGATCGAGCCAGGATGGCCGCTGTTGACGTTGCGCAGGTAGAAGAACGCCGTCCCGTCGCGCAGCTCCTGGAGGAGGATGCGGTCAGGCCGCATCCGCAGTGCGCTTTCGAGCAGCTCCTTCGCCGTCACCTTGGCGGTGCCGGTGCCGTCCTTGCTGTAGATCATATGGACGACGTTCTTGTGCGGCACGACGAGCTCGCGCGTGTCCTCGATCGTCAGCAGCCTCTCATTTTCCGGAATGAGCTTGATGAGTCCCTTGGAGAACGTCGTCTTGCCGGAGCCGGTCGCGCCCGAGATCAGGATGTTGAGCCGGCTGCGAACCGCCAGCTCGAAGAACTCGACATGCCGGCCCGCATGGAGCAGCCCCAACAGGCGTTCCTCGACGCTGCTAACCCGCTTGTTCGCCACCTTCGTATCGGCGAACAGGCCGCTGGCCTCGAAATCCTGCATCGTCAGGGTTTTGGTCGACGGCTTCCGCACCGTGATCGACACGGTGCCGTCGGGGACCACGGGCGGCATGACGAGCTGGACGCGCTCGCCGGTCGGGAACACGGTCGAGCAGATCGGATTCTCGCGCGTCACGTCCTGCGATGTGTAGGCAGCAGCGGCGCGCGCGAGCTGGTTGAGAGAGTCGAGCGTCAGCTCCTCCTCCCGTTCCCACGTCCAACCACCGTAGCGCTCGACACCCACAATCGCGGGCTCATTGATGACGACTTCCGTCACCCCGTCGTCATCGAGGTAGCGGCGCAGCGGCCGCACGGCATGATCGAGGACTGCCGTGTTGCGGAAGGCCGCGACCGTCACCGTAGGCCGAGCCCATAGACTTGTGAGAAGTCGAAATCCTTGGCGACGGTGATCGCCAGCTCGGTTCCCTGATTGACGCGGACGATCGGCCGGATTTGCTGGGTATCCTGTAGCACCTGGGACGTCGTGTCGCCGGGGGTGCGGAACACCGTGGAGCCTTCCGGGCTGACAGCCTGGCCGGCGATCTGCCCGCCCGTATCGAGGACGCTGAACAGGAGCGCAGCGCCGAAGCGTTGCCAGAAGAACCGATCGATCTTGCCGGTGATGCCGGCGCGGCCGAGCGGATCGGACGCCGGCGAACCAATGTCGATCGCGACGCCGCGGGGCGTGACCGCCCGCGTCCACATCGCGAACAGGCGGTTTTGCCCGCGCTGCAACCCGCCCTGATACTCGCCGAAAACGCGCGTGCCTTTCTCGAGCAGCACGACGCGGCCGTTGTCCGAATACACGTCGCGCGGGATAATGCACGTCGAGTAGCCCGGCACGCTGCTGTCCATCGCCGTCTGCAGGGTGCAGGGAATGATCGCCCCGGCGGTGACGAGGTAGTTGCGGTCGCCGATCATCCGGGCTGTGGCGGTCCCGATCGCCGAGGTTTGCTTCAGCGTGTCGAGCGTGGTCCGAGCTGGTGGAGTGCCACCCTCGCTTTGAGCCGCGTCGCCGCCAGCCCCGCCCAGGGCGCGACCACCGCCCTGTTCGTTGCCGTTGAACGCGATGAGCGTCGACCGACGGGCGCTGTCGCGCAGCTCGCGCGCCTCGTTCGCCCGGCGCTGCGCTTCGGCCTGGCGGGCGCTGAGCTGCCCCTGTTGGCCCGTGTTCGACGCATAGGGCGTGATCGGCTGACCGTCGGGGCCGATCGCCGGCACCTGTTCGCCGGTGAGCTGGAC
>NZ_WTFM01000009.1:0-41331 GCF_022496715.1 Sphingomonas sp. SFZ2018-12
GGGGGGGGGAGCGAGGCGCGATTCTCGCGTGTCCGGAACCTCGTCAGGTTCTGCGATGAACGGGACACGGCGGTGGCGCGCCCGATGTGGCGGGCGCGGCGTCGGGGCCATGCGCGCCGATCCCGCCCGAGCGTTCGGTGGGCGCGGCCTGGTAGCACTCGGTCTTCTTGCGCTCGAGCGCGTAGTTGAGGTCGGTGTTCTCGAAGATCGGCCATTGCGCCGCGCCGTACATCACCGAAGCGGCGAAGAAGCCGTCGCTGGCGGTGACGTGGTGCCCTTGGCTGTCGGCGGCCATCGCCTGAAGCTCGTAGCGCCGGGCGAGGCGCGCGAACTCGCGGGTCATGTCGTCATAGCGCTTGATCTGGCCGGCGAGCCCCATCACGCCGCCGGCCCAATCGGAACTCATCGGCGCGGCGTAGTAGTGGAGGCGCGTCTGGTCGAACTCGGGACCGGCCAGCTCTACGATCTTGTCGATCAGCCAGCGCTGATCCTTGAAGCGTTGGACGCGCGCCTGGGTCGTGAACGGAACGGTGGGCATGGTGGAACTCCGTTGGCGGTCGGAAGAGGTCAGGCGGCGTGCAGCAGCTGGTGAAGCGCAGCCTGGCAGGCGGTCGTGTCGAGGCCGTCGCCTCGCCAGGCGACGAAGCCGTCCGGCCGCACGAGCAGCAGCGCCTGCGCGTCGTCGGCATGAAGGCCGTAGGCCGCGAACAGCTCGGCGCGCTCGACTCGCTCCACCCGCGGGTGCGCCGGCATGTCGAGCCGCGCGGCGATGCGGGGCGTTACGCCGGGCATCGCATCGAGCCCGGCCGCGAGCCGGTCGGCCGTCTCCGCATCGAGCCGCTTGCGCGACAAAGCGAGCGCGGTGAAACCGTAGCCCGCGATCAGATCAAACAGGTCTCGGCCCCGGCGTAGCGGCGCATCGGGCGCACGCTCGCCAGCCTGCGGACCGGCCTTGCCGTCCCTGGCCGCGCCGGGCTCGGCATAGCCGACGTCGATCTGCGACAGCGCGCGGAAGGCGAGCGTCTGCACCCGGTCGAGCTGCGAGGCGGGACCGATCACCAGCGGCGCGAGCGCATCGCGCAGCTTCGCGCGCCAGCCGGTCTGCGAGGCGCTGATGTCGAACATGCGGTCGGACAGTTCGAGGACGTGGTGCGCGACGGGCAGCCGCTCGGCCTCGTAGCTGTCGAGCAGCGCGTCGCCGGCATCGCCCTTCAGCACCGCCGCCAGCTTCCAGGCGAGGTTGGCCGCGTCCTGGAGCCCGGTGTTCATGCCCTGACCGCCGGCCGGCGAATGGATGTGCGCGGCATCGCCCGCGACGAACACGCGACCGACGCGGTAGCGGTCCACAACCCGGTGCTGCGACGAGAAGCGGGTCAGCCACACCGGATCGTGCAGCCGCACCGGCCGCACCGCCGCCTCCGCGAACCCGGCCTGGAGGTCGGCGAGGTCGAGATGCGACCAGGCCTGATCCTGCGTCGGCTGCGGGTCGAGGTCGGTGGTCATCACCCGCGCCGCGCCCTGCCCCTGGAACGGCACGTACAGCCCGAGCCGATCGCCGTTGAGGAAGACGCGGAAGCGCTTTTCCGGCAGGTCCCAGTCGACCTGCACGTCACCGAGCAGGAACGCCTGCGGGTATTTCGCCCCCTCGAATGACAGGCCGAGCTGGTGGCGGACCAAGCTGTGCGCGCCATCCGCGCCGAGCAGGTAGCGCGCCCGGAACGTCAGAGGCGAGCCGTCCGCCCCGGCCGCCTCCACGACGACCGCATCGCCGTCATCGCGGAAGCTCTTGGCCTCTACACTGCGGTCCACCACCAGGCCGGCATCGGTCAGCGCCTCGATCAGCACCGCTTCCGTCCCGGCCTGCGGGATCATGGTGATGAAGCGGTATGGCGTGTCGTCGGCATGGGCGTGATCGAAGTGGAAGCCCCCGGCGCGCTTGCCGCCGACGAAGATGTCAAAGTCGCTGTTGGGCACGCCGTGCGCGAACACCCGGTCCGCGAGCCCCAGCGAGGCGAACAGCTCGACCGAGCGCGACGACATGACGCCAGCCCGCGACTCGGCCGAAGGCTCAGCGCGCTTGTCGATCACCCGGACATCGACGCCGCAGCGGCGCAGTAGGTAGCTCGCCATCAGGCCGGTCGGCCCGGCGCCGATCACCAGCACGTCGCACGAGATCACGTCTGCCGTCACGATCAGCCCTTTCGAAGACGGCTGACCATATAACTGATCAATCAGTCAGTAAAGTTACATCCTTAGTGCCGGCGCGATCAAGGAGGCGTAATGGGCCGCGAACGCGGTGACCTGCTGCTCGTCGCGACCAAGCAGTTCCGGGTGAACGAATCCCAGCTCGAAGCCGAACGAGACGATTGCGTCGGCGGTCCGGTCCGGATCGGACGTGGCCGGCCACTCGCGGCGCAGCCGGTCCGCGACCGACGCAACGAGGGTGCGCCGCGGCGTCATGTCGGCGAAGCGGCGGGCGAACCCCGCATCCAGCAGCACCCGATCGAACAGGATGCGTAGGCGAGGCGCGAGCCGGCGCATGGCGCCGGTGATGAAGTCGAGGAGTTCGCGCACTTCCGCCTCGGCGCTGGACGCACGGGGCCGATCGAAGAAGCCGGTGTCGCGCATGGCAGCCTGCTCGTCCGCCCCGGCGCGCATCACCGCCATCAGCAGCCCTTCCTTGCCGCCGAAATAGTTCTGGATCAGCCCTTCCGAACAGCCCGCCCGCGCCGCGATGGCGCGGGTGGTCGTGGCCTTGAAGCCGTGGATGCTGAACTCCGCCTGCGCGGCATCCAGCAGGGCCGCCTCGCTCCTGGCGCGATCACGGCGACGGGGTTCCTTTGAAGGTGGTTGCTCCTCGTCCATACGCTAGGCTTACACGATCCCGCTTCCCCCGTCGAAAGCTCACAACCTTCTTACCTACCCACGGAACTCCGGCCGTACGTGGCTGCCTTCCCGCAAAGGAACCTCCAACGGGACGACTGTCACCGACACAAAATTCCGCCGTATCCCCGCCAAGGGCTTTCCCAAAATATGTTCCCGAAATATGAGTCTCGAAATTCGCTGTTTGAGATGGGATAACGGGACTCATGCTGGTTGGTTATGCGCGTGTCTCGACCTCCGATCAGGACCTGACGCTACAAACCGACGCGCTGACCAAGGCCGGCTGCGAAAAGCTGTTCACCGACAAGGTGAGCGGCGCGAAGCTGAACCGGCCCGGTCTGACCGAAGCTCTCAACTTCGTGCGGGCCGGTGACACGCTGGTGATATGGAAGCTCGATCGCCTTGGCCGATCGATCGGGGGCCTGATCGAACTGGCGGCAGACTTGTCCGCTCGCAAGATAGATTTCCGATCGCTGACGGACGGGTTCGACACGGCCACCCCATCAGGCCGGCTGCTGTTCCATATCCTCGCTTCCGTCGCGGAGATGGAGCGCGAACTGATAAAGGAACGGACGATTGCCGGTTTGGCAGCGGCACGGGCAAAGGGCGGCACGGGTGGAGGCCGCAAGTCGGTCATGACGCCCGACATGCTCGACACAGCCCGCAAGCTGCTCAAGGCCGGCGACAAACCGGCGAAGGTCGCAAAGCTGCTCCAGGTCGGCCGTTCCACCTTCTATCGCCACTTCCCTGCGGCCGAGCGCGAACCCGGCTAATCGGTCTCAGAAGATCGTCGCGTAGTAGGATTGCTCAAACCGGCCCCGGCTGATCCGGGCCATGTGGTCGATCCGTTCCGGCACCGGGGGCGGGGGCGGGCGGCGGGTCCGTGCCGGTCGTGCGTCAGGACGGGCCAATAGCACCAGATTGGCAATGGCCGCGCCCAACAAAAACTCTTCCTCGGCACCGCGCAGGCCGCGAAGGTGCAAACGGGTTAGCCCCCGCTTACCCTTGGCATCGGCAAACACCCGCTCGACGCTCCGACGCAGCCGCATCGCCGCTTGAATAGGGGCGTCTGCATTTCGCCGCGCACCAGCTCGCGCACGTCCTCGTGTTCGCTGTGCGTCACCGACCTGTTGCTGCCTGCGGTGCATTTCAGTTTGAGGTAACAGGCGCGGCAATCGGCGGGACTGGCGCTGTATCGGAGGAAGCCGGCCCGACGATCGGCACCGCGAAAGGGTAGTGTCTTCCCAGCGGGGCAGACATAGCGGTCCTGCTCCCGTTCATAGCGGAAGGCTTCGCGGGGGAATTTGCCCTTGGTCTGTTCGGATCGTTCCAGCACCGGGATATGCGGGATGGTGCCGCGATCGGTGACGAACGCCAGGAACGCGGCGCTACCATAGGCGGTATCGGCCGCGACACGCTTTGGCCGGTAGCCGAACCGATCGTCGGCCCGTGCCAGCATGGTCCGCCCCGCATCGACTTCCGCTGCGAAGCGGGCGGGACTGGCCTCCACATCGATCGCCACCCCTCCCGGCGTGTCGATCAGCACATTGAAGGCATAGCCGAACCGCCCCCGCGCCGTGCGCGCCGACCACGCCGACGCCGGATCGGTGCGTGACACCTCGGCCGGCTTGCCACGCGGTACGCCATAATCCTGCGGTGGAGCATTGGCCTGATCCGCCAGCCATTCACAAACCGGGCGGGGAAGCCGGGGCGCGGCCATGTCGGCGTCCCGCATCTTGCGCTGCCAGCTTGCATCAGCGGCGACGAACGACGCGTCAATTGCGGCATCCTTGTGGGCAATCAGCCCCGCGTTGGCGCAGCGCCGCACCGTCTGCTCGAACAGGATGCGAAAGATGCCGGCATCGCGGAAGCGGCCATGCCGGTTCTTGCTGAACGTTGAGTGGTGCGGCACGGGCGCATCGAGCGGCAATCGGCAGAACCAGCGGTAGGCGAGGTTGAAGCGGACTTCCTCGCACAGCCGGCGCTCCGACGTGATGCCATAGAGGCGAGCGATCATCGCCATGCGAACCAGCAATTCGGGCGCGATCGAGGGACGCCCACGGTGACTGTAGTGCGGGGCGAGCGCATCGCGCAGTTCGCCCAGGTCGATCAGCCCGTCTATCCTGCGTAGGATGTGATCGGCGGGGATCATCGCTCCCAGCGCCCGCCAACTTGCGGCCTTGCCGCCTCGCTGTTGCTCACCCATCATGGCCGCTGCTCCCGATGTGTCGAAGCAGGGAACCCGTCAGGAGCGCGATCGGATCACCCGGCCTTTTTCAACAGCCCCGGCCGTTTGATGCACACCATCGGCAGCAGCAGGAAAGCTGGCGTTTCGCGGCATTGAATTGTTCAATAACCCGTGCGAAAAACTGCGATCAGAAAACCCCTGTCGCAGGTTGAATGTTGAACATGGCTGCCACCCCCCTGCCCGGCCAGGCTGGCACACGTCGGATCGGATATGCGCGCGTGTCCACCGCCGACCAGGACCTCGCTCCGCAACTTGACGTGCTGCGCGCCAAGGGATGCGAGCCGATCTATTCGGAGCACGCATCCGGCAAGCACGCCGACCGGCCCGAGCTGGCGCAGGCGATGAAGGCCTTGCGTGCCGGCGACACGCTGGTGGTGTGGCGGCTCGACCGGCTTGGCCGATCGCTCCCGGACCTGATCGCGACAGTGAACGAGCTGGCAAGCCGCGGCATCGCGTTTGAGAGCGTCACCGAGGCGATCGACACGACCACGGCATCAGGCAAGTTGGTGTTCAATATCTTCGCCAGCCTCGCTGACTTCGAGCGCCACCTTATCGGCGAACGTACCCGTGCCGGTCTGGCGGCAGGGCGCGCCCGCGGACGCATGGGCGGGCGCCCCCCTGCCCTCACCTCCCGGCAGCTCCGCGAAGCCCGGTTGCTGTTGACCGACCCCGACGCGACCGTGACAGCCGTAGCCGAAAGGTACGGCGTGAGCCGCACGACGCTCTACAAGGGATTGCGGGAGCTGGCGGACAAGGAGGCGGCGGCATGAGGGCCGTATTCATCCGTCACGGGCAGAGCACCGGCAACGCCGGCGTGCCCTGCCATGACCTCGCATCCATCGAGCTGACCGAGCTGGGATGGCGTCAGGCGCGGGAGGTAGCGCGGGCTTGGACCGAGACGCCCAGCCTGATCGTGACCTCTCCCTATCTTCGCACCCGTCAGACGGCCGAGGCGACGATCCAGCGCTTTCCGGTCGTCCCGGTGGAGGTGTGGCCGATCGAGGAGTTTACCTATCTCCAGCCCTCCCAGTGGAACGGCACACGCAGCAGCGAGCGAATGCCCCATCTGGAGCGGTACTGGACCGACGCCGATCCCGCCTATTGCGACGGGGAGGGTGCGGAGAGCTTCGGGGCATTGCTTCGCCGTGCTGAAGCGGTGCTGGCACGGCTTGCCGCCCTGCCCTCCCCCGGCCTCGCCTATGTGTTCAGCCACGGGCAGTTCATCCAGGCGGTGCGTGCGGTCGTGACAGAAAGCACGCTGGACGATCGTGGCAAGATGCTGGGCTTCTGGCGAAAGGGTGAGCCGCCTGCGATCGGCAACGCGGAGCTGGTGCACTTCGCATTATCGGATGCAGGTTGGAGCCACGAACCACCGGGCGCGAGTCACAGCAGGGTTGTGCCATTCTGATATTGTGCATAACGTCACAGTATCAGAAATGAAGGTGTGCACACGTGCAGATTATCACACTTGCAGCGCAAAAGGGCGGAGTCGGTAAAACGACGCTGGCAGTAAATCTTGCGGTCGCCGCTCAGGCGGCCGGGATCAGGACGGCGCTGTTTGACCTTGATCCGCAGGAAAGCGCAACGGCGTGGAGCGAACGGCGTGAGGCCGAGCTGCCCCATGTGGAGCCGATCAGCGCGCGCCGGCTCGACCAAGCGATAGATGCTGCCGAAGCAAACGGGTTTGCTCTGACCATCATCGACACGCCACCGGCTGCCGGTGCGGAAGCCGCAGCCGCAGCCCAGCGCGCGGACCTCGTGGTGATCCCTTGCCGTCCCTCGCTTATCGACCTGGATGCGATCAAGCGGACTGCCCAACTCATCACCAGCACCGGGCGGGCAGGCGTTGTTGTGCTGAACGCCGCTCCCCCAACTGCGTCCACATTGCTGGACGACGCGCGGACACTTGCCGAAGCGACCGGCCTCCGGGTTGCGCGCACCGTTCTACGAGAGCGTAGCGCCTATCGTGCAGCTTGGCCCTACGGGTTGGGCGTCATCGAGCATGAGCCAAAAGGCAAGGCTGCCCAAGAGGTTGCAGCCTTGCAGAAGCACCTCCTTGATGATTTGATAAATTGCACACCTGCAAACGTGAAGGCTTGAACATGGCGAAGCGGACATCTCTGTTGGCCCCGGCAGTGGCGCCACAAACCCGTCGCGAGGCAGAGGCGGATAATTCGCCGATCGCAACTCCGGTGTCGTCGGCGAGCAGCGCCCGATCGAGCGGGAAGCGGCCAGGCAAATACCATCTCGGTGCCTATTTCGACCCGGCGGACCCCACGGCCGAGGCCTTCCGGGTCTTGGCGGCACGAACGAGGCGCAGCCATCAGGACCTTCTCGCCGAAGCGATCAGCGAACTGGTCGCCAAGTACGATGCTGATCGGCAATTTGGCCGTGCGTGATAGTGTGCACACCTGCACATCCCCAAGTGTGCAGGATGGCAGGATTGATGCTGCATGACCAAACGCCCGAACCCTAATCCTGAGTTCGACCTGTTTATCCCGCTGATGGGCGATCTTCCGCTGAAGGACCAGCGGGAGACGATGGAGCGGCCGTTCTTCTCGCTTCAGAAGCGCAAGCGGGTGAAGCCGATCGAATATAGCAGTCCGGATGGCGAAACGTGGGTGAAGATCGAGGCGATCCCGGCATATGGCATGGCGACGATATGGGACGCCGATATTCTCATATGGGCAGCCTCGACACTCAACCGGATGCGGGAGCAGGGGGTCAACGATCTTCCGCGGACGCTTAGAACCACGTCCTATGACCTGCTAAGGGCGATCAAGCGCGACACTAGCGGCCGGGCCTATCAGGAGTTGCAAGCCGCGCTCCAGCGGCTTCAGACGACCTCCATATCGACGTCTATCCGTGCGCCGAAGCGGCGCACCAAGGCCGGCTTCAATTGGCTCGACAAGTGGACGCTGGAGGTGGACCCCGACACGGATCAGCCCCGGGGCATGACAATCACCCTATCGGACTGGGTCTATGAGGGCATCATGGGAGAGCGGTCGCTGCTCACCATGCACCAGGACTATTTCCTGCTGACTGGCGGGCTAGAGCGCGCCTTGTACCGCATCGCACGCAAACATGCCGGCAACCAAAAGGGTGGGTGGACGTGCCGGGTGGAGGTGCTGCGCGACAAAACCGGCAGCGACAGCAAGCCCAAGGAGTTCAACAGGATGCTTCGCAAAGTCGTGGAGGCCGACCAGCTTCCCGATTACACTATGGAGATGGCAGCCACGGCAGACGGCAGCCCTGCCGTGTTGTTCCGCCTACGCGGCGAAGCCGAGGCACTGGCGCTGGCCGCTAGGTTGGAGGCCGAGCAAGAGCGGCGGAGCCGAGTCGAAGCCGATCGACGCCGCGCGGCCGAGGTGGACGATCTTATGGACAAGCTCGCTCGCGGGCGCTGACTATCGTGGTTTCACACACCGGGGTGCCACGAGGAAACTCATAGGCGCTCCAAGCTGGCGCTCCACACATAGTCAGGCAGCCGTATTCACAGTCTAGATCGAACTTAAATTGTCGTGGGATCACACACCGAAGCGTCGTGGGATCACACACCCTACTATCGTGGGATCACACACCGAATCACGTGGGATCACACACCGGGGGTTCCCGGAAGGCCGCAGGAAACGTGGGTTTTTTGGCCCATTTTCCAGCCTTAACCTTCTTAACGATTCCTATTTAACAGAATCTCTTAACCCACCAGCACTCCGCACCCGGATAGCTCGAAGACATTGCGGAATTGACCCTACGGGCCAATGCGCCTTTGTTTCGTGCCGGCT
This sequence comes from Sphingomonas sp. SFZ2018-12, assembly GCF_022496715.1. NCBI lineage: Bacteria > Pseudomonadati > Pseudomonadota > Alphaproteobacteria > Sphingomonadales > Sphingomonadaceae > Sphingomonas > Sphingomonas sp. SFZ2018-12. The sequence continues at coordinate 8,914 of NZ_WTFM01000009.1, forward strand.
ATCGCCGTCACAAGGGCGGCCTATCGGCCGCAGGCTTCCAGGAGAAGCAAAGCGGATCGGGCGGTGTGTGCCTGTCAGCGTTAGGCCCGGCGGACAGGGCAGGTCAGGCGATATCCCAAAGCTCACCGTTGCACCTTGCCGGTGTGTACGATCACGCCGGATCGAACAGGCGGGCGAACTCGCGCTGATCGTAATAGCGGATTTTCTTCGCCCAGAGCGGGCGTTCGCCCTGCCGCAGCAGCAGAAGGGTGTCGGCGGGCATCCGCATGATTTCGTCCGGTGTCACCAGCCTGCGCGCGGCGACGTGGCCGCTGACGCTGGTGGAATGGTCCGGGCTGTCGAACCAGCTCGTTTTCTGTGACGTGCTGGCGGTCTCATATTCGATCGTGGTGTCGCCGATCGTGCGCGAGAGCATGTCGGCCGTCGCATGATCGTTGACCCCGAATGTCTGGACCACGCCGGCATTGGACAGGAAGGTGCCGGCGCGTTCGCCATAGAGCGCGCGGAGCTGGTGCATGTCCTGAAGGATCGGCCAGAGCTGGAGGCCATAACCCGCCATCAGCCCCATCGCACGTTCCACCGGCTCCAGTCGGCCGAGGGCTGCGAACTCATCGAGCAGGAACAGCACCGGGCTTGCCGGGCGGGCAGGGGATCGCGCCATGTCGGTGACGGCCTGCCCGACCAGCAGCCGCAGCCAGCGCGCATAGGTGTCGAGCCGATCGGGCGGGAGGCACAGGAACACGGTACCCGGCCGCTCCTTCAGGTCCGCGAACCGGAAGTCGGATGCCGAGGTGCTGTCCACCAGGCGCGGGCTGTCCATGAAGTGGGTGTGGCGCTGCGCCGAGGAGAGCACGCCCGCAGCCTCCCGGTTCGACTTGCCGAGCTGGCGATTGGCGGCGCGCGCGATGAGGCCGCCGGCGCTGGTGCTGGCCTGCATGTCGGCGAGCAGCGTGGCGAAGCCGGCGGGATCGCGGGTGAGCTTGTCGCGCACGGTCGCCAGCGTGACGCGGGCAGGGGGCTCGTGGACGACGGTGTGCAGGATCACGCCGGCGATCAGCGCCTTGGCTTCCTCGTTCCAGTGTGCCTCGCCCGATTGCCCCGGTGCGTCATGGACCAGCGCATCGGCGATCGTCTGTGCATCCTCCGCCAAGTCGGGGCTGGTCGGATCAAGCCACGCCAGAGGGTTGTAGCGGGCCGTGGGGCGCCCCGAGACGCCGAAGGGGTCCAGGCACCACACATCGCCCTTGGCGGCCCTCGCACGGGCTGTGACGCGGGCATTCTCGCCCTTGGGGTCGATGCAGACCACCGAGCGGTCCAGCGTGAGCAGGTTGGGGATGATCGTGCCGACGCCTTTCCCTGAGCGGGTAGGGGCCATCGTCAGCAGATGGGCGGGTCCGTCGTAGCGCAGCAGCTTGCCGCCTTCGATGGAGCGGCCGATCAGAAGATCCCCGTTTCCCTCAAGCCGGCGCACGTCTCCCCGATCGCCGAAGCGGGCCGAGCCGAGCAGCGAGCTGCGCCGGTTCGCGGCGCGGCGATTGACGCGCCAGGCCAGGAACAGGATCGCGCCGGCCAGCAGGAACGGAATGTCGGTGGCAATCTCGCCATAACCGAAGATGCCCTTGAGCCAGCTATGGCTGGCGAACAGCACGACCGCGGCGACGAGCACCGCGAACAGCGGGCTGATCCGCCGGCCGGGCATCAGCCGGCCCGTTCCAGCGGCGTGATCGCCAGCCCCGGATCGGCGTTGGGATGATCGTAGAGCTTGAGGATGATTTGCGTGGCGAGGGGAGGGGGCACGGCCTCGTCGCGAAGCATGTCGAACAGCGCCTCATCCTCCGCGTTCAGGTCCATGCCCTCGATGGCGAGATTGGCGCGGGAGTCCGCGTCATCCTCGCGCCACATCGCGGCTTCCGCAGGCGTGCCGCGTACATAGTCGAGCGCGCGAACTTCCGTCCGGAGAGCGTCAAGGTCGAGCGTCGTCATGCCACCGTCTCCTTGCCTTCCGCTTCCGCGTCAAAGGCCCGCTTGCCGCGTCGCTTCCAGAGCGCCACCATATCGCTGGCATCATCGCCGCGAGCGCGTCCGACCAGTTCGAGCAGCGCACCGTAAATGGTCGCGCGATCGTCATCAGCAAGATCGACCAGACCGGCCTTTTGGACGAGGCCGCCCAGCTCGATCAGGTGGCGGGTGCGTTCGCGCCGTTGCACGACCCAGCCCCGCGTATCAGTCCGACGCCGTGTCGCTTCCAGACGCTGGATCAGCGCCTGGTTGCGTGCCAGCGCTGTCACGGTTGCCGCCAGCAGTTCGCCCACCTTTGCGCCCGCGCCGCTGAAAGAAAGCCGCGCCCTTCGATCGCCACGCCTCCTTCGCTTCCGCGTTCTGTGAGGCGACGGCATCGAGTAGCACGCCGGCGAGTGTTTCCATGTCGAGTGAATCGGCACCCGTGGCGGTGACGAGCTGGCCGAGTTGTTCGACCCGGCGCGCCTTCAGACTACGCGCCTTGTCCTCCAGCGCTTTCAGCTCCGCGTTATAGTCCCGCACCTTGCGCATGGTGCTTCCTTTCTCCGCGTTTTTGACCGCAGCAGCCTAGCAAACCTATAGGGGAGGGCAACCCACATCAACAGCCAGCACCGAGTCAATCAGGAGATGCGAAGCAGATCATGAGTGCGCGCTTATACGTCGTTGCCGACGTGCGCTAAGAAGTGCATCATGCCGGTCGCGATGGCGATCTATCATTTCAGCGCCAAGGTCATCAGCCGTGCGAACGGCTCCAGCGCCGTTGCGTCCGCTGCCTATCGCTCCGCATCCGAGCTGCACGATGCGCGGCTTGGACGCAGCCACGACTTCTCCAACAAGGCGGGCGTCATCCACTCCGAAGTGCTGCTGCCGAAGGACGCACCGGAGCGCCTGTTGGATCGGACGACGCTGTGGAACGAGGTGGAGGCAGGAGAGAAGCGCAAGGACGCGCAACTGGCGCGTGAGGTAGAGTTTTCGATCCCGCGCGAGATGAACGAGAAGCAGGGCGTGCAGCTCGCTCGTGACTTCGTGGAGAAGGAGTTCGTGAAGCGCGGGATGGTCGCCGACCTCAACGTGCATTGGGACAAGGCCAAGGATGGCAGCCCGAAGCCGCACGCGCATGTCATGCTGGCGATGCGCGAAGTTGGGCAGGAGGGGTTCGGCAAGAAGGTCCGGGACTGGAACTCGACCGAGCTGTTGAAGGGCTGGCGCGAAGCGTGGGCGGCGCATGTCAACGAGCGCATGGCGGAGCTGGGGCTGGAGGGGCGGATCGACCACCGTTCCTATGAAGACCAGGGCATTGCGCTGGAGCCGCAGCACAAGATCGGCCCGGCAGGAATGCGCCGGCTCGACCGCGGCGAGGACGCCGAGCGTGCCGAGGATCACCGGCGCATCGCGCGGGAGAATGGCGAGAAGATCGCGGCCGACCCGCGCATCGCGCTCGACGGCATCACACGGCAACAGGCGACCTTCACCACCCGCGATCTTGCTGCGTTCGCCTTCCGTCATTCGGATGGCAAGGAGCAGTTCGACCAGGTGATGGCGGCGGTGCGGGCCAGTCCCGAGCTGGTGGCATTGGGCAAAGACGGGCGCGACCAGGAGCGGTTCACGTCCCGCGAGATGATTGCGACCGAGGCGCGTCTGGAGAAAGCCGGCGACGAGCTGGCGCGGCGCGACGCGCATGGTGTGTCCGACCGGCACCGTGCCGGCGCTCTGGAGGCTGCGGAAGGACGCGGGCTGGTCCTGTCGGGCGAGCAGCGCGATGCCTTCGACCATATCACCGAGGGCCGCGGGCTGGCGTCGGTCATCGGCTATGCCGGCACGGGCAAGTCGGCGATGCTGGGCGTTGCGCGCGAGGCTTGGGAGCGCGAGGGCTATCAGGTGCGCGGCGCCGCCCTGTCCGGGATCGCGGCCGAGAATCTGGAGGGCGGATCAGGTATCCGGTCCCGCACCATCGCCAGCCTTGAACATGGTTGGGCACAGGGCCGCGACCAGCTCACGCGCAACGACGTGCTGGTGCTGGACGAGGCGGGCATGATCGGCACCCGCCAGATGGAGCGGGTGCTGTCCCGTGCCCGCGACGCGGGCGCCAAGGTGGTGCTGGTGGGCGATCCCGAGCAGTTGCAGGCGATCGAAGCCGGCGCGGCGTTCCGGTCGATCGCCGAAGCGCACGGCGCGGCCGAAATCACCGAGGTTCGCCGACAGCGTGAAGGCTGGCAGAAGGACGCGACGCGGGCACTGGCGACCGGCCGCACGGGCGAGGCGATCCACGCCTATGGCGACTGCGGCATGGTCCACGCGGCCGATACGCGCGAGCAGGCCCGCGCCGAGCTGGTGGAAGGCTGGGATCGCCAGCGCCAGGCTGATCCCGACCAGACGCGCATCATCCTCACCCACACCAATGCCGAGGTGCGCGAGCTGAACCAGGAGGCGCGCGGACGGGTGCGCGCGTCGGGCGGGCTGGGCGAGGACGTTGGCGTCACCGTCGATCGGGGCGCGCGCGACTTCGCGGCCGGCGACCGCATCATGTTCCTGCGCAACGAGCGCTCGCTTGGCGTGAAGAACGGCACGCTGGGCACGTTGGAGCGGATCGATGGCGGGCACATGGCGGTACGGCTCGACGGGGGTGGGCACGCTGCGTTCGACCTCAAGGACTACGCCGCGGTCGATCACGGCTATGCCGCTACCTTCCACAAGTCGCAGGGCGTGACTGTCGATCGCGCGCACCTCCTCGCGACGCCGGGCATGGACCGGCACAGCGCCTATGTCGGCATGTCGCGGCACCGTGACGGGGTGCAGCTCCACTATGGCCGTGACGACTTCGCCGACTTGGCGAAGCTTGCCCGCACGCTGTCACGCGACCGCGCCAAGGACATGGCCGGCGACTATGCCGTGCCGTCCGATGAGGACAGGGCGCGCAGCTTCGCCGAGCGGCGGGAGATACGCTGGCCCGAGCGGGCGCGGGAAATCGTCCATCAGGTCCGCGACAAGGCCAAGGATATGTTCGCGGGTTTTCGGCCCAAGCCTGCCGCCACGCCGGAGAAGGCACCTACCCCGGATCGCACCGAGGCGGCGATCGGCGGCAAGCCGGACCAGGCCAGGGCAATTGAACGCTATGCGCGGGCGTCTGCCGATATAGGCCGGATGCGCGCGCAGGATCTGCCGGTGCTGCCGCATCAGGAGAGCGCGTTGCGCCGCGCCGGCGAGGCGCTGGATCAGGTGCGGCCTGATGGCGCGCGCGATCTCGCTTCCGCGTTCCGTCGCGATCCCGGGCTGATCGGGCAGGCGGCCGGGGGCAACACAGGCGGTGCGGTGCGCGCGATGGCCGAGGAGCGCCGGGTGCGGCTCGACCCCGGCGCGCGCGCTGACCGGTTCGTGGAGAGCTGGCGTGGGCTGGCGCGCGAGCGGGCAGGCGGCGACCAGGCGCGGGTGGAAAAGGCTACCACGCGCATGGGTGTGATGGCCGAGGGGCTACGCCGCGACCCCGAGCTGGCGAAGGCGCTGGAGCGCCGTGCGCCCGAGCTGGAGCTAAAACTGGAGCGCGGCCGAAGCATCGAGAGATCGCTGGAGCAGTCGATCGGGATCGGCCGCGAGCGCGACAGGGGCATGAGCCGATAAGGGGAAGACGTGATGGCGGATGAGGAAGGGCCGAGTGAAGCCGCGCAGGCGTTCCAGGAGCTGCGCGCCGAGGTGACGCTGATGCGCCGTGCCGTCGAGCGTCTGACGGCCGAGCGCATGGAGGTGCCCGAGCCGCCCGACTATTCCGAGACGCTGGGCGTCATCGCTAACAATATCACCGCCACCGCGCAGCGCGTCGATATGCTGGTCAAAAGCCCTATGCTGGCGATGACGCCCGAACAGTTGGCGGGACGGATCACCGCAGCGGCGAGCACGGCGCGCCAGGAAGACCGGCAGACGATCGCCACGGCGCGCACCGGCCTGGAGGACGTGACCCGCCAGCTTCACGGCTACGTCGTATCAGCGCGCCGGGGCGACGAGCAGAACCGCTGGCTGATGTGGAGCGCGATCGGCGGTGTGGTGGTCGGGATGATGTTGTGGGCGGTGTTCGCCGGCATCGTTGCCCGCGCCGTGCCCGCGAGCTGGCAATGGCCGGAGAAGATGGCGGCGCGCTCGCTCGACCTGCCGATGTGGGAAGGCGGCCAGCACCTCATGCGCGCCAGCGCGCCGGACGCTTTCGCCAACATCGCGGCAGGCGATCGGATCGTCACCGCTAACCGGCAGGCGCTGGAGGCGTGCCGGAAGCGCGCGGATAAGGCGCGAGAGGCGGTGCGCTGCACGATCAAGATCGAGCCCGAGGCGAGGCGTTAGGGTGGCGGACACTCTCACCCCGGCAGGCCGCTCCGAGCGCATGAGCCGCATTCGGGGCAAGAACAGCAAGCCCGAGATGCTGGTGCGCCGCATCGTGCATGGCATGGGCTACCGCTATCGGCTTCACGACAAGCGTCTACCCGGTAGCCCCGACCTTGTGTTTCGCGGCCGGAAGAAAGTCATCTTTGTCCACGGATGTTTCTGGCATCGTCATCCCGATCCGAATTGCAAACTGGCGCGAATGCCAAAATCCCGGCAGGATTTCTGGGGACCGAAGCTGGAGGGCAACCGCGATCGAGACGAGCGCAATCGTGCGATGCTGGACCGAAAGGGCTGGCGGGAGCTGGTTGTTTGGGAATGCGAATGCGGGCAAACGGAACACTTGAAGAACAAAATACGTGGATTTCTCGATGACGACCAAGGAAACGCCCATGCGGGCCATTGAGCTATTCGCCGGCGCCGGCGGGCTGGGCATGGGGATCAGCAAGGCGGGATTCCGTCCCATGCAGGTGGTCGAATGGGATCGCTGGTGCTGCGATACGATTCGAGAGAACCGCAAGGTAAAGGCGGGTGGTATTAGCCATTGGCCGTTGCCGACCGAGGGTGACATTCGAGCCGTCGATTTTCGACAGCACGAAGGCAAGATCGACCTTGTGACGGGTGGACCACCTTGCCAGCCATTCTCCCTTGGCGGGAAGCATCGAGCACATGCCGACGCGCGCGACATGTGGCCGGAAGCTGTCCGGGTTGTGCGCGAGACGCGCCCGCGCGCGTTCGTGTTTGAGAACGTGAAGGGGCTGACCAGGGCGAGCTTCGCCACCTACCTTGCTCATATCGTCCACCAGCTCACCTATCCCGAACTCACGTTGCGGCCGGGCGAGACGTGGATGGAGCACATGGCGCGCCTAGAGCGTCACCACACCGCCAAGGGCGGTTCGGACGAGCTGCGTTACAACGTCGTGTATCGGGTGCTCAACGCAGCCAATCACGGGGTGCCACAACGGCGTGAGCGTGTCGTGTTCGTCGGCTTCCGCGCGGACCTTGGCATTGAATGGTCCTTCCCGGAGGCAACCCACTCGCTCGAAGCGTTGCTATGGGAGCAGGTACGAACGGGTGACTATTGGGAGCGGCACGAGATCGCCAAGCGCGACCGGGTGCTTGATCCACGCTTCCGCGCCCGCGGCATGGCGCTGTTGGAGAAGCCGGCGGACAAGCCGTGGCTGACCGTGCGGGACGCGATTGGAGACCTTCCTGATCCGGAGCTTCAGCCGGAACTCGCGGCTGCCTGCCTCAACCATCGATTCCAAGGTGGCGCCCGCAGCTATGTGGGCCACACTGGCAGTCCGCTTGATGAACCAGCCAAGACGCTCAAGGCGGGCGTCCACGGTGTCCCGGGGGGCGAGAACATGCTGCGTCGCGCCGATGGAAGCGTGCGCTATTTCAGCGTCCGAGAGAGCGCCCGGCTACAGACCTTCCCTGACAAGTACCGCTTTCATGGCTCATGGACCGAGTCCATGCGCCAGCTCGGCAACGCCGTCCCGGTGAAGCTCGCGCAGGCCGTTGGAGAGAACGTGGCGAGGCATTTGACCGCCGCATGAGCCGTAAACCCACACCCGCGCCGTCGCCGATCGCCGAACTGCGCGCGAATCTCGACCAGCTCATCGAACAGACGACCTCGACCACCCTGTCGGCGCCGCGGCGACGGACGCTTGAGAAGGAAATCCGGGGTGTCATCGAGGAGCTAGGCTCTTTTCTGAACACGCTGGACCCGATCCGGCAGCCTTCGGCGGTGTTTGATCCCAGCAATCCCAAGGTGGTGGGGCGGTTCGTCTCGCTCGCGCTGGTCGCGCAGCAGCGTCACCCGTTGGCCGAGATACCGCGCTTCTATGGCTCCGGCATCTACGCCATCTACTACAACGGCCCATTTCCGCTGTATGCGCCCATCAGCGGAAGCGAGACGCCAATCTACGTCGGCCAGGCCGCGCCCGCGATCAACAATGCCCGTACCCCGCTGGAGCAGGGGCCGCGGCTTTGTGGGCGTCTTTCAGACCACCGTAAGAACATCGGTACGGCCATCACCACGCTCGACCTTGCCGACTTTCAGTTCCGATCGCTGGTCGTTCAGAGCGGCTGGGAAACGGCGGCCGAGGATTACATGATCCATCTGTTCCGGCCGATTTGGAACAGCGAGACGAGCATACTCTATGGCTTGGGCAAGCATGGAGATGACGCGACCACCCGAGCCAATAAGCGCTCGCCGTGGGACACGCTCCATCCCGGCCGGAAATGGGCGGAAAAGTCCAAGGAAGATGCCAAATCGCCGGCAACGATCGAGACGGAGCTAAGCCGGCATTTTGAGGAGCACCCGGTATTTCCGGACCTTGAGCATGTGCTGACCAGCTTTTTGGACGAACTGCGTCAGGTGTAATCAACAGAACCCAATTGGGGGAGATCGAAGGGGCGATCACAACAATGAGCGAAGCACAGGCACTCGCGAACATCGTCACTTGGTCGGAGGATAGTCCTGGCTGGCAGCGTGACGCGCTTCGTCGGTTAGCTACAGGACATAGCCTCGCCGACCATGATGTCGATGAGTTGGTTGCCATCTGCAAGGGCCAGGTAGCGGCCGACCCCGTGTCTGCTGACAACTTCCGTGATCCCGCCCGCATTCAAGGCCAAGTCAATCTCCGCCGCGTCCATGGCGTGAACCACGTTAATGCGCTGGCGCCCGATCAGCGGTTGGCCTTTCAGCCGCATGCCCCGGACACGGCCAAGCCGAACTCAAGGCCTGTTCGGCCCCCGCGACCATGTGGACACTCTGAAAATAGCTGTCCCGTTCCGCCCAGCGCAGATAGGCCGCACGCAAGGCCGCACGATCATCGCGCGGCGCGCCGCACTCGGCCTTTCGCGCGACGATCATCATGTCCAGCACGCCTTGGAGATATGCTCCACACCTCTGCTCCGCGGCGCGGCAGCTCGCGAGAAGCGCGGCACCTTGCATGTCCGACTGTTTGGTTTGCGCCAGCGCCGGAGCATGAGGAGCGACCGCCCCCATCAGCGCCAAGATCATGGTTGCACGTTTCACCGTTTTCGTCCTTTCCGAACCCGGCTGGGCCGGGTGAAGGGGCGCGTCCGAGCTTAAGGTGCTGACACGCCTCAATCGCATTTTCATTCCTCGCTACCGAGCACCTGGCCTTCGGGCGTCACGAACAGCTCGACTGTCTTGCCAGCGCTGTTCCAGTTGCCCATCGGGCCGTGGTCGGGGTCGGGCGGCGATGACGGCCCGAAAAGCCGATCGCCTGATCGTCAGCTTCGTTGCAGGTTCATTTTGTCAAGGGCAGCGCGCAGGCCGCGGGCGAGCTTGGCTGCATCCTGGTTCGCCCAAAAGTGCATGAAGAACAGGCGCGGCTCGTCGTTCAGCATGTGATTGTGCAGTGCCGTAACTTCGATCCCGCTGGCGCGCAGCGCGCGCATGACCGGATCGACCTCGCTCGCTACCAGCACGAAATCGCCGGTGATCGCGGCCTTGCCGCCCCCGGTCGGCTGGAAGTTGATCGCGGTCGCGGTTCCCATCGTGGGCGGCGTGACCATACCGGCATCCATCAACCTTTCCGCGCGCGGGAAGCTGTATTGGAGGACGCCGCCATTCGGCTTGCCCTTGGCCCCCATCACGCCGTCAAGTGCGGCCGTGTTGAGATCGACGGGCGGCGAGCTGCCGGCCCCGGCTGAGGGCGGTTGCGAGTCCCTGGACGGCGCGGCGAGCGGGGTGCGGCTTTCCGCCAGCGCGGCGCGCAACGCGGTCGCGAGCTTCACCGGGTCGCCATGCCCGGCGATGTGCAGGTACATGGTGGCGGGCGCGGAGCGCAGCAGGTGATTGTGGAGCGCGGTGATCGTGAAGCCGCCGGCCAAGAGGCGGCTTATCACCGGGTTCACCTCCTCGTGCGTCAGCACCAGGTCGCCCATCACCATAGTGTCGTCACCCATCGGCTGGAACGCCGCCCAGGAGCCGAGCGCCAGTGCTGGCTTGATCGCCACGCCGTCGAGAGTGACGTGCAGGTCGGAGCGCGGGAAGCCGTAGCGATGGACACCGCCCGCCTGTTCGGTGCCCGGTCGGCCGAGCGCAGCATCGACCTTGTTCCAGTCGGGCGCGGCCCAGGCCGGGGCGGCGAGCGCGGCGAGAACGCCGGCCAGAAGGGGTTTCATCATCCAATCTCTCCTATCATCAGCGCCGGCACGGATAGGCTTCGCGCAACGCGACGGTCTCCCCGCGCTGCGCGTGCGCCGCGGTAGGAGCGATCCCGCCCGAGACGAGCAGCGCCAGCATGGTCCCGGTCAGACGTGACATCGCCCTCTCCTCGCGCGTTCGCCAACCCAAGTATGTCTATGGTTGCATGAACGATGATGCAACCGTTACACTCCAAAATCCGGATGATACAGTTATGACGAACGCCGAACCCAGCCCTTGGTTGCTGTTGATCCCGCAGCTTCCCGCCAAGCCCGCCTATTTGCGGGTGAAGGTGTGGCGGCGTTTGCAGGCGATCGGGGCCGCGCCGCTCAAGAACGCGGTCCACGCGCTCCCCAACCGCGCCGACACTCGCGCGCTGTTCGAGGATTTGCACCGCGAGATTGCCGACAATGGCGGCGAGGCGCTGATCCTAGAGGCGCGGCTGGTAGGTGGCATCGGTGACCCCGAGCTTCGCGGAACTTTCGACGCGGCGCGCGATGCCGATTACGAGGAGCTGGCGCGCGAGGCGCGGACCTTGGCGGAAGGCGAGTATGTTCCCCCCGGCGAGGTTCGCCGGTTGCGCCGCCGGCTGGACGAGATCGCCGCGATCGACTTCTTCGGCGCGCACGGGCGGCAAACGGCCGAGGCGGCGCTTGCCCCGGCGGAAGCCCGGGCGGGCCAGCACCCCGACGTGACCGGGCCGGGCGCGCCCGAGCTGGCCCAGGCCGAGCTTCGCGGGCGCACTTGGGTCACGCGCGTCCACATCCACGTCGACCGCATCGCGTCAGCGTGGTTGATCCGGCGCTTCATCGACCCGGACGCGACCTTCAAGTTCGTGGAGGGCAAGGGTTACGCCCCCGAGCCCGGCGAGCTGCGCTTCGACATGGCGGACGCCGAGTTCACGCACGAAGGCGACCGCTGCACCTTCGAGACGCTGGTGTTCCGCCGAGGGCTCGACGGCGACCCGGCGCTCGTCGCGCTGTCGGAGATCATCCACGACCTCGACATCGCCGACGACAAGTTCGGCCGGCCGGAGACGGCCGGCGTCAGCGCGCTGATCGAGGGGATATGCGCCGCCACGCCCGACGACCCCGACCGGCTCGCGCGAGGCGCGGGCGCGCTCGACGGCTTCTACGCCCACTTCACCAGGCGACGAGGAGAATGACGATGGAGGCGACCGCGACCGCGCCGATCGCAGGCCCGAGCCCGCGGGATCACGGCATCCCCTTCGGCGAAGCGCTGCGGGTCTGGGCCAAGGTTGCCGCCTTAAGCTTCGGCGGCCCGGCCGGCCAGATCGCGATGATGCACCGCGTGCTGGTCGAGGAGCGGCGATGGATCGGCGAGGAGCGGTTCCTTCACGCGCTCAACTATTGCATGTTGCTGCCCGGCCCCGAGGCGCAGCAGCTCGCCATCTACATCGGCTGGCTGCTCCACAAGACCAAGGGCGGGCTTGTCGCTGGCGCGCTGTTCGTGCTCCCCGGCCTGGTCGCGATCATGGCGCTGAGCTGGGTCTATGCGCTGTTCGGCAACGTCCCCTTTGTTGAGGCGCTGTTCTTCGGCTTGAAGGCCGCCGTGCTCGCGATCGTGCTTCAGGCCGTCGTGCGCATCGGCTCGCGCGCGCTGAAGAACAACGTCATGCGCGGGATCGCGGCGGCATCGTTCGTGGCGATCTTCTTCCTTGGCGTTCCTTTCCCGATCATCATTCTTGCGGCCGCCATCGCCGGCTTCCTTGGCGGGCGCGCACGCCACCCCGCCTTCATGGGCGGGGGCAGCCACGGTGCATCGGGCGGCAAGATCGTCCGCGATGCCGAAACCGCGCTTGGCGAGCACGTCCCCGACCACGCCCGCCCCAGCCTCGCATGGTCGCTCCGGATCAGCGGTGCGCTCCTCGCGCTGTGGCTCGCGCCGATTGCGGCGCTGCTCGCGTCAGTCGGACCGGGCAATGTGTTCACGCAGATCGCGCTGTTCTTCTCCAAGATGGCGGTGGTGACGTTCGGGGGCGCTTACGCCGTGCTCGCCTATGTCGCTCAGCAGGCCGTCGAAAACTACGGCTGGCTTCGTCCCGGCGAGATGCTGGACGGACTTGGCATGGCGGAGACGACGCCGGGGCCGCTGATCATCGTGACGCAGTTCGTCGGCTTCATGGGCGCGTTCCGGCAAGCGACCGGCTTGCCCCCGCTGCTCGCCGCCACCTTGGGGGGCTTGCTCACGACCTGGGTGACGTTCGTGCCTTGCTTCCTCTGGATCTTCCTGGGCGCGCCGTTCATCGAGAAGCTGCGCGGTAACAAGGCGCTGTCGGCCGCGCTCGCCGCCATCACCGCAGCCGTGGTCGGCGTGGTGCTCAATCTGGCGGTGTGGTTCGCGCTCCACACCCTGTTTCACCAAGTCCGCGCCCTGCCGATCGCCGGCAGGACGCTGGACGTGCCGGTGTTGTCCACCCTCGACCCGGCCGCGCTAGCGTTGACCGTCGCGGCCCTGGTCGCGATGTTCCGGTTCAAGTCGGGCGTGATCCCGACCTTAGGCGCGTGCGCTGCGGCGGGCGTCGCGCTTCGCTTGTCCGGGCTCGCTTAGAGCTGGAGCCCGAAGCGCGGCCCCACCCACGTCATCGCGAGGTAGAGCGCAACCGTGAGGAGACACCCCGAGGCGAGCGCCAGCCAGAACGGCGCGCCGCGGTTGAGCATCGCCGCAATGAGTAGGAACATCGGCAAGGACGGCAGCACGTACCAGAAGGTCGCGCCGGCATGGGCCGCCATGCGCGCCCGATCGTGCGTGTCGCGCCAGAGCCAGATCATGCCCAGCACCGAGACGAGCGGGAGCGAGGCGATCAGCGCGCCGAAACCGGGGCTGCGCTTGGCGATCTCCGACACGGCGACGATGATGACGGCCGATATGCCGGCCTTGAGAAGCAGGTAGAGCATCAGCGCACCTCGACCGTGAGGTGCGCCAGCTCGTGAACCGGCGCGAGCCGCTGGCGGACCAGCTCGCCATTCCGAACGCCGGCGACGCTGACGATCGCCGCGTGCGCTTCCGGTCCGACCTTCCAGACGTGCAGGTCGGTCACTCGGGCGTCGCCGGGAGCTTCGACCAGCTCGCGCACCTCGTCGGCGACATGCGCGTCGGTGCGATCGAGCAGGACGGCGGCCGTGTCGCGCATCAGGCTCCATGACCAGCGGGCGATGACGACCGCGCCGACGATCCCCATGACCGGGTCCATCCAGACCCAGCCGAGATACCGGCCGGCGAGCAGCGCCGCGATGGCGAGGACCGAGGTGAGCGCGTCGGCGAGGACATGAACATAGGCCGAGCGGAGGTTGTTGTCGCCGCCGTGAGAGCCGTGGGCGTGCGCATGATCGTGCCCGTGGTGATGATCGTGCCCGGGCCCGTGCCCGTGATGGTGGTGACCGCTCGAGAGCAGAAAGGCGCTGGCGATGTTCACACCTAGGCCGACGACGGCAATGATCGTGGCCTCCCCGAATGCGACCGTGATGGGCTGAAACAGGCGCAGCACCGATTCCACCCCGATCCCGAGCGCGATCAGGCCGAGCACCATGGCCGAGGCGAAACCGGCGAGGTCGCCAACCTTGCCGGTGCCGAAGCTATAGGCCGGGTTGCGCGCGTGACGCTTGGCATACGCATAAGCCGCCGCAGCGACCGAGAGCGCGCCGGCGTGCGTCGCCATGTGGAACCCGTCCGCGAGCAGCGCCATCGAGCCGGTCAGGTATCCGGCGATGATTTCGCCGACCATCATCACGGCTGTGAGTGCGACCACCCACAGGGTTCGGCGGGCGTTCTCGTCGTGCGAGCTGCCCAGGAAAACGTGATCGTGGGCAAAGCGGTCGATTTCGGAAGCGGTAGGCATCGAGCACAATCCTACTTGGCGTAACGGCGGATCACCGCCAGCAGCTCGTCGGCTCCGTGGGCGCGCTCCTCGTCCGTCAGCCCCGACCGAGCAACGTGCGCTTCCAGGTGTTCGGCGATAATTTCGTCCATCAGCCCGTTCACCGCGCCGCGGACGGCCGCGACCAAGTGCAGAACCGTCGCGCAGGAGTCGCCTGACGTGAGGCCGCGTTCGACGGCCCCGACTTGGCCGGCGATACGACGCACGCGTGCGATCAGGTCGGCGTTGGAACCGGAGAGATGAGCCATATACCCCCCTCCCCTATGCCGGGCAGATCGCAAGAACAACCCGGCGCATTACCGCTGTTCAGAAAACGGCCGGGGCTGTTGAAAAATGCGCCGCTCGCGGCCGGGTACGGTTGAGGGCGGAATGACACCCTAAGGTCTTGCGATCCCGTCTCGCATGGGATCAAGAAGCGGGAAGGTTAGAAGCGGATCGTCCCAACCAGCGCCGCGCTGTCACCGCAAGCGGTCGGAGTTGTGCAATCGGCCTTCATCCTTAAGCCCCAAGGCGTGTGTTCCACACCGCCGACGATTCCCCCGCCCACCTGCGCAAGCCAAAGCAACTTCCCCTCTGGGGGATCACGCGTTGGATCAGCCCATCGGAAGGCGCTCAGTTCTACGCCATCAATGATGCGCTTACTCTCAACCTGATAGCCGAGCAGGGGTTTGCCGCTATCATACGGGCCGAAGACGATACTCAGCACGTAACCTGGCCCCGATACATCGTGGATGATGGAGTCAATGCCCTGCCCCTGAGTGAACCGGGCATCGGCAGCGAGCCGAAGCGTGCAGCAATTCTCGATAAGGAACCGGCCATGGGTCGGTTGATGCGGCCAACCAGCTACCGCAGCGTCACTTCCCGTGACCCTTTGTTGGGGAGCAGGGTCGGGCGAGCAGCCGGCCATCGCGAGAGCACTAAGTGGGAAGAGCAGCCAGACATTGACCATCGCTGCGATCGTAACTGCCGATCAAGGGTCTCGCAAACGATGGTTGATCGGGAAAGAGAACCCGTTCCCGAAACTCACCCAAACACGCTGTTGTGGGAACGGCTAACGCAACGGCGCTTTGGCTTCGGGGCCTTCGAACCAGCGGTTTATATCGTCGGGCGATGTGACCGCCGCCTGGTTGAACACGAAACGTGCGTTCGGGTAAGCGGCGTGGAGTAGGTTCACCAGCCCCTCGAACAGCAGCGTGTTGTCGGCGACGAGCCGCACCCCCGCGCCGATCAGCAGGGCGTCGAACGGTCCCTGTTCCACGGCCCTGCCGACGACATCCTCGGGCGTATCGCCGTTCCTGATGAGGACGTTGACGACCTCGAAGCCCGCCTGGCGCAGCATGGCGACGTTGCCGTCGTTCGCCTGCCGCAGCTTGTCCTCAGTCAACCCCTCGAATCGCTTGAACTCGGGCGTATCGAAATCGACGCGCTCCGGATGAAGGCCGGTTTGCAGGACGCGAATGGTCATGGCGGTTCTCTCCCGATGCTGGCGGTACGGAAAGCGCTAGCTTAGGCCAGTCCGACCGGCGGCTCGTCGGACCAGAGCTGGTCGACGCCGAGCGGCGCGCCATGCTGGTGGACGCGGGCTTCGCCCCAAGGCTCTGAGTGCATCTGCCCCAGCGTATCGACGACGTTGTAGGTCGACTCCAGCGGCTTGCCCGCGGCGCGGTCGGCGAGCCAGTCGGCGATCAGCGGGAAGAACGGCGTGCCGAGCTGCGATGAGCGCGAGCCGCCCATGCCGTGCTCCTCGCCAGCATACATCACCAGCGTCTTGGGCCCCGGGACGTTGTTCAGATGCTCGATCGTGCAGGCCGCATCGGTCAGCGAGTCGTCCTCGCCCGACATGACGAAACACGGCATCTTGAGCTCGCGGCTGATCCGGAACACGTCCATCCGGTCCATGATCCGCTCCAGCGCCTCCTCGTCGGCGGAGCCCGTCATGTACATGAAGCGCTGCCGGAACGTGGGCGCCGCCATCTGGAAGATCGCCCAGTTGCGCGGCTGGAAGTTGGTGTACATCACCGCCAGTGCCGCGAAGCGCGGCTCCGCCGCCGCCATCTGCGTCGCCCAGAAACTACCGAACGACAGGCCCCACATCATGATCCGCTCGGGGTCCACCTCCGGCCGAGCCGCCGCGGCGTCGAACGCGCTCGTGCCCAGCGCGCCCTGACGGTCGGGATCGTACCAGATGCCGCGGGTGAGGCACGTGCCCTGGCCGGGGCCGTCGAGCATCAGAATCGCAAAGCCGCGGCGCAGGAAGCGGTCGGCCGAGCCGCCGATCTGCAACTCCTTGAACGCGTCCATGCCGCTGACCATGACGAGGCAGGGCAGCTTAGTGCCCTCGGCATAGCCGGGGGGCAGGTGGAACCAGCCGGGCACGGTGGTATCGCCGAACCGCACCTCGACCGCCTCGACCCGGTGGTCGGCGTGCGGAATGTAAGCCGCCGCCGTCGCCGCTGCCCGACGGCTTTCCGGCCATCGCGGTCGGGACGGGGCCTCTGTCGTCGCGCGGGACCATGACCGATCTGTTCGTCGCCGTGCTGGCGGCTGCGCGCGAGACGGTGACGATCACCACGCCCTATTTCGCCCCCGATCCGCCGCTGATCGGCGCAATCGTGGCGGCGGCGCGGCGGGGGGTCGCGCTGCGTATCATCTTCCCCCGCCGCAACGACAACCGCATCGTCGGCGCGATCAGCCGAGCCTATTACCCGGTGCTGGCGAAGGCCGGCGTGCGCATCTTCGAATATCGCGGCGGCCTGCTCCACGCCAAGACGCTGATCGCCGACGGATCGCTCGGGCTGGTCGGTTCCGCCAACATGGACCGCCGCAGCCTCGACCTCAATTTCGAGAACAACATCCTGTTCGATTCAACCGACCTCGCCGAACGGGTCGCCGCGCATCAGCGCGCGTGGCTCGCGGATGCGATCGAGATCGACCACGGCGGCATCGCGGCGCGTTCGCTGCCGCGACGGTTCGTCGATAATCTGCTGACGATGATCGCGGCGGTGTTCTGACGTGGCGGGTGCAAGAGAGACCGGTCGATGGTGAACGTAACGGCGATCGTCGCGGCGCTGGTGGGATCGCTGGCGGGCGGCGTGGGGCATTACCTGCTCGCCCGGCGCTCGTCGCGTCAAACGCGGCGCGCGATGATGACCGGCCTGGTCGCCGAGGTCGCCGTGCTTCGCCATCTGCTCGACCTGCAGTTCGGCAAGGCCGGCACAGCGGACGGCCCCATCGCGATCTTTCCGCTCACCTATCACGGCGAACTGGCGGCGGTTTACGACGCGCTGAGCGCGCATCTGGGCAGTCTCGACGAACAGGATGCCGAGCGGATCGTGCGCTTTCACACGCTGTGCAAGACCATCATCGGGATGGCGGACACGACAGGTGCGCCGCCCGTCGCGCCAGCACTGATCGCCGAAACCCTGACGCTAGGCGAGGCGATCGTCGCCGACCATCGCGGTTAGCCGCCGCACAGCCCGGTGAGGACACGCCGCGACGGCGCGAAGAATGTCGTCCCCGTCTTCGGCGTGGAAAAGTCCAGCAGCCGGTCATGGCGGCCGGGCGGATCGCCGACGAACATCCGCTCGAGCATCTTCTCGATCACCCAAAGGCGTCGCGAATAGCCGATGAAATAGGTGCCGAACTCGCCGCGCGCGGGATCGCCGTACGGCATGTTGTCGCGCAGGATGTCGTGCTCGGTGCCATCCTCATCGACGATCGTGCTGAGGGTCTTGTGCGATTTCTGCGCGTCCGCGCCGGCATCGGGGAGCTCGACGTTATCGACCTTGGTCCGGCCGATGATCTCTTCCTGTGCGCTTGCTCCCGCCGCGTTCCAGCCCGTCATGTCGTGCAGGTATTTCTGCACCACGACATAGCTGCCGCCGGCGAAATCCGGGTCTTCCTCGCCTACCAGCGCGGCGGCCGGAATGTCGTGACCGGCGGGATTGGCGGTGCCATCGACGAAACCGAGCAGGTCGCGTGCGTCGAAATAGCGGAACCCGGACACAGCATCCACGACCCGCACCGCCTCACCGAGCGCCGCCAGCAGCAGCCGTTCGAACTCGAAACACAGATCGACCCGCTCAGCGCGGATATGGAACAACAGATCGCCCGGCGTGGCGGGAGCCTGATGCTTGGCGCCCACGATCGGTTTGAACGGATGCAGCTCCGCCGGCATCTGTGCGGTCTTCGCAAGTCGCCTCCAGATGTCATGGCCCACGCCGACCACGCACGACAACCGGCCGGCCAGATCGCGAAAGCCCACCGTCTTGATGAGGTCGTCGACCGTCGCCAGCGTCTCGCGCACGTGCGCCAGCGCCCGATCGTCCGGCTCGACCGCCACCACGAGGAACACTGCCGCCTGCGACAGCGGCGCCTCGACGCTCTGCGCGTCGATCGGCACACGCTCCCAGGTCTGTCCGGTCATCGTTCGTCCATTCGTCGCTTGTGTGTCAGGACAAGGCGCTGGCGGCATCGTCGATCAGGCCCGTCACCGCGTCGCGCCGAAAGGCCAGCGAAGCATGGCTCGCGTCGAGGCGGATGGTCTTGCGCGCGTCCATCCGGCCCGACATTTCCGGGTTGGCCCAAGGCGCCGCTTCGCCCCGGAAGCCGTGAGCGGGAACGATTGCCGGTTTCGCCATGTGACGTCTCCCGAATATGCCGCGCGTGCGCCATTGCCTTGAGGGCCGGTATCGATCCCGCCATGCGCGTTGGCAAGAGATGCGCCGGCGCGGAAGGGGTCGCAAGCGTTCGAGCTATTCCCCGAACGGATAGCGCGGTGCCTGCGTTCCTTCGATCGTGATCCACTGGATCTCGGTCAGTTCCTCCAGCCCGACCATCGCACCCGATCGACCGTAGCCGCTGTCCTTCACGCCGCCGAACGGCGCCTGCGCTTCGTCGTCGAGCGTCACCGCGTTGATGTGCGCCATGCCGGTGTCGAGCCGCTTCGCCATGTCGAGTGCCAACGTCACGTCGCGGCTGAAGATCGCGCCGGTCAGGCCGTAATCGTTGTCGTTGGCGACGCGCAGCGCCTCCTCCGCGCTATCGACCGTGACGATCGAGGCGAACGGACCGAACGATTCCTCGCGGAAGACGCGCATGTCCGCGGTCACGCCGGCCAGCACGGTGGCGGCGAAGCAGCGGCCCTGCACGGTGCCGCCGGCGAGCAGCCCGGCACCCTTGGCCACCGCGTCGTCGACCAGCCCGGTCAGGTGCCCGACCGACGCATCGTTGATGACGGGGCCGAGGATGGTGTCGCTCGCGCGCGGGTCGCCGACCTTGAGCTTCTTTGCCGCGGCCGCCAGCCGGCGGGTGAACTCCTCGGCGATGGGACGCTCGACGATGATCCGCTCGGTCGACATGCAGCCCTGGCCCGAATTGGCGAACGAGCCGAACACCGCGGCATTGACCGCGCGATCGAGGTCGGCGTCCTTCAGGACGATGAACGGCGCCTTGCCGCCCAGTTCCAGCACCACCCGCTTCAGATATTTCGCCGCTTTCTCCGCGATGATCTTGCCGACCCTGGTCGATCCCGTGAAGTGGATGCGCCGCACGGCCGGGTGCGCGATCAGCGCATCGACGATCGCCGGCCCGTCCTTGGGCGCGTTGGTGATGAAATTGACGACGCCGGCCGGGAAGCCCGCATCCTCGAAGCACTGGGCGACCAGGCCGTGGGTGCGCGGGGTCTGCTCCGACGCCTTGATGACGACGGTGTTGCCGAGGATCAGTGCGGCGGGGACCGAGGCGGCCATCAGGAGAACCGGCGCGTTCCACGGCACGATGCTGACCACGACGCCGGCCGGCTTGCGGATCGCGACGCTGGTGCGGTTCGTATTTTCCGACGGGATCACCTCGCCGGTCAGCCCCTCATAGGCGGCGCCGGCGGCGTAGCGCAGCTTCTCCTCCATGATCCGGGCATTGTATTCGCCCCAGGCGGCCGGGCCGCCCATCTCGGCGGTGACGGCGGCGCTGATCTCGTCCTTGCGCGCTTCCAGCGCGTCGGCGGCGGCGAGCAGATAGGCGCGGCGCCGGCTGGGCGGCAGCGCGGCCCAGCCGGCGAACGCCTTGTGCGCGGCGTCGGCGGCGCGATCGACATCCGCGACGGTCGCGGCGGCGGCACGGGTCGCCGGTTCGCCCGAATAGGGGTCAAGCGATTCATAGGTCGCGCCGTCCGACGCCGGCGTCCATGCGCCAGCGATCAGCAGCTGTTGGTGGTTGATGGCCATGAAACCGTTTCCTTCCGTCTGGCGGACGCCGTCGATCGAACCGATCGGATCCTGCCGTGACGAAGGAAATACTGTTCCCCGCCTTCGCGATAAACCGGCGGACGAAAAACGCACTGTTATTGATGCCAGAAACAATCCGGTCAGAGGTAGGGCTGCATCGTGGTTTCGACCCAGACCAGAAACGCGCGCATCTTGGCCGACAGATTGCGGCGGTGGGCCACCACGAACCAGACCGGCAACGGTTCCGGCGGATAGGCAGACAGGATTTCGACCATCTCGCCACTGTCGAAGAGCGGCTGCATCGCTGCGAGACCCGCCTGGATCAGCCCGATGCCCGCCAGCCCGGCGGCATGATACGTCTGGACATTGTTGACGCTGACGTCACCCGGCAGGCCGAGGGTCGCATAGCCGTCGCCGTCGGGATATTCCCAACCGAAGCTCCTCGTCCCCAGAGCTGGTGCATAATGCACGATCCGATGGCCCTGACGGACGAGATCGTCCGGCGTCAGGGGTGTGCCATATCGCGCGAGATAGGCGGGACTGGCGGCGTTCACCATGCGCAGCGCGCCGAGCGGCCGTGCGATCAGATTGTCGTCGCCGATCGTCCCGACCCGCAACACGCCATCGAACCCTTCCTGCACGATATCGACGCGCCGATCGGTGCTGGATATTTCAAGTTCCAGTCCGGGATGGGCGGCGAGCAGCGCCGGCAGCGCCGGGATCAGCATCGCGCGGGCCAGTTCGGTCGGCACATCGACGCGCAACCGGCCGCGCACCGTGCCGCCGTGCTGCGTGAACATGGCGTCCAGACCTTCCGCCTCGGCGAGCAATTCCATGGCACGCGCATGGAAAGCGCGACCGTCGTCGGTCAGATGAACCGCACGCGTGGTGCGATGGAGCAACCGGACGCCGACCGTCGCTTCCAGGTCACGCACCGCGGTGGACACACGCCCCTTGTGCATTCCGAGGCTTTCGGCGGCCCTGGTGAAGCTCGCCATATCGGCGACGCGGGCGAAGATGATGAGCGGGGTCAGATCGCGCATCACGCCAGTCTAAGGCAATCCCGCGGCGTGGCCATGTTCCGATCATCCCGGGCACCGGCCTGGGGCGCGGCGTTGCACGGCGACGACGCTTCGGGGCGCCGGCCACGGTGTCGACCTGTTGCGCGACGAGACGGGGCCGGCGTAGAATCCGTCCGTGCTGGATTCCCGTCTGAGATATGCGGTGGCCGTGGCCCGCGTCGGGTCTTTCTCGGGTGCGTCCAAGGCGGTCGGGGTTACGCAGTCGGCGATCACCAAGAGCGTCGCCGATCTGGAGCAGCAACTCGGCTTCGCGATCTTCAACCGGACGTCGCGCGGCGTGGCGATGACGCCGGAGGGTCGCGATTTCATCGACCGGGCGGCACGGCTGCTGGCGGATGCCGCAGACCTGTTCGGCGAGCGCGACCGGGGCGCCGACCCGTTCGCGGGGCAGCTTCGCATCGGCCTTTTCCCCGGATCGATCGACTGGCTGATGACGGGGCCGGCGATCGCGCTCCTGAAACGACATGCCGGCGTGCGCTTCGAAACCGTCTCCGGTAACAGCGAGCGGGCGGTGCAGTTGCTGTCGCGCGGTGACATCGACGTCGCATTCGGGCTGGAGGCCGCGTTTTCCGGCTGGCCGCAGTTCAAGTGCGATCGCATCGCGACGATCGAGATCCTTCCGTTCGTGCGCAGGGAGCACCCGATCCTGACAAGGCATTCGATCGACAAGCGGGCGCTGACGCAGTTCGATTTCGTCGTGCCGTCGTCGTCCGAACCCTATACGCCGATCATCCAGCAACTCTACGAGCAGGACGGTCAGCGCCCGGAGGATCGGGTGCACATGACCGACTATTTCCCGCTGGCGCGGCAGATCGTCGCCGCGACCGACACCGTCGGGCTGGTGGCCAAAGCCTTCACCGCCGGCCGCTGGTTCCGCGATGGGTTCGTCGCGCTGCCCGATACCGGACTGCTGGAGCCGCTGGTGCTGGCCTATGCCGCCCGCGCGCGCTGGCCGATCAAGCCGGCAGCGCGGGATCTGATCGCCCGCGTCCGCGAGGCCTGGACGCCGGCGCCGCGGAGCGAGGCGCCGGCGACGAACGGCTAGAAGTTCAGCGCGAACTCGCCGCCGATGACCCTCCCCTTGTTAAGCGGCGACAGGCTGGCGCCCGGTCCGCCGAACGCGACGGTGAGCGGCGTATCGCCACCATAAGTCACTTCGTTCAGCAAGTTGCGGGCGTAGGCCGAGAGGCGCCATTTGCGGCTCGCGGCGTTATAGGTGAGGCTCGCATCGAGCATGTCCGCAGCAGGCAGAAAGCCGACATTGTTGTCGGTGAACCGGGCGGTGTCGCGATGGGTGAAATCCACGCGTGCGGTCGCGCTCCCCAGCGCGCCCAGCGCCTGATCGTAGGTCAGCCCGGCGCCATAAGTCCAGGGTGACAGCCGCGGCAGCTTCAGGTCGCGATCGATGCCGTTGATGACGCCGTCGCCGCTGATGTCGAAGCGGACGTTGCGATACTGGCCGTGAACATAGCCGAGCTGCCCGGACAGGACGAGGTTGGGCAGGATGAAGAACTGACCCTCCGCCTCCACGCCCTGGATCGTCGCGTCGGCGGTGTTGCGGATCACCTGGCTGACGCCCAGCGGGCCGGGCAGGTTGATCTCGCGCTGGAGGTCCTTCATCCGGTTATGAAAGGCTGCCAGGTTCAGCCGGCTGCGTCCGAACTGCTTCTTCGTCCCGATCTCGAAACTGTCCTGGACCTCCTGATCGAAGGGGCCGGGCGGCACGCCAAGATCGGTGTTGCGCAGGTTATAGCCACCGCTGCGGAAGCCACGCGTATACAAGCCATAGACCTGCGTCTGGTCATCGGGCTTCCATTGCAGCCCGACCTTCGGTGTGAAGCTCTTCCAGTCGTTGCTGTCGACGAAGTTCGTCGCGCAGCGCAGCGTGTCGAGGTCGCAGCCGTCGGCACGCAGGGTCGAGATGCGCACGGCCTTGCGCTCCCAGCTATAGCGACCACCGAGATTGAACGTCAGCGTGTCCGCGAAATGCCAGTCGGCGGACGCAAAGATGCCCCATGTCGTCTGGTCCTGAGTCCCGCCCCCCGAAACGATGCGGCTGTTGCCGAGAAGGTTGCGCCGCTCGGCATAGGCCAGATCCTGTGTAAAATAATACAGGCCGGTCGTCACTTCCACAGAGCCGAACTTACCGGCATAGCGCAGCTCGTTACTGAGCTGTTTCTGAGCGATGTTGAAGAAACCGTTGAAGAATGACTGCGGCGTGCCATCGATGTCGGTCGCGGTTCTCGAGCGGAACTGGCGGTAGCCCGAGATGTTCGTGATGACACCGTCGCCAAAGCCGACATCGACATTGGTTTCGACGATCGCCTGGTTCCAGATCGCCTTGTAGAAGCCCGGAAAATCAATCGACAGCGCGAACGTGTCACGCGGGAGTACCGCGTGACTCTGGACCGGCGCCCCGTCTCCATCGACGTCGCCGTGTTCGTAGCGGATGTCCATGCGGAAATCGTCCCCGCCTTTGACGGAGAGCGCGGGGCGGACAATGATGTCGCGCGACCTGCCAAAACTCCGACCGTCGAAGCGATTACGGAACCAGCCGTCGTCGTCGCTGTAATAGACCGCCAGCTTGGCCGCCAGCACGTCGTCGATCAGCGGCCCCGTCACCATACCGCTGACGGTCTTCTTCAGGCCGGTCTCGACCGAAGCCTTGGCGTTGGCGCGGAACGTGAAGCTCGGACGTGTCGTACGCATCACCACCGCGCCGCCCGTCACGTTGCGGCCGAACAGCAGCCCCTGCGGTCCGCGCAACACCTCCACCCCCTCGAGGTCGAAGTTATCGAGCACGACGCCCGCGTTGATGCCCAGATAGATGCCGTCGACGAAGACGCCGACGGTGGGATCAATAGACGGGATGGTGCTGTTGATGCCGAGACCGCGAATGGTGAAATTGGCATATCCCGGCGCGGTCCCAACGCCGTCGAGCTGCACGTTGGGCACGTCGTAGCTGAGGCTCTGAAGGTTCTGGACGAACTTCGCGTCGAGCTGAGCCTCGCCGAACGCCGTCACCGCGACCGGCACGTTCTGCACGCTCTCCCCATAACCCTTCTTGGTGGCGGTCACGACGATGTCTTCGGACAGTGCTTCGGTGGCGCTCGATGCAGGCGCTGCGGTTCCCGCCGGTGCAGGCGTCCGGGCCGCCGGTGGCGCGGGAGCATCGGCCCCGGTCTGCGCAGGCGCTTGCCCCTGTGGTCCGGCTTCGGCGGCAGTCGGTGCCGGCGCCTCTTGCGCATGTGCCGGCCCTGCCGAAACCAAGGCGGCAGACGTCAGCAGCCAGTATTTCATAGCCCCTCTCCATATTGTCTGTATTTTTGTCGAGGCAGGATCACCTGCCTCGTGCGCGCCGTCCAATTCAATGCGCGGGCGATCTATTCCCTCGGCTCATGTCCTGGATCGTCGTCATGCCGTCCGCTGAACGGCGGTCAGGCTTTCGTTCATCGTGGTTGGGTGCTCGGCGTCGGTAAAGTCGGTGATCCCGGCCCAGTGACGCGCCACATCGTCGGGTGTGAAATCGGTCGTGCCACCGAAACGATGGCCGTGCGAACGCTCCCAGCGCAGCTTCGCGATATAGCCGGCACCGACCTCGAACAGGCCCTTGGTTTCCGCGCAGGCCTCATGTGCCAGCCAGCCGACCAGCGGGCTGATCGCTTCGGGTCGCAGACGATCGAGCAGTTCCTTCGGGAACACCGTCTCGGTCATCCGCGACGCCGCGATCGGCGCGATCGTGTTGACATGGATGTTTTTGGCTCGCCCCTCCTCCGCCAGCGCGTTGGCGAGGCCGACGATGCCGAGCTTCGCCGCCGCATAGTTCGCCTGGCCGAAATTGCCGTAGATGCCCGCCGCCGAGGTGGTCATCACGATCCGGCCATAGCCCTTCTCGCGCAGCACCGGCCACGCCGCCCGGGTGACGGCGCACGTGCCGTTCAGGTGGATGTCCTGCAGCAGCTCCCAGTCCTGATCGGTCATCTTGTGGAAGCTGACGTCGCGCAGGATGCCGGCGTTGTTGACGACGACATCGACCGTGCCGAACGCGTCGAGCGCGGTCGCGACGACACGCGCGCCATCGGTGACGGAATCGTGGTTCGCGACCGCCTCTCCCCCGGCGGCGCGGATTTCCTCCACCACCTTGTCGGCGGCGGCGGACGAACCTCCGCCGCCGGTTTGTCCCCCGCCCAGATCGTTGACGACGACGCGCGCACCCCGCGCGCCGAACATCAGCGCATGCTGGCGCCCCAGCCCGCCGCCCGCCCCGGTGACGATCACGACGCGGCCGTCGTAGCGAAGTTCTTCGGTCATGATCGTGCTCCCGTCAGCGGAACGCGCCGACGCCGGTCAGCGCGCGCGAGATGATGAGCTTCTGGATCTCGGTCGTGCCGTCGGGGATCGGGCAGATGATCGCCTCCCGCACCAGCCGCTCGACGATGAACTCGCGCGTCACGCCGTTGCCGCCGTGGATCTGGAGCGCGTCGCGGGTCACGCCGATCGCCATTTCGGTCGCATACCATTTGGCCATGGCGCATTCGGTTTCCGCACGGACGCCGGCATCGACCAGCGAGATCGCGCGGTGCGTCAGCAGCCGCGCGGCGTCGATCTGCGTCGCCATGGTGGCGAGCTTCTCGGCGATGAGCTGATGCCCGGCGATCTTGCGGCCATGCTGCGTGCGCTCCTTCGCGTAGGCGATCGCCTCGTCCAGCGCGCGACGGGCGATGCCGATGCTCCACATCGCCATGTGGCAGCGCGCGATCTCGAACACCTTCAGCGTGTTGCGCAGCCCGTCGCCGGGCTGGCCCAGCATGTTGCCGACCGGCACGCGGCAGTCGGTGAGGAAGATCTGCGCGGTCGACTGGCCGTTCAGCGCCATCTTCTCGATGTCGCGCACCTCGTACGGGCTTTCGGCGCGGTCGATCAGGATATGGCTGATCTCGTTTTCGCCGGTGCGGCAGGTGCAGACGAGCACGTCCGAATAGGCGCCGTTGGTGATCCACGTCTTCTCGCCGTTGATGACCCAATGGTCGCCGTCGCGCACCGCGCGCGTCTTCACGGCCGCCACGTCCGAGCCGACATCGGGTTCGGAAATGCCCATCGAGACGAACAGCTCGCCCGCGATCAGGCCGGGCAGGTAGCGCCGCTGGAGTTCGGGCGAGGCGCTGCGCCGGATCAGCTCGGCACCGACCGCGTTGATGAAGCCCGGAATGGCGACGTCGAGCGAGGAATAGACGATTTCCTCGAAGATCATGAGATGCGTCAGCCACCCCATGTCGAGGCCGCCCCATTCCTCGTCGTGCGGCGCCGCGATGTGGCCGAACCGGGTCAGCTCGCCGGTCCATCGCCGCATCAGGTCGCGCGGGATGAAGCCGGGGCCATGCGCGCGGATCTCGGGTTCGAGCTTGTCGTCGAGGAAGCGGCGGACGCTCTCGACGGCCATCCGCTGTTCGTCACCGGGCAGGAAATCCATGCTCTTCGCTCCCTATCGGCCGAGGACGGTGACCGCGACCACGGCCTCCTCCACCCCCAGCACCCCGCCGCCGTTCTGCGCGACCGCGATCCGGGCGCCGTCCACCTGCCGCGCGCCCGCCTCGCCGCGCAATTGCGCGACCAGTTCGTAGATCTGGCCGAGGCCGGTCGCGCCGATCGGGTGGCCCTTGCATTCGAGGCCACCCGACGGGTTCACCGGAATGCGGCCGCCGATGACGGTATCGCCGCGCTCCGCCGCGACGCCGCCCTCGCCGGGTGGCACGAGGCCCAGCGCCTCGATCTCGATGATCTCGCCCATCGCGGTCGCGTCGTGCACTTCCGCGACATCGACATCCGCCGGATCGACCCCCGCCGCCGCATAGGCGCGCGTGGCGGCGAGCCGGGTGACGTGCCGGTCGTAATCATACGGGCTGCGTTCCGAGCTCGTCTGCAACACCGAGGCGAGGATGCGGATCGCCCGCCCGCCGGAAGCGGTCAGCTTGCGCAGCCCGGCGGCGTTGCAGATCACCGCGGCCGCCGCCCCGTCGCTGATCGGCGAGCACATCGGCAGCGTCAGCGGAAAGACGATCGGCGGCGCCGCCAGCACCGCCTCCACGGTGTAGGGTATCCGGTACTGCGCCAGCGGGTTGCTGACCGAATGCATGTGGTTCTTCGCGGAGACCGCCGCGATCTGCGCCTGCGTCGAGCCGTAGGTCTTCATGTGCGCGCGCGACATCGCGGCATAGATGTCCATGAAGACGCTGTAGGGCTGCGTCGATACCGATCCCTCCGGCACGGCGACGCCTTCTCCCATCGCCAGCAGGATATCGCGGTTGCGCGCCGTCTCATGCACGTCCCACGCGCCGTCGAACGCGCTGAACATCAGCGCCTTGTCGGGCGAGCACATCTTTTCCGCGCCCAGCGCCAGCACGACATCGACCGCGCCCGAGCGGACATAGGCACTCGCCATGTGCACCGCGGTCGAGGCGGTGGCGCAGGCGTTCTCGACGTTGACGACGGGCACGCCCTGGATGCCGACCGCGCGCGCCACCAGCTCGCCGCGGATCATGTCCTGCCCTTCCATATGGCCCTGGACGCAATTGCCGAAGAACACCGCGTCGATATCCGCCGGCCCGCAGCCGGCATCGGCGAACGCCTGCGCCACGGCATCGCCCGACAGACCTTTCAGGCTGCGATCGAGCTGCTTGCCGAACTGCGTCATGCCGACGCCGGCGATGAAGATGTCGCTCATTGTCCCGTGAACTCCGGTTGGCGCTTTTCAGCGAAGGCCGTCAGCCCCTCCTGCAGGTCGTGCGAGGTGGCGTAGTCGGCGACGATCTCCAGTTCGCGGCGCAGGCCTTCCTCCAGCGAACAGCCGTCGGCGATCGCGGCCAGTTCCTTCATGCGTGCCAGCCCGAGCGAGCTCTTGGTGGCGAGCGTCTCGACCAAGGATTGCGCCGTCTCGACCAGCGCGTCGCCCGGCACGATCCGGCTCACCAGCCCCGCGCGCTCCATGTCCGCCGCGGGCAAGAACTCCCCCGTCATCATCAACCAGGCCGCGCGCGCCGGGCCGATCTTGCGCGGCAGGCGGATCGAGCCGCCGCCGCCGGGCAGCAGTCCGTAGTTCGCGTGAGCATCGCCAAATCGCGCGCTGTCGGCGGCGACCACGAGATCGCAGCACAGGACGAGTTCCAGTCCGCCGGCCAGCGCCAGCCCGTTGACCAATGCGATCGTCGGCAGGGGCGAGGCTTCGATCCGCGTGAAGACACGGCCCAGCTCGGCGAGAAAGTCGCCCAGCGGCGCGGCGATCGATCCGCCATGCGCATGGAGCGCCGCAAGATCGGCACCCGCGCAGAATGCGCGTCCTGCCCCGGTGACCACTACCGATCGCACCGCCGGGTCGGCCTCGGCGGCCGTGATCGCCGCCTCCAGCTCATGCGCCATTTCGAGCGTCAGGCTGTTCAGCGCCGCCGGGCGGTTGAGCCACACCCAGCAGGCGGGGCCGCGCTTTTCGACGACAATGGTCTCGAACGGGATGGCATGTTCCATGGGGGTGACGGGGGATGCGGCGGGACGGTCGGCGGTCATGCGCCCGAAATCCGGCTGGCATGGCCGGCCCAATAGGGCTCGCGCAGCTTCGACCTCAGCACCTTGCCGACGTTGCTCAGCGGCAGAGGATCGGTGGTGAAGACGACCTGCCCGGGCTTCTTGAACGACCCCAGCCGCCGGCTGACGAGATCGGTGATCTCCTGTTCGGAGATCACCGTGCCCGGCGCGACGACGACCCGCGCGAGCGGCGTCTCCCCCCATTTCTCGTGCGGGATGCCGAACACGGCGGCGGCGATCACCAGCGGGTGATCGGCGATCACGTTCTCGATCTCGGCGGGGTAGATATTGTACCCGCCCGACACGATCAGGTCGTTGGCGCGATCGAGCAGATAGAGGAAGCCGTTGGCGTCGATCCGGCCGACGTCGCCGGTCTTCACCCAGCCGTCGACCATGCGCTGCGCGGTCTCCTCGGGATCGTTCCAGAAGCCCTGCATCTGGCCGTTCTCGAACCTTGCGACGATCTCTCCCGGCTCGTCGGGTCCGAGCACGCGCCCGTCCGCATCGCGGATCTCCAGATCGACGAACGGCATCGCCCGACCCACCGACTGAAGCGGTGTCGACCCTTCGGTCCGGCCGAACCATTCTCTCGGCCCGAGTGACGTGACGGGCAATATCTCGGTCTGTCCGTACGCCGAGTGTAGCACCTCGTCGCCGAAGATCTCGCAAGACTTGCGTAGCGTCGCCTCCGAGATCGGGGCTGAGGCGCTGAGCAGGCACTTCAGCTTCGGAAAGGCATGCCCATGCGGGTTGCCGTGATGGACGACGGCGTTGAGCATCGTCGGGGCGACGAATGCGTAACCGACCTCCTCCCGCTGTAGAATATCGAGGAAGCCTTCAGGGTCGAACGCCTCCATCATGACGTTGCGCCCGCCGATCGCCCAATAGGGCGAGAACATGAAGCCCGAGGCGTGCGACAGCGGGCCTACGTGCAATACCGTCGCGCCCGGTTCCGGTCGTGGGCCGACCGCCTGGAATCCGCCGCAGATCGTCATCCAGGAACGATGGGTATAGGCTACGCCCTTCGGCGCGCCAGTGGTGCCGCCGGTGTGACGGATGACAAGGATGTCGTCGGGCGCGATCGCCGGATCGGGATCGATGTCCGATGCCTGCGCGAGCCAGTTTTCGTAGCGCGCATCACGCACGATCAGGCGGTCGAGGCCCGGCACCTCCGAGTCCAGCCCGGCGATCTCAGGCAACAGCGCCTCGTCGACCAGCGCCACGCGGCATCCGGTGTGACGCATCATGTGATCGTGGGACTCGCGCCGGTTTCGCGCATAAAGCGGCACACGAACGAAGTTGCCGATCGCCGCGGCAAGAAAGATATCGACCGCCTCGACCGAATTCTTCTCGAGCG
Organism: Sphingomonas sp. SFZ2018-12; assembly: GCF_022496715.1. NCBI lineage: Bacteria > Pseudomonadati > Pseudomonadota > Alphaproteobacteria > Sphingomonadales > Sphingomonadaceae > Sphingomonas > Sphingomonas sp. SFZ2018-12. Next base: position 39,620 of record NZ_WTFM01000009.1, read on the forward strand.
TCGCGACCCTGTCGCCGGGCTGGAGGCCGGCATCGGCCAGCGCGTTCGCCAGCCGCACCCCGCGCGACCACGCTTCGGCGAAGGTGAAGCGACGATCGCCGTGGACCAGCGCCTCGCGGTTCGCGAAATAGGCGGCCGCGCGTCGAAGCTGGGTGCGCAGCTCCATCATCCATGCTCCCGAGCGGCAGCGGCGCGGGGTTGCACACGGCAGATCGGGCAGGTCAGGATATGCGCCATCGGGCCTCTCCACGCACGCCGTAACCGGCATTTTATTGAGCGTAGATCGGAAAGCGCGGCCGACTTGTCCAATGCATTTCGGTCGCGCGATATTCCTGTTCTTCATGTTCGGCCGACACGGAATCGTGCCACGATCCGGCCTGGAGCCTATCAAGGGAGAGGATGGCGCATGAGGGATCACGGGCCGCTCGCGGGCGTGCGGATCGTCGAGATTGCCGGGATCGGTCCCGCGCCGTTCTGCGGCATGCTGCTTGCCGATCTTGGTGCCGACGTCGTCGTCGTGGGCCGGCCCGCGCCCGATCCCGACGCACTCGATCTCGGCAGCGCGTCGATTCTCGACCGCGGCAAGCGGTTCATCCAGCTCGACCTGAAACAGCCCGACGGCGTGGCAGCGGTCCTCGACCTCATCGAGCATGGCGACGCCCTGATCGAGGGGATGCGGCCCGGGGTGATGGAACGGCTGGGCCTCGGTCCCGACGTCTGCCTCGCCCGCAATCCGGCGCTGGTGTTCGGGCGGATGACGGGCTGGGGACAGGACGGTCCGCTGGCGCAGGCCGCCGGGCACGACATCAACTATATCGCGCTGTCAGGCGCGCTCTGGTACGCCGGCCAGCCCGGCACGCCGCCGGTGGCCCCTCCCAGCCTGGTCGGCGATCTCGGTGGCGGCGCGCTCTATCTCGCGGTCGGCCTGCTCGCCGCGATCCTGAGCGCGCGTTCGACCGGCCGGGGACAGGTGGTCGATGCCGCGATCGTCGACGGCAGCGCCCATCTGATGAACCTGCTGCTCAGCCTGAAGGCGGCGGGCCATTTCGTCAGCGAGCGGGGCCGCAGCATCCTCGACGGGCCGCACTGGTACGCGACCTATCGCTGCGCGGACGACCGGTTCGTCTCGGTCGGCTCGCTCGAACCGAAATTCCATGCGCTGCTCCGTGAGAAGCTGGGACTCGCCGACGATGCCGATTTCGCCGATGGTTACGATCCGGCGCGCTGGCCCGATCTCAGGCGGCGTTTCGAGGCGCTGTTCCGGCAACGCACCCGTGATGAATGGTCGGCGCTGCTGGAAGGAACCGACGCCTGCTTCGCGCCCGTGCTCGACCCGGACGAGGCCGCATCTCATGCCCATATGGCCGGTCGGCAGATCTACCGGAGCATCGACGGCGTGCTCCAGGCAGTGCCCGCGCCACGGTTTTCGGTGACGACATCTGCCATGTCAAGCACACGTTCCGTCAGCGAGTCCCGGCCGGGTGCAATCATACGTGAATGGCGGGATCTGCGGAGCCGACCCTGACGGCTTCGAGGGCGGCCGGCTGCTGGCTGCCTATGGTCCCGCGTTGCGGAAAGCGCGCTTGGGGGGGGGAGCGAGGCGCGATTCTCGCGTGTCCGGAACCTCGTCAGGTTCTGCGATGAACGGGACACGGCGGTGGCGCGCCCGATGTGGCGGGCGCGGCGTCGGGGCCATGCGCGCCGATCCCGCC